>CAIOAO010000110.1 GCA_903855985.1 uncultured Opitutia bacterium | reverse complement strand
GCACCTCGTGTTGGAGAGAAAAATCCCCGACGCTAATCCCCCGCCAAACCATGAACGCAAGGGTGAGATCGCTGGCGTGGCGTGGTGGCTGTCCCCTCGTCCTGTCCCGCTCCCGGCCCGGTCGCATTGTGTCATCCCGGCCTTGGTCACCAGATTCCGCTTTACGCCATCGCCGCTGCCCAGCGAAGTGCAACCCTTATCCCGCGACACACGACGGCTCAGGTTTTGCTGCTTTCTTAACTTACGTTCATGAAAAAAATCCGACTGGGTTTCATCGGCACCGGCAACATGGGTCAGATGAGGCACCTGCGCAATTACGCGACCCTCCCCAACTGCGAGGTCGTCGCGAAACGCTCGGACGCGTCCAACGTCGGCGTGCTGTTCGACCCGGCGCATTTCCACTCCACGCCCAGCAAGACGGAGCACATCACCGCGGAGACCGCGAAGTGGATCAAGCACGTGCACGTGGACAACATGCCGATGTCGCCGGCGGAGACGACCGACTGCAACACGGCGCGCCTCCTGCCGGGCGACCCGGCGAGCGCGTACGACCTCGTCGACCTCTTCGGCCGCTTCGAGAAATTCGGCTACAAGGGCAACTACGCGATCGAGATGTTCAACGACGAGCTCTGGGCGATGCCGCCCGCGGCCGCGTGCCAGAAGATGTTCGCGGCGATGCAAACCGTCTTTTCGAAACTCCCATGAGCACTCCCGCCAAAACCAAGACCGGTGGTTTTCCCATCGGCATCCGCATGACCGGTGAATTCGACAAGCTGGTGGCCGGCGATGTCGCGACGTGGGCCACGGCCCACGGCTTCAACTGCATCGACGTGGGCGCCAACCGGCTGCCCCAGGTGCCGGCATTCCAGCAGGGCGGGCTGCCCATCGGCACGATCGACCTCTTCGGCCCGGAGTGGTTCGGCATGATGTCGGCCGACGCGGGCAAACGGAAGGCCACGGTCGCGCTCGCCCAGAAGATGATCCGCGACAGCGCGGCGGCGGGCGTGAAGCTGTTCTTCATCGTCATGCTCGCGGAGGACGAGAAGCTTTCCCGCAAGGAGACGTTCGGCTACATGGTCGAGACGTACGGCGCGCTGCGCGACGTGCTCAAGGAGACCAAGACGAAGCTGTCGGTCGAAGGCTGGCCGGGCTGCAATGCGCAATGCTGTACGCCGGAATCGTACCGCGCGTTCCTCAAGGAGATGAATTCGCCGGCCTACGGCATCAACTACGACCCCTCGCACCTGCTCCGCATGGGCATCGATCCGCTGCGCTTCATCGCGGAGTTCGCGCCGCACGTCGTGCATGTGCACGGCAAAGACACCTTCATTGACGCCGAGCGCCTCTACAACCTCGGCACCGAGCAGGCGCCGGTGTTCGCCGAGGGCCTGCCGTGGGGCGGCCCGTTCTGGCGCTACACGATCCCGGGCGCGGGCGCGGCGCCGTGGACGAAGATCTTCACCGTGCTGAAATCCGCGAACTTCGGGGGCTACGTGTCCATCGAGCTCGAGGATGTGGACTACAACGGCACGGTGGACGGCGAGAAACGCGGGTTCCTCGCCGCGCGGGATTTCCTGCAGTCGGTGTGATGGCGGGGTAGGGCGGGTCAGGGACCCGCCCTCCCACTGACGGCTCCTCCGAAGGATTCGCCCTGCCTTCCTAACCGTCGCGCCCAGCGGCCGCGCCCTGCCTAATTCCCAAACCGAGGCTTGTCGTCGCCCGGCAAACTTTCACGGTGGAGGTGTGCCCCGGGTTACCCCACCTGTGTTTTGGATCTCCTTGCTGCTGGGCGTGGTGTGCGTACCGCCCACGGCGCGGGCGGCCGACGCGGACGTGGCGGTCGCGTGGGAGCACCTCGGACGGCACCTAGCCAACGATGCGCTGGGGGCGCTGCAGAAATCCGGCGGGCCGGATAGCCGCGAGGCGGCGTTGGCCGAGGCGGTGGTGCGGATTGACCTGCAGCCGGTCACCGACGCGGGCTTGCGGAACGTGGAGGCGCAGTTGTCCGAGCTGGCGCGGGGACGGGATGAGATTGCCGCCGCGGCTGCCTACCTGACCGGCCGGCTGTACCAAGTGCACTTTTTCACGCCGGACCCGGCGCGGGCGGCGCAGATCTACGCGCAACTCGCGGACAAGAGTCCGGCCAGTTTCTGGGCGCAGCTCGGACTCGTGAAGCTGATGCTGCTCCGCCTCTACGTGTTGCCGGAGGCGGGTGACCCCGCGGCGCGCGTCGCGGCGGCCGGGGCTTTGCTTCCGCGCGTGACGCAGCCGGAACTGCAGCGCGACGCGCTCATTGTGCTCGGCCGGGGGCGGCTCTTTCACGGGCAGCCGGTGGCCGGCGTACTGGCCGACCTGCTGGCGGCCGACCGGATCGGCGGGTTGACGGGGCTCCGGCGCGTGGAGCTGCAGCTGCAGATCGCGGAGCTGTCGCGACGGGAAAAACATTGGGAACAGGCGCGGGTTTATTTCGAGCGCTACCTTGCCGAGAACGAGGTGGACGGGCGGATGGCCACGGTGAAGGCGAAGCTGGCGGAGATCGCCGCCGCGCAACGGGCGGAGGGGCCATCGTCATGAGGCGGGGTAAATTCCGGCTGATGCTGGCGGTGTTTGCGGCGTGCTACCTCGTGGCCCTTTGGTGGGTGTTCACGCGGTCGGCGCCGCTCGTGAGTGCGCGGCCGGTGACAATCCGGTTTGCGCACTGGCAGATTGAAAAGGGCCCGCCGGACGGCATTCGCGCGGTGATCCGCCGCTACGAGGAGCTGAACCCGCGGGTGAAGGTCGAGCAGGTGGAGGTGCCCGGGCCGGTTTACCGGCAGTGGGTGCGGACGAACCTGACGGGGGGCACCGCGACCGACCTCATTGAGTTTGCGTACTGGCTGCAGGGCATGAATGACGTGCCGGTGCGGTACTTTGAGCCGTTGACGGCGGCGATGAGCGAGACGAACCCGTACAACCGCGGCACCCCGATGGAAAAAGTGCCGTGGCGGCAGACCTTTGCCGACGGGCTTTACGAGATGATCAGCCAGAGCCCGGAGATCGGGCAGGTTTACGGGGCGACCCTGTCGCAGGGCAGCAGCCGGCTGTTCTGCAACCGCGAGCTGCTGAAGAAAATCACCGGTTCCGCCGCGCCGCCGGTGACGCTGGCGGACTTCCGCACCCTGTGTGCGCAGGTGGATGATTACGCCCGGCGCACCGGTGTGGTGCTGCACCCGCTCGCCGGCTCCTACAGCAATGCGCAATGGCTGGCCGATTTCGTGATGTTCGGGACCCTCACGGGCATGAGTCTGGAACTCGACCGCGAAGGTTATCTCGCCCGCTGGCCCTGGCAGGCCCAGTCCGATTACCTGCTGGGCCGTTGGAACTACCGGAGGCCGGAGGTGAAGGCGGGGTTCGCGATGCTGCGGGAGTTCACGCAGCAGATGCGGCCGGGTTTCAGCCAGCTCTCGCGGGATGATGCGCTCCAGGAATTTGTCCGGGGTGAGGCGCTGTTCATCTATTCGGGCACGTATGATGCGACCAGCCTGAAGCGGCTGGCGGCCTTCCCGGTGCAGGCAATGCGCCTGCCGCAGCCCACGAAGGACGACCCGGTGGTCGGACCCTACGTGGTGGGACCGTATAAGGACGGCTATCTCGGCACGAGCTTCGAGATGTACCTCAACAAGCAAAGCCCGCACAAGGCGGAGGCGCTCGATTTCCTGCGCTTCCTGACCAGCGTGGAGGGTGGCCAGCTCTTCATGGACCACAGCGGCTGGCTGTCCTCGGTGCGCGGCGTCAAGGTTCCGCCGGAGATGGAAATCTACCGCGGGACTATGGACGGCCACAGCGCCGGCCCCCAGTACATGGGCGTGGGGCCCTATTCCACGATGGCGTTCTGGCAGCATCTCAACCTGCTGGTCGGACCGCAGGGCAGCGTGGACAAATTCGTCGAGGCGCTGGAGAACGGCATGCGGAAGCAGGTCACGGAGGACGCCCGCGTACAAATCCGCACCGATCTCGAGGCGATCCGCGCGGTGGACACGGAAATCGCCGCGATGAACGCGCTCAACCGGCTGCAGACGCCGGACTCCGCGCGCGCACTGCGCCAGCACGCGCTCGCCAGCAACCAGACGGTCGCGGAGATCAACGATTACCAGGCCGCCTGGGTGCTCCAGCGGCACGGCTACCAGCAGCAGTAAGGGCCCAGGGCCCGGGCCTCACTCCCGGGTAAACACCGCGAGCAGTCCGCCCATCGGCACCACCGCGCCCGCAGGCGCGGCGATCCGTACCAGACGGCCGGCGGCGGGGGCTTCCACCTCCATGACGGCTTTGTCGGTCTCGACCTCGGCGATGACTTCGCCCGCGCTGAATCCATCCCCCGGTTGTTTGCGCCAGTGCAGGACCTTGGCCTCGCTGACGGTGAGATCCCCGTGGGGCAGCCGGATCGCCTCGCCGTCCGCCGGGTCTTTTTCGCGGGCGGCGGAGGAAATTTTCGGGGCCGGGCGCGCGGCCGTGGGTTTCCCCTCCGGGGCCGGGGTGACACGATCGGCGGCCGCGGCCTGGACACGCGGACGGCGGGACGCGGCCACGACGCCCGCGACCACGCCCTGTGCCGCGGCGACGATCTTCGCGGCGCTGGGCAGCACGGCGGCCTCGAGCTGCGGATTGAAAGGATGGGGGACCGGTTCCAGGTGCAGCCGGCCGACCGGCGCATCCAGGGCATCAAAGGCGAGCTCGCCCACCGTGGCGGCGATTTCCGCGCCGAGGCCAAACGCGGCATAACCCTCGTCCACGACCAGCAGCCGGTGGGTTTTTTCCAGGCTGGCGGTGATGGCTTCGACGTCGAGCGGGACAATGGTGCGCAGGTCAATGACCTCACAGTTCACGCCGTCCCGGGCCAGAATTTCGGCGGCCTCAAGGGCCAGCGAAACCATCCGGCCGGCAGCGACCACGGTGAGGTCGGCGCCGGCGCGGGCGATCCGGGCCACGCCGAACGGGACGAGATGTTCGCCCATGGGCACCTCGCCCTTCGAGGAGAAAAGTGCCTTGGGCTCGAGGAACAGCACCGGGTTGGCCCCGCGCAGGGCGGACTTCATGAGTCCCTTCGCGTCGGCGGGATTCGAGGGCAGGGCGACGATCAGCCCCGGCAGATGCGACCACATCGAATGATACGTGCCGCTGTGCTGGGGTCCGGCGCTTTTGACCGCGCCGCAGGGCGCGCGCACCACGACCGGCACGGTCATTGCGCCGTTGCTCATGTAGCGCAGCTTGGCGGCCTGCAGCGGAATCTGCCCGCCGGTCTCAAAGAGGAAGTCCACGAACATCAGGTCGGCCACCGAGCGGCAACCCGTCGCCGAGGCGCCGATGGCCGCACCGGTGAAGCCCAGTTCGCAGATCGGCGTGTCGATCACGCGACCCGCGCCGAATTCCTGCCACAGGCCCTTGGTATGGGCAAAACTCCCGCCGCGCTGGCCGATGCCCTCGCCGAAATACAACAGGTGCGGGTCGCGGCGCATCTCCTCCGCGATGCCGTCGCGCACGGCGTCGAGCCAGCCCTGGGTTTCGGTCCGCGGATCCGGCTTGGCCGCGGGCCGGGGTGGATTGACCGGCTCCGACCAGCAGTGGGCGTGGACCGTGGCCGGGTCCGGATCCGGCGACTGGCGCGCGAACTCGACGGCGTCTGCGATGACGGCGAGCACGCGGGCATCGATCGCGTCCAGTTCGGCGGGCCGGGCGGCCTGGAGTTCGCCGGTCAGGCGCTGGCGAAAGGTCTGGATGGGATCGCGGAGTTTCCAGGCGTCGAGTTCCTCCTGCGTGCGGTAGACGCCGGTGAGCGGGTCGCCCTCGTGGTGGCCGACGACGCGGTAGGTCTTGGCCTCGATGAGGGTGGGGCCGCCGCCGGCCCGGGCCCGGGCGACCGCGGTGCGCGCCGCCGACCAGACAGCGAGCACGTCATTGCCGTCCACCGCCACGCCGGGCACGCCGTAGGCCGCGGCGCGCGTGGCAATCTCGGCATTGCGGGTGACCTGGTCCAGGGGCGTCGCGGTGGCGTAGAGGTTGTTTTCGCAGACGAACAGCACGCCGGCCTGCTGGGCCCCGGCGAAATTCAGGCTCTCGTGAAACGCCCCGTGGTTGACGGCCCCGTCCCCGAAGAACGCGGCGGCGATGCCCTTTGTGCCCCGGGTCCGCGCGCTGAGGGCGGCGCCGACGGCATGGGGAATGCCGCCGCCGACGATGCCGTTGGTGCCGAACACACCGTGCCCCGGGTCGTACAGATGCATGCTGCCGCCGCGGCCGCCGCAGCAGCCGGTGGCCTTCGCGTAAAGCTCGGCCATGAGCGCGGTGGGCGGCAGGCCCTTGGCGAGCGCATGGCCGTGGCCGCGGTGCGTGCTGGTGATCCAGTCCGGCAG
>CAIOAO010000109.1 GCA_903855985.1 uncultured Opitutia bacterium | reverse complement strand
GGTGCACTCGGCAACCGCGCCGTAACCGACGAAGAGGACTTTGTTTTTGAATTCGATCATGATGCGCTGGCGTTGACGGGAAGAAGGGCGGAGCGGGACGATGTATCCCGCGTTAATTTTCCGCGCCGTTCACAGTTATTGAGGGATGAGAAGTGCGGGATTCACCCGCGGCTGACAAGCAGGTTTTCAGAGCGAAAGGGCGCACCGGTAGCGTCACCGGATTGTCACTCATCCCATTCCGCAGGCAATCGCTCCGCGCTGCCCCGCGAACCAAAGGCGTCGAAGGGCCTTCGGCTATTCAGCTTTCAAGCCCGCGCCTTCATCCAGGCCGAGGTGGAGATTCATGCACTGGATAGCGGCACCGGAAGCACCTTTGCCAAGATTGTCCAGGCGCACCATCAGGGCTGTACGTTCCCCATCCGCAAACAAGGCGATGTCGCAGCGGTTGGTGCCGTTGCACGCCTGAAGATCGAAGGACTCACCATCCAGGATCGATTCGTCAGCGAACGGGAGCACGCGGACAAATTTTTCGCCGGCGTACGTTTCAGCGAGGATTTGATGCAGCTCCGCCGGCTGCGGCCGGGAGGGGAACTGGCCGAGCGCGAGGGGGAACGTGAGGAGCAGCCCCCGGTAAAAATTCGCGACGACCGGCACAAAAACGGGCGCCGAAGCCAGGCCGGTGTGCGCCGTCATCTCGGGCAGATGCTTGTGCCGCAGTCCGAGGGCATAGGGCCGCGGACTCTGCAGGGCCGCGGGCAGCGGCGATTGGTTGTAAGACGCGATGAGTTTCTTGCCGCCGCCGCTGTAGCCGGTGAGCGAAAGGCACGGGAGCACGAAGTCGGCCGGGATGATTCCGCGTTGGACCAGCGGCCGGATCGCGAGGACGAAACCGGTGGCATGGCAGCCAGGGTTGGCGATGCGCTTGCCGGTGCGCAGCGCGGCCCGATAACTCGGCGACAACTCGGGCACGCCATAGGCCCAGTTGGGATCAGACCGATGTGCGGTGGACGCATCAATGACGCAGGTCCGGGGATTCTGGACCAATCCGGCCGATTCGCGCGCGGCCTCGTCGGGCAGGCAGAGAAAAGCGATATCGGCCGCATTCAAGCATTCGGCCCGCGCTGAGGCGTCCTTGCGGCGAGCCGGGTCGATTTGGATGACCTCAATATCCGAACGCAGCGCGAGGCGCTCCCGGATTTCTAGTCCAGTGGTGCCTGCCTCGCCATCGACGAAGACCTTGGTTTTCATTGAGTTGTTATGCTGCGGAGGAAAGTTGGCGCGGATCGTGATTCAACTGCGTGCCCGGAGGACAACGCTTCACGACCGGGCACAGTCGCGCAGGACGTGCGGGGAATCCAGCAGGATTTTTAGACCGTTGATCGACGTAGGTCGGGCTTTACGCCCGACCAGCAAAGGCCCCACCTCCCTGCCCCAAAAAGCAAAACCGCCCGCACCAGGACGGTGCGGGCGGTTCATATAACGAGGCTGGTGCCTAAATCAGAAGGTGTAGGCGTAGCTGACGGTGACCACCCCGCGGCCGACGGCCGCGGTGTTTTCCACCTTCGGCGAACCGGACTGCTTGAAGTAGTTGTCGCTGCCCTTGGTGTAGGCGACACCCACGACGATCTTGGAGGCGGAGGTGATGGCGAACGGCGCGGACACACCGACGAGGAAATAATTCCCGTAGTTCTTCAGGTCCGGGAAGGTGTTATCCGCGGCGGTCTTCCACTTGAAGGTGCCGACCGTGCCGATGAAATCCAACTCGGTGCCGAGATCCTTCAGCGGCAGCGCCCAGGTGGCGGACAGTTCCAGCGTCGGCCCGGTGAGCACGACGTCGTAGTAGAACTTCGGCGTGAGCTTGATGCCCGCGACGGTGTAGTTGAACGCCACACTCGGCTCGAACGTCGCCTTGAAGAAACCATTGGCGCTGGGGGCGCGCGGGTAGTTGTACCACGTGAAGCCGGGCACGATGCTGGCGCTGTCGCTCAACGCGATGGTGTAAAAGCCGTAGACGTCATATTCCGGGTCCGACTGGCCGACCACCTTGTCGGCGATCGGGAAGTTGGCCCACACGCCGACGCCGATGTTGTCGTAGTCGAACTCAACCGCCGGTTCGAACGAGGGTCCACCCAGGCGAACGCCGCGGAACATGTATTGCGAGACGAAGGCCGGCGTGACCGTCCAGGATGCGGTGGGCCCAGCCGGGGCGGCGGGAGCCGGGGCGGTGGCGGTCTGACCGCTGGCGGACAACGCTCCCAAAAGGAGAGCGGCACAAGTGATGACTACGTTGGTTTTCTGGGACATGGTGTGGTTTGGTGTAGGAGCAAAGACCCCCCAAAGTGGGCAAGTCGCCCTTTTGTATAGCAGACAACAGGCCAACCGGGGTTTATGACAAAAATGAGGCGGTTTACCCCGGAATCAAGCCGCCCGGAATAGACCCGACCACGCCGCGAAACCACATCAGGGCTAGCTAGTTAGACCGGATTTTTGACCGGGTTAACCCGGCAGACCACGGGGCAAACCCAGACCCCTGAGACGGAATTTGAACGGGAGGAAACCGAGGGAACGGAACCCCATTACCCTCCTCCGTTCCCTCTGTTACCTCCGGTAAAATGGCCGGCGGCTTGGAGTTCGGAAATCCGGAGTCAATAATCGGGGCACAAAAAAACCGCCGACGTACGGGACGTCGGCGGTGGGGGAAAAGGACTCGGGCGGATTAACGCTTCGAGAACTGGAAGCGCTTGCGGGCGCCGGGCTGGCCGGGCTTTTTGCGCTCTTTTTCGCGGGGATCGCGGGTGATGTGGCCGGCCTTCTTGAGGGCGGCGCGCAGCTCCGGATTCAGCTTCTGCAGGGCGCGGGCGATGCCGTGCGCGACTGCCCCGGCCTGGCCGGCGACGCCGCCGCCGGCGACATTGACGGTCACGTCAATCTTCTCGCGGAGGTCGACGGTGTTCAGCGGGGCGTAGGCCTGCTTGGCGAAATTCTCGTGGGAGAAGTAGCTCTCAAAGCTCCGGCCGTTGGCCGTGAGCTTGCCGGTGCCTTCGGACAGGCGGACGCGGGCGGTGGAGGTTTTGCGACGGCCGGTGCCGAGGAAAATGTTGGTGGCGGTGGTCATGTTCAGACGGTGGTCTTGACAGGGTTCTGGGCCTCGTGGGTGTGCTTCGGGCCGGCGAACACGTGAAGCTTGGTCAGCATCTTGGCGGCGATGCGGTTCTTCGGGAGCATGCCCTTGACGGCGTGCTCGAGGATGAACTCGGGGTGGCGCTCGCGCTGGAGGGAGAGCTTGCGATAGCTCTCGCCGCCGACGAAGCCGGAGAAGAACATGTACTCGTTCTGCTGCTCCTTCTTGCCGGTCACGGCGATCTTCTCGGCATTGATGATGACGACATGGTCGCCGGTATCAACGGTCGGGGTGTAGGACGCCTTGTGACGGCCACGGATAAGGTTGGCGGCTTTGACTGCGAGACGGCCGAGGACGACGCCTTCGGCATCAATAAGATGCCACTTGGACTGGATCGTCTCCTTGCTGGCGAGGAAGGTTTTCATGGGAAAAGAGGCCAAGAACAAAAGTTTCGCCGAGGTGTGTCAACCTTCGTTTTCGGAGGCAAAAAAACGCCCCGCCCAAGCCGCTTTGCCCGGCAAGAGCAGCCTTGTTTTGACCTCCGGATGTGCGAGCGTTGCAGCCACTTGCCATGAACCACCGCACCACCCTCCTGGCCGCCGGACTCTTCGGCCTCACTGGCGTCGCCTTGGGCGCCTTTGGCGCCCATGCCCTGCGTGAAACCCTGTTGGAGCGGGGCATGACCACCGCGTGGGAGACCGCCGCCCGCTACCAGCTGGTCCACGCCGTTGCCCTTTTCGCCGCCGCAGCCTGGCAAAACACATCACAAGGCACTGTCCATAAGCGACTTAACATTGCTTCTATCTCCTGGACCGTCGGCACGGTGGTGTTCTCCGGCTCCCTGTATCTCCTGGCCTTGGGAGGTCCTCGCTGGCTGGGACCCGTCACTCCCTTCGGCGGACTCGCCCTGCTGGCCGGCTGGCTGGCTGTCGTGGCCGCTGCGCTGGCCAAGGACAAGTAAGCGCCATGCACCTGCCCCTTGATCTGCGCACCTTGCTGGACGCCGTACGGCGGGTTGGCCGGCCACGTCTGGTGGGTGGTGGGGTGCGCGACTGGCTGCTGGGACTCGAGCCAAAGGACTTCGATGTCGAGGTGGCGGGGGTGGATTTTGACACGCTGCACCGCGCACTCGCGCCGTTTGGCGCGACTAATGTGATCGGCCGCAGCTTCGGGGTCATCAAGGTCCGCGGCCCCGGCGGCGCGG
>CAIOAO010000108.1 GCA_903855985.1 uncultured Opitutia bacterium | reverse complement strand
GTCTGGAAGTTGTTCACGACGCCACCTCCAGCGGTGTTGAGCGAGAACGGGGAGGTGAAGCCGATGCTCACCGGACCGTAGAGGCTGTAGAGCTGGGGCGCGGAGAACGACTTCGAGTACGAGCCGCGGAGCGCGAACTGGTCGTCGATCGGGAGATAGCGCAACGTGACCTTCGGGACGGTCGGGTCGGTCGTGTCGCTGTAGCTCTCGTGGCGGATGGCGCCCGAGACTTCCAGCAGGTGGGCGCCGGCGACGTCCTTCAGGATCGGAATGCGGACTTCCGCGAACTCCGACGTGACCGTGCGGCCAGCGGCGAAGGGATACAGCGTGGTGGCGCCGTTCCAGCCGAGCGCGCCCGTGACCGGGTCGATCTGGCTGAGCGGGTCGGCCGTCGCGCTGAGCGATTCCTGGCGAACCTCACCGCCAACGGCGATGTCCACCGAGCCCGCGGGCAGGTCGAACAGTTTGCCGCGGACCTTGAAGTCGTAGTTGCTCAGCTTGCTGATGAAGCCGCCCTGGGCGGTGCCGACGATGGCGTCATCCGCGATCTCCTGGGCATCATGGGTGCGGGAGAACATGTTGAAGCGGTCGCCGTTGATGGCCGCCGTCAGGTGGGCCTGGTTCACGACACCCGGATTGGCGTAGTTCGTCGTGACGCGATTGTAGTCGGCCGCCGACTCCCAGGACCAGTCCTCGGTGATCTTGCCTTCGAGACCGATGACGGCGCGGGCGCTCGTCGTGTCGTTCAGGTATTGGCGGGGGTTGGTCACGATACGATTGCGGGCCGTGACGGTGACGTTGAACGGATTGCCGTGCAGGCCGGCGCCGATGCTGGCGTTGATCGGCTGGCCGTTGATCTGCGAGAACGTGTTCGTGTGCGCATACATGAAGTCGCCGAAGGCCTTGAGGCTGTCGGAGATCTTGTGGTCGAACGCGAAGGAGAGCGCCTCACGCTGGCTACCGGTCGTCTGCGTGACGTAGCGGGCCAGATTGAAGAACTGGAACTGATCGCCCGAGAGACGGGGGCCGGAATAGGTGCCGTTGGCCACCAGCGTCGCGGCCGGAAGGCCGCCCGGGGTCACCGTCGGAGCCGCCTGGCTCGGGTTGAGCAGGTAGAAGTTCGAACCGATGTTCAGCGAACCGGCGAAGGTCGGCGTGCCGTAGGTCGGGTCCGAGTAGGGACGCTCGAAGTTCCAGACCGGATCAACCTTCACCCACTCGGCCGAGACCGTCATGTTGGTCTTGCCGTTGCCCGCGCCGCCCACGATGTAGGCGCTGCGCTCGGCGGTGTTGCCCTTGTTGGTGGACCAGCCGTAGCGGCCGCCCGACTCAAAACCCTCGTAGTCGGTCTTCAGGATGATGTTCACCACACCGGCGACGGCGTCAGAGCCGTAGATGGCCGAGGCACCGTCCGCGAGGACTTCGATGCGCTCGATCGCGGCGACCGGGATCAGGTTGACGTCAACGAACTGGTAACCGCCCGTGGCGCTCACCGGAGCATACGCGGCGCGGCGGCCGTTGATGAGGACGAGGGTCGCCGTGTTGCGCAGCGACAGCTGCGAGCCACCCTGGGTGGAACCGCTGCCGACGTTCGCGTTGTTGGAACCGAGATTGGCGTTGCCGTTGAACTGGGGGACCGTCTTCCGGAGGATATCCAGCACGTTGGTGCTGTTGCCGGAGTTCTGGATCGCCTTCGTATCAACCGTGATCACCGGGATGGCCACCGAATTGGCCGCCGGCGTCAGGTAGGAACCCGTGACCTGGAACTTCTCCATCACGGTCGGCGTGCTCGCCGGCGTGGTGGTCGTCGTGGTCGTGGTGGTGGTCGTCGTAGCCGGAGCGGGATCCTGGGCCAGGGCGCCAGGAACCGCGAATAGGCCCGCCGTCGCAAGGAGCGACAGCGCGGCCATGAACTTCCGCGTGCGGAGTTTGTTCATAGTAGTAATCAGTTTGGTTGTGCCCAGGTCAGCCAGGTTTGTGCCGGCTCACCTGAGGGTGTGTTGTGTTCAAACACGTAGGTGTGTTTAGAGTTACCTACTGGGGCACCACCGGGCGGCATCAACGGCATATCGACCAAGCGGACGCTTTCGCCACCAGAACGCTCGTTTTGTACGGCGAGACGCTCGCAATTTTTGACCTGAAAATTGCGTAAAATTCACCGGATCGCCATCTCCGGTGTCGGCCACCGGCCCCGCGATCGGGCCTGCGTTCGTCAGGCCGTGGGGGTTTGCTTGAGCAGGGCCTTGAGCTTCGAGCGGCAATTCCGGCTCAGGCGCAGCTTCGAACCGTCGCTCATGAAGACGAAGTAGTCGCCATACAGCGCGACCTCGACTTTCCGCACGTGCTCCAGGTTCACGAGAAAGGACCGGTGCGTGCGCAGGAACTTGGCCGCGTCCAGCTTGCGCTCCATGCTCTGCAGGGTTTCCCTCACCAGCTGGGTCTTGCCCTGCGTCTGCACCTTGACGAAGTCGCCCTGTGCCTCGATCCAGATGACATCCCGGGTCTTGATGAAATGGAGGGCGCCGTCGGCCTTCAGCACGATGCGGTCGGCATAATCCGGGCCCGGCCCGGCCGGCGCGGGGGCTTCCGCCGGGCCGCGTTTCGCCTCCAGGTCGCGGACATGACCGAGCAGCTGCTCGACCTGCGAGCTGAGGCTGGAGGTGCGCGCCTTCCGGATCTCCTCCTTGGCCCGGCGGAGGGCGGCGGCAAAACGCGTGTCGCTGAAGGGCTTGAGCAGATAGTCGATCGCACACACCTCAAAGGCCCGGATCGCATGCTGGTCGTAAGCCGTGGCAAAAATCACCACGGGGCGCTCCGCCGGCTTGAGTTCCGCCAGCACGCCAAACCCGTCGCGCTTGGGCATCTGGATGTCCAGGAACACCAGGTCCGGGCTCTGCGCCCGGATGGCCTCCACGGCCGACTGGCCGTCGCCACAGGCGCCGATGACCTCGATCTCCGCATCGGCCTCGAGCAGGTATTGCAGACCTTCCCGGGCGAGGGGCTCGTCATCCACGATCAGCGTGCGGATTTTCTTCATACGACTGGCTTGAAGGAGGGCATCAGGCGCCACGGCAGATCAAGAAATACCCGCATGCCCCCCTCGGGGCGGGGCGTCATTTCCATGTGATAGTCGGTCCCGTAAATCTTCTCCAGGCGGGCCCGGGTGTTGGACAGGCCGATGCCGCCCGGCCGGTGCTCCCCGGCCTCGCGCTCGACCGGCGAACCATCGGGTCCGTCGTCCACGACCTCCAGTTGCAGCCGGCCCTCCACCCGCCGGACGGCCAGGCGCACAGTGCCCGGCCGGGTCCGCCGCGAAATCCCGTGCTTGATGGCATTCTCGACCAGGGGCTGCAGGACCAGGTTGGGCACGGCGGCGTCCAGCGCCGCGGGATCGAGGGAGAAATCCAGCCGCAGTTTTTCCCCGAAGCGGACCTGCTCGATTTCGAGGTAGCGGCGGATGAAATCGATCTCCTCCTCCAGCGGCAGCACCTGGCGGCCGGTGCGCTCGATCGCGAGGCGCAGCAAGGCGCTCAGCTGGGCGATGATCTCGACCGCGGAGTCGTTGCGTTTCTGGCGGACGAGCGAGGCCACGGCATTGAAGCTGTTGAAGAGAAAATGCGGATGCAGCTGCCCGCGCAGGACGCTGAGCTCGGCCCGGGCGAGGTCGGACTCGAGCTGCGCGGTGCGCAACTGGAGCTGCAGGGCCTCCTCGCCGCGCTGGCGGTATTTAAAATGGTAGACGATCCCGAAGCTGGCCGCAAAAAAACCGCAGTAGGTGAGAAAATCCATCGGCATCAGGAACAGCATCGAAACCGCGTAGTGGGACCAGTCCACCGGCAGGTCCGCCGCCGCCGGGAGCCAGAGGTTGGGCAGGATGCGCAGGAGAAAACGCAGGTTGGACACGACGAGATAGATGGCGCCACTGCCCAGCACCAGGCCGGTCAGGCTCTGGCGGATCCGGCCGCGCTGCAGGGGAAACCGCCGGATCAGGATCAGCATGGCCGGCGCCGCCAGCAGCCAGACAAACCAGGCAAAGCCATCCCAGCCCTGCAGCAGGAGCTGCACGTGCTCGCGTTCCACCATGGCGCGCAACTCGCGCTGCCCGTAATAACCCACGCTCAGCAGGACGCAGGCTGCGAAAAACAGGGGTACCTGCAGCCTGAGCTCCGACCTTTCTTCGGGGGTGGGGAGGGGGAAGCGCATGGCGGCAGTGGGGGAAAAGCCGGCCGGGGCCGGAAGGGATGGAATGCGGACTTATCAAACCATAAACCAAACTAGCAATCACTTTAATCCCCCGCGCCGGCCGCGGCCCGGAAATCGGGCGCAAAAAAAGAGACGGCCCGGAAACCGGGCCGCCTCAATTTGAAACGCGGAGTTAACCGCGGGAATTAGAACTTGATCTTCGCGTCGACGTAGAAGAACCGGCCGATGGCGCCGAAGGTTCCGGTGTCGACGTTCGAATCGGTGAACGTGTTCGGGTCCAGATTGCCGAACCGGTTGAACAGGTTGTTCACGCCGAGGGTGATCTTCGCGCCCGCGAGGTACGGAATTTCCGTCCCGAAGGTCTTGGCGAAGAGCAGGTCAACCGTGTTGAACGAGTTGGCCGACAGGCCCGTGGCGTAGACCGTGTACTTCGGGAGGTAGCGGAAGCCCAGGAAGGCCTGGTAGTTGCCGCGGGTGAAGTCCACCGAGGTGTAGGTCTGCCACTTCGGAATCGTGCCGTTCGTGCGGGTGGAGTAACCCACCGTCTCAAACGGGGCGGTGCCGGGCAGCGAGGTCACCGTGTAGCTGTGGTAGATGCCGACGTTCGACGTGAAGTCGAAGCGACCGACACTGTCCACATTCAGGGTGTACTTGGCCGCGACGTCGAAGCCGTCGAGGTCAACCGCGGCGATGTTCACCTGCTGGTCGGTGACATAGATGTTGTCCGGCACACCGGAGCTGATCGCGCCGGGACCGCCGACAGGGGAACCGGTGAAGCTGCCGAGCTTGACCTTGTTGTAGTACTGCGAGGCCGCGCCGAGCAGTTCGACGTCCTGCAGGATCGTGGTCGAGCCGATGCTGGAAACGAGGTCCCGCTGCTTGATGTTCCAGTAGTCAACCGAGACCGACAGACCCTTGACGGCCTTCGGGGAGTACACGAAACCAACCGTGTAGTTCTTCGAGGTCGAGGGGGTCAGGTTCGGGTTCGAGCCGGACTGGGAGTTCGTCTGCATGTTGGCCAGCGTGCCGCCACCGAACTTGGTGAGGGTGAACGGGCTGGTGAAGCCGATGCTGACCGGGCCATAGAGGCTGTACAGCTGGGGAGCCGAGAACGACTTCGAGTACGTCGCACGGAGCGCGAACTGGTCGTCGATGGGCAGGTACCGCAGCGTAACCTTCGGCACGGTCGGATCGGTCGTGTCGCTGTATTGCTCGTGGCGGACCGCGCCGGAAACTTCGAGCAGGTGGGCGCCGGCGACGTCCTTGAAGATCGGCACACGGATTTCCGTGAAGACCGAGGCGACAGTGCGACCCGCGGTGAAGGGATACAGCGTGGTGGCACCGTTCCAGCCGAGCGCGCCCGTGATCGGGTCGATCTGGCTGAGCGGATCCGCAATCGCGCTGAGCGACTCCTGACGGACTTCGCCACCGAGGGCGATATCGAGCGCACCGGCGGGCAGGTCGAACAGCTTGCCGTTAACGCGGAAGTCATAGTTGGTCAGCTTGCTGGTGAAACCACCAAAGGCCGTGCCGACAATGGCGTCAGCGACGAGCTCGGCGGCATCATGCGTGCGGGAGAACATGTTGAAGCGGTCGCCGTTGATGGCCGCCGTCAGGTGCGCCTGATTGATGACGCCCGGGTTGGT
>CAIOAO010000107.1 GCA_903855985.1 uncultured Opitutia bacterium | reverse complement strand
GTGCGTCTAGTGCTTTATCCCGCTGAGCGGTTTCTGCTTTCCTCCGCTCTTGATCGGCCGCCCAAGCAGCGTCTTGAGCAGCTTGATACTGCTGCTGCTTCTGCTTTGCGGCTTTCTCCCGCTCTAGATCAGCCTGATCTCTAGCTTCACGGGCGATCACCTCCCGCTGCTGCTCTGCCGCATTGCGATCTTGTAATTCTTGTGCCGCTCGCTTTTCAACAGCTTCCCTCTCTACGATCATCCGAGCGTTATCGGCAGCTACACGGTCGATCTGCAAACGAGTAATTGCAGCTGGCACAACTGCTCCAAAAAAAGCAAAAGCAGCAATCGCTGGTAGTATGATTTTGTCTTTATGTACTTGGGCGAAGAACGGGCGCTCAGGACGTTGAAAAGCTTTAGCAATCTTTTCCTGATCCTCGTCGCTTAAATTTGATGCCTTATTTGAAGCTTGTATTTGCACCAAAAGTGAATTTCGGATGGACTTTGAGTAGTTAATCAGAGCCTGACGTCGCATATAGCCGTAACCGAGTGCCAGAGCAGTTGCTATAAAACTAGACCAGATATCAACTCTAAAAATATAGTCACTGCCCACTGCAGTTATAAAGCCAAGTGCCCCAGGAATAAAACCGATATTCGCAGTTTTCTGTTTATCTTTGTCGACCGGTAGTTCGTCTGCACGGATGGCATCCACATCGTGCCCCCCCACCCAGACGTGGTACTCCTTCTTTCTATACTGGAAGGCACCATGGCAAATCGGCACTGCATATGTCGTAGTATCATGACTCATACGAGCAACCCAGTGCCAGTCACGCTGTCTATCACCTTGGGCGTGTTTCTTTACTCGTTGACCAATTTCAGCATCAATTTCAGCATCTAGCGACTCAAAAACTTTTGCCTCTGGAACTGAAAATCTTTCTACTTCTAACCCTTTGTTGAACTTTGGGTTGTACTCGGTTGGAGTGCCATTTATGACCGCGTGTACCGCAAGTTTAGCTGGCGAAAGTGGCGAGGAGTCCAATTCTGTTCCAGCGTAACCTGCAACATCAAAGATGCCAGTATCGACACCATTTATAGGACGCCAGTCGGTTACCGTCCTGTATTCTGTACGGGCTTCCTTACCTTTGCTGGTATTTACGATTTTTGTATATGGTTCTTCCCTATCAAAGCCAAAAGATGCAGTCCATGTAGCTTTATAGTCGATCTTAAAAGCAAAGGCTGGAACGTAACTTCGTTTTCGTTGCGTGATTTTCGAAACCTCGAGCATGTCATCCGGAGTAAAGTTGCCGCTGGCCATGTAGGCGTATAAACGGTTATCTAACTCATGAGGCGTAACGCTAATTGGGACGATGCGGTCGAACGAAGTTTCCAGAGCATCCCCAGGGCGCGACACTTGGGTGACTGCGCCACAGGATGGACAGGTCAACGATTGTTTCCCTGCCTCAAATACAATTTCTGTTCCACAAGAATTGCAAGTTTCAGCCATTTTAGTTTCCCCAAATTATTTTCTGTTTAAATTTCAGTCAGGAAAGATTCGAATGTTAGGTATAGCACTGAGCAGATCACATATTATAAATTTAGACCTAAGCTCTCAGGCTCTAATATATACAGAATGTCAAACCGACAGTACAAATAAATTTTGGTATGTTTAATACAAGCGCATAATGCGGCTGCTGCAGAGGAATCACTTGCATGTAGTGCAACTATAACTGCAGCAACAACCTAACGCACCATCTAGGATGTGTACTATTTTTACACTCGGCAGCGTTCGTCGCATTAGATAGCCAAGCGACTCGGGCTGTTTGGGCTTAAGTTTTATAATAAATAATGTGTGCGTACATATTGAAGAATGACAATTTAGCCGTTTCGACTCGCCCCTCGTTTCACACTCGGGCACTAGAGAATTGTGAGGATCACTCCGATACTGCTCGCCCTGTTCGCGCTCCTCATCGATCCGTTAGCTTACGGCAAACACCGCGCGACCACTTCGGACGAATACGCCACGACAAGCGCCCCAGGTAAATCGTCTGCGCCGGCCCCGAAGGTTCACATCGATAAACAGCCGCGGAACGTACCGTCATCGCTCAAAAGCGAAGTCTTCGTGGAGAACGGCATTCCGAAAGCCGAACGCAAAAACTACGTCCTCGACCACAAGGTGCCACTGGAACTGGGCGGATCGAACGGTAAGAGCAATTTGCAGCCGCAGCCCAAGGCCGCAGGCAAGGCGAAGGACCAGTGGGAGAACTACCTCGCCGCACAGGTGCGGAACGGGAAGATGACGCTCGAACAGGCCAAGACCGAGGTGCAGCAAGCGCACGCGGGACCGCCGCCGAGGTGAGCGCGTCCTTCACTTCCAGCCTACACTCTTGCCTGACAAGAATCGATTAACCTCGGCCTTAGAGTACATCTTATGCCGCACTCCAGGCACGGGCTTAATCAGACCTTTCGCTTCCAGGCGCCAAAGGGTAACCGGTGACATGCTCAATTCGGCCGCGAGTTCCTTGCGCGAGTAAGCCAACCGCTCCGACAGTTGTGTATCAATATTTCCACCGCTCTTGGTAGCTGGCGAGACTTCCGCTCCAGGGGATGATAGACGCCTTGCAATTAAGTCGACGACGCTGGCGGCGATCCGATTGATGTCCGATTCGCTAAGGTTAGTTTCCATGTGACCACGCCCAAGCCTACACCACGGGATTGCCAAGCGAAACCAACCCAGAGCGCATGACCGCGTCACCGCTACTAACCGGCATACGACCGCATAGAGTTACGAGATTCTCAACTCCGATGGCTCTATTGCAACTGGCCTCAAGTTTTTGAGCCACCCCGAGTGTTAGTCCGGGATATCGTTATAGGTTGATCTATCGGTTGTGGTTGACGCTGTCCCGACGGAGAGATGCCCGAGCCAGACAGGAGTCGGAACAGCAGAAAGTAGCGCGGCAACCAAGGTGACTGTGGGGCCGTTATGAAATGGCCGAAACCAACGGGGTTGATCTTGAGATCCTTGGTTATCCGGCCAAAGTTGAAATCGATGAGCCTCACGACTGGATCACCGACCCGAAAGGGGAAGGTTACCGTTCGGCACTTAAAGCCGGGGGAATCAACGAAGCTCTGGGGAGCATCGATGGACTTCGTGGGGAGCATGCCGACAAGCTTAAACAAGCAATCGACTGAGAGCGGAACGGCCCCCTTTGCCCCGTTAATTATTCCCATGAAAACCTCTTACCCACACCGAAAATCCTTCGATACTATCGATGAGGCGATTATCGAGTTTTCAACGCCTGAGGAATTCCGCGTAGCCTTGGTGGACGATGTGCATTTCAAAGGGGGCCGCTTCGACAGAATAGGCCCCAGGGATCTGCTTGAAGCGTGTGGCGTGGAAATTGGTTCCAACGATGCATTTTGCCTTTCCGAAGTGCCGAGTAACCGGGCCGCCTTTAACAGAGGAGATGAGACGGGATGGACCCGCGATTGTACCTACCGTATTCCCGGTAAGAATCGCCGAACTATACGGTTTTTCTCACGGCATGGCGAAGGCGGTGTTTGCGAGGGATGCGAAGGCCCGTACATCTACACGAGATCCAAGATACTCAGACAGAAATAAACGGGAGACGTGGGCTCCAGCTGAACGCGCCAGTCTAATGCCAGCGCGTTCCTTTCCTCCCCCAGCCCGAGCTACCCGAGCACGGAGCTTATTCGGTCATTGGCGTCCGATTTCCGTCCGTTTTCTTGTTCTCAAATATTTCTCATAGGAGGAAGTGAGCCCCGTGGGGGCACCACTCTAAACCCGCATCCCTTCAATGGCATGCGGGTTTTCTGTTGGCGGATCTGAGCCGGGACGCGTCCCGGTTTCCGCGAGCCCGACCTAGCGCGCTGGCAGCAAGGATCGGGTCATGAGTGGCCGCCGGCAGCTTGGATTCCTGGTCTCCGAACCCTCACCCCCGGTTTGCCGCGTATCCGTTGCATGGCTGGTTGGTCTCCAGCACTCGTTTTTGGAGTCACGGCACCGGCCCGACGCCCTAAACTTCTGGGTCAAAGCGCGATTTCCCCCACAGGGCGAGCGCTCGGATCGGACGACCCGATTGCGCTCCGGACCCCGGGCGACGGGCGGCAGGCGGACCGCTTTCTTCTACAGGTTGAACGCCATCGTACTGCCCATTGGGCCGTGAGTAGCCAACCAAAGGTACCGCAGGTTGAGCGTTATGCGCTCGCAGGCTCCAAAATCCACCCAACCTCATGTCCCCTGCCGCCAACCCCATCTTCGGCACGATGTTTCACGCCTGCGGTGGTCTTTGAGCCTCTCTGTGCTACACGCCGCAGACAAAAGTGCGGCGGTGGTCGTGGGAGACGTACTGGCTCGTGTAAGCCGCCTTCTGCTGGCTTCTCCTGCCTATCATCGGGGCGCTGCTCACCATTCCCGGGCTTGGCGCGCTCTATGGTATTGGCGGCATTTCCTTTGGAATCGCGATTCGCCACCTCGTTTTCGCCCTAACCTACTCCATCGCCGTCAGACTCTCCAACGTGCTTGGCACGCTGCTCCCGCCGCTCGTGGCCGCACGCCTCGGTTCGACGCTCGCCGGGCACGACGGCGGCTGGGTGATCGGCGGCATCCTGATTGGCGCCGTCGGCATCGGCATCTGTGGCTGGGCGCGAGCGCAGGGCCTGGCGGCCTAGTACCAACCCTCGGCCCACGCGGTTTCGTACATCGCGACGATATTCTCGGTCGGCGTCACCGGCTGTAGGTTGTGGCAAGGAGCAAGGATATATCCGCCGCCTGCGCCCAGTTGGCTCAGGCAGTCGCGCACCTCGCGCCGTACATCCTCGGGGCTGCCGTGGGGAAGCACATCCTGGTTGTCCACGGCCCCGTGAAAGCACAGGTCCCGCCCGAAATCGCGCTTGAGTTCCCGCATGCCCATCCCGGGGCAGACGTGCTGGATGGGGTTGAGGATGTCGACGCCCAGTTCGACAAAATCGGGGATGATCCGGCGGATGGCCCCGTCGTCGTGGTGCATGACGAGCGCGCCTGCCTGATGCGCGAGGTCAGTGAACCGCTTCTGGAGCGGCTTGAACCAGCGCCGGTAGCACTCGACGCTGATCATCAGGTCGTGCTGCGAGCCGTAGTCGTCGGTCACCTGCGTGATGTGGATTTTGCCCCGGCCCGCCTCAAAGAAGCGATTGGCATACTCCCAGCAAAAGCGGGTGATCCGGTCCAGGATGTACTCCGTGATCTCGGGCTCGGCGAGCAAGTCAACGCAGCTCTGCTCCAGCCCCCGCACATGGTTGTACCAGTAGAAAGGGGCCACGTAACACCCCTCGATCGCGTGTTCCGGCCAGGCATCGCACTGGGCCTCGATCGTGGAGAAATCGTACCAATCGGCGCTTGGCCACTGGAAGGCCTCCAGCTCGGCCATCGTCGTGGCATCCTTGAGCGCCCAGCCGACGGGATCCGAATAGCGGCCGGTGCCGTAGTCGATTTCCCGCATGCTCATCCACCAAGGGGGCTCCTGCCGGATGCCGCCCGGAAGCTGCCTGGCCGGGGGGCCCACGTAGAGCGGGCTGACGCCGACAATTTTGTCCACGTGCAGCTTGGCCCAGAGCTCGGGGTCCGTGGCCACGCCAAAGTGGGCCAGGAGACGCTCTCTCACTTCAGGCGTCATCCAGATATCAAGCGGAACCCGATCAGGTTTGCCGCGGCGGGCGGCGATGAGGATGCGATCGCGGGGTGTCATGGGAAAAGCCGTTTCCTCGGGTGAATGCGATTGCTCCTAGGCACGGGGAGAGTGCCTGGGCCGGTCGCCAGTCAGATCGCGGATGTCCCCGAGGATCTGACGCTCAAGGTGCACGGGCAGGCGCGTCAGACCCGTGTACTCGATCCAGCCGCCGGAGAGTCCCACCCCGCAGCCTGTCGCCCTCGCCAGTTCCGTTTGTTCAGGCCAGAAGCCGGTGTATTGCCAGGCGCACGGGATCCACGGCCGACCGCCCAGGGCCGCCAGATAGCGGACGGGGCTTTTTCGGTACAAAGGATGACCCAGCAGGTTGGCATAGGCGTGATCCCCTGCTTCGCCATCCGCCCATAACACAAAGCTGGCCAGCGAACAGTCGCTCGTCAGCAGGGCCTTCTCCGGGCCGTGGCGGTGGACCACTCGCCGGAGCGCCTGATAGAATTCAATCGCCCCGGGGGAGAGCGCGCAATTGCGGTTCGGGTGAAAATCATGCCCGACGCCGGAAAAAGTCTCATCCACCAGCAGCGCATCGGGGTCGAGCAGATCCATGATCCACTCGGCCTGCTGCAGCAGATGCTCTCGCCAGGCGGACGCAGCCATCGACATGTGCCACAGCGTTCCGACCGTATCCGGCCCCCGCCAGTAGGTCAGCTCCAGCGGCTGGTGGTTGCTGTCGTAGGCTATCGCATGGTGCAGGCTCGCTGCGCACGGGGACGCCGAGTCCAGGCCGCTGGCATGCATATACACGGCGGCCCGCGCGCCCTGCACCCGCGTGCGGGCAATTCTCTTTCGCATGAGGTCCAGCGACATCGCGAATCCTCCAAAGCGATCCGAGGCCATGGCCGTCCATCGTCGCCGGTTCGGATGAACGTAGTCTCCCATGAACGGGTAGTAGCCGTGTTGGGTCGCCATCCCGACTCCGAACTGCCGAAAGCGCTTGCAGTCTTCATCGAATCCCAGGCCGCGCCGGCCCTGGAGCGAGGCCGGCGACAGGAAATCGTAGTAGTGCACCTTGGTGTCCCGGAGCCAGCGGACGGCGGCGGGCCGACGGTGCGCGAGCGAATGGAACGTGCGCCACGCGTCTTCCGCCGATCCGTAGTGGGCGTAAATCCAGAAGCGTTCCACGACCGTCTCGCCCGGCTGGAGAAGAAAGTGCGTGCCGAAACTGCAGCCACCGGCGCCGCACATATTGCCGGCAAACACCATTCGCCACGCCCGGCCCGCCATGGTGAAGAAGCTCAGGCGGAGCGCCGTCGCCGCTTGCGTGAGCTGGACCAAAGGAATCAGCAGGGGCGCGCGCGTCTTGATCTCGGCACAGCCGCTGGCGCGCGGCTCAAGGTAGTGGCAGGACCAGGACCCGGCATTCTCCCCGGGCACGCCCAAGTGCTGATCGGCTTCCAGAAATGGATTCTCCGCGATGACCTCCTTGATGGCCCAGTGCGTGGCCAGGCCGGCGGCCGTGAGCGGCAGCTGCACCCGCTCGTGCGTTCGGCCAAGGCCGGGATGGGCGGAGCTGGAAAAATCGAGCAGCACGGGAAGCGCCTGCTTGCCACGATTCACCAGCGTTACCTCCGTCTCCAGGACATCCCGCGCCGTCGTGCCGCGGCGGAGCCGCTGACGGACCTTCTGCCGGACCGTCGCCGGCAGACCGGGAAGATAGTTCGGTTCAAAACTGAGCGAGGGATCAGGCCATCGATCGCCGCGGCCGCTGGTGACCGTCACCAGGCCCGCATGACCGCGGGACACGAGGGGCACGTCCCCGCACCAAGCATTTTCGTAGCGCGCCGAGCGTTTGGCCCGCTGCCAGCGGATCGGGTGTTGCGGCAAGTGCAGGGTTGTTTCCATGTGGGATGCGGGGCCGCCAATTCTCAGTATCTGCCGTACCGTTCGACCAACCCGTGAAGAAGCTCCACATGCGCCGCCGGCGTTTCGGGGGCGATTGCACAGGCCGTGCTCAGGATGAATCCGGCCGCGGACATGCCGACCTCCAGCCTTCCGATGACGTCCGCGCGAATCTGGTCCGGAGTGCCGAGCAGCAGCGTGTGCACCGGATCGATGTTCCCCTTGATAAAGGCCCGGTCGCCAATCCGGCGCACCGCGTCGGCCAACTCAACATTGCCCAGCGGCGGTGGGTCGAGGCACTCAATGCCATCAAAGCCGGTGTCGATGATCGCCTCCAGGCGGTCATCGATCGCCCCGCAGGTGTGGCAGTAGGATGGCACCCCGCCCGCCCGGGCGGCGGACACGAGCACCGCCTGGGCCGGCGCGATCAGGGTGCGATATAGGGAGGGCGAAACGAAGCTCTGTCCGGCCCAGGGAGCGGAGACATTCAGCGCATCCGCACCGGCGGCGGCCTGCTCGAGCGCATGTCCGGCCACCGCACGCGCAAACCGTGCCAGCAGCGCCTGGCACCTCCCGGGTTCGGTCAGCAGTGCGACCATCGCCCCATCCGTTCCGAGCAGATCGATCAGGTAGTCCTCCGGCGCGTAAAGTGAGCCGTGGATGGAGACGTCCGGCCCCATGATCTTTCGCGCCTGCACAATCTCAGCCACCCGGCCGCCCGGGTCCTTCGTGATCTGCATGCGCAGGTGCGTCGAGGGCGGATGATAGGCCAGCCGGTCGGCCACGGCCATGGGATCGAGGTTCTCGATCGCCACTTCCGGGGGCGTGGCGTGGGTATAGCGGGGCAAGTCGTTGCGGCAGTAGACACAGCTGTCCCCGTTGCGGAAATGCACCACCGGGCCTTCCGCATTGGCCCGGTCGATGCGGAGGACCGTGGTTTCGTCGAGCGGCGCCGCACCGACCGCCGGGATCAGCACCCCGTCAAAGCCAAACCGTCGGCTGATCTCGCAGTATCCCCGGCTCAGGGCGCCGTCGTGATTGTGCCAGACATCGATCGGGTCGAGCTGCGGCTGCTGCCGGAGCACGAAGCCCAGCGACGGCTGGCACATCAGCGGCACGCGATCCGGCCGCTCCAAGCGCATGGCGTCGGCAAGCCTGGTGCGGGCGGTGAACATCGGGGAGACTGCCGGTCAAATCAGGGCACGAAAAGGGGCACGTACGCGATCTCAGGCGCACGTGCCCTTCCCATACATTCCAAACCCATCAGAAGTGGAAGACCACGGACGCCGCGACTTCGCGCCCGTTGCCCCACGTATAGTCGTCGCGAACGTTGGAGATGTTCGTCGCGTTGAGCCGCACTTCCATCGGCACCTTGCCCGCCTTGGTGCGGTACGAGACGAAGGCATCAAACATGGTCTGCTGCGGGACCCAGAGCAGCGAAGTGTTACCGTTGGAGATCAGGTAGGTCGCGCTGTAGCGCATACTCGCGCCCACGCTGAAGTGCCCGTGCGCGAAGTTGTACTTGCCCACCAGATTCGCCCGATCCTTGGGCGTATGTGACAGGGGATACAGGAATTCGCGCTGGTAAGTCAGCGTGCCCGGCGTGCTCGGGTTGACCGACGGGTCGGACGTGATGATCGCCTCAATCGTGTGGTTGTAGTTCAGGAGCATCTGGAACCGCTCGTTGGGCGTCCAGCTCAGGTCCAGGTCCACGCCGCGCGAGACATAGTGTCCGCCGTTGACGTTGAACTGGACGGCCGAGACCACCGCATTCCGGGGATCGGAGAGGTTCCGCAGGACGTCGCCCGTCACCACGCCGTCGCGGGTGTCATCGTAGTACGAGCAGGTGCCCGTCAACTCATTGTTGTGCCAGGTCGACTTCACGCCCACCTCGAACCCGTTGCCCTTCTCGTTGTCGAGCGGGTGCGCATTGTCACTCGGCAGGACGCCGACGCCCGTCACGCTCATCAGGTTCGTGAACTGGACGGAGCTGCTCTTGCTCGCGAACACGGAGATGCCCTTCGTCACCTCGGCGATGAGGCCGTAGGTGGCCGACGTGTTCCGGTTGCCCAGTGGCGTATTCAGCGGGCCGCTCGGGTCGACCACGTAACGGTTCACGCCAATCAGCGCATGCACGCGGTCATCCAGGAACGAGGCCCGGTAGCTCAGGTAGTCCTGGTGGTTGATATTCAGGTTAACCTTGCCCGCGCTCAGAGTCGGTGCTCCGCCCACCAGCTTGTAGACGTCCGGGACGGGGGAACCGCTGAACGGGTCATAGTTGTGGTAGATATCCACGCCCGTGAACGTGCCGTTGGGCAGGGTGGCCGTGCCCGCGAGGGCGAAGTTCACCGGGTAGACCCAGATGGCGGACTTGTTCCGCAAATACTCCACGCCGACGCCGAACTCGTGGTGCACGCCCCAGAATTCCTTCTCGTACCGCAGGTCAACCTGCTGGGTGTCCGAGGAGGCCCAGCGACCGTCGTTGTTGATGCCCTGGATCGCGACGGACGCGGCATCGAGCGTGTTCACCCGGCCATCCGGCCGAAAGCCGTTGGTGCTGGGGGCAATGATTTGCCGGACAAACTGCTGGTTGGTCGTCTGCTGAACCCAGTGGTAGCGAAGTGACAGCCCTTCCAGCGGCGTCTCGGTCACGGACACCTCGTACGTGGGCGTATAGCCGCCGTAGGTCGATTGGTTGCTTTGACCGGACCACTTGTCCCCGTACGGCGAGAAGATGGACCAGTTGATCTTCTGGGTGGTGTAGAGGAACGGCGCGGTGCCCGTGATGGCGAGCATGTCCGAGCTCCAGGTCGTCAGCGCGGTGCCCACCGCCTGGTTCGGGGGAGACCAGCGGGCCTGGATGAAGGCCAGCGTCGCGGCGGTGTCGGCCAGCGAATATTTGTTCTGAAAATACGCGATCATCTGGGCCGTCGGATTCCTGAGGTACTTCTGCCAGTCCGGATTGTAGGAATAGTTCCAGGCATTGGCGCCGCCCTGATATCCGTTCTGCTCGCGCAGGTAGTCCATCTCCGCCGTGATCTCGAGACTCTTGAACGGCCGGATCGTCACGGAAGGCGAGAAGAACGTATAGCGCGTGGGGGAGCCAAGGTGATAGCCCTCTCCCTTGCTGCCCGCCGATGCGACGACGCGGATGCCCACCTTGTTGTCGAGCAACGTGTGCTGGTCATCGACCACAACCTTCTGGAACTGGAAGCTTCCGTAGGTCGCGGCCAGGGACGCCGCATTGATGAACTCCGGCTTCTTGGTGATGAAATTGGCGACGCCGTTCGGCGTGGAACTGGGATAATAGAGGCCCACCGGTCCCTTGACGACCTCGATGCGGTCAATGTTGTCCCAAATGTTGACCGGCACGAGGCTGCTCGAATTCGCCAGCGAGACGCCGTTGTAGAAGCGCGGGAGCGCAAAGCCACGGAGGTTCATCACGTCCGCCTGGCCCACTTCGTTTTCACTGACCTGCACGCTGGAGGAATAGCGGAAGGCGGCATTGCCGTTGTTCGCGAGAAAGTCATTGAGCAGCTCGCTCGAGATGACCTCGATCGCCTGCGGCATCTGCGAAATCAACTCGCCCGTGCGCGACGAAGTCACAGTGCCAAGCTTGCGGTATCCGAAGTCTTGGCTCGTGGTCACGTTGAACGGATTCATTTGGATCACGCCCTCGGAGGCGGCGTCTTTGGTTGCGGCCGAAGCAGGCGCCACTTGGGCGCGTGCGACGTTGGAAACGGCTAGGCAAACCGCGATACCAACAGGCATCCAGGCGCGGATGCGAGCGGACAGGAGCGATGGGGATTTCATGCGAATCATCGGTAGTTCAGGATGGGGTTAAACTAAGATTGCCGGACGAGTCTGGATTTCGCCACGGAAAGTCCGCAATGAGCTTCTTGTTCTACCAGTAGCAATGTCGCCGCCCGGGCCCCGCGATGCCATTGGCCGGAAGGCGCCGCCGGCCCCTTTTGCGACCGTCCGCGCCGCGGTCGGGTAGATACAGGTAGAATAAACTTCTGGTCGCTACTCTGCGCGCCAGAACACTCCATGGGCCCAGCTGAGTCGGCGGTTCTTTTTCGCTTTCGGCCAGGTTCCGGCCCTTCGACCGGCCCGCCACCGAGCACCCTACCCCTGTTCCGATTGCAATTCCGACCAGCCCCCAGACGAAAGAGCCCTCCACATCAAAACGCTAATCATAGTCTCGCCGAACTACCGCAACGTCTATGGTGATGAGGAGGTCGCCGCCATCCGGGAGCGGAGCCATTTGCTGGCCGAGCCACTGACGCGCGACGAGCTGGCCGCGCGTCCCGGGCTGTTGGCGGATGTCGAAGTCATTTTTTCCGGCTGGCACTCCCCCGTGCTTGACGAGGCGTTTCTAGCCGCGGCCCCGAAATTGCGCGCCTATTTCTACGCCGCCGGATCCGTCAAGGGCGTTGTCACCAACGCGGTCTGGAAGAGGGCTATCCGTGTTTCCAGCGCATGGGGGGTGAACGGCGCGTCCGTCGCCAACTACACGGTCGGAGCCATACTCTTCAGCCTGAAGCAGGGATTTTCGAGCGCAGCCGCCCAGCGCAGCCAGCGCCTGTTCACTCGCCTGCCGGTCCCCTCCGGCGTCTGCGGATCCACCGTCGCGGTCATTGCCCTCGGAGCGTCAGGCCGGGCGGTCTGCGAGAAACTGCGCCCGTTTGGCATCCGGGTGATCGCCCATGATCCCTACGTCAGCCCGGAGACGGCCCGCGGCCTAGGGGTGAGTGAGATGGTCAGCCTGCGGGAGGCCTTCGCGGCGGCGGATGTGGTCTCGCTGCACCTTCCCGCGAACAGTGACACCCGCCGGATCGTCCGGGGGCAGCACCTGAGGTCGATGCCGGTTGGCGCCACGCTGATCAACACGGCCCGGGGCATGGTCATCCACGAGACCGAAATGATTGAGGCCCTCCGCGATCGCCCGGATCTGACCGCGATCCTGGATGTGACCGAGCCCGAGCCGCCCGCCCCGGAGTCGCTCCTCTTTGATTTGCCCAACGTCGTGCTGACTCCGCATATCGCCGGGGCTCTCGATCGTGACTCGCGTTTGCTTTCCCGTTGCGTGATCGAGGAATTCGACCGCTGGAAGAGCGGCCAGCCCCTGCAGTGGGAAATTGTCCCGGGCAATATTGAGCACATGGCCTGAGCCCTGGAAATCGCATGCTCGCACGGCTCAAGCCCGCTCTCGGCTCTGTGCGAAGGAAGCTGAGCCTCGATCCCGGAATGCTGCTCCTGGGCCTGGGCTCCACCACCCCGTGGATCGTCATGGGGTGCTTGAATACGCTCCTTCTGCCAGTCCTCACGACCTGCTATCGGCTGGATGCCGCGGTCGTGGCCTGGGCGGTGACGCTGCCACGCATCCTGGGGATGATCCTGGATCCGCTGATCGGGCATTTTTCAGACATGACCCGATCGAAATGGGGCCGCCGAAAGCCCTATATCGCGATCGGCGCAATCGGCTGCGCCCTGTCGCTGAGTTTGATGTGGTGGATCTCACCCGCGGCGGACGAGACCTCCAAGATCGCCTATTTCGCGGTCACCAACCTCGTCCTGTGGATTAGTTTTTCAGTCTACTACATTCCCTACGGAGCTCTCTGCTACGAGTTCACCGAGGACTACCACGAGAGAATCAAGCTCATGACCATCAATTCGTGGTTCTGTCTGCTCCCCGGCCTCGGCTCCGGGTGGCTCTATTGGCTGGCGCTGAAGCCGTTTTTTGGTGGCGAACTCAATGGCGTGCGCGCCATCACGCTGGCCCTCATCCCGGTCATACTGGTGTTCAGTGCCGGCCCCCTCCTCCGCGCGCACGAGCGGATCGTGCGGCCGGTCCAAATGAGGCCGAATCTGTGGAAGGGACTGCGCGAGACCCTGCGCAATCAGCCGTTCCTGTACGTCTTGATGATTCGCGCCTCAAACGCGCTCGGGGTGTGGATCTTCAATGGGATGCTATTCTACATTAACACCTTTTGCGTCTTTGGTGGCGACAAGACGCAAGGCGCGGCGCTCACCGCCGGATCGGTCACGGGAGTTTCCCTGTTGTCCATGGTCGTCATGCCCCTCACGCCGGCGCTGGGGCGCCACATTGGCAAGCGAGGGCTGCTAATCGCGGGGGCGGCCTGCGGAGTGCTGGGAGCCATCGCGGTGATCCTCCTGACCCAGCCTAGTCACCCGTGGGCCCAGGTCGTGGCGGTCGCGCTGCTCGCCCCCATGGGCTTCCTGCAGGGCATTGCCATCAGTGCGCTCATGCCGGACATCTGCGACTTAGATGAGCTGCAGCACGGAACGCGGCGCGAAGGGCTGTTCAATGCCATCGTCGCCGCCCTGACCAAGGCCGAAGTCGCAGTGGCCGTGCTGGTAGTCGGATCGTTGATCAATGCTTCCGGCTTTGTCCCCACCGCCGTCGCCCAATCATCGGGAACCCAGCTGCACCTCCGCCTGTTCGGCTTTGGACCCTTCCTGATCTGCTCCCTATTCAGCCTGTTCCTGGCCACCCGGTTTCCCCTCACCGAGGCCACGACAAAGCTGATCCAGGCCGAGCTGGGCGCGCGACGCGCCGCAGGCGAGCCGCAGACCTTCCCATCGTGAAGACAGACCCAATGCTCTATCCCCTCAATCCGGCCGAGGCGATCTTCGCGCCGTTTCATGACCCGCTTCTCGCAGGCTTGATTCCGACGTCCTTCGAACACCGGCAGGCCGTCAACGCCCGGGTGGTGCCCTTCTGGTGCTGGACCGTGGTCACCTGGGACGACTGCGACCCGCGGCTCATGGTCGCCACTCTCGAGGTCCGGCAGCGGCTGCCCAGCCGTCCCTACGACCGCATCATTTGCTGCCTGACTGTGCCCTCTGGGGTCACCGCCCAGGTCCAGCTGCTCAACGGCAAGGGCGAATGGACGCTCGCCGGCGAACCTTGGGCGGGGAACAACCAGCGGCAGGAAGTCGATGTGCCGCTCCCGGCGGAACTGCAGAACGGCATCCGTCTGGTGTTCGGGGCGACGGAGCCGGGGCCAAAATCGATCGGTCTCGCCTGGCTCGGGGTACAAAATTCGTCGCTAAGCGCCGAAATCCTCAGGAATCGGAGCCACCTTGACCCGGAATGGAACGGCTGGATCAAGCCGCTGGAGACGTGGAAGCTGGATGAGCCCGCCTGCGGCCTCCTGTTTGCCGGCGATCACTGGGGAAAACTGCGTTCCAAGCGCAAGATGGCGGCGTGGCAGCCTACCTGGGACCTGCTGACCGAGCGTGCCGCCAACGCGATGAAATACGCCCCCGAAGACGCGGTGGGCGACTTCCTGCCCTGGCAGGATGAGCGCTACATTCGCGCCCGGGAACGGGGTCGGCCCGCGCTCTACCTCGACGGGCCCGTCCTCGCGCTCGTGGGGATCGTGGAGCGCGACATGGCCATGGTTCGCCAGGCCGTGCGATGTCTGCTGGCCATCATGCATGCGCGGTCGTGGGCCTGCTCGGAAGAGTGCCGCCTGCCGGGCTCCAGTTGGGACATCCGTTGCTTTCTGGAGGAGATGTACTCGACCGCCGTCGCGCTGATGTACGACTGGCTGGCGAGCACGTTAACCGACCGGGCGCGCGAGTTGTTCGCGACCAAGCTCTGGGACAACGGACTCGCCGTCATTGAGCGGGACTTGGCGAAATACGAGCAGGTGCATCACATCAACCAGGGCCCCTGGTTCGGTCGCGGGCGGGTCCTGGGCGGGCTGTTGTTGGAAACTCTCTGGCCAAGAATGGGAAAATATGCGGATCGGGCCTGCGACGAACTGCGGCAGGACTTGAGCTCCTACATCCTGCCCGACGGAGGGGTCGATGAAGGGCCCATGTACCTCGCCCTCACGCTGGAGGTGACACTGGTCCCGATTATCGCCTATGCCCGGCGCAGGAATCTGCCGGCGAGAGCCCTGCTTCCCGCAGCGATCGGCAAGGTGGGAAACTATTTCGAAGCGTTGGCCTGCGGACGCCCGGGCCGATTCGTCCCGGACGGCGACTGTGCGAATGATGAGATCGTCGCCGACAGCATCGCAGTCCTGGCAGAACTCTACCCCGACGGTCGCTTCAACGGACTCCTCGCGTCCAGCCTGCCCAGAAAGCGGCCGTTCTCCTACATCCAGCACTACGGGGGCACCGGCCTGTACGCCTTCATCCTCGGCCCAAGCGAAATCCTCCCTCACCAAACTCAGGCCTCCAGCCGCCACGTGCTGGAGCATACCGGCATCGCTTCCGGCCGGATAGAGGCGAATGGCAGTAGTCTCCGCTGGCAGGTCAACGGGTCCAAGGCCAACCCGCACCATGCCCACCGCGACAAGGGCGCGGTGCTGATCGAGCTGGACGACGAGCCCTTGTTTGTGGATCGCGGCGTCGTCCGATACGAGGATCCCCGCGTGATGGCGATGAAACGCGCCGACATGCACAATGTACTCGTCCCGACGAAGGACGGGGTCACCCCGCTGGATCAACAACTACCCACGCAGGCACTGAATCCCATCGTCAGCACCGACACTCAGGCGACGAGCGTCTCGATCGACCTGCAGTCTGTTTGGGCCGATAGTTTTCGCTACTACCGCCGGAGCTTCGAGGCCGGCGACCCCAGTGCGTGGTCGGTGACGGACAAGGGAGAACTGTCCGCGGTGGGTCGCGTCACCTTCCACCTCCACTCCCCGAATCCCTTTGTCCAAACGAAAGGCCGCGTCTTCGCCACTGCGGGGGACCAGCGGGTGGAGATTCTCGCCCCGTGGGCGACATATGTGCTGCAGACCGTCGACCTGATCGACTGCAATTATCAGCCCATCCACCACCTCCAGATCTGGAGCGGCCATGTCACAAGGTTCGACCTCGTGACCACCTTTCGACGGGTGGCGGACAAGTCCCGCTAGCACCAGCAACCTTGACCCTACCCGCCGGGCTAACCCTGGTCGGGCGCGACGCCGCGCACCGAGGCCCCCATTCGCCAGACGCCCTCAATCAGCGCGAAGCGCGGAAATGTCGGCAGGCCGAATTCGTTCTTGGCCATCAGTTCCATCAGCAAGTCGAGGGCGGTCGACGTGAGGGCGTCCCAGCGCTCATCAATTCCGGCGATCTCCGGGTGCGCCTTGCTCCACGCATAGGTGGAGACTCCGATGTCGCGCGGTACGTTGTAACCGAGGCTCCGAATCAGCTCCAGGTGCGGCGCCCCCGTGGTCATGACGCAATCGGGTTTCTCGCTCTCCAGCCACTGGGCAACGGCGGTGCGTGCCGCGCCCTCGTCGCCCAGAAATGGGCGGACCCGCACTTCCTCCGGGTGCTCCTGCTGCTCGGCAAGGTAAGACCCAAGGATATTGTGGTCCGTGCGCAGATCCGCATTCCAGGTGAGCATCAAGCCGATCCGGCGGTAACCCAGGGCCCGCAGGTGCTTCAGATGCAAACGCATCGAGCGCGCCTGATGAAAGCAGGCCCGGTGGACGGTCGGCCGCATCACGGAATAGCCAATGGCGACGGTGTAGAAATGCTCCCAGTCCAGATCCAGATAGGCCCCGGGACTGGGAATCGGCGCCAGCAGCAGTCCCTGGATGCCACGGGAGCGAAGAATTTGCGTGAGCCGCTTGCCGGTCAGTCCCGGGCTGCAAATATCGTGGCACTCGATCTTCAAGCCCAAGTGATTCGCATGGGCCTTGAGGTCCTGATAGACTTGAACCGTCGGGCCCTTTGCTCCCGGGCGATCCTGGTTGGGCGCAGGAGTCAAGAGGCCGACGACGCCCCGAAAATCCGTCGCGCGCCGATGACGGTAGGCGGACAGGGCCGAGAGCATCGGGTCGGGCCGGTACCCGCATCGCTCGGCCGCCAGACTGACCGCCGCCACTGTCTCCGGCTTGATGCGCGGGTCGCCCCGCAGCGCCTTCGCCACCGTCGTGAAATGGAACCCCGTTTCCTTGGCTAAATCACGAACCGTTACTCTGCCGGGCATCACCCGTTCATGTGCCATAATTGCGATGTGGCAAGCATGTCGAAGCCCCGTTCCGGCGGTGGACGTGTGCGATTGCGCACAAAGCCTGCAAAGGCCGGCTGATTCGCGGGTTCACCGGGGGGATGAGGGTTTGAAACCCGGCTGGGCCATCGCTTCGTCGATGAGCGCCAGCATGTTCTCCAAGGGGACGTCCCCTTCCACGGCGTGGGCGGGACTCAGGATGTAGCCGCCGTTGCGGCCCAGCTCGATCAATCGCGCCGTCTCCTTCCGCACATCGGCCACCGTCCCGTAGGGCAGAGTCCGTTGCGTGGAGAGCCCGCCGTGGAAGGCCAGCCGGCCGTGGTAGCGCGGAATCAGGTCGGCGACATCCATGACCTCGGGCTGGAAGGGATTGAAGCAGTTCACCCCGTCGTTGATCAGCGACTCGAACAGTTCGTCCACATCGCCGCACGAGTGGATGAAGACGTACTTGCCCGCCGCCCGCACGACCGAGTACATCCGCACCAATTCCGGCTCGATGAATTCGTACCAGAGGTCCGGGCCCATTTGCAGGCCGCGCTGCTGGCCCCAGTCGTCGCCAAAGTAGACCGCGTCGATATCGTGGGCCAGGGCCAGCCGCACCTGGCGGATATTGAAGTCGGCGATCGCCCGGAGCAGTTCCCGCACAAACCCCGGGTTGTCGATGAAGTCCGCCATCAGGTTTTCCATCCCGCGCAGCGTCCAGGCGCGCTCGTAGAGCGAGAAGCCGATGGGAAAAATGCGGAAACGGTCGGGCTGTTCGGCCAGCATCTCGGGGACTCCCTCAAAGAAGACGCCGCTCCCGGGGTCGGGGAACCGGTAGCCCGCCAGGGACGGGGCCGCCAGCTGGGGGTTCACCACCACGCCGATGTCCCGGTCGACCGTGCGATCCCAAACGACGCCAAAGGGATCGCGCACAATATGCGGGCCCACTTTCTGAAAGGTGCCGGCGGGATTCAGCGCCCAGAACAGGTGGTCCTGCAGCCGGTCCCCCAAGTCGGTCGTGCCGTAGTGCCGTTCCAGCTTCTCCCGCGCCTCGGTCGTGAAGGAGAACGACCACGGCACATAGGGCGGCGCCCGGTGCGCCAGGATTTCATGCACAACAGCGCGTCTATTCATGGAAGGCCCGGTCGGTTGGCGGCATACTTGTCATCCGGCAAAGAGGATCGGATTGAGGGGCGAGTCCGCCAGGTCGCCCGCCTGGCGCCCTGGCAGCCACGTGGCCAGGTCGTTTTCCTGCTGCGGGTTGGCCGGCGGCGCCACCCGGGTTTCCGCATCCATGTAGATCATGGTCATGACCGCCCGCGGCCGATCAGACCGGTTGGGACCGGCCCGGTGAAAGGTCCAGCCGTAGTGGAATGAAACTTCGCCCAGGTCATAGGGCTGCTCGATCAGGGGATGATCCGAGACCTTGAAAGCCGCTTGCAACCGCTCCTCGCTCTCATCGCTGATGACCAGGTCGCGCCCGAACTTGAAGCGGTGGCTGCCGGAGCGGAAAGACAATGGTCCCAATTCCAAAGGCGTGGCCTGCAGCGGAACCCACACCGTGCAAACATGGGCGCTCGTCAGCGGCCAGTAGTATTGGTCGACGTGCATGGGCGTAAGCCCCCCGCCCGGTTCCTTGTACAGCGCTTGGTCGTGATAGAGCCTTACACCCCGAACCCCGAGCAACTGCGCGGCCATCCGGGCGAGGCGGCGGTTGAAAACGAATTCCTGGACCAGCGCCGAGTGCCGCCAAAGATTCATCACCTGGAGGAAGGCCTTCCCATACGTCGTCCGCTCGGAGAGCGGGGTCGTCTCCTTGGACAGTAGACCGACTTGGTTGGTGATTTCGGGCCTGTAGTACGCAAGCAGGCTGGGACTCAATACCTCCTTCAGCTTGATGAAGCCATCGCGACGGAATTGCTCGCAATGGTCGGCCGTGAGGGTGAAGGCCGTCTCCATCTCGGGAAATCGCGGAGGGTTCATGGCGGGAGTTGGGGATGGTGCTTTTGCCGCGGATTTCTACGCCGTGGGGTGATTGCAATTGGTCCTCGGGGTGGTTTCTGGGCGGAACCATGGCCAAAGGGCAGTACGCCGGAATTCAACCTGTAGCAAAATGGCTTTCGGTGGCCTGAAACGACAGGGAGGTCTCGTTGCACCCGAGCCATCAGCGGTGCCCGGCAAGCCACCTAGACGGGACCACGCAACTGGATGGCCCGAAGGACGAGCCTCGGTGGGTCCACGTCCTGGCGCTGCAATTGGCTGATCGGTCCTCGCGCGGGCGATCAATAGTCGACCGCACTATCCCGGTCGCCTTCGCGCTGGTCGTGCCAGCCCACCAGCTTGCCCTCTTGAAAGATCAGGCTGCGGTCCGCGCTGTTGCCGTATTTGTCGTGGCCGCGGAGCGTGTACACAAACACGTCGCCGTGGTCATCGACGGGGCGCCCGTAGGCCTGCTTCACGTCCGCTTGGATGTCTCCCATGCGACTGTGCTGAGCCTCGGCCTTCGCCGCACGTTCTGAAGCCGGCGGCCACCACGCCAGTCCCTCGGCGCACTTGCGCCGAAGGCCTGTCACGCCAAATCAAGCATACCTCGGTTTGGCGGCACTCGCTGAAGTGGAGCCGCGTGTCGTCCAATCTGCTGGGCGGACGGTAGACGGTCGCTGTGTGGAGGTGGCCGCAAATTTACCCGGCTAGCTCCAGCCGTACCGTCCCTGCCACGACATCGCCGCCTTTGAGCGGGTGCCGCGGGATGACTTGCTCCTTGAAATAGGCTTCCGCGCCCTCGTTGGCGTAGTCTGCAACCAGGAAACCGACATCACGCTCATTCACCCACGCCCGGACGTGCTGCCGCCCCGCGGAGATGATTCGGATTCCTTTCCCACTCGCGCTGAGCAGCGCCGCCTCGAGGACATTCATCTTGGTCGAGCGGAAATCATTGGTCCCAGAGACAGAGGCATCCTCGCTCCACGGTTGGGTCGGCGGGGTTCGCGGTCCGGCCAAGCCGGTCTTCTCCGCGTTCTGGACAAAGGCCCGCGCACTTCCCGTTGGCCGGCCAATATGACCAGCCGGATAATCGCTCCAGCGTGCCCGGCGGCGCCAAGATAGGGTCTGACAGGCCAAGGGCAGGCCGAACCCAACCCCGATTTGGCGCGGATCAATCGCGGTGCCCTCGCGAATCGTAAAGCGGTAGTTCACCGTCATGGCACCGCCTCGGCCCACGTGCAGGCTGAACCCGCCAGTTGCCTCGTTGTAAGCGCCTGCAATCTGCAGTTCGACCTCCCCGGCCGCGACCCGCGCGGTGATACCGCTGAGCTTCCAGTGGTGGCAGGAATCGGAGCAGGGCGTGATGTTGCCTGTAGGCCCCGTCATCTGGACGCTGCCGCCATTGTCGGGATTGAGTGGCAGGATGAAGAGCTCCGGTCCGCGTGTCAGGATTTCCCCTTTGCCAACCTTGCGGGCCGTCATGCTCCCAGTCCTGGAATCGACCGAAAGCGAGAAGTCAGGTCCGTGGATGACAAAAGACTGAGCGGTCTCAACGAGACTGACCGTCCCGGAAGTTGGTACCGGTTGATGCGAGATCTCAGGGCTGTAGCGACCGAGTTCAATCTGCCATTCGTCCACCACAAAGCCACGGGGACTGATCGCCTTGATCTCCAGAAGTTCCCCCTCTGACTTCGGTTCCTCCACAGGAATCTCCAACTTCCCAACGCCTCCCGCCGGGGCGGTCACCGAGGCCGAGCCCGATTGCGCGCCGAGTTTCCAGGTGAAGCAAATCTCCGCCAGATCGGTAAAATTATGCCGGTTCTCAATCGCGATCACCAGCGGCTGGCCGCGGACTGGCGGCGGCAAGCTGCGCGTGAGGAGGCGCAGCGGGGAAAAGGTCTTCCGCATGTGCCAGTATTCGGGCTTGGGCCGGCGCCAGCCATCGATCGGGCCCCAGGTGCCATAGCCGACGGTCTCGCCGCCGGGCAGAAAGAACGTGTCATCAAGCGCAGCCCAGAGCGATCCGCCGAGTACTGTCGGGGCCTGATACATTTGTTCGTGCATCATTTCCAACCCCGCGCCCCAAAGTTCGCGCAAGGAGGGATCCGTAAGTAATTCGCGCCGGTTGTAGGCATTGAGGTGACAATATTCGCCAAACAAAACCGGCCGGGTCATCTGGGCCGCATCCGCTGCTCCATTGGGGCCAGGGTAGTGATTGACCGCGATGGGCAGTTCGGTGGAACCATGATTGTTGTCCGGACCCCAGCACTGGTCGTGGAAGGTCGTGGGGAGCGTAGGGTCGGCCTGCCGGACCAACTCGTGGACCTGCGCAAACAGGGGGCTCCAGGCCGATTCATTGGCCAATGAACGAATGATAACCGAGGGGTGATACGGATAACCGTGGATCGTCTCCAGGTTGGCTTGGGCCAATCGCCGGAAGACGGCTTCATCCTGCGGCATCGCTGTCCCCACCCAGCAGAGGGGCGCCTCCAACTCAACGAAGAGTCCCAGCCGATCGCATTCGGCCAGGAATTCCTCCGCCGGCGGATAGTGGGAGGTGCGGATGAAATTGCAGTTGCCGTCGCGGAACCGCTCGGCGTCCAGGCGCCACAATTCCGGGGTGAGGGATCGGCCCAGCAGGGGATGGGCCTCATGGCGGCAGACGCCAAAGAGCTTGATTGCCGAGCCATTGACATAAACTCGCGGCCCACGCACCTCCACCTGCCGAAATCCGAAGGTCGCCTCGGCGCGCATTGCGCCGCCGGCATGATCTTTGGCCGCCAACGTGAGTACATGCAGTTTGGGGTGCTCGCTGTCCCATTTGCCCGGGTTCGTGACGGGAAGATCACCGGTCACGGTGCATTCTTCCCCGGGAGGCAGATCCACCCACACCGCCTCCCTGGTGACGAGTGGCTCCCCACTACCCTCCGCGGCCGCTATGGCCAACGTCACGGTCCCGGAGGAAGGAGCGGTCGATTGATTGCGCACGTCAAATTTCACGGTGGCCACCGCATTGCAAAATCCGGCGTCAAACGTCGTTGTGATCGTGAGACCTGCGAAATGCACGGCCGGGACACTGAATAACTGCACCTTGCGACTGATGCCGCCCAGGGGGTGGCCGGCATACTGCGACCCGCAGGACAGGCGATCGAGCTGGGACTCCGATTGCACGCTCACCAAGAGCGTGTTTTCCCCGGGTCTGGCCGCATCGGTGAGGTCACATTCGAAAGGAACAAAGCCGCCTTCGTGGCTTCCGACCACGATTCCGTTCACCCAGACCTGGCACAAGCTATAGACCGCGGAGAAACGCAGTTTGATTCGGCGATCCTTGACGTGGTTCAGGTTGAAGGTACGGAAATACGCGGCAGGACTCTCCGGCGCAACCGTGAATCCCTGCATCACCCATTCGCCGGGCACCTGAATATTTTTCCACTCGGCAGCGAGGTCGGCGGTGACCGTGGTTACTTCCGCAGGCAAACAAGGCAGGAACTTCCATGTTCCACTCAAATCCACCGGGATTGCCGCGATGCCAGCCACTTGGAGCGGGCGCAGCGTCAACGGCCTCACCATTACAGGACAGAGGAAGGACATTGGTGGTGCCTGATGGTCGGGGCCAGGACGTTAAGTAGCGGTGGAAAAGCCTGCACGTCGCACAAACCCGGAAATCGCGCTCCTGTCCTGATACTAGCGATCGTTTCACGCATGCGTAGGACAGTTACTAACCTGCGCCCGGCCGGCCACAGCAAGCGATTTTCCAGTCGGGCAGAAATTCCGCAAGTTGACGCTGCTGCTGTCTTTGTGCCACGTTCACCGCACCGCGACCGGGCCGGCTCCTCCATCAATGACTCTTCGAGATCAACATGTCCTCATCACCGGCGGATCCAGCGGCATCGGCCTGGAACTCGGCCGACAGGCCGCCGCCGCCGGGGCGCGCGTGAGCCTCATTGCCCGCGATCCCGCCAAGCTCGCCGCCGCCCGCGCTGCCATTCGCGCGTCCGCCCCGGATGCAGCCGAGGTTGTGACGGTTTCCGCCGATGTGGCCCTCGAGACGGAAATCCTGTCCGCATTGCAGGCGGCCGAAAAGATCCACGGTCCGGTTGATGTGCTCATCACCTCTGCCGGGATCGCGCGGCCGGGCTACTTCGAGGACGTCCCGGTTTCGGTTTTCGAGCGCACCATGGCGGTGAATTTCTTCGGCACGCTTTATCCCGTGAAGGCCGTGGTGCCGGCCATGCGGCAGCGCGGGCGGGGCGCCGTCGTCTTGATCTCTTCCGGCGCCGGTTTGGTCGGGCTGTTCGGCTATACGCCTTACGCCCCAAGCAAATTTGCCCTGCGCGGTCTGGCCGAGGCGTTGCGGGCCGAGTTGAAGTCAACCGGGGTGAACGTGACCATCGTCTATCCGCCTGACACTGACACGCCGCAACTCGCCGAGGAAAACCTGACCAAGCCCGTTGAGACCAAGGCCCTCACCGCAGGCGGCGGGCTCTGGACTGCCGAGGCGGTGGCCCGGATCACTCTCGCCGCCGTACAGCGCGGACGGTTTACCGTCACACCGGGTTTTCAACTCACCGCCCTCGCCTGGCTGCAGAGCGTGTTCGCCCCGGTCCTCCACTGGAACTTTGACCGCATTGCGCGCAAGGCGCGGCGCAACGCGGCTGGTGGTCAGTGATCCACGGCCCCGTTGGGCTCCCCTTCGCGCTGGTCCCGCCAGCTGGCGAGGAGGCCGTCCCTGAACACCAGCATCCGGTCCGCGGCGTTGCCATACTTGTCGTGGCCACGGAGGACGTAGAAAAACGTATCGCCGCTGTCGTCCGGCGGCCTGCCATAGGCTTGGATGACCTGCTTTTTCGTCATGCCCTTGACCAGGTAATGAAAAGACAGGCCGTTGCTGATCTCCTCGGCTTTTTTCTCGGCCGCTTCGCGCGCGGCGTCGTCCGCCGCCTGCCTGGCCTTCTCATCTTGTGACGCCGCACTCTGCCCCACGGAGCTGTCGGCGTCCTCCTTTGCCTGGCGGGCGAGTGCCTCGTCCTTGCGGGCCTCGAAAATGGCCCGTTGTTCAGGGGAGATGTTCTTGAGCCGGACGGAGACAATCCCGCCCTGATAGCTGATCAGCACCGCATTCGTGTCCCAGCGGGTGACGCTGGATTTGTGCATGACGAAGCCGTTGGTGAGTTTGATCTCCGTGGGCAGCTCGGCGGTGGCCAGCTTGGGATCCACCGGGGCCGGTGTCACCCCGGGTGCCGGTGCTGCAGCCACCGGAGATTTCACCACCGCCGGGGCCAGATCGGTGCGCATCTCATCAGGCAGCTGGGTGAGTAAAATTGAACCCTTCCCGCCCTCCCATCGGGCGACGATCGTCGTGGCCCCAACGGCCACCACCGTGACATCGTGCAGTACCGTGCCATTGCGCAGCCGGACCTCGGGAATCAGACGGCCGCGGGCATATTGCGCCGCCTGGCCCGCGGCAGCGCACACCGCATAAGTCACGGCAGCCAGTAGGAGCCGACGCAGGGCGCGCGCCTTCGTTCTTGGTGCGTAGTTCACATCCAACCGATGCGAAAAAGCCGGGTCCCGGGCAAATTCATTCGGGCTGCCTACGTGCTTTTCCCCAGTGTATTACAATTCCGGGGCCCCTGCGCTCCGGGGGCCGATTCCGGATGTAAACGACCGGTCAAAAACACCCTCCCAACGAAGCCGACTTCCGCACTCACCCCGTCTTTCCTCAGGGCGCAGGACTGGCCGGAAGCACCTGGCTGATCGCCTCGAACAGCAACTGTGAGGTGAATGGCTTGGCGAGGGTGCGGTTTGCCCCCAGACCCTCGGCCACATCGAGCCGGGGCTTTCCGCCCCCGGACATCGTGATGATCTTTAAGTTGGGAAACTCACCCCGCAGCACGCGGATGGTGGGCAACCCACCGTAAGGCATCATGATGTCCGTGATGATCAGATCTGCCGGTTCCGCGCGGTAGGCCTTCACGCCTTCAAAGCCATTCGTCGTGACCGTGACCGTATGCCCGGCCTCCGTGAGCATGCGCGCGAGGATCTCGCGGAGCACGTCGTCGTCGTCGATTATGATGATCCGGGCCATGGTCGTTACTGACTAACCCGGAAAGCCTGCCGGCGTTCCGCCCAAAATGCAATCAGGCCGTGTACAGCTCTTCAGCCTTGAAGAAGCGGGCCAGTTCGGCCTGCGCGTTCTCCACGGTGTCGGAGGCATGCACCACGTTCTTCATCATCTCAGTGCCAAAATCGCCCCGGATGGTGCCCTTGGCGGCCTTGCGGGAATCGGTCGGTCCCAGCAGGTCGCGCACCTGTTGCACGATGTTGTCACCCTGCAGCGCCATCATGATGACGGGACGCGAGCTCATGAACTGCTCGATCTCGGGATAAAACGGCTTGGTCGCAACATGCGCGTAATGCTCCCGGAGGAGCGCCGGGGTCAGCCGCGTCATTTTGCAGCCAATCACGTCGAAGCCGGCGGCTTCAAAGCGGGCCAGCACATTGCCGACATGGCGCTGCGCCATGCAATCGGGTTTAAAAATGACGAAGGTTTTCTGCATAAACTCCCAACAAAACATCCGCCGCCCACCAAGGGAAGCCTAGAGTTTACCCCGCGGAGCCATCCGGGGCACCCGGATCCATCTGCCCGCCGCGCAACTGTTTGAACGCTGCCAACGCCGCGGCCCGGGCCTGGGCATGATCCACCAGCGGCCGCGGGTAGCTGTCACCCAGTCGCACCCCGGCCGCTCCCAGGACCTCGGGTGGCGCCTCCCATGGCGCGTGGAGGTGGGCGGTGGGCAGCCGGGCGAGCTCCGGCACCCAGCGCCGCACATAGTCGCCATTGGGATCGAATTTCACCCCCTGCAGCACCGGCGCAAATACCCGGAAATAGGGCGCGGCATCCGCCCCACAACCCGCCGTCCATTGCCAGCCGAGCGTATTGCTCGCGAGATCCGCGTCCACCAGGGTGTCCCAGAACCAGGCCGCGCCCTGCATCCAGGGCAGCCGGAGGTGTTTGACCAAAAACGACGCCACAATCATGCGCACGCGGTTGTGCATCCAGCCGGTGTGCCAGAGCTGACGCATGCCGGCGTCCACGATCGGATAACCCGTGAGTCCCCGCTGCCACGCCCGCAGCTTCGCGCCACCCGGATCCTCCGCCCAGGGAAAGCGGGCGAACTCCTCGCGCAAGGGCTGCTCGGGCGTGTGGGGAAAATGAAACAGAAGGTGGTGGGCAAACTCCCGCCAGCCCACCTCGCTCAGGAAAACCCGCGCCCCGTTGCTGGGTGGAAACACCCCGGTGTCCTTCGATCGGGCTTTGACCGCCGCCCAGACCTGCCGCGGGCCGATTTCCCCGAAATGCAGCCACGGGGAGAGCATGGATGTACCGTCGCGATCCGGCCGGTTGCGGTCGTCAGCGTAGGCCTCCATCGCCGCAGCTGCAAACTGCCGGAGTCGCTTCGCCCCACCCGCCTCTCCCGGCTGCCAGGTTTCGGCCAGGCCCGCCGCCCACTTTACCCGGGGCAATAATGTGAGTTCCGCCAGATCCAGCGATTGCGGCCATTGCGCCGGCGCCGGGATCGGCCGGGGCATGAATTTCACGGGCGGTGCCACCGGCAGGGTCAGGCACGTCCGCCAGTAGGGCGTGAACACCTGAAACGGCCGGTCCTGCTTGTTCTTGATCGTGTGCGGCTCGTTGAGCAGCGCGCAGTTGAAACTGGTGGCATCGAGCCCGGCCGCCGCGAATTCGGTCTTGATCGCTCGGTCCCGCGCGATGCTGGCGGGCTCATAACGCCGGTTCCAGTACACCGCTCCCGCCTCGGTGGAGTTGACGAGATTCCGCAGCACGGCGCGGGAATTGCCCCGCAGCAGAACCAACTGGGATCCGTTTTCGCGCAACGACACATCCAGCGACGCCAGCGCGTGGTGCAGCCACCACCGCGATGCCCCGCCCATCGGCCACGGGCCCTCGCCCGCCTCATCCAGAATATAGAGCGGGATCACCGGGGCGCCGCGCAGCAGCGCCGCCTGGAGCGCAGGATTGTCCTGCAGGCGCAGGTCCTGGCGAAACCAGAGCAGTGTCGGGGTCAATGGCACGCCACCACTGAGTGTCCGCGAGCAGCCATTGCAAGCCCCGGACTAGACCGACTCCTGATACAGCTTTTCGTAACCGGCGGCGGCGATCTTCCAGCTGAAATCCCGCGCCATGCCGCGTTTCTGCACGGCCGCCAGGCGCGCGGGGTCGGCAAAAAGTTTCATCGCCCGGGTGAGCGCATCTCCCAGACTCTCGGCCGTAGGCGCCGCCATCAGCCCGGTACCCGTCGCGGGAAATTCATCGGCGTCCGTCACCGTGTCGATTAGTCCGCCCACGCGACTGACTACCGGAATCGTGCCGTAGACCTGCGAATACATCTGGTTCAGCCCGCAGGGTTCGAAGAGCGAGGGCATCAGGAAGAAGTCACTGCCCGCCTCGATCAAGTGGCTCATCGCCTCGTCCAGCCGCGCGCTCAGTGAAATCTTGGCCGGGGCCTGCTCCACCAGCTTTCGCAGGGCGTCCTCGTACCGTTTTTCCCCGGCCCCCAGCACCACCAGCCGGCAATCGTGTTTCAGGAAAAAATCCTTGTTGGCGAGCAGCAGATCCAGGCCCTTCTGCTCGGCAAACCGGCACACCACGCCAAAGACCGGTCCCTTGTAACCTGCGGTGAATCCGCACCGTTTCAGCAATTCGGCGCGGCACGCCTGCTTGCCGGCCAGGTTGGTGGCCGAATAGCGCACCGGCAGCAGCGGATCCGTGGCCGGGTTCCAGACCGCCATGTCCACCCCGTTGAGCAGACCGACAATGTCGTCCGCGCGGGTCTGCACGACGCCATCCAGCCCGTTGCCGAATTCCGGCGTCTGGATCTCGTGTGCATACTGCGGGCTCACCGTCGTCACCCGGTCGGCGAACAGGATGCCACCCTTCAGCAGGTTGACCTGCTCATAGTACTCGAGCCCGTCCATGCTGTTCAGGTCCTCGGGCAGATTCGTCCGGGCAAAGACCGTGCGGGGGAACAGCCCCTGGTAGGCGATGTTGTGAATCGTGAAGACGGTCTTCACCGCGAGGGTCACGTCGTGTCGCCGCTCCGCGTCCCGCACCAGCATCGGCAGGAGCGCTCCCTGCCAGTCATGGCTGTGCACGACATCGGCCTGCAGATCCGCGAGGCGCAGCGTCTCGACCACGCCCTTGCAGAAAAAGATAAACCGGTCGGCGTTGTCCTCGTAGTCCCGCTCGCCCGTGCCGTAGGGATTCCGGCGGTCAAAGAACTCCTCCCGGCAGACGAGGTAGATCTTCAGGTTCCGCTTCGGGGAAAACATCCGCACATCGCCCGACAGGAACTGGTCGCCCATCTCGATCTTGAGCCGCAGCACCCGCTCCGCCTGCGCCGCATCCTTGTGCTCCAGGGCCGCGCGATAACCGGGCAGGAACACCGAGACCTCATGGCCGTTGTCCGCGAGCGCCCCGCTGAGCGACGCCACGGCATCGGCCAGTCCACCGGTCTTCGCGTACGGGTAAAATTCACTCGCCGCATGGACGATTTTCATCGCGCCACGATAGACATGCGCCTTTCGTCAGGCCAACAACGAAAGCACGGCCCGCGCGCCGCGCCGCCCTCCTCCATGACTCTTCGCGAAAGCCTCCTCGCCCTCTTGCGCGAGGCAAATTACTCGCCCGCCAACGAATTCGAACTCTCCCGCCGCCTCGGTTTGAACAAAAAACAGCGCGCCATGCTCACCCACGAGGTGCGCCTGGTGCTGAAGAGCGGTGACTTTGTCCGCGCCCAGAACGGTCGCATCATCCCGCGCGGCGCCACCAGCGAGCGCCAGAATCCCCGGGTGACCACCCGCCCGATCTTCACCCCGACGAAACGCGGCGCCGCCATGCCGCCGCCGGAAGCCCCCCTGCCGCTGCCACCCCGCGAAACGAAAAAACACGGCAAGCCGGCCGCGCACGATCAGCGGCCGACCCACAAGCCCGAGTCCCGGCCCGCGCCGCCCGCCGCCAAACCGGTCCACCACGCCGCTTATCAGCCGCCCGCGCCCAAACTGCGCGACGACGAACTCACCGGTCGCATCCAGTTCCGCGCCGGCGGATCGGCATTTGTCGTGCGCGATGACATCCCCGACGGGCGCAGCGCCCCGTCCCTGCAAATCTTCCCCGAGGACACGGGCGTGGCCCTCCCCGGTGACCGCGTCCTCGCCCGCATCTTCCCCGGCCGCAAGGGCCGTCGCCCGGGCGAGAAAATCGGCGGCGTCGTCCGTGTGCTCGAGCGCGAGCGCGACACCATCGTCGGCAACCTCCGCCGCGGCCGCCGCGAATATGTGGTCCAGCCCGACGATCCGCGCTTCAGCTACGAGATCGCGGTCGGTGACCCCGCCAAGAGCGGCCTCACCCCCACGCCCAAGGAAGGCGACAAGGTCGTGGTCAAGCTGGGCGACTGGAAACGCCGCCAGGATCCGCTCAGTGGCACCCTCACCGCCCGCTTGGGCCGGACGCACGAGCCGCGCGCCGAACTCCTCGGCATTTTCCTCAAGTACGACCTGGCCACCGAATTTCCCGCCGAGGTTGAGCGCGAAGCCGCCGCCATTCCCGGCACAGTACAGCCGGCCGATCTCGCCCACCGGCTGGATTATCGCGAGCGCGCGGTATTCACGATTGATCCGGATGATGCCAAGGATTTCGACGACGCCCTTTCCTACGAGGTGCTCGAGGGTGGCGACGTAAAGATCGGCATCCATATCGCCGATGTCGCCCACTACGTCCTGCCCGGCACCCCTCTCGACCGCGAGGCGCAGCGGCGCGGCAACTCCACCTATCTCGTGGGCGTGGTCATCCCGATGCTGCCGGAGAAGCTGTCCAACGGCCTCTGTTCCCTCGTCGAGGCCCAGGACCGCCTGTGCAAGGCTGTCTTCCTGACCTTCGACAAAAAGGGGCACTGCAAGTCCACCACGTACGCCAACACCGTCATCCGCAGTCGTAAGCGGCTCACGTACAAACAGGCCTACGCGTTCATGTTCGAGAACGATCTGGAGCGCATCCGGGCCCTCCCACTGCCGCCCAAGCACCAGACTGGCTCGACCGGCCGGGCCCTGCGTGACCTGACCGACGCCGAGCTGATCGACCTGCAAACGTGGATCCGCGCGCTATGGAAAATCGGCAGCAAGCTGCGCAAGGACCGCATGCACGAGGGCAGCCTCGACCTCGACATGCCCGAGACCAAGATCTTCGTCGATGCCGAGGGCTACGCCGACCGGCTTGAGAAGATCGAGCACGACGAGAGCCATCAGCTTATCGAGGAGTTCATGCTCGCCGCCAACGAGGCCGTCGCCCGCCTGACCCGCACCCACTCGCTGCCCTCGCTGTACCGCGTGCACGACGAGCCGGACATCGAGAAACTGGAGGAATACCGCGGGCTGCTCGCCACCTTCGGCATCGAGGTCGGCGATCTCACCGTGCGCGCCGAGCTCGTGAAGCTGCTCGTGACCCTGCGCACGCATCCCCAGGGCTACACCCTGCGCACGCAGTTGCTCCGCAGCCTGAAAAAGGCCGCCTATCGCGCCACGCCCGACGGTCATTTCGGTCTGAACAAGAAGGACTACACCCACTTCACCTCGCCCATCCGGCGCTACTCCGACCTCGTCGTCCACCGCGTGTTTGAGTCCTACCTCGTCAAGCACAGCGGCCATGCCGCCTCGGCCCGCGGCGCCGGTTACGATCTCGGCCGCATCGAACGGCTCGGCGAGCATCTCAGCCTGACAGAAATCAGCAGCGCCGAGGCCGAGCGCGAGAGCGTGAAGATCAAGCTGCTCGAATTCTTCGAGCGCGAGCTGGCCAAGAAAACGAAGACCCGCTTCGCCGCCGTCGTCACCGATGTGCGCGCCAACGGCTTCTTCATCGAACTGGTCGAGTCCATGACCTTTGGCTTCATTTCGGCCGACAACCTGGGGGGCGATCACTTCCTGTTGAACAACGCCGGTACCGCCCTGGTGGGGCGCAAGTCCAAGAAGGCCTACGCGCTCAACGACCGCCTGGAGGTCCTCGTGGACAATGTGGACCGCTTCAAGCGTCTCATTGATTTCCGCCCGGCCAGCTGAGCCGGGTTGCGCGGTGGGATATTCTGCGTAGGCTCGTCGCCTGATGAAAAACTACGATTTCACCGCCAAGTTCCGGGCCGTCTACGATCATGCCGTCGCCCAATACACCAAGGGCGTGCGCAGCGCCGCCCTGCTCTTTGACGCCACCCAGTCCGCCTTTCTCGCCGCCAACGGCATCCCCGCCCAATCCCTGTACGATTACGCCGAGGATCATGTCGGCGGCGGCGAGCCCGGCTACGACAACGCGCTCACCATTGAGACCGTGCGCCGCAGTTATTTCCTGAACGTGCAGGGCGGCAAACCTTCCACCGTCCTCCTCGACGAATCAAAGATGCCGGGCAAGACCGAGGCCGTCCGGGGGATCGAGTGGCTGCCCCGCATCATTCCGAAGGCCAAGGCCAAGCTCCGCGGCGAGCTGCCCGCCTCCCTCATGTACTGCTGCGGCGGCGACCGTCGCTTCTTCAAGGCCCATGATATCCTGCCGTCCGAGTTCCTCGGGATGGTCTGGCGTCATGAGCACGATGACGCGGCGATCGTTGATTGGGTGATCAAGCACAGCGCCGCGAAGTAAACCGCGTGCGCCGGTTTCCCATGCTCACCTCCCGGCGCGATTATATCCTGCGGATCATTGACGAGGTCGGCCTGCTGCTGCGGCGCGTCCTGCAGCAGCGCAGCTCCGGCCGGCCCGGCGAGGCGCTGCAATCCGTGGTCGCGGCCTGCGAACGCCTGTTCCAGCTGGAGGCGGCGCAGTTGTTCCAGTTCACCCCCGACCAGCACGTCACCATGCTGGCCGACGGTGAAACGCCCGACATCGCCCGGGATAAAATCCTGCTCTACGCCGCCCTCAACGAGGAAGCCGGCCGGTGTTACACGACCCTCGGCAATGCCGCACTCGCCCGCCAGTCCTGCGTCAATGCCCTGCGGCTGACCCTCAAGTCCGCCCAACTCTACCCGGGCCCAGGCTTGCCCGATTACGCACCCGACCCGGCCAGGCTCTTGCAACTGCTGGAAGCTGCACCCCTGGATGCGGACACGGCCGCCTTGGTCGCCGCCGCCGGGCTGAACACTCAGGCACCGCCAAAGAGTTCGCCCTGATCGCTCGCCAGCGGCTTCACACCGAGAAAGGTGCCGTAGCGCACGAGCCAGTCGTCCAGCTTGTCGGTGTAATACGCCGGGTCGTACGGTGCGTTCACCTCGTCGTAGAGCGAAAGCGCCTTGGCCCGGGCCCAGTCACTCGTCTTTCCCTTCGACTTCGCCGTGATGTAATAGCTCACGCGCTCTCCCATTCGCGGCCGGGGGTTGAGCTGCAACGCCACCTCCGCCGATGCCCGGCGGGGCTTGCCGCCCTCGGCGATGAGCCGTTCGTAGGCCTCGGGATTCTGGTTCAGCGTTTCACTCTTTGCCAGTTCCGCCACCGGTAGCGCCCGCGCGGCCAGTCGCGTCCGGTAGTCTTCCAGCAGCACGACGGGCGAATCCGGCGTGACTCCGAGCAGGTAAGTGATCAGCCCGTCGCTCAGTTTCTTCAGATACGGCTCGATGCCCCGTGACCGGAGCGCACTCCCTCGCAAGGTAACCTTCTTCCCGTCGTAGAGCGCGTAGTTCTTCATCTTGTAGCAGAACATCGCCACGTAGCGTCCGTCGTACTCCAGCTCGATGCCGGCGGGCAAAATCGGCGTCACCCGCGCCAGCAGTTCCTCGGGCTTTTCGTAATAATTCTCCGATGACAGATAGATGCCGTCGGTGTCGGCCTCCAGGATGGTGGCCCCCTGCCGGGCGAACTCATCAATGAGCTTCTGCAGCAGTTCCCGCCCCTGCCGCGTCACCTCCGCCGCCAGTTCGCCGTCGCCGAAGCGCGCGCCGGAAAAACCGAGGTAACCGTAAAACGAATTGATCAGGATCTTGAAACTCGCCTGGCGGGCCTGCGCCTCCGCGCGCTCGTCCTCCGGCGCATCGCTGCGGGCGATCAGCTTGTATTTCAGCCGGTAGTCGCGGAGCCGGCGGAGCAGCGGAATAAAAACGCCGAGTGTATCGTTTTTCGGGTTCCGGCCCATCGCCAGCAGCAGGCTTGGATACAGCGACGCCACGTCGAAGTGCAGCACGTGGCGGAAAACGCCCTCCTGAAAACTGCGCGTGTAGCCGCCCTCAAAGGGCTGCACTTCGGGGGGCAGCGGACACGCCTGCCGGGCGTGGTAGTACTCCTCGAGGAACAGGAGATCGATTTTGGACGTGGCGCCGCGCAGGGTCGCCTCCTGCAGCAGGGTCGGAAACGTGCGGACCTGTTCAAAGTAGGTCGGCAACAACTGGTCGGCGAGACCCTGGGTCTCGCGCAGATCGTCCTCCAGGTAAGCGCAGAATTTCGCCCGGTCCTGCATGAAGGTCTCGGCAATTTTACTGCCCGCGAGATAGGTCCGGTCCGCGCTGTCCTCATCCGTGATCCCAAAGTAGACCGCGACATCCTTCAGTCCGTACGCTGTCAGTTCGCGCGTCGTGATATCGTAAAGCTGCACGAGCAGATAGGTGTCCACCACAGCGCGTCCCGGCAGGTCACAGCGCGGAAAATCGATCCAGCGTTCCGCCACTTTCAACCGGCTGTTCCGGAACGAAGCCTTCTGGCCGTAACGACCCCACGCGCACGGCACCTTGAACCTCCGGCAGCGCTGCCGGAGGTAATCCAGGTCGAACTTAAAGAGATTGTGGCCCTCGATGACGTCGGGATCGGATTCCGCCAGCGCGGCATTAAACGACTCGAGCAGCTTCTTTTCCGCCGCATCCGTCATCGCGTCGAGCAGCAGCAGCCGGTTCTTCCCGCCCTGCCGCAGCCCGATGGCCAGGACCCGGTCGCCCGGCTTGCTGGCATCGCTGAAACTGCCGTCCTCCGAACCGGTCTCGATATCCAGCTGGCAGCGGCGCAGCTGGCCGAAATTCAGGTCGCGATACAGCCGTTGCTTGTGCTGCAGCAAATACTGGCTCTCGAGCGGGCGGATCGAGTCCACGCCCACCGTCTTCGCCTGCTTCAGGAAGTCGTCGTAAATCCCCAGGCTGTCCGCGTGCACCAGCCGGTCGTAGGGTCCGTCACCCTGCAGTTTCTCGAGGTGGACACCGTGGAGGTTCGCCTCCGCCGGCGTGTCGTTCAACCAGGCAAAAGGCCGGAAGGACTCGGTCTTTTCCACCCGTCCGCCGTCCGGCGTGGCGAGGGACACGTGCACGGCGCCATCATCGGCGACCCACAGCCCGCAAAGTGTGTCGGCCATGGGCCCGCCGGGTTAGATCGGCTTGGCGTAAACCATCACCAAGGCGATGAGCAGCGCGGTGAAGCCCAGCAGTGCCAGCTTGCTCCGCAGGTGCGGACGGCGGTACGCCAGCCCGGTCAGCGCGGAAAACACCAGCCAGCAGACCATCTTCACGATGACCCAGCCGTAGAAATGGTTGTCGTACAGCTTGTGGAGCAGGCCGAAGCCGCTGACGAACATCAGCAACGTCGCGATGCCGGTGACCATCAGGGTCCGTTTCCGGGTTTCCGGCACGGGATTGGCAAAGGCGGCGAACGTCCAGGCGGTCAGGACGAGCAGCGAAAAGACGTGAAGAATTTTATAGTAGACTGGATCCATGGTAGAAAAAGTTGACGCCCCACGTGTGCCGTATCCCCAAAGGCTCAAGACCTTTTTAATGTAAGGTGGGCGCCTCCTCCGCAGCGTCTGCTTTCCGGTTTACGGCCTAGCATCTTCCACGGCGGGTTCAGCTCCCGTAATAATTTCAAGGCAAAGAGCAGTTATTGAAAGGACCTCGAACACTGCAGGGTGTCGGGGAGAAAGGTAGGTCCCCACCCCGCGCCGTCAAACGCCAATCACCCTTATCCGGAAAGATCGCGGAAGCGCGGACGAACGAAAATACCGGGATAGGTAAGCTGGGTCGGTATTTCCCTGCTTTTCCGCTCCTCCGCGCTTCCGCGATAAATCCGGTCACGACTCCAGAATACTCGAATCGAGGTGCTGGATGATCAGCTCCTGGATCGTGGCCAGAAACAGGTAGCACATGAACGCCTTGCGCAACGGTTCATCGAGCCGTTCAAGCTCCACATTCCCGCTCTCCAGCGTCTCGTCGCCCAGCGGCTTCAGGTAATGCTCCCGCAGGCGCAAACGGACCGCCGCCGTCGCCCGCACAATCTGCTCGGCGTTGTCCTCGTCGAAGGCGATCACGCCCTCGGCAAAAAACTCGTCGTTGAACATCGCCAGCAGCGCCGCGACGTCGGTGTTCTGCGCGTCCAGCAGCTCCCCCGCCCACGCCGCGCTGAATTCCGCATCGAGATCCACCGGCCCGAACGGCGCGGCCAGGTTCTGGCGCAGCCCGTCGGCCATGGCCTTGATCACGTCGAGCAGCGGGGCGACGACGGGCAGCGCGAGTTTGACCTCGATGCGTTTCATCGGACGTCGTCCTGCTCCAGCACCGTCGTGAGGTGCCACTGCTGCAGCGTGAAGGCGTAGGCCTCGGCCTTCTCCCGCACCCCGCTCCAGACCACCGAGCGGCCCTGCTCATGCACCTCGAGCATGTGCTTCCGCGCCCGGGTTTCGTCGAAGCCGAAGACCTTTTTAAAGACGAGCACGACGTAGGACATCAGGTTGACGGGGTCGTTCAGCACGACCACGCGCCACAATCCCTCGTACTCCAGTTCCGTCGCGCTTTGCGCGGCGGGTGCGCCCTGGGTCTTGGACTGGGAAACGGTCATGCCTTCGCCTGGGCCGCGCGGACCGCCGTCGCGATCATCGCCTCGGCCTCGGCCAGGGGAACCTTCGCCACGTCCTTCGACGTGCGCCATTTCAACTCGATGATGCCTTCCTTGAGGCCCTTGCCGCCGATGGTGAGGCGCAGCGGGATGCCGATGAGGTCGGCGTCCTTGAACTTCACGCCCGGCCGTTCGTTGCGGTCGTCAATGAGCACGTCCGCCCCGGCCGACTCAGCCGCGGCGCCCAGCTTCTTGGCGAGATCCATCGCCTCGGGCAGTTGCGGGTCCAGCACGCAGATGAGCACGTGGAACGGCGCGGCATTCCACGGCCAGACCACGCCGTCGGCGTCGTGTCCCTGCTCGATGATCGCCTGCAGTGTTCGGCTGATCCCGATGCCATAGCAGCCCATCACCATCGGATGGTTCTGCTTTTGGTCGTCGGTGTAGACCGCGCCGTACTTGTCCGAATATTTGGTACCCAGGATGAAAATATGGCCGACCTCGATGCCACGGCGGAGCTTGAGCGGCTGGCCAGAGATTGAATCCGGCTCGCCCGCCTGCACCCGGCGGAAATCGCCGAAGCGTGTGACGGCGAGATCGCGCTGCACATTGACGTTCCGCAGGTGGAAGCCGTCCTTGTTTGCGCCGGTCACGCCATTGCCCACCAGCCGGATGGCTTGGTCGGCGAAGATGCCCGCCAAGGCGTCGGGATTCTTGATGGTGCCCTTAACGGTGCCAAGGCTGCCGGGCTTTGCGCCCATCACCGGCTCGATTTCCTCCGGCGTGGCCGGGCGGAAGACTCCGAAACCCAGCGAACCCAGCTTCGCCTCCTCGAGTTCATCACAGCCGCGCAGCACGACGAGGAAGGGTTTGCCGTCGCCGATGTAGACGAGGGTCTTGAACTGCTTGTCTCCCGGCACCGAATAGGGCGCCGACGCGAGCGCGGCGATGGTGACGATGCCTGGGGTGGCGAATTCCTCCACCGCACCGGCGGGCTCCGCCGCCGGCAGGTCAGCCGGCACGAGCGCGCTGGTCGCTTTCTCGCGGTTGGCCGCGTAGCCGCTGGCTTCGCTGTAAAGGATGTCATCGTCACCGATCTCGGCGGGGATCATGAACTCGTGCGAGAAGCTGCCGCCCATCACGCCGGTGTCCGCCTCGACCGCGATGGCCTGGGCGCCGATCCGGCGGAAAAAATTCTCATAGGCGGTCTTCATCGCCTGGTAGCTCTTGATGGCGCCCTGGTCGGCCGTGTCGAACGAGTAGGCATCCATCATGACAAACTCGCGCGCGCGCATCAGGCCAAAGCGCGGCCGGATCTCGTTGCGGAACTTGGTCGCAATCTGGAAGAAATTCTTGGGGAGGTCGCGGTAGCTCGTGATCTCGGCGCGGATGAGCGGCGTGATGACCTCCTCGTGTGTCGGCCCCAGCACGTACTCCGGCTCGCGCGGACCGCGCTTGCCGTCGCCGGCGCTGTCCACGCGGACCATGATTTCCCGGGCCGCCGCCCAGCGGGGGCCCTGCTGCCAGTTTTCGGCCGGATGCACGTGGGGCATCTGGAGCTCGATGCCGCCGCCGCGCTCGATCTCCTCGCGGCAGATCTGGGTGAGCTTCTGCATCACCCGCAGGCCCAGCGGCAGGAAGGTGTAGAGGCCTCCGCCCAGCTTGCGCACCAGGCCGGCCCGGATGAGCAGCTTGTGCGAGGGAATCTCGGCGTCGGCCGGGCTTTCTTTGAGCGTGGGGATAAAATACTGGGACCAGAACTTCATGGAGTCCGGCAACGAAACACCGCCCGCCCGCCGGCGCAAATTTATTTGCGACCCGGCCCCGGCCCGGAGTTACTCGCTCCCCGTCCATGTCCGCCCCGTCCCGCACCCGCCAGCCCTGGCCCATGAAATGGGTGGTCCTCGCGATCATCCTCTCCATCGGCGTGTACACCTTCCTGACCCTGAAGTACCGCCGGCCGGACCGGGCCTTCCGGCCGTACCAGGACCTGCGGGACCGCGCCAACATCCACCGCTTGCTCGACGCCGGCTTCCAGCGGATCACGCTCGAGGCCGACCTGCCGGCGGACGCGCTCTCGTTCAACTCAAACGTTCGCGCGACGGCAGCCGCCGGCGGGCTGCCTTCCGGGCTGCGCGAAACCCTCGTCGAACCACCGCGGCTCCCCGGGGAGATCCTGGGCGTCTCCGCCGCCGCGACGGTCAACTCCATGTTCGCCTACCCCATCGGCGTGAAATGCTCCCTGCCGGACAACAAGCAGCAGCTTGCGGGCGCGGAACTTTACGTGCGCGGCGACGAGCTCGTGATCACGCCGGAGTTTGAACGCCTGTCCGGCGGCCTGCTGGCCCGCAACCGCGAGCGGTTCATCCGGCTCACCGTTCCCGCCGGCACCCTGAAGCCCGGCAGCTATCACGTGACCCTCGTCGGCTCGCGGAGCTCCCGGAGCTGGACGCTGCAAGTGCATTGACGCGCCGCGCTGCATCGTCGAGAACTGCGCCCACTTCAATTGATGAGCACTGGCAACGGCACCCCCCCGTCTCTTCCTGCGGCCACCGCGCAGGGCACCACGATCAAGCCCACGGACCTCCGCGGGATCCTGAAATACGTGCCGCGTTTCCAGGGCCAGATCTTCGTCCTCGCCCTCGACGGCGCCATCGTGGCGGATGAAAATCTCAGCAACCTCCTCGTGGACATTGCCGTGCTCCGCAGCCTGGGCATCAAGGTCGTCCTGATCCACGGCATCGGCCAGCAGCTCGTCGAACTCGCCGCCCTGCGCAACGTCGCCATTTCCGACGCCTACGGCACCGGGGTGACCGACGCCGCCACCCTCGACCTCGCCATCCGCGCCTCGTCGCGCGTCTCGCACGTCATCCTCGAGGGCCTGACGCAGAACAGCCTGAAGTGCGCCATCACCAATTCCATCCGCGCCCTGCCCATCGGCATCATCAAGGGCGTGGACCAGCAGTTCACCGGCCGCGTCGAGCGCATCGACAAGGAATTCATCAGCGAGCTGATCGACCGCTCCGTCGTGCCCGTCGTTCCCCCGCTGGCGTTCGGCCCCGACGGCAAGTCGCTGCGCATCAACTCGGACGCACTCGCCGCCGAACTCGCCGAGGCGCTGCACGCCACGAAAATCATCTACCTGACCCCGCACGGCGGCCTGGAGATTGACGGCGAGATCCGCCGAGAAATCTCCGTGGACGCCCTCCGCGCGATCATCAAGGACAAGCCCGACCAGATCGCCGAGACCTCGCGCAGCAAGGCGATGCACGCCGTCAAGGCCATCGAGACCGGCACGCCGCGCGTACACATCGTGGACGGCCGCATCTTTGACGGCCTGATCAACGAGATCTTCTCCAGCGAGGGCGTGGGTTCGCTCGTCTACGGCAACGACTACCAGCAGATCCGCAAGGCCCGCCGGAGCGACGTGCGCTTCATCTACAGCCTCACCCGCAACGCCGTCCGCCGCGAGGAGCTGATCCACCGGACCCAGCAGGCCATCGAGAAAAACATCGACCAGTTCTTCGTCTACGAAATCGACGAGAACATCATCGCCTGCGTCACGCTCTATTTTTATCCCGACATGCCCGAGCTCGCCGAGGTCGGATCGCTCTACGTCCTGCCCTTTTACCACCACCGCGGCATCGGCAAGAAGATGGTCGAGTACGCCTGCCTCATGGCCAAGGAGCGCGGCACCAAGCGTGTCATCGCCCTCTCGACCCAGAGCTTCGGCTTCTTCACCGCCGTCTGCGGCTTCGAGGAGACCACCAAGGAAGCCCTGCCCGAGGCGCGGCTGAAGTTGTACGACGACAGTGGCCGCAACGCCAAGGTGCTGGTCAAGCAGCTGACTTAATAGTCGTCAGCGATCAGCATTCAGCTGTCAGCTAGGCCGCCTTCGCCTGCCGCAACCGGTCGAGGAACACCGCGGCGATGATCACAATGCCGATGATGATTTCCTGGAAATAAGTCGGCCAGCCCATCTGCTGCGAGCCGTTGCGCAGCACCGCCATGATCAGCGCGCCGATCATCGAGCCCAGCACCGTGCCCACCCCGCCGCTCAAGCTCGCGCCGCCGATGATCACCGCCGCAATGATGTCGAGTTCCAGCCCGACCGCCACCGTCGGATCACCCTGCCGCAGTCTCGAGAGCTGCATCAGGCCCGCCAGGCCGAAGAAAGCACCGGCCAGGGCGTAGATCAGGATTTTCGTCCGCACGGTGGGCACGCCACAGAGCCGGGCCGTCGCCTCGTTCGAGCCAATCGCAAAGATATGCCGGCCAAACACCGTCTGCCGGAGCATCACCGCCGTCCCGATCGCCGCCACCAGCGCCACCCAGGCGCCCGCGGGCAGCGACCACCCGAAGGGGTCCGCCGTCGTCATCCAACTGTTGATGGGTGAGCCGTCGTAATTGACCGTTTCGTTGTTCGCGAGCCACTTGGATGCACCCCGCACCACGCCGAGCGTGCCGAGTGTGATGATAAACGGCGTCATCCGCAGGCCGGCAATCGCCACCCCGTTGAGCAGCCCGATCCCGCCCCCGGCTGCGACCACCGCCAGGACCACCGCGGCCGCCGACCAGCCGCGCTGGATCAGCAGTGCCCCGACCACGCTTGTGAATGCAATGGCTGAGCCGACGCTCAAATCGATCCCGCCCGCGATGATGATCAACGTCATGCCGAGCGCGCCGATCGCCACGATCACCGTTTGCGTGAGGATGATCTTGAAATTCGGGTAGGTCAGAAAATACCCGCGCACTTCGGTCGAAATCGAGAAGAGCCCGATCACCAGCAGCAGCCCGAGGAAGGGCCCGAGTTTTGCGAGGAGGCTTTTGGTGTTCATCGGTAAAATCGGGTTCAGGCTGCGGCGCCAACGGCGGCGGCCATGAGGGAGGGCTCGGTCCAATCGGCGCGGGCCCGGCACTCCACGAGTTCGCCGCGCCGCATCACCGCGATGCGGTCGCACATGCCGAACAGCTCCGGCAGGTAGGAACTAACCAGCACGACCGCCCGGCCCTCGCGCGCCAGGCCGGCGATCAGTTCGTAAATCTGCGCCTTGCTCCCGACATCGATGCCACGCGTGGGCTCGTCGAGCAGGAAAATCCGCGCCGGGTGTTCCAGCAGCCGGGCCAGCGCGACCTTCTGCTGGTTGCCACCCGAAAGCTGGCCCACCGGTTGACCCGGCCCGCTCGCCTTCACACCCAGGCGATCGATCCAAGCCGCACCCGCCGCATCAATTTCGCGGCGCCGCAGCCAGCCCAGCCGGCCAAACCGCCCGAGCTTGGTGAGTACCGTGTTCTCCGCCACCGAAAGCGGCAGCATCAGGCCCTCCTCCTTGCGGTTCTCACTCAGGAAACCCACACCCTGGCGCCAACTGGCTCCCGGTTGCCGGTGGGAAAAACCCCGTCCTTCGACGGTGACCGCGCCGGCTTCGCTGCGATCCAAGCCGAACACCGCACGTACCAGTTCCGTCCGCCCGGCGCCGATCAGCCCGGCTACGCCTAAAATCTCCCCGGCTGCGAGGGTGAGATTCGCCCGGGTCAGACGCCGACCGGCCGAAAGGTTCCGGACTTCCAGTACGGTGGACCCAGGACTGGCTGTCCGCGTGGGGTAAAGTTCAGTCACATCCCGGCCAACCATCAGGCGCACCAGTTGCGTCGTCGACGTTCCGGCCATCGGCCCCGTGCCCACGCTCTGGCCGTCCTTCAGCACGGTGTAGCGGTCCGCCAGGCGTTCCACTTCCTCAAGAAAATGACTGATATAAATGACGCTCACGCCGCGGTCCCGCAGTTGGCGGATCACGGTGAACAGTCGTTCCGTATCGGCCTGCGCCAGGCTGCTCGTTGGCTCGTCCATGACCAGCACCCGCGGCTCCGTCCGCAGCGCGCGGGCGATCTCGATGATCTGCTGTTCCGCGATGGGAAACTTTCCCGCCGCCCGGTCGAGGTCGAGATGGCCGTGTCCCAGCCGCTCCAGCGCCGCCCGGGCCGACGCTTTCGCGTCGTGCCGGCGCAGCCACCCGCCGCGCGACGGTTCCGCGCCGAGCATGATGTTTTCCCACGCGCTCAAATGCGGGGCGAGGCTCAGTTCCTGGTGAATCATCGCCACGCCACGGTGGCGGGCATCGAGGGTGTCCCGCGGGGCATACGGCGCCCCGTCGAGGTCCATCGCACCCTCATCCGCCGGCAGCGCGCCGCTGAGGATGTTCATCAGCGTACTCTTGCCCGCGCCGTTTTCTCCAACCAGCGCGTGGACCTCGCCCGGCGCCACCTCAAGCGACACACCCCGCAGCGCCAGGGTGGCGCCGAAGGACTTGCGAATGCCCGTGAGGCGGAGGCGCGGCGGCATGGCCGTTATTTAAGGTACTTCTCCAGCGGCGGGTAAAGCAGGTCGCCCATCGCCGGCTCGGCCATGTTTTCCCGCGTGACCAGCGCGCAGCCCGTATCAATCACAAGTTCGACCTTCTGCCCGCGCAGGCTGGCCACCAGGGTCTTCACGCCGAGGTAACCCATCCGGAAGGGATTCTGCACGACGAGGCCCTGCAGATCCCCGGACTTGAGCGCCGCCACCGTCTGCGCGCCGCTGTCAAAGCCCACCAGCTTCACCTTCCCGCCGGCCAAACCCGCGTCCTTCATCGCCAGCAGCATGCCGGTGGCCGAGGATTCGTTCGGCGCAAAGATGCCGGTCACGTCGCGGCCAAAACGATTCAGCAGGTTCTGCGAAGTGCGGTAGGCCGTGTCACGTGTTGCCCCGGCGTGCTGGTCGCTGGAGAGAATCTGGAGCCCGGGAAACTCCTTGGCCAGGGTGTCGAGGAAACCCGCCTCGCGCTGTTCCGTGCTGGTCGAGCCGGCCAGCACGCGCAGGAGGATGACCTTGCCCTTCCCCCCGAGCAGTTCGCCCAGCCGCCGGGCCCCAAGCACGCCGCCCTTGTAATTGTCCGTCGAGACCGTGCTGACCGGTGCGGTGGACTTGAGCCCGGAGTCGATGATGACGACCGGGATACCCGCGCGCACCGCCTCCTCCGTCGGCGCCACCAGGGCCCGCGCATCGAGCGGGGCGAGCACGAGACCGCTCACCCGGCGGCCGGTAAAATTTTCCACGACCTGCACCTGCTGCTCGCGGTCGTCCTCGCGCAGGGGACCCTTCCAGATCACGTTCACCGTGATGCCCTCGGCCTTGAGCTCGCCCGCGGCCGCGATGGCGCCGGCATGGATGGATTTCCAGAACTCGTGCGTCGTCCGCTTGGGAATGACGGCGACGTCATAGGTCTGCGCCGACACGGCCGCAGCGAAAACAAGCGCTCCGAGGAGCGCGGTAAGCCTGTTCATGGGGGTAATGGGGTTGGGGTAACGAAAGCGGACCGGACCTAGGCCTTCAGCTCGACCACGACCTGCACCTCGGTCGTCGAGCCCTTGGGCAGGCCGTTGACGGCCACGGCGGCGCGGGCGTGCTTGCCGGCGTCACCGAAGACCTTGAGGAAAAGATCGCTCGCGCCGTTGATCACGGCCGGGCTGTCGGCAAAGCCGTCCACGGCGTTGACGAAACCGCTGACGAAGACGATGCGCGCGACCTTGTCGAGTGAACCGACGGCGGCCTTGATGTTGGCGAGGGTGTTGAGCGCGCAGATTTCCGCCGACTTGTTGGCGGTCTGCACCGTCTGCTCCTTGCCCACCTGGCCGGTGTGCGTCATCTGCCCGCCGACCATGCAGATCGTGCCGGCGCAATACAGCAGGTTGCCCGTGCGCACGGTGGGCACGTAGCTGCCGGCGGCAGCGGGCGGATTGGGGAGCGTGAGGCCGAGGGCGGCGAGGTTGGCTTCGGGATTCATGGGCTGAGGTTTGGGAGAAATTCCGGTTGTGACAAAGATTATCAGCGCGCCGAGGTGGGCAGGAACGCCCGGGACGCCACGCCGGCGGCGGTCACCGGCACCTCGAGGATCTTGAACTCCGTCAGCACGTCGATCTGTTGCTGGATGCGCTTGAGGGAGATGCGGCCGATGTGCTCGCCCCGCGCCGGATCCCCGGTCACCAGCGCATGCGCGATGAGCGCGCGCCGGGAAAACTCCAGCTGGCCCGCCGTCATCTGGGTGTTGCGCTTCATGATCAGGGCGTGGGCCTCGGCCGGGTTGCCCTCGAGGTAATCATGCCAGCCGCGGATCGATGCCGCCACAAAGGCCTTCACCAGCTCGGAATTGGTCCGGATCAACGCCCGACGGCAGATCAGGGTGTGGTACGGATCGTAACCCGAGTCCGAGAGCGGGATCGCGCGCACCGTGGCGCCATGCTGCTCTGCAAAGTACGGCTCGCTCGTCAGCATGCACTGCTGGATGGCCGTGGGATCGCCGAGGAAGGCCGCCATGCCATAGGTCAGGGGCCGCAGGTCGAACTTCACGCCGTACTTCTGCTTCACGTAGGGGATCCAGGACATGCTCGGCGGCGCAATCACGCTGCGTCCCTCCAGGTCCGCGAGCGTTTTGACCGGGCTCGCGGCATGCACCAGCAGCGCCTCAGGATCGTGCTGCAGCACCGCCGCCACAATCACCAGCGGCAGCCCGCGGCTGGCGGCCACAATCACATCGTCGCTGCGATACATCCCGAAATCCGCCGTCCCCTTTGCCACGCTCAACTTGATCGCCGCGCCCGGGCCACCCGGCAGGATTTCCACATCGAGGCCCACCTCGCGGTAATAACCTTTCACCAGCGCCTGGTAAAATCCGCCATGCTCCGCCTGCGGAAACCAGTCGCTCTGGAAAACCACCCTGCGCAACACCCCCGGCGGCTTGACCTCAGCCGCCTGCCGCGCACAACCGCCCGCCAGGGCAGTCAGCATCAGGATCAAGGTGGCAGTTCTCATAAGACGCATCCGGTCATTGGACGCTGCGTCCCGCTCAGGGCGAGCCCCAAGTGCGCGGAGTTGCAACCCGCCCGCCGACCGGTGAATTTTCGCGCATGACTTTTCGCGACTGGCAGCAGCTCTCCCCGGCCGGAGCCGCCCGCGAGCTGCACCAGCGGGTACGCACCCGGCTGACTGCGGACCAGCAGCGGGCCGTCCTTGCCGCCCTTGGCGCTGAATCCGGGCTGGCGGAACATTTTTCCGCCGCCCTTGGGGGCACTCCGCTCTCCGGCGTACCGTATTTCCTCAAGGATCTCTTTCCCGTGGCCGGTCAGCCGATGTTCGCCGGTTCCACCTTCCTGCCCGAGGTCCGCCCGGCCGCCACCCAGGACTCCGCCCTCGTCCAAAAACTCTCCGCGACCGGCGCCGTCTTCGCCGGCCGCACCCACCTCCAGGAATTCGCCTACGGCATCACGGGCGAAAACCCGCATTACGGCGATTGCGCGCATCCCCGGTTTCCCGGCCACCTGACCGGCGGCTCCAGCAGCGGGTCGGCCGCGGTCGTCGCCGCTGGCATTGTGCCCCTGGCCATCGGCACCGACACGGGCGGTTCTGTCCGCCTGCCGGCGGCCTTCTGCGGGCTGTTTGGCTTTCGCCTGACCCCGCGCGACCCGTTCATCGCCGACGCATTTCCCCTCGCCCCGAGTTATGATACCGCAGGTTGGTTCACCGCCACGGCCGGCGACATGGCCACGGCGATTAATTGCCTGATTGGATCCACCCCGGCGCCGCGCGAACCGCGGGGCTGTTACGTCGAACTACCCGGCCTCGATGCCGAGGTCGCCCTCGCCTGCGGCCAGGCGGCTGACCACTTCGCCGTCCGCGAAACCGCAACCTCCACCGCCGTACGGGCGGCCTTGCGCGATAGCGTGGACACCTACAACACCGTGGTCGCGGATGAGGCGTGGGCCGTTCACCGTCCCTGGGCCGAGCGCTTCAAGGACCGCTACGATCCGGCGGTCTGGCAGCGGCTCAACCGGGTGCATTCCACCACGGAGAAACAGCGGGAGTCGGCGCGCCAGTCCACTGACGCCATCAGGCGCATGTGGAGCGACTGCTTCCGCGATTTCGATTTTGTGGTCCTGCCCGCCTCGCCCTTCGCGGCGCTGACCAAGGCCGGGTGCACGCCCGAGAACCGACTCCGCATCCTTGCCCTGACCGCCCCGGCCAGCATCGGGGGCTATCCCGTGCTGACCATTCCGGTTGCGCTGCCTTCCGGCTTGAGCACAGGCCTGCAAGTGGTCGTGCGCAGCCCCGACAGCCCGGTCATCGCCTGGGTGCTGAAGCAATTTTCCGGGCGCTAGGCCGCGCGTGCTACCGGGCAAACGGAGTCGAGGTGCCGGACGCGGCGCGCACCACCAGGATCGGAATCACCGTGTTGTGCCGCACCTTGTCGATCGTGCTGCCGAGGAAAAAATCCCCGAGCAGTTTGTGGCCGTGGGAAGCCATCGCGATGAGGTCGCAGTTCCGGGCGGCCGCGGTCTTCACGATCTCGGTGGGCGGATTACCCAGCACGAGTTCCACGCCCACGCTCAGACCGGTGCCGCGCAACCGCGCCGCGACCCCCTCGAGATAGGCGCGGTCCTCTTTCATCTCGGTGGATTCGGCGAGCTTGAGTTGGTCAAAGTTACGCGCCGCCCAGCCGTCCGCCACGTGTACGAGCAGCAACTCCGAGCCGAGGCGGCGCGCCAGGTCCGCGATGTGCGGCACCAGCGTGTCGTCCGCACGGGTGTTCTCGAGGGCGACGAGGATTTTCTGGTACATCGGCGGAAGGGGCGGGCTCAGGCGGCGGGATGGAGCCCGAGGAGGCCGTAGAACCACTGGGTCCACGGCGCGGGCAGCAGGATGTCGAGCAGCAGCTTCACGTTAAGCGTGATAATGACAAGGGTGATACCCCAGCCGAGCAACTTGATCCACCACGGGTTAACAAACTCACCCATCTTGGCCCGATCGCCGGTGAAGCGCATGAGCGGCCAGCAGGCGAAGCCCAGCTGCATGCTCAGGCACACCTGGCTCGCGACGAGCAGCTGGGTGCTCTTGCTCTCGCCAAAAAAGCCGATCACCAGCACGGCGGGCACGATGGCGATGGCCCGGGTGATGAGCCGCCGCAGCCACGGGCGCAGCCGGATGTTGAGGAAGCCCTCCATCACGATCTGCCCGGCGAGCGTGCCGGTCAGGGTGGAATTCTGACCGGACGCCAGCAGCGCCAGCGCAAACAGCGTGCTGGCAAACGTCACGCCCAGCACGCCGTCCAGCAGGTGGTAGGCCTCCTGGATCTCGCCGACCTGCTGGTGCCCGCTCCCGTGGAAGGCCGCGCCGGCGAGGATCAGGATGGCGGCGTTGATGAAGAGCGCGAACATCAGCGCAAAGGTGGAATCGATCGTGCCGAACTTGATCGCCTCGGCCTTGCCGGCGGAGTTTTGCACGAACTTCCGCGTCTGGATGATCGACGAGTGCAGGTACAGGTTGTGCGGCATGACCGTCGCACCGAGGATGCCGATCGCAACGTAGAGCATCTCGGAGTTCTTCAGGATCTCGAGCCGGGGAATGAAGCCGGCGAACACGCCGCCGAGGTCGGGCTTCGCCACGATGAGCTCGACGGCAAAGCAGCCGCCAATGGTCAGGATCAGCGTAATGACCAGCGCCTCGATGTACCGGAACCCGCGGTGCTGGAGCAGCAGCACGATCATCACGTCAAACGCCGTGATCACGCAGCCCCAGACCAGCGGAATCCCGAACAGCAGTTGCAGGCCGATCGCCGAGCCGACCACCTCCGCCAGGTCGCAGGCCGCGATGGCCAGCTCGCAGAGGACCCAGAGGAAATAAACCGTCGGCCGGGAATAGTGGTCCCGGCAGGCCTGGGCGAGGTCCCGCCCCGTGGCGACCCCCAGCTTGATGCACAGGTGCTGCAGCAGGATCGCCATCAGGTTGGAGATCATGATGACGGACAGCAGTGTGTAGCCGAACTTCGCCCCGCCCGCCAGGTCCGTGGCCCAGTTGCCCGGGTCCATGTAGCCGACCGCCACCAGGAAACCCGGGCCGGAGAACGCCAGGACCTTGCGCCAGAACGAGGCCCCGGCCGGCACGGCGATGGTGCGGTGCACCTCCGGCAGGCTCTCGCCCGACCGTCCCTGGGCCCAGCCGGGCTCGGCCGGCGGCGGGGCGGGAAATGAGGTCGGCTCGTCCATGATGCGGCGGCAGATTACGTCCCGCTATTTTGAGTAGTCAAAATAAATTCTTGTTCTACTCAAATATCCTGCTTCCCTGAGCCACCATGCCCAGCGTCACGGTGGAGAACTACCTCAAGCACCTCCTGCTGCTCGCGGAGGAGACTGACGGGCTCGTCCCGATGGGCGCGCTCTCCGCGGCCCTCGCCGTCGTGCCCGGCACCGTTACCACCATGGTGAAGTCCCTCGCCGCCGACGGTCTTGTCGTCCACCGGCCGCGGCAGGGCGTGAAGCTGACCGCCGCCGGCCGCCGGCTCGCCCTCGGCGTCCTGCGCAAGCACCGGCTGGTGGAGACCTTCCTCGTCCAGGTCCTCAAGATGCATTGGAGCGCCGTCAACGCCGAGGCCGAGCAGCTGGAGCATGCCATCTCCGATGCCGTGCTTGACCGGCTCGACGCCCTGCTCGGCCATCCCTCGACCGATCCGCACGGCGACCCGATCCCGAGCCGGCTGGGCAAGCTCCACTCGCAGGTGTACGCGACGCTGGCCACCTGCCCCCTCGCCCGCCCCGTGCGCCTGGTGCGGATCACCGAGCAGTCGGCGGAATTCCTCCAGTTTGCCGAGCTGCACGGCCTGCTGCCGGGCGCGTCCGCCCGCGTCACGGACCGCAACCTCGCCGCCGGCCTGGTCACCGTGCAGCGCCCCCGCGGCCGGCCGCTGGCCCTGAGCCTCGCCGCCGCCGGCCGGATCCTTGTCGAGCCGTCGCGCTGACCGGCCGCCGGCCACTTCCGCCTTGCCGCGCGTTACGCGCCGCAACCACACTGCGCGCCGATGTCGAAATCGTTTGCGCGCGCCGTCTTCATCCTCACCGCCGCCTTCTTCGCGGTGTTTTTCCTGTGGCCGATTGCGCAGATCCTGAGGGGCGGGTTCGTCAATGCCGACGGGAAATTCACCCTGGCCTACCTCACCACCCTGCTCGCCGATCCCGCGTACCTCGCCGGCCTGCGCAATTCCTTCCTGCTCGCCTGCTGCACCACCACGCTCGCCCTCCTCATCGCCCTGCCGCTGGCCTTCATCAGCGACCGATTCATCTACCCGGGCAAGGGCCTGCTCGGGTCGCTGGTGCTCATCCCGATGATCCTGCCGCCGTTTGTCGGCGCCATCGGCATCAAGCAGATCTTCGGGCAGTACGGCGCGCTCAACGCCCTCATCATCCAGCTCGGACTCCGCCCGCACGGCTGGACCTTCGACTGGTTCGCCGCGAACCAGTTCTGGGGCATCGTCGTGGTCGAGGCGCTTTCGCTCTACCCGATCATCTACCTCAACGCCGTCGCCGCCCTCGCCAACATTGACCCCGCGATGGAGGAGGCCGCGCAAAACCTCGGCTGCACCGGCTTCCGGCGTTTCTGGAAAATCACCCTGCCGCTCATCCATCCCGGCCTGTTCGCCGGCGGCACCATCGTCTTCATCTGGTCGTTCACGGAACTCGGCACACCACTTATCTTCGACTATGCCCGCGTCACCAGCGTGCAGATTTACTACGGGCTGCGGGACATCGGCGGGAATCCGTTCCCCTACGCCCTCGTTGCCATCATGCTCGCGAGTTCCATAGCCATCTATGCCGTTGGCCGCGGCCTGTTCGGCCGGGGCGGCCATGCGATGATGGCCAAGTCCACCAGCTCCGGCGGCCCGCGCGCCCTGCCCCGCGGCGCCGCCCTCGCCTGCACCGCCGCGTTCGCCGGCGTGATCCTCATCGCCGTGCTGCCGCATCTCGGCGTCATCCTCGTCGCGTTCTCCCGCGAGTGGTACGGCACCGTGGTTCCCCACGCCTACACCCTGGACAACTTCCGCCTCGCCCTCGGCCACGACCTGACGGTCCCCGCCATCGCCAACAGCCTGAAATTTTCCAGCATCTCCGCGTTCATCGATGTCATCCTCGGCATCGCCATCGCCTACGTGGTGGTCCGCTCGCGGATCGCCGGCCGGCAGATCCTCGACTTTCTCTCCATGCTGCCGCTCGCGGTGCCGGGACTCGTGCTCGCCTTCGGCTACCTCGCCATGGCGCAGGAGGGCCGGTTCTTCTCCTTCCTCAATCCCGTGCGCGACCCGACGATCCTCCTCATCATCGCGTACTCCGTCCGCCGCCTGCCCTACGTCGTCCGCTCCGCCGCCGCGGGTTTCCAGCAAACCAGCGAGACGCTCGAGGAGGCCGCGCAAAGCCTCGGCTGCCCGCCGCTCAAGGCCACGATCCGCATCACCCTCCCGCTCATCATGGCGAACCTCATCGCCGGCGGCCTGCTCGCCTTTGCCTTCGCGATGCTGGAGGTCAGTGACTCGCTCGTCCTCGCACAGAAGGCGCGTTTCTATCCGATCACCAAGGCCATCATGGAGCTCTTCCAGCTGCTCGGGGACGGCAAGTTCATCGCCAGCGCCCTCGGGGTCTGGGCCATGGTCTTCCTCGGCGTGACCATCGCCGGCCTGGCCCTCTTGCTCGGCAAAAAGCTCGGGGCTTTATTCCGGGTTTAGGTGCGGCGCCCAGCCGCCGTCAGCCAACCGCTGATCAGCAGCACGCCGAGACCCAGCGCCGCGGAAAACAGGAAGTAATTGCCCCCCGTGTGCAGCCCTAGCGCCGTGATCAGCACCGGGGAAAATCCCGCGAAGATCCGTCCGAGATTATACGCCGCGCCGGAAAGCATCGTGCGGTAACTCGCGAAGACCTCATTGAAATACGCGCCCATCAGGCCGAACGGAATGCCGTTGAGGGCCGGCAGCGTCAGCGCGAACGCCAGCTTGCGTCCCTCCCAGTGGCTGCCCCACGCGAACAGCGACAGCGCGATCAGCGCCACCGCATAACCCGCCAGCGCGCGGCGCACGCCGCCGCGCCGCACCACCCACACCCCCAGCAACATGCCCGGCACCAGGTTGACCCAGAAGAGCACAATGAAGAGCGGCGTCTGCGGCAGCTCCTTCACAAAGAACACATTCACGAGCCCGCTCGCGATCGTGAGGCTCGCCAGGGCGAGACACCGCAGAAACGGCCGCCAGTTCGCCCTGAGCGCCGGCCCCAGCTGGCCGGCCCCCGGCTCGATTTTCCCCTCGCCCATCACCCCACACCCATTACCCGCCGCACCAGCGGCCAGCATCCGCCACCGCGCCGCCGACAGGACTGCCACCGGGACGAGCGAGGCCGCGAACAACCAGCGCCAACCCCACACCGGCAGCAGATAACGGTTCGCCAGCGCCGCCAGCAGTCCTCCCAGAATGGCCAGCTGCAGCAGGGCGGCGAACCGGTAGCTGCGTTCCCGCCCCACCTGCTCGTTTAAAAACGTATGGCTGATGCCCCATTCCGCGCCGAGCGCGAGCGAGGCAAGCAACCGGAAGCTGAGCAGGCTGGGATAATTCCAGGCCAGGCTCAGCCCCGCGACGCCCACCAGATAAACGCCAAACACCGCCAGCATGATCCGGCCGCGGCCCAGGCGGTCGGCCAGGTAACCAAAGCCCAGCGCCCCCAGTCCGACCCCGGCGAGCCCGGTGAATTGCAGCGCACTGCTTTCCGCCTCACTCAGTCCAAACTGCGCCGCCAGCACCTTCTCGAGGTAGATGAACAGAAACAGGTCGTAGTAGTCGAAAAACAGCCCGGTGAACGCCGTCCAGTAGATGCGCGCAGCCGGAAGTTTTGGACTGACCATCGGCCGAGTTGAACTTTCGCGCCGCGCCGCCTCAATCGCAAAAGCTCCTCCGCCCCTCCCCCGGCCGCCTTCTCTTGCTCGACAATCGGCCCGACCCCTGACTGATAGGCGTCCGGCCACGCCCCCCGTCTTTCCCCATGACGACCGCTGCGATCATGTTCAAATTTGCCTGTGACTTCCATGCGGGTACCCGGGAATTCGCTGCTCCCTGATGCGCTTCCCCGACATCTTTACCGGAAGAGTCCAGCATGCCGGCTGGTGCACCATCCAGGCCGGCACCCTGATCGACGAGGCCAAGACCCGGCATAGCAGCTCCCTCCTGCTCTACGCCTCCCTCGAACTCCGCCTGGCGATCGAGCAGCTGCTGTTCACCATCATAGTCATCGCGAAGGGCAAGGCCGACGAGGCCACGCTCCGCGCCTGCCTGCGTCCGGGCGGACTCTTCCGCGTGCTGGCGGAGGTCGCACCGCGCTACGCCCTGAAGTGCCGGTTCGCACGCGAACTCGAGGCGTTTCATCCCGAGATACCGCAGGGGGCGGACTGGGATGTGAAAACCCTGCTGCGCCACCATGCGCTCCTGTCCGGGATCTGCCACGCGCCGCGGGTGATCCGCGGGATGGGTGCGCCGACGGAACCGTGGGATGAACGGCTCGCGCAACTGCAGGAAATCCAAACCTATCTCGCGGCTGGCATGAAAAAGGACACGGCGGTGCTCACCTTCAAGGGAGCGACCCCGCACGCCATGGCCCTGTGGCGGAAATTTTCGACCGGCCAGATTACCCTCCCGGAACTCCGCCGGCGTTTCTCCGCGGCCAAGACCCCCCTCGTGAGCCGCCAACCCTCGCCGCGCCCCTATCCTCTCCGGGGCCCCGCCTTGCCCTTGTAGCGCCCCACCAGCCTCGACCGCGGAATACTCCGTTCGTGGTAATTTTCCGACTTTTCATGGGGTAAATACCTTATTGTGTGGGCGGCTTCATCGCCGACCCATGCTCATCTACCTGAATTTGCGCCGGAGCGGGTTTCTTGGGGTGGCCGTCCTTTTTCTGACCGCGCTCTCCAGCCTGGATCTGCGAGGCCAAACCATCCTCTCCGGCACCTACAGCGGCGGTCCCGGAAGCATCGCCGGAGATGTCAGTATTAATCCCAGCGGGACGGCAACCTTCACCAGCGGCACCACCTTCACCGGGGCCAATGCCACGCTCGGCAATTATTCCACGCTCAACTGGAACCAGAATGCCACGCTGGCGGGCAAGACGGTCACCTTCGGCTCCGCCGGCAACTACGCCTATCTCGTGGTCGGCGCCGGCAACACGCTCACCCTTGACAGTGCGACGACGCTCACCGGCGACCTCTACCTCTACAACGGCAACAACGGCGGCACGATTCTCAACCAGGGCACGATCAACCAGACCTCGGGCACGGGCTATATTTACGCGCCCACTTTAACCAACTCCGGCGCCATCACCGGGAGCGGAGGCAGCACACTGAATCTCGGCTACTACGCTACCGACGCGACCACGAATGCCGTGGGTGGCACCATCACCGCCACCGGGACGAGTTCCACTATCAACCTGACGAACATCATCAACCTGGGCACGCTCAACGCCCTCCTCAACGGTACGTTGAATTTCTCGGGAGCCAACAACACCACGGCCAATCTCGGCAGCGTCTCCCTCGCCAGCGGCGGCCGGGCCTTGCTCGGCGGCATCCTCAACAACACCAGCGCGACCCTGAACGCACCCACCGGCGGGAGTTTTCAGCTCTACGGCGGCACGATCAACAACGGCACCATTGCCTCCGGCGCACTCACCTTCACGGGTTCCGGCGGCACGTTGAGCAACGTCAGTTACACCGGCGATTTGACCCTGCCGGCCAGCGGCGCGGTCACCTTTACCAACGGGACCGTTTTCACCGGGGCCAATGCCACCCTCGGCAACTACGCGTCGTTCTACTGGAATCAGAACGGCACCCTCGTCGGCAAGACCGTCACCTTCGGCTCCGCCGGCAACTACGCCTACCTCAATCTCGGGACCAACAACTCCCTCACGCTCGACAGCGCCACCACGTTCACCGGCGACATCTATCTCTATAACGGCAATAACGGCGGCACGATCATCAATCAGGGTACGATCAACCACACCTCCGGCACCGGCTATATTTACGCGCCCACCTTCACCAACTCCGGCACCATCACCGGGAGCGGCGGCAGTTCGCTCTATCTCGGCTATTACGGCACCGACGCGACCACCAACGCCTCCGGTGGCACCATCACGGCGACCGGCGCGGGTTCCTATGTTTACCTGACGAACATCGTCAACCTGGGCACGCTCTCCGCCCAGCTCGGCGGCGTGCTCAACTTCACGGGGGCTTCAAACACCCCCGCCAACCTCGGCAGCGTCTCGCTCGCCAGCGGCGGTCGCGCGCTGCTCGGCGGCACGTTCAACAACGCCAGCACCACGATCAACGCCCCCAGCGGCGGCGTCTTCGAGCTCTTCGGCGGCACCATCAACAAGGGCACCATCGCCGCGGGCGCCCTCAGCTTCACCGGCTCGGGCGGCACGCTGAGCGGTGTCACCTACACGGGTGACCTGGTCCTGCCGGCCAGCAGCGCGCTGACCTTCACCAACAACGCCGGCAACACCACCTTCACCGGCAGCAACCTCACGCTCGGCAACTACTCCAGCCTGAACTGGAATCAGAATGGCACGCTCGCCGGGAAAACCATCACCTTCGGCCTGCCCGGCGGCTACGCCTCGCTCATCATCGGGACCAACAACTCGTTGACCTTCGACAGCGCCACGACGCTCAGCGGCGACATCTACCTCTACAACAGCAACAACGGCGGAACGATCATCAACCAGGGGACTATCACCAACAATGGCAGCACCGGGTATATCTATGCCCCCACCATCACCAATTCCGGCAGCATCACCGCCAGCGCCGGCAGTTCCCTCTATGTGAGCTATTACGCCACCGACGTCCTCACCAATGCCGTCGGCGGCACCATCACCGCCACCGGCACCAGCAGCGTCGTCTACCTGCAGAACATCATCAACCTCGGCACCCTCTACGCCCAGCTCAACGGCGCGCTGAACTTCACGGGCACGGGCAACACCACTGCCAATCTCGGCAGCGTCTCGCTCTCCGGCGGCGGCCGCGCGCTCCTCAGCGGCACGATCGACAACACCAGCGCCTCCTTCACCGCCCCCGGCGGCGGCGTCTACGAACTCTACGGGGGCACGATCAACAACGGCGCCATCGCCACCGGCGCCCTCAACTTCACCACTTCCGGCGGCAGCCTGAGCAACGTCAGTTACACTGGTGATTTCGCCCTGCCGGCCAACACGTCCGTCACCTTCAAGAACGGCACCCTCTTCACCGGCAGCAACGCCACCCTGGGCAACTATTCCACCCTGAACTGGAATCAAAACGGCACCCTCGCGGGCAAAACGATCACCTTCGGCACCGGGGCGAATTACGCCTACCTCAACGTCGGGACCAACAACTCCCTCACGCTCGACAGCGCCACCACGCTCAACGGCGACATCTACGTTTATAACGGCAACAACGGCGGCACGATCATCAACCAGGGCACCATCAACCATTCGGCCGGCACCGGCTATGTTTACGCCCCCACCTTCACCAACTCCGGCGCCGTCACCGCGAGTGGCGGCAGTTCGCTCTATCTCGGTTATTACGGCACCGACGCGACCACCAACGCCTCCGGCGGCACCATCACCGCCACCGGCGCCGGCACCTACATCTACCTCACGAACATCGTCAACCTCGGCACCCTCTACGCCCAGCTCAACGGCGTGCTGAACTTCTCGGGCGCCTCAAACACTCCCGCCAACCTCGGCAACGTCTCCCTCGCCACCGGTGGCCGCGCACTTCTCAGCGGCACCTTCAATAATACCAGCACCACCATCAACGCGCCCAGCGGCGGCGGGTACGAGCTCTACGGCGGCACCATCAACAACGGCACTATTGCCGCCGGCGCCCTCACCTTCACGGGATCCGGCGGCACGCTGAGCAATGTCAGCTACGCCGGCAACCTCACCCTCCCCGCCAGCTCCTCCGTCACTTTCACCAACGGCACCCTTTTTACCGGGGCCAATGCCATCCTCGGCAATTATTCCACGCTCAACTGGAACCAGGACGGCACGCTCATCGGCAAGACCCTCACGTTCGGTTCTGCGGGCAACTACGCCTATCTCAACATCGGCACCGGCCGCACCCTCACGCTCGACAGTGCCACCACGCTCAACGGCGACATCTACGTCTATAACGGGAATAACGGCGGCACGATCCTCAACCAGGGCACGATCAACCATAACTCGGGTACCGGTTATATCTACGCGCCCACCTTCACCAACACCGGCAGCATCACGGCCAACACCGGTTCCACGCTGTATCTCGGATATTACGGCACCGATGTGACCACCAATGCCGCCGGCGGCACCATCACCGCCACCGGCACCAGTGCCTACGCCTACCTCACGAACATCCACAATCTGGGTACGATCACGGCCCAGCTGAATGGCTCGCTGTACTTCCAGGGTGCCGCCAACACCACCTCCCAGCTGGGCAATGTCACCCTCGCCAGCGGCGGCCATGCCCTGCTCTACGGCACCTTTGACAATACCAGCGCCACGCTCAGTGCGCCGTCCGGCGGACTTTATGAGCTCTACACCGGCACCATCAACAACGGCACCATCGCCAGTGGCGCCCTCGCGTTCACCAGCGCCGGCGGCACCCTCAGCAATGTGATCTACAACGGTGATTTCACCCTGCCGGCCGGCGCGGCCGTCACTTTCACCAACGGCACCTCCTTCACCGGCGCCAACGGCACCCTCGGCAGCAACTCTACGTTCTACTGGAACCAGAACAGCACGCTCGCCGGCAAGACGATTACCTCAGGCTCCGCCGGCAACTACGCCAACCTCGCGATCGGCACCAACAACACGCTCACCCTCGACAGCGCCACCACGCTCAATGGCACGATGTATCTGTCGGGTAACAGCGGCGCCACGCTCGTCAACCAGGGCACCATCAACCAGACCTCCGGCACCGGCTACTTGTACGTGCCCACCTTCACCAACGCCGGTGTACTCAACTCCCAGTCGGGCTTCCTTTATATCAGCGGCGCCCTGACCAACACCGCGGGCGGCACCGTCACGGGTCCCGGCGGCTTCAGCGGCAACATCGCCTTCGCGGGCGGCACCCTCGCCCCGGGCCTGACCCTCGGCAACCTCACCTTCGCCAACGGCAGCTTTGCCGTCACCGGGCCCACGGCCCTCAACGTTGACCTTGGCGGCGCCGTGTCGGACCAGGTGATCTTCCAGAATCCCACCGGCGCCGTGAACCTCGGTGCCAGCCTGCTGACGCTCAACCTCAACCTGGTGAGCGCCCCGACCCTCAACACGACGTTCGACCTGCTGCACATTGCCTCCGGCGGGTCAGGCTTCTCCGGCACCTTCGTGGGCCTGCCGTCCACCGGCGACACCATCGTCGCCTCCTACGCCGCCACTCCTTACACCTTTTACGTCAATTATCTGCCGAACGACATCACGCTCGTCTACGGCGTACCCGAGCCTTCGACGTGGGCCCTGCTGGGCGCCGGTCTTTCGCTGCTGGCCTTCCGACGCCGCCGCGGACGCCACGGCTGATCAGATCACGTCCAGATCCAGCCGCGCCGCCGCGGACAGCCGGGCCAGGCCCACCTGCACCCGCACACTCGTCGGGCCTTCCACCAGCAGGCGCAGCTTGGGCTCGGTGCCGGAATAGCGGACCAAGACCCGGCCCTGTTGCCCCAGCTCGTCCTCCAGCGCCACACACGCGGCGGCCAGGTTAGGCAGGTTCTCGAGGGGCAGCTTCTCCCGCACCGTCAACGCCGCGGTGAGCTGGGGAAACTTCTTCAGCGCCTGCCGCAACACCGAGAGCGGCTGGTTGGTCGCCCGCATGATCTCGATGACCTTGAGCGCGGCAACCAAGCCGTCGCCCGTCGGGGAAATTTCCGAACAGATGATGTGGCCGCTCGACTCGCCGCCCAGGGTCGCCTGCTGGGCCAGCATGCCCTCAGTGACGTAGCGGTCGCCCACCGCGGTCCGGTGGACGCGTCCGCCCGCCGCCTTGATTGCGGCATCCACCCCCAGATTGCTTTGAATCGTGATCACCAGGGTCCGGTTCACGAGCGTGCCGCGCGCGAGCGCCTGCGTCGCCAGCAGTGTCAGGATCTCATCCCCGTCGAGCACGCCGCCCGTTTCGTCACAGAGCACGCAGCGGTCGCCATCACCGTCGTGGGCAATGCCAAGCTTCGCCCCGGTCGCCTTCACCCGCGCCGCCAGGAGCTTGGGATGCTCGCTGCCCACCCCCGCATTGATGTTCTGCCCGTCCGGTGCATCGCCGAGCCCGATCACTTCCGCACCGAGTGTCCGCAACACCACCGGACTGGTGCCGCAACTGGCCCCGTTGGCCGTGTCGAGCACGATGCGCCAGCCGGCCAGGGCCTGCGGCGGTAGCAATTTTTCCGCCGCGGCGATATACGGCGCACAGGCGTCACTCACCGGCAGTGTCACCGGGGCCGTCACCACCGACGTCGGCAGCAGCTGCTCAATGGCCAGCTCCTCCGCGTCGGTCAGCTTCACGCCCCGGGGACCGAAAAACTTGATGCCATTATCCGCCGCCGGATTGTGCGACGCGGTGATGACCACGCCCAGCGCCGCCGGCTCCATCCGCACGGCCCGGGCTACCGCCGGCGTCGGCACCACCCCCAGCGAAACCGGCTCCGCGCCGCCCGCCTGCAGTCCCCGCGCCACCGCCGCCTCGAGCGCGCGGCCCGATTCGCGGGTGTCGCGGCCGATCAGCACGCGGCCCTTTTTCCCCAGCCATGCCGCCGCGGCCGCGCCCAGCCGCTCGGCAAAGGCCTCATTGACGACCGGCCCGCCGTACGGGCCGCGGATGCCATCGGTGCCGAAATATTTCCGGGTCATGGGCGGTAGAACTCGCGCGTCGCCGCGATTTTTTTTGCCACCGCTCCCCCGAGCAGCAGCTCGCGGGCCGGGGCAATGCCCTCGCGCACCTGCGGGATGCGGCCCGTGATCCAGAGGCCCAGGGCGGCGTTGAGCACGATGGTGTCGGTCAATCCCGCCGGACCCCGCCCTGCCAGCACGGCTTCGGTCAGGGCGAGATTCGTGGCGAGGTCGCCTCCGGTCAGGTCGGAAAACGGCGCCGTTGGCAGCCCGAAATCCGCCGAACGCCATTCCGCCGTCAGTGGGCGCAACCGGCCGGTGCCGCGCACCTGGTTCACCGTCGCCGTGGTCAGTTCGTCAATGCCGCGTTCCGGCGTGATGACGCCGTGCACCGTCAGCCCGGCCTGGCCGCCGAGCTGGTCCAGCGCGCCGGCCATTTTTTCCAGCAACGGCATCGAGGCCACGCCCAGCAGCGTGTGCGCCGGCCGGCCGGGATTCACCAGCGGACCCAGCAGGTTGAAAATCGTGCGCTGGCCCCGGGCCGCGAGCGCCTTGCGCGGTCCCGCCACCGCCTTGAATGCCGGGTGCCAGGCCGGCGCGAAGAAGAAGGCGAACCCCAGCTGGTCCAGCGCCCGGCGAAGTTGCTCCGGCGGCGCCTCGAGGTTGACGCCGAGTCCGGCGAGCAGGTCCGCACTGCCACACTTGGAGGTGATGCCGCGGTTGCCGTGCTTCATCACCACCACCCCCGCACTCGCGAGGACGAGAGTGACGAGGCTGGAAATATTAAACCCACCCGCGTGGTCGCCGCCGGTGCCGACGACATCAATCGCCTGTCCGGCCCAGGCCCCGACCCCGGGATCCAGCGCGCGCTTTCGGAACGCCACGGCAAACGCCGCCAGCTCCTCCGCCGTCTCGCCCTTGGCCGCAAGCGCCGCGAGGAACGCCTCCTTGACCGGATCAGCCGCCTCCGCTCCCGCCAGCGCCCCGACCGCAAGCTCCACTTCCGCCGGCGCGAGGTTTCGTCCGGCGGCAAGCTGGGTGGTGAGGGTGGTCAGCACGGGCATCAATGCCCCAGCGTTACGTCGCCGCGGCGCGCCGCAAATAAAATTGCTTCGCCGCGAACCTTCTGGGAGCAAAAGCGGATGCGCCGTCTCCTGCTGGGTGTTGTTTGTCTCGCCCTCGCCGGCCTCCCGGCCCGCGGCGCCCCGGCCCCGGCGGAGCCGGTCAATGGTCTCAGCGTGCGCGACGCCTGCATCCTGGGTGTGGTCGAGGGCGTGACGGAATATCTGCCCGTCTCCTCCACGGGGCATTTGATCGTTGCCACCCACCTGCTCGGCCTGGAGTCGGATCAGCCCCTGACCGGCCCCTCCGGCCAGCCACTCTGGCATAGGCACCCGTCGCCCAAAGACCCGGCCGGCGTGCCGCTCACCCCGACCCTCGCCGCGGACACCTTCACCATCGTCATCCAATTCGGCGCGATTGCCGCCGTCGCCCTCCTCTACTGGCGGCAGCTTCTTTCCATGCTCAACGGCCTGCGCGGCCGTGACCCGGCCGGCCGGCGGCTCCTCCGCAACCTCCTCATTGCCGTCATTCCCTCCGCCATCCTCGGTCTCGCCCTTGGCCGGTGGATCAGCGCCCACCTTTTTTCCATCGGCGCCGTGGTCGCCGCCCAGGTGGTGGGCGCGGTCTTTATCCTCTGGGCCGAACGCTACCGCCGGCGCCGCGAAGCCCAGGCTCCGGCCGCCGACCCTGGCACCGAACTCACTCCCCGACAGGCACTCAACATCGGCCTGCTGCAGTGTGTCGCCCTGTGGCCGGGTACGAGCCGCTCGATGATGACCATCGTGGGCGGCTACCTCGCCGGCCTGGATCCGCGGCGGTCGGCCGAGTTCAGCTTCCTGCTCGGGCTTGTCACCCTCACCGCGGCCACCGCCCTGAAGAGCTATGAAAGCGGCGCAGCCATGATCCAGGTTTACGGCTGGCCGCATATCCTGCTCGGCTGCGTGGTCGCCGCCGTCACCGCCGCCCTGGCGGTGCGTTTCCTCGTCACCTGGCTGTCGCGGCATGGCATGGCCGTGTTTGCCTGGTACCGGCTCGCATTTGCCGCGGTTCTGGCGGCCCTGATGTGGTTGTAAAAGCCCGCCGATTATGACGCTTGACGCGCCAAAACCCGGCTCTTTAATCCGACCCTTTCACCCTTCCTTTCCGGCGTTTTAAGCGACGCCCTTCACATCCAAATCCCTTCCTCCCATGGCAAATCCGAAACGCAAACAGTCCAAACGCCGCAGCGCCAACCGTCGCGCCGCCAACGCCTTTCAGGCCCCCGAGTTTGCCAAGGATCCCACCGATGGCAGCGCGTTCCGCCCGCACCGGGTGAACCCCAAGAACGGCATGTATCGCGGTCGTCAGGTCCTCAACGTCGAGGTCTGATCCCCGCGATTCCGCACTCTCCGCCATCCTCGCGATGGGCACTTCTTCCGGCGATACCGGGCGCATAGCAGTCGACGCCATGGGCGGCGACATGGGTCCCGCCGAGGTCGTTGAGGCCGTCAAACTGGCCCTGCGGCAGTACCCGGCACTCAATCCCGTGACCCTGGTCGGGGATGAGGCTGTCCTCCGTCCCCTGATCCACGCCGCCGGCCTCAACCGCCGCCACCACGTCACCGTTCATCACGCGTCCGAGGTCGTCACGATGGACGACAAGCCGCTGATGGCCCTCAAGCGCAAGAAGGACTCCTCGATGGTCCGCGCCATTGAGCTCGTCCGCGACGGCCACGCCAGCGTCGTCGTCAGCTGCGGCAACACCGGCGCCCTCATGGCCGGCGGCACTCTGCGCCTGCGCACCATGGAGGGCATCGCCCGCCCCGCCCTCGCCGCCATCGTGCCGCGGGAAAACGGCCACTTCGTCCTGATCGACGCCGGCGCCAATCCCGAGTCGAAGCCCGAGCACCTCGTGCACAACGCCATCCTCGGCAGCCACTATTGCCGGGTCATGCTCGGCATCCAGTCCCCCCGCGTCGGCCTCATGAATATCGGCACGGAGGAGGGCAAGGGCAGCGCCCTGATCACCGAGACCAACGAGCTGCTCCGCCGCATCGACGGCCTGATCAACTACGCGGGTCCCATCGAGGGTTTCCAGGTGTTCGCCGAGCACGTCGACGTGGTTATCTGTGACGGCTTTGTCGGCAACATCATGCTGAAGAGCTGGGAGTCGCTCGTGAAATTCTTCTCCTCCATGCTGCGCGAGGAGCTTCAGGCCAACCCGATGCGCGCCACCGGCGCCCTGCTGGCCAAGTCCGCCTTCAGCGCCCTCAAGGAGCGCATCAACCCCGAGCGTTACGGCGGCGCCCCGCTGCTCGGCCTGCGCGGCAACATTCTCAAGGCCCACGGTTCCTCCAACCGCCACGCCATCAAGAGCGCCATCCATGCCGCCAGCCAGATCATCAAGGCCGACATGAACCACCGTATCGAGGCCGACATCGCCCTCGTCAACGAGCGTCTCGCCCAGCCCTCCAGCGTCGCCTGAGCGGCGCCGGTCCACCCCTCCACTTTTCATGGCCTCCGTCTCCACCGTCATCCTCGGCACCGGCTCCTATGCGCCCGCGCGCATCCTGACCAATGCCGAGCTCACGAAAATGGTCGATACCTCTGACGAGTGGATCGTCAGCCGCAGCGGCATCCGCGAGCGCCATATCGCCGCCCCGGGTGAAGCCACGTCCGACATGGCCGTCGCCGCCGCCCGGGCCGCCCTGGCCGACGCCCACCTTACCGCCGCCGACATTGACCTGCTCATCGTCGCCACCGTCACGCCCGACATGTCGGTCCCCGCGGTCTCCTGCATCATCCAGGCCAAGCTCGGCGTCCGCACCAATGTCGCGTGCTTCGACCTCAATGCCGCCTGCTCCGGCTTCGTCTACGCGCTCGACACCGCCTCCGCCATGCTGACCTCGGGCCGCTACCGCCGCGCCCTCGTCATCGGGGCGGAAAAACTCTCCGCCATCACCGACTGGAAGGACCGCACCACCTGCGTGCTGTTCGGCGACGGCGCCGGCGCCGTGGTGCTCGGCGTCAGCCACGAACCCGGGGTCGGCGTGATCGGCACCCAGCTCGGCGCCTACGGCGAGAGCACCGATCTCCTCTGCGTCCCGAAGGGCGGCAGCAGCCATCCCGCCACGCCCGAGTCCATCGCGGCCGGCGACCATTTCCTGAAGATGAAGGGCAAGGAGGTCTTCAAGATCGCCGTGCGGGCCATGGAGGAGGCGGCCCGCGATATCTTGGAACATCATCACCTCCGTGCTGATCAGATTGGGCTCGTGATCCCCCACCAGGCCAATCTTCGCATCATCGAAGCCATCTCCCAGTACCTCGAGGTTCCCATGGAGCGCTTCTATGTGAACGTCGATCGCTTCGGTAACACCTCCTCCGCTTCCATCCCCATCGCCCTCGACGAGGCCCGCCGCCTGGGTCGCATCAAACGCGGCGACTATACCCTCCTCGTCGCATTTGGGGCGGGCTTGACCTACGGGTCCGCGCTGATTCGCTGGTAAATCCCTTTCCCATGCTATCTTCCCTGATTCGCCGCCTGCTTCCCGCGCTCATTGTTGCGGCTGTCCTGTCCTGTCTCCCTGGCCGGCTCGCCGCCGACCTCGTGTGGAGCCGGGCCACCGGCTGGCGCGTCGAGGGCGGCGTGATGTCCGGCATCAGTGGTTCCGAGGGTCGCAAGGCCGTCGACACCATGAACAAGGCCCGCCTCGCCGAGGAGCGCCGCAGTTCGGGTTCCGCCATCAGCAGCTACGAGAAGGTCGTCAAGAAATACCCCAATTCCGTCTACGCCCCCGAGGCACTCTACCGCATCGGCAAGCTTCGTCTCATCCGCCGCCAGTATTACGATGCCTTCGACGCCTTCCAGCGTCTCATCGGCCGCTACCCCAACACCAAGCGCTTCAACGAGGTCGTCGGCATCCAATACCGCATCGCCAGCGACCTGCTCGACGGCAAGCGCCCCTACATCTGGGGCCTGTTTCCCGGCCCCACCGGCCGCTCCACCGCCATCGGCTACTTCGAGGTCGTCCTCAACGACGCGCCCTACAGCGATTACGCCCCGCTTTGCCTGATGAACATCGCCCGCGGCCACCAGCTGCGGAAGGAAACCGACGAGGCCATCGACGCCCTCGACCGCCTCATCAATGCCTACCCGCAGAGCCTGCTGACCGCCGACGCGTATTTCAAACTCGCGCAGTCCCATGCCTCGCTTGTGGACGGCCCGTACTACGACCAGGCCTCGACCAAGGAAGCCGTCACCTACTACGAGGACTTCATGATCCTCTTCCCCAACGACGTGAACCTCAGCAAGGCCGCCAAGGGGCTCGACGACATGAAAAAGATGCTCGCCGAGAGCAAGGTGAAGATGGCCGATTTCTATTACTTCAAGCGGGACAATTACGTCGCGGCGAAGGTGTTCTACAACGAGGCCATCACCGCCTACCCCGACTCGGAAGTCGCGAAGCACGCCAAGGTGATGCTCGCCCAGGTCGAGGCCAAGGCCGCCGGCCAGCCCGCGCCCGCCACTCCGGCCACGCCCGCGCCGAAGAAGAAAAAGCATTTCCTGTTTTTCTAGGCGCCATGCCGCCTGCTTTGGGTTTGTCATTTCGGCCGAAGAGCCGATTTCTGGCTGCACTCGCATGACTTCCCGCCTCCCCGTTCTCGGCCTGCTCGCCCTCGTTCTAGGACTCGCGGGCTGCAGCCACTACCAGCTCGGCACGGATGCCAAACTGGGTTTCACCACGCTCTACGTTGAACCCGTTGCGAACAAGACCCTCCTGCCCCAGGCCCGGGCCATTGTCACCACGCAGCTGCGCGAGGCCTTCATCCACGACGCCCGGGTCACCCTCGTGAACACCGCCGCCGAGGCCGACGCCACCCTCAGTATCACGATTACCGACTACCACCGGGAAATGACCGCCGCCCGTGAGGATGATACCGGCCTGGCGCGCAAATTCGCCGTGACCCTCGGCACCACCTGCACCCTGCGCGACAACCGTCACGACCAGGTGCTGTTTGCCAAGCGGAGCGTGGCCGTGACCCGCGATGCCTTCACCGACAGCGGCCAGCTGCAGGCCGAATACCAGCTGCTCCCGATCCTCGCCGAGGCCCTCGCCCAGAAGATCTCGCACACCGTGCTCGACGTCTGGTGACCGCCATGCACGCCCCGCTCCTTTCTCCTTCCCTGCTGGCCGGCGACCATGCCCGCCTCGCCGACAGTGTCCGGGTGGTGGAGGACCTCGGGCTCGCCCGCATCCACCTCGACATCATGGACGGGCACTTCGTCCCCAACCTGTCCTTTGGCCCGCAGACCGTCGCCGCGCTGCGCCCCGGCTCGAAGTTGTTTTTTGAGACGCACCTGATGCTCGATGAGCCCCACCGCTACATCGAGCCGTTCATCAAGGCCGGCTCGAATCTCGTCTGCATCCACATCGAGCCCGCCTATGACCATGCCGGCACCCTTGCCCGGATCCGTGCCCTCGGTTGCCAGTGCGGCATCGTCGTCAATCCCGGCACCCCGGCCGAAGCCATCTCCGCCCTCCTGCCCTCCGTTGACCTCGTGCTGGTCATGACGGTGCAGCCTGGGTTCGGCGGGCAGGCTTTCCGTCCCGACATGCTGCCGAAGCTCCGGCAACTCTCCGCCTGGCGCCGCGAGCGCAATTTGAAGTTCCGCCTCGAGGTGGACGGCGGCATCGACCTCACCAATTTCGCGGACTGCCACGCCGCCGGCGCCGACACCTTCGTCGCCGGCACTTCGTTTTATCGCGCCGCCGACCGGGTGGCCTTTGCCGCCGCGTTCGCCCGCCTTGGCTGAGCGCCATGCAGGTTCCGCACGGCGACTATCTCATCTCCGACGACCCGGCCCGGCTCGATGTGGCGGCCATTCACGCCTATCTGGGGTGCAGCTACTGGGCGGAAGGCATCCCGCTCGACACCGTCACCCGGGCGTTGCAGGGCTCGCTCTGCCTCGGCGTTTACACGGCCGACAGTGTCCAAGTGGGCTTGGTGCGGATCGTTTCTGACTACGCCACCTTCGCCTATGTCTGCGACGTTTACGTCCTGGAAGCCCACCGCGGTCACGGGCTGGCCCAGGCCGCGATGAAAGCCGCCCTGGACCATCCCAAGCTCCAGGGTCTCCGCCGCCTCAACCTCGTGACCCGCGATGCGCACGGACTCTATGCGCGCTTCGGCTTTACCCCGGTCGCCCGGCCCGATCGCTACATGGAAAAGCTGACGCCAAACGCCTATCGGAAGCCGGCTGCCGGGGCCTGATCATTTTCCCGCCCGCGCCAATTCCGCCGCCTCGCGGTATTGTTGGCGGAAGGCGGCGCCGATTTCGTTGGCAATGCGCAGTTCGTCCACTTTGTCCTTCGAATTGAAAGCCTGTCGGATCACGCCGGTTGTGCGGTCATAACTGATCACCGACATGTCACCCATGCGGGCCACCGCCTGCGGCGGCATCCCGGCGGCAATGATCTCCCGCCAGGCCGTCACCAGTTCGTCATGCGTGTCGAGGCTCATGGCCCCGATGACAAAGGCCATTTCCCGGAAGATGCTCCCCGTCCACTCCGGATGGGAAATCAGGTGCTCCTCATCCGCGTAGGGCGCGGCGTCCGGGTCGCTGCGGTAGGCATCCCATTCGCGGTGGGCATAGAAATCCTGCCGGATCGGCAGCCGGCGCAGGGCAAAGCGCACCGGTCCACCGGGCGTGCCGGGTTTGAAATTCCACAGCTTCTGGCCCTCCATTGAGAGCGTGTACTCGATGAACGCCTCGGCTACTTCGCGGTTGGGCGCACCCCGCAGCAAGGCGATCGGATCGACGGAACTCACCGTTCCGCCCTTTGGCGTGACAAACCCCAGCCGCACCGTGCCATCGCCGCGGTGTTCCGTCACCTCCGCCTGCGCCCGGCCGTAAAAATCAATCGAGATGCCCGCCGCGCAATCGCCCTGTGACACATCGATCGGCGGCTTCTGCGAGCTGTCGGTGAAATAGCGCGCATTGGCCCCGATCCGCTGGATGATCTGCAAGCCCGCCGCCCAGCCTTCCCGCACGGCCTGCGCCTCCAGGGCCGGCGTCTTTTTCCCTCCGGCCGCAGCCAACAGCACCGCGAGCCGCCGCTGGATGTTTTGCTGCAGCACGTTCTCAAACGCCTTCGCCATCGAGCTGCTCTTCGTCGGGTCGGAGAGTGCGATCTCGCCGCGGTACTTCGCGTCCGTCAGGTCGTCCCATTGGCTCGGCGGATGCGTTATGCCCAGCCGCGCCAGGGAATCCTTGTTGTACAGGATGCCATAGGTGCTGAGCACATTGCCAAACCACAGTCCCTTGGCGTCCCAGTACGTCTCGCCGGCAAATTGCCGCGGGATCACCGCATCGGTGAACCAGTCGGCGTGCGTTTGCAGCAGCGGCGTCGCCACCAGCCGGCCGGCCTGGGCCTGCCGAATGAAGTCGAAACTGCCGCCGCCATAAAACAGGTCGATGCCGCAGCTCACGTCCGACGCGAGGAACGCTTTCCGCGCCTCCTGCACGACCGCCGGGGCGTCCCCCTTCAGCTTGGGATTGGTGAAACCGGTCTGGATTTCCGCGTTCCACGGCCGGCCGAGCTTGCCCGACCAGTAATTTTTAAACGCCGCAATGTACTCCGCCTCGAGAAACCGCGTGATGTCACTCGTCCCGCCGATCACGCGCCATTCCAGCAGCACGGTCTTGCCCGTCCGCTGCCGGTACCAGCTGCGGAAACCGCGGCCATACTCGGAGCGGATCGCCTCGTTGTGCGGGGTGATGACGACCAGCGTCACATCGCTCTTTTCCAGCGCCGGCTGCTTCGGGCGCAGGATAAACGGCAGCGCAATGATCGCCACCAGCGCCCCGATGATGATCGTCCGCTTGCCCATGGCGCGCTCAGGCCACCAGCACCACGACGTCCTCCGGCTCCACGCTGGCCCACAGCTCCCCGCGGGCCGCCTGGTCCACAAAGCGCGGGTTGAGCTCGAAAATCTTCAGCCGCCCGCCCGCCGTCACAAAGCCATACTGCGCGACCTCGCCGAGGTACACGCACTCGCCGATCCGGCCTTTCACCGCGTTGCGGCCCGTGGCCTCCCGGCTGAGCGTCCAGCACTCCGGCCGGATCGAGACCGTCACCGCTGACCCCACCGCGGGTGCCGCCTGCGGATCGCCGAGCACGCCTTCCAGCCGGCCGATGGGCGTTTCCACGGTGACCAGGCCGCCGGCGAGTCCCAGCACCTTGCCGGCGAGAAAATCCGTCTCCCCGATGAAGTTCGCCACCGTCCGGCAGGCGGGCCGGCGGTACATTTCGCGGGGAGTGCCCACCTGCAGGATGCGCCCGCTGTCCATCATCGCGATGCGGTCGGAAATGGACAGCGCCTCCTTCTGGTCGTGCGTCACATAGACCGTCGTCAGCTTGAACTCCTTGCAGACCCGGCGGATCTCCGCGCGCATCTCCAGCCGGAGTTTGGCGTCGAGGTTCGACAGCGGCTCGTCGAGCAGCAGGCAGCGCGGCCGGATCACCAGCGCCCGCGCCAGCGCCACGCGCTGCTGCTGGCCGCCGGAAAGCTCGTTGGGCTTGCGCCCGGCATATTCGCCCATGCGGACCGACTCGAGTGCCTCGCCCACGCGTTTCCGGATGTCGTCCTTGGACACCTTGCGCTGCTCGAGCCCGAAGGCCACGTTCTCCGCCACCGTCATGTGCGGCCAGAGCGCGTAGCTCTGGAACATCATCCCGGTGTTGCGCTTGTGAGGTGCGAGCCGCGTGACGTCCTCGTCCCCAAAGTAGATTTTGCCCTCATCCGGGATGTAGAACCCCGCCAGGCAGCGCAGCAGCGTGGTTTTGCCGCAGCCGCTCGGGCCCAGCAGGAAAAACAGCTCGCCGCCCCCGATGGTGAGATCGAGCTGCTGCACCGCCGTCACCGCGCCAAACCGCTTGGTGAGATTCTGAATGCGAATGGAGATCATGTTTACCGCGCCGAACCCCTGGCGAAGGCGGGCCGCGCGGAAGTGAGGCCGAAGCAAGATTTCGCCGTAGGCTGAGTCAAAGGAATAAACCCTCCGCAGGAATCGCCGTTGCCACGGCCGCCGGCCCTTGTCTGGCTCGGGGTCCGCCCATGGCCTCACCTTCCGCCCCCCTTCATCCCGACGTCGAGAGCGTCCTCGTCACCGAGCCCGCCATCCGCCAGCGAGTCGAGGCCCTCGGCCGCGACCTGAAGCGCCTGTACGGCAACGAGGAGATCACCGTCATCGCCATCATGAACGGTGCCATTCTCTTCACTGCCGACCTTTTGCGCCAGGTGGACAACGCCGTGCGGCTCGACTGCATCCGCACCACCAGCTACGGCAGCGCCACGGAATCCCACGGCACCCCCAAGATGGTGCACGGCCTGACCCTCGATGTCGCCGGCCGCCATGTGCTGATCGTGGATGACATCCTCGACACCGGCAAAACCCTCTCGCTCATCTCCTCGATGATCCGCGGCCTGAACCCCGCCAGCATGCGCGTCTGCGTCCTGCTCGACAAAAAAGGCCGCCGCCAGGTGCCGTTCGAGGCCGACCTCGTCGGCTTCGAGATCCCCGACAAGTTCGTCGTCGGCTATGGCCTGGATTATGCCGAGCGCTACCGCAACCTGCCCTACATCGGCGTGCTAAAGCCCCAGCTTTGACCTCTCTGCACGCAACCACCCCGTCACTTTCCCCAATTCCTAAATGAAGACCCTGCCTACCCTGCTGCGCTCCTTGATGGTCGGCGCCCTTGTCACCCTGCTGCTGGCGGCATGCGCCAGCGAACGCGTCAAGGCCGAGTCCAAGAAGGCCAAGGAGAACAAGGACGATTACGTCGATTATTACCCGGTCGGGAGCAACCTTCCGATCCGGATTCCCAAGGACCAGGCCAAGGCCAGCGTCAAGGAAACGGAGGCCACCCAGGAAGCCATGCGGAACGCCCAGCGGAGCGGTGTCACCCAGCCCAAGGGCAACTAATCCCCGACTGGGCGCCGTTCGCTTCCCGCCTCCGTTCTATTTCGCGCCGGCTAACCACGCCGGCGCTTTTTATTGGCCGGATACGCCGCGGGCTTCGCGCCGCGTTTGTAGTCGCCGCTCTTCAACGCATTGATCTGGTCGCGCATCACCGCCGCCCGCTCGAACTCGAGTCGGCCCGCCGCCTCCTGCATTTCGTCCTCCAGCTCGGCAATCACCGCCGCCACATCATCCACGGCCTCCGCGACCGCCGGCTCCGCCGCCTCACCCGTGCCATCGTACGAGTGCAGGCTCGCCTGCACACCGCGCTTCACGCTCTGCGGCGTGATGCCGTGCTCCAGGTTGTATGCAATCTGCTTCTCCCGCCGGTGCGCCACCGTCGCCATCGTGCGCTTGATGGATTCCGTCTGCCGGTCGGCGTAAAAGATCACCCGGCCCTTCTCGTGCCGCGCCGCCCGGCCCGCGGTCTGGATCAGGCTCGTCTCACTGCGCAGAAAGCCCTCCTTGTCCGCATCGAGGATCGCCACCAGCGCCACCTCCGGCAGGTCGAGGCCTTCGCGCAGGAGATTGATCCCGATCAGCACGTCAAAGTTGCCCAGCCGCAGGTTGCGCAGGATCTCCACCCGCTCGATCGCATCGATGTCCGAGTGCAGGTACTCGACCCGGATCTTCGCCTCGCGCAGGTAGGTCGTCAGGTCCTCCGACAGGCGTTTCGTGAGCGTCGTCACGAGCACGCGCTCGCCGACCGCCGTCGCCAGGCGGATTTCCCCGATGAGGTCCTCCACCTGGTTCTTCGTCGGACGCAGCGTGATCTCGGGGTCGAGCAGGCCCGTCGGGCGGATTAGTTGCTCCGCCACCACCGTGGACCGGCTCATTTCAAATTCCGCCGGCGTCGCCGACACGTACAGCGTCTGTCCCGTGATCTGTCGGAACTCGTCGAACGTCTGTGGGCGGTTGTCCAGGGCCGAGGGCAGCCGGAAGCCGAAATTCACCAAGGTCGTCTTGCGCGCCCGGTCGCCGTTGGACATGCCGCCGATCTGCGAAACGGTCGCATGGCTCTCGTCGATCATCAGGAGAAAATCCTTTGGAAAGAAATCGATCAGGCAAAACGGCCGGTCGCCCGGTTTCCGGGCGATCAGGTGACGCGAGTAATTCTCGATGCCGCTGCAAAACCCCATCTCCTGCAGCATCTCGAGGTCGTAGTTGGTCCGCATCCGGATGCGCTGGGCCTCGAGGAACTGCTCGTTTTTCTCAAAAAACGCCACCCGTTCATCCAGCTCCGCCTTGATGGCGGAGATCGCCGGCGTGAGCTTGCCCCGGCTGGTGACATACTGGTTCGCCGGGTAGAGATCGAACTGGTCCAGCTTCCGCAGCACCTCGCCCGTCAATGGGTCGAACTCGCTCAGCGCTTCCACCTCGTCGCCAAAGAACTCCACCCGCAGCCCGTGCTCCAGGTACGCCGGCATGATGTCCACCACATCGCCCCGCACGCGGAACCGCCCGGGCTTCAGCTCGATGTCGTTGCGCTCGTAAATGTTGTCCACAAGGCCTTCCAGCAGCTTGTGCCGGCCATACGCCTCGCCCCGCCGGAGCGGAATGCGCATCGCCGTGAACTCCTCGGGCGAGCCGAGGCCGTAGATGCAGGACACGCTCGCCACCACGATCACGTCGCGCCGTGACACCAGGGAACTCGTTGTCGAGATGCGCAGCCGCTCGATCTCCTCATTGATCGACGAATCCTTCTCAATAAAGGTGTCGCTGGAAGGAACGTACGCCTCGGGCTGGTAGTAGTCATAGTAGCTGACGAAATACTCGACCGCCGCCTCGGGAAAGAAGGCCTTGAACTCCGAGTACAGCTGCGCCGCGAGCGTCTTGTTGTGGGAGATGATCAATGTCGGCCGGTCGAGCTGCTGGATCACGTTCGCCATCGTGAAGGTCTTTCCCGAGCCCGTGACGCCCAGCAGCGTCTGGTCCTTGTTTCCCGCGCGGATCGAAGCCACCAGCTGCCTGATCGCCTCCGGCTGGTCGCCCTTGGGCTCGTAGTCGGAATGCAGTTTGAAGAGCGAAGCCATGAACCCGGGAAGCAATCCGCTATCCGGGCGAAGGCAAGCCGGGCCCAAACGGCGGATTCTTAAGGGGAGGCCAGGAAGCGGGGAAACGATCCTCTAAATGCGTGAGGGCAAATTTGGTCCGATCCTTCTGGTCTGCACCGTGACGGAGGCAAAATTCAGCAGCAGGCCAATTGGCTTTCCAGTCGCACGGAGATAGGAGCGTAGCGTCGCATAAAAGATGTCCTGAAACTCTGTCACCGCCTTCAGCTCGATGACCACTACGCCTTCGACCAGTAGATCCAGTCGGTGCTCGCCGACGCGTTGCTCTCGATAGCGGATCTCCACCGGCATCTGTCGGACGAACCCCAGTCCGATTGCTGCGAGTTCGATGCACATCGCTTCTTCATAAATCGATTCCAAATAGCCCGGGCCCAGCTCCCGATGAACCCAAATCGCCACTCCGATGATTTTCCCCGTCAACTCTTCCTGATCCATGTCTTTCTCCTGGTTTCCTGGCTTCCCCTTAAAACACAGGCTGCGTTCCGAAAATTTGCCGTAACCTCTACATCTATCATCCCCCGTTTTTAGCCTGATAAGTGTCCAGATTCACCAATTCTCCTCGCCCGAACCCAATTGCTAAAACCCCTGATTCCACCCATCTTCCCCTCATTCGAAACGGTACCCCTCCGTCATCAACCACTTAGTTCCATGTCCAAAGCTATCATCTCTTCCCTGTACAGCTCCGACGTCTTCACCATGGCCTGCCGCCAGTTCGACCAGGCCGCCGACGCCATCAGCCTGCCCGAGGCCATCCGCGACCGTACCAAGTACCCGCGTCGCTGCCTCGCCGTCAGCCTGCCCGTCCGCCGGCTCGACGGCAGCGTGACCGTCTTCGAGGGCTACCGCGTCCAACACAACCTCTCCACCGGCCCGTCCAAGGGCGGTATCCGTTTCCACCAGGACGTCACCATCGGCGAAGTCGCTGCGCTCGCCATGTGGATGAGCTGGAAGTGCTCCCTCGTCGGCCTGCCCTACGGCGGCGCCAAGGGCGGCGTGATCGTTGATCCGAAGCTGCTCTCCGAGGGCGAACTCGAGCACCTTTCCCGCCGCTACATGCAGGAAATGGTCAACTTCCTCGGGCCGCACACCGATGTCCCCGCGCCCGATGTTGGCACCAATGAGAAGATCATGGGCTGGATGATGGACACCTACTCCACCCACGTTGGCCACCTCTCCCCGGCTGTCGTCACCGGCAAGCCCATCGCCCTCGGCGGCTCCCAGGGCCGCCGCGAGGCTACCGGCGCCGGCGTCGCCTACCTCATCAAGAAGTACCTCGAGGACATGAAGATCCCGATCAACAAGGCCACGGTCTCGATCCAGGGCTTCGGCAACGTCGGCAGCGAGACCGCCCTCGCCCTCGAGGCTTACGGCGCGAAGATCATCGCAATCTCCGACTACACCGGCGGCGTCTACAACGCCAAGGGCATCAACATCAAGAAGGCCCTCGCCTACGTCGCCTATGCCAAGGTCCTGAAGGACTTCGACGGCGCCGAGCCCATCTCCAACGAGAAGCTCCTCGAGCTGAAGTGCACCGTCCTCGTGCCGGCCGCGCTCGAGCGCGTGATCACCGACAAGAACGCCAAGAAGCTCCAGTGCCGCCTGCTCGCCGAGGCCGCCAATGGACCGACGACCAATGCTGCCGACAAGATCATCGAGGACCGCGGTGACATCGAACTCATCCCCGACGTGCTCTGCAATTCCGGCGGCGTGATCGTGTCGTACTTCGAGTGGCTGCAGAACCTCTCGAGCTTCTATTGGAGCCGCGACGAGGTCATGCAGAAGCTCTTCGTGATGCTCGACCGGGCCAAGGACTCCGTCGACGCCCAGAAGCGGAAGTTCAAGTTCAGCCGCCGCCTCGCCGCCCTCACCCTCGGCATCGGCCGCGTCGCCGAGGCCAAAGCTGCGCGGGGGCTGTTCCCGTAAGTGCCGGTGTTTCGCAGTCAAAATACTCCGGGCAAGGGGAGAAAGATGGCCACACCACGCTCCTGCATACTTACCGTTGGGTCTGTGGCTCTTTTGCACCTGCTGGCGACGCTCGTCTGCGCGTTGATGGCGTTTGGGGATTCATCCGCCCGAATTGAGGGCCATGCTGGTTCATGGGTGGGTCATTTTGCCAACACGCTCTTGCCCATCCTTACAGCTCCACTGCTTCCTCTCCAAAAACTCGGCACGCTTAAGTGGTTTTCCGGCCTGCAGGGTTACATCCCACTTGCCGCCAACAGCATGCTCTGGGGTACCGCGGTCGTCTGGGCGGTATCGCTGCTGAGATCGCGAAGGTCTGCCTGATCTGGCGCCAGGTCATTTTACCCATGAACTCCACCGAAACTCCCCGCCCGCCTCTCCCCCCGTTTGACGCCGAGTCGGCAGCCAAGAAGGTCCGTCTGGCGGAGGATGCTTGGAACACCCGCAGCCCGGAGAAGGTTGCGCTCGCCTACACCCCGGACAGCACGTGGCGCAACCGCTCCGAATTCCTCACCGGCCGGCCGGCCATCGTCGAGTTTCTGACCCGCAAATGGAGCAAGGAACACGATTACCGCCTGATCAAGGAGCTCTGGGCCTTCCACGGCAACCGCATCGCCGTGCGCTTTGCCTACGAGTGGCACGACGCCGCGGGCCACTGGTTTCGCTCCTACGGCAATGAGAACTGGGAATTCGACGCTCACGGCTTCATGCAGCGGCGCATCGCCAGCATCAACGACCTCCCGATCTCGGAGAGCGACCGGAAGTATCATTGGCCGCTGGGCCGCCGCCCCGACGCGCATCCGTCTCTGTCGGACCTGGGCCTCTAACGTCATTCGCCGGGATCCAGGCCCCCCCCCTGAGCTTGTTTCCGGATTGCCTGTCGGGAGTCCCCTCCGGCTTCATCGGCTCCGCCCAACCTCATGAAGCAACACCTCGCAGCCGTGTCAGTCGTGGTGCGGGACTACGACGAAGCCATCGCCTACTACACCGGCGTGCTGGGCTTTCGCCTGGTGGAGGACCGGGCGCAGGCCGCGGGAAAGCGCTGGGTCCTGGTCGCGCCGCCCGGTTCATCCGAGACGGGACTGCTCCTCGCCAAAGCCGTGTCGCCGGAACAGCAGGCCGTCATCGGGCAGCAAACAGGTGGACGTGTTTTCCTCTTTCTCTACACGGATGATTTCAGGCGCGACTACCACGCCTACCAGCAGCGGGGCGTCAAATTCGCCGCGCCGCCGCGCGTGGAGGCCTACGGCACGGTGGCGGTCTTCATCGATCTATACGGGAATCGCTGGGACTTGCTGGAGCTCGCGAAGCCAGCCTAGCGCCGCCATCCTGACCCCGTATCCGAGGAATTTCCCCATTCAGACCAGCGATGACACCTGACCTCCATCCCGAAGCCGTCGTCCAGCGCCAGCTCGACGCCTACAATGCCAAGGACCTCGAGGCCCTGGTCGCCATCTACGCCGAAGACGCCGAGTTGTTCGAGCACCCCTCGAAACTCGTGGCCCGCGGCACCGCCGAGCTCCGCCAGCGGTACTCGCTCCGTTTCCAGGAGCCCAACCTCCGCGCCGCGCTGGTTAATCGCATCGTCGCCGGTGCCACCGTCATCGACCACGAGCGCGTCACGCGCACGTTTCCCGAGGGTCCGGGCGAGATCGAGGTCGTCATGATCTACGAGGTGACAGCCGGCCGCATTACCAAGGCTTGGACGATCCCCGGCGCGAAAAAACTCTTCGCCTGAAACATCAGGCAGCGCCGGCACTCGCCCGCGGCAACGCACGGCTTGCCCCGAGCGCCAGCACCAGCGGCAGCATAAGCGCCGGGGCAAGCGCCGACACCGCCAGGCCCCAGTGCAGATCCATGTGGTCCGCCACCCAGCCCACAATCCACGGCATGCAGATGCCGCCCGCATTCCCAAGCGCCGCCAACCCGCCGTACATGCTGGCGCCGCCTTCCGGGTAACGATCAGCGGTCACCGCGAGCATCGTGGGCCAGAGACAGCTGCCCGTGAACCCCACGGCGACGCACAGACCCAGCGCCAGGAGGGGCACGGGCAGAAAGGCCCCACCCAAAAACAGCAGCGTGGACAGGCCGCAGCTCCAGGCCATCACGCGATAGGCATCCAGCCGCGAACCTGCGGCGCCCACCCCCATCCGGCTGACCGCCATCGCCAGGGAAAAGAGCAACAACGCGACCCCGCCGACCCATGCCGGGAAACCGAGTGAGAGTTCCGCATAGGCCGGCAGCCACTGCACCATGCCGGCCTCGGTGGCACCGCCGAGAAAGATCGCCACCAACGCCGCCCAGAACCATCCGCGCCGCAGCAGGGAGCGCAGCGACATCCGGCAGCCCTCCACCGACAGGGCCGGGAAGGTCAGGGCCCAAAAGGCCGCAGCCAAGCCGGCCGGGAGCGGCAGGAACACGAGGCACGTCGCCCGCCAGCCGAGACCGGCCCGCAACGCCAGCGTCCCGGCCAAGATGGTCACCACGGCCCCCACACAATAAAAGGAATGCAGCCAGTTCAGGGCGGACGACCGGCGCGTGGGATTGAGCGCGGCGACGACAGGACTCAACACCATGTCCAGCAGACCGGCCCCAAGTCCGAGGAAAAAGACCGCGGCGCCGAGCAGCGAATAATTGGGCGCGAGCGCGGCCGCAACCAGGCCCAGGGCAATGAGCAGGTTGCCCAGCAGGGCAAAAGGCTTGGCACCCCACCGGTCCGCCAGCGGCCCGGTCACGACAATGCCGACCACAAGACCGCCGAAGGCAAAGGCCCCCAGCCGGCCGAGTTGCTCCTGCGTCAGTCCGCCGGCACCACCGAAGGTGCGGCTGATCGTGGTGAGGAAGACCGGGAGCAAATTGAGCCCGATCGCGATACACATCATGGCCCCATAGCAAAGCAGCGTAAGCAGGGACGTGGGGGCGCGGGCGGACGCTGACATTGGATCAGACGAGTCGTCGCATATCACAGCCACCAGAAGCACGCCGCCATCACGAGCGTTGGCGCGAGCGCTCCCAGCAGCAGGCCCACGGGCGAGACACCGCCAGGGAAGAACTTGTTGAGGATCGCCTGACCTGCTGGGTTGGGGGCATTCGCGATGACCGTCAGGCCACCGCCGGTCACCGCACCGGCCACCACAGCGTACTTGAGGGCCTCGGAAAAACTGGGCACCAGCGTCGCGAGATAGGTGATTGCGGCGTTGTCGTTGAAGGCCGTCAGCGCCGTCGCCCCGAGGAAGAGGCTCGGTTCGTTCAGACTCTGCAACACCGGCGAGATCCACCACCCCTGCAATCCGCCATGCACCACGAGGCCCGCGAGGAAAAAGCCGACCAGCATCGGCGGAGCCAGGTTGACCTCCGTCTGGTGGTGCGCCGTGGCCTGCGTGAAGGCCAGGAAGAACAGGAACGCGCCGATGAACAGCGCCGGGTAATGCGCCGACCACACGGCAAACCCCAGGAACGCGAGGTGCGTCACTTTGATCCAGAGCGGCACGGGTTCCTCCGCCTCGTCCGCGGCGGATTTCCGCGCCGGTTTCATGGCCGCAAGCTCCTGACGAAAAACGAAGAAATAGAGCGCGGTCGCCGCGACGATTCCGACGCCGGCCTTCCACCCGAAGTGCTGCACCATGTACAGCAGGTCCCACTTCCAGGGCGCCGCCACCATCAGCACCGGCGGCGCGGCAAAATGCGTAAAGGTCCCGCCCACCGAGATGTTCACGAACAGCAGCCCGATCGTGGCGTACTTCAGCCGCGGACTCGGGTTCAACCCGTAGAAATGCTTCGCCAGCAGCAGTGCCGCGATGGTCATGGCCGCCGGTTCCGTGATGAACGAGCCCAGGATGGGCGCAACGATCAGCGTCGAAAGCCACCACGCCGACGGCGAACCCTTCCCGAGCGAGGCCACTGCGCTCATCGTTCGCTCCGCCAGGAGCACCACCGGCCGCGTCGCCGCCATCGCCATCACCACGACCACGAACATCGGCTCCGTGTAATTGACGGTGGATCCGAGGTAATGCACCGCCGTGTCCACGCCCTTGAAGGCCACGATCGCCACGCCCAGTACGACCGCCCAGATGCCGAAGATGGCCTCGATCTCACCGAAAAAATGCAGCACCTGCGCCAGAAAACTGACCTCGCCCGGCCGGGCGGCTTCGCCCGACCCGCCCGCGCGGCCGGCCTTGGCCAGGCGCGCCTGATGGCGCTCTTCCACCACGTGCGACCAGTGCCGGATTTTCCCCGCCATGAACGTATGCACGATCGCCAGCGCGAAGATCAGCGTCGCCACCAGGTTGAACGGTTCGGCCTGGATGCGCGCGGTCAGCAGCTGGACCAGCCCCGCGCCAGGAGCATCGGCATAGGACTCGAGCGGATGAGGGAAAGGTGCGGGAGGATGGGCTGTCATATGATTTCCAGGATTTGGTCGAGCGCCTGCACGAAATACCGGGCTTCCGCCTTCACCCTGGGCCGCGTGAGGTAGCGGCCAAAGCCCACGAAAACATCCACGACCGGTTTGGTTTCCAAGTCGCTCACGCCGTCGCCCACCATCACCACCTTCTCCGGCACGTACTCCCGTCGGAGCTGCTCAATCACGCCGATCTTGCCGCCGGTGCGCGAGGTCGGCGCCGTCTCGTCAAAGCCGTCAAAGCGGCCATCAGCCGTAAAGTTCAGTTCCACCGCCACGATCCGCGTCACGCCCAGGAAATCCGCCAGCGGCTGAATGGCCTGGGTGAACCCGCCGCTCACGATGACAGGCGTCCAGCCGCGCGCCACCAGTGCCGCAATCGTCTCCCGGGCCGTCGGCTCGACCGTCTCAATGTAGCGCCGGCCCACCGCCGCGAGATCCTCCCGCCGCGGCTCGATGATTTCCAGCCGGCGTCCAAACACACTCTCGACCGACACCCGGCCCTCCATGGCGTCGTTCGTCATCGCCTCCACCCGGCCCAGCACCGCGAGCCCGCGCAGCCGCGCCAGCTCATCGATGCCCTCGATGGCGCTCAGTGTGCTGTCACAGTCCAGGCAGATCAGTTTGGTCGCGGGCACCGCACCACACAGGCAGCGCCGGGAAGTGTCCGCCAACAAAAAAAGCCCTCCAGAACGGAGGGCTTGAAAGGGTCGGAAGGGCCGGCAGCGGCTTACTTCTTCGTGACGCGCTTGAACTTCGAGGTGAACTTCTCGACGCGGCCGGCGGTGTCGACGAGGCGCTTCTCGCCGGTGTAGGCGGGATGCGAGTCCATCGTCACGTCGCGGGCGACGACGAAATATTCCACGCCATCGATCTGCTCCTTGCGGGCGGACTTCATGGTGGAACGGGTGAGGAAACGACGGCCGGTACCGATATCGAGGTAGCAGACGTTGTTGAGGGTGGGATGGCCTTCGGCTTTCACGGGAATAGGTGGTTTAATCAGCCCTGCCGTGCTTTGTAGCGCGGCTCGACTTTGTTGATGACGTAGATCTTGCCCTTGCGACGCACGACCTGGCAGGCCGGGTGACGCTTCTTGGCGGATTTAATGGAGGAAACGACTTTCATAAAAGGGGTCAAAACAGAGCGCGTTCCCACCCCTGTCAACCGAAATGTCCACCGGGTGCAGCCACGCCGGTGCAGGCCGGGGGCGGACCGGCCTGCGATCCGCCCTACTCCTTCACGGCCAGCCAGATGGCCGGGCCGGGCCCATTCCCTTACAGGCCCTTGTGCGGGGGCGGCAGGGGCGACCACGAAACCGGCACGCCCCAGCGCTCGAACGGGCTGTGGCTCCAGCCGGCGCGGGCGGAATCCCAATAACCAATCTCGATGATGCCATCGTCGATCTTGACCAGGACATGTTCCCCAGGCTCCGGAAACCGGGCGGCCAGGGCAATCCAGGTGCGGGGGGCCTGACTGGCCTCCGCGAGTGCCTTCTCTGTCGCGCGATCTAATTTTTGTAGGACCATGCTTCAGTCTAAGCGATCGCGGCGGCGGCTCAGCAAATCCAATCCCAAGTCTTTGGACCCTACCCGACGGTCCCACTCGGCCCTAGTGCCGCCCGGACCGGAAGATCGAAACCTTCGTGGGCTTCGCGCCCTCCGTGACCAACCCGGGCTGCGATCGGAAGGCGCGCAGCGCCCCTCAATTCCGGCTCGTGTCCTCGGGCTCGTCGGCGAGCAGCCGCCATTCCTCGCCGAGATTGCCGAGGACTTTCCGCCAGAGTGAACCGTCCTGCGGCTGCTCCAGCAGGTCGCCCGGGATGTCGGTCACGATCCACGTGTCATGCTTCAGCTCGTTTTCCAACTGGCCCTTCGACCAGCCGGAATAGCCGAGGTACGCGCGCACCTGGGTGCCTTCCTCCCCCAACATCTGGCCGGCCTTCTCCGGCTCGATCCCGAAATGCAGTTGAAACCCGTCCGCGCGGTCCTGCCACGCCACCAGCAGCAGTTGCTTGGGCTGGACCGGTCCACCCGTGAACACCGGCACCCCGGCCAGCGCGCCGAGCGCAAACTCGCCGTTCCATTCGCCCAGCCGCTGGCCCAGCGGTCGGTTCATCACAATGCCCATCGCGCCGTCCGCCCCGTGCGCCGACATCAGCACGACGGAGCGGCGGAAATTCGGGTCCTTCATCGCCGGGTGCGCGAGCAACAACGAACCGGCGATGCTCTGCTGGGTGCTTTTGCGGCGCTCGCGCATGGGTTCGTTCGGGGTTAACCGCCTCCGCTTCAGAGCTTCAAAATCTTCACGCCCGCCTCGACCAGCAGCGGCGCCACCAGCGGGTCGTTCGCATAATCGAGCCGGTACCGCACCTCGGCGATGCCCGCGGCGGCGAGGATTTTCGCGCAGTTGATACAGGGGTAATGCGTCACGTAGGCCACGCAGCCCTCCACCGCGCTGCCGCGCCGCGCGGCATCCGCCACGGCGTTCTGCTCCGCGTGCACCGTCGCCTGCTCGTGGCCGTCCCGCAGCTTCGTGACGTGCGGCGTGCCGGGCAGGTAGCCGTTGTAGCCGGCCGCCACGAGGCGGTTCTTGCGCGCACCACCGGTCACGATGACGCAGCCGACGTGCAGCCGCTCGCAGTTCGAGCGCGTGGACATCAGCATGGCCGTCGCCATGAAATACTCGTCCCACGAGGGACGGCCGGGAAATTTTTCCGTGGCCGCTGCAATCAGGTCGACCGGGCTGGTGGGTTCTGGGCTCATAAATCGGCCGGAACTCTGGACACCTGCCTGCGGTCGGGCAATCCTCCTCTCTGCATGATGCCGCGCACGCTCGAGCCCGAGCTTCTCGATTCGCTTCCCCCGGACCACCCCGATGCCCTGCACAACCGGCGGGACCTGCGCCTGGTCAACCGGTTCATGGGCAACCACCGCTGGCTCGCCCGGACGCTCCCCTTGCTGCTGCACCCGGGTGAATCCGCCCTCGAACTCGGCGCCGGCACCGGCGAACTCGGCCTCCGCCTGATCACCGCCGGCGTGCCCGTGGACGGACTCGACCTCTGGCCGCGCCCCGCCGCCTGGCCCGCGGCGCGCCAGTGGCATTCGACGAACCTCCTGACGTTTCCCGGCTACGACGCCTACGCCGCCGTGATCGGCAACCTGATCTTCCACCAGTTTTCCGCCGCCGAACTGGCCTCCGTCGGCGCCGTCATCCGCCGTCACGCCCGGATCATCCTCGCCCGCGAACCCGCCCGCCGGCGCATCGCCCAGCAAGCCTACCGCGTGCTGGCCCCCTTGTTCGGCGCCAATCACGTCAGCCGTCACGACGGCTACGTCAGCATTGCCGCGGGTTTTGACGGGGACGAACTTCCCCGGGCACTCGGACTCGATCCCGCTGAGTGGGATTGCAACTGTGTCATCACCACGGGCTACGCCTACCAGATGGTTGCCATCCGGCGCCCGTGAGCCCTCGCTGAACCTCCCGGCCGTTCCCGGGTCCTATTTAAATGTATCTCCATGCGCTCGCCACCGCCGTGCCCCCGGCCACCTCCACCCAGGCCGAATGCTGGGAACTCGCGCAGCGCTCCCCGATCGGCGCCCGCCTCAAGCGGCGCTCGATGCTCATCCTGCAGACCATCCTGAAGGGCGATCATGGCATCGCCACGCGGCACTTCGCCGCGCCGGACCTGGCCCAGGTGTTTGACCTGACCGCCGATGAGTTGAACGCCATCTTCCGCGCCGAGGCCCCAAAACTCGCCGGACGCGCCCTCACCGCCGCCCTCGCGCAGGCGGGCCTGCGGGCCGATCAGCTCGACGCCCTGCTCATCTGCACCTGCAGCGGTTACCTCTGCCCGGGCGTGACCAGCTATGTCGCCGAGCAGCTCGGACTGCGGACCAACGTTTTCCTGCAGGATCTTGTCGGACTCGGCTGCGGCGCCGCCATCCCGACGCTGCGCGCCGCGAGCCATGTGCTCGCCGCGAAGCCCGACGCCATCGTCGCCTGCGTCGCGGTGGAGATCTGCTCCGCTGCGTTTTACCTCGATGACGATCCCGGCGTGCTCATCAGTGCGTGTCTTTTCAGCGACGGCGCCGCGGCCACGATCTGGCGCAATACTCCCGGCCCGACCGGCCTGCGCGCGTTCGGATTCGACACCCTGCACCAGCCGGCCGACCGCGACAAACTTCGCTTCGAGCAGCGCGACGGGAAACTCCGCAACCTCCTCCACCGTTCCGTGCCGGAGCTCGCTGCCGCCGCCGTCGGCCGGCTCTGGGCCGATCGTGGGTCCCGGCCGGTTTCGCGCGTCATCACGCATCCCGGCGGACGCGATGTGCTCGAGGCCATTGAGCCGGTCGTCGCGCCTCATTCGCTCGACGCCAGCACGCGCACATTGCGGAACCACGGCAACATGAGCAGCCCGTCCGTCTTGTTTGCCCTGGAGGAAACGCTGCGGACCGCCCGACCCGGTCCCGACGGTGATTTTTGGCTCGTCAGTTTCGGCGCGGGCTTTAGCGCCCATAGTTGCCGTCTCGGTCCCAGCCAATGACCCCACTCTCCGATCTTGTCACCTATTGCGACCGCCGCACTTCGCGCCGGGCCTTCACGGATTTTCCCGACTCGTTCAACGGCCTGCAGTTCGCCAACAACGGCCGCGTCACCAAGATCGGCGCCGCGGTGGACGCCGGCCTCATCCCCTTTCAAAAAGCCATCGCGGCCGGCGTGGACTTCCTGCTTGTCCACCATGGCATGTTCTGGGACCTGCCCCACCCGCCCAAGCGCCCGTTTCATCCCCGGATCCTGGCCCTTAAGCGCGGCAACTGTGCGCTCTATTCCAGCCACCTGCCGCTCGATGCCCATCCGTCGATCGGGAACAACGCCCTCCTCGCCCGCCAGCTGGGTCTGACCCCGAAACGCCGCTTCCTCCCGCTCGAGGGCCGCGCCATCGGCTGCATCGCGCCCAGCCGGCTGACGCGGAGCGCGCTGCGCCGAAAGCTGGCGGCGCTCTACCCACGGATGATCGCCATCGAGTACGGCTCGGCGAGCCCGCGCCAGATCGCCTTTTGCAGCGGCAGCGGCCGCAGCGCCATCCCGGAACTGCGGCGCGCCCGCGTTGATACCCTGGTGACCGGGGAACTGCGCGAGGAGCACTTCAACTTCGCCCAGGAACAGAAGCTCAACCTCTACGTCTGCGGCCACTATGCGACCGAGGTTCACGCCGTGTCGGCCCTCGCCGCCGAGCTCGCCCAAAAGTTCCGCCTGCCCTGGGAATTTATCGCCACGGAAAATCCCTTCTAACCGGCCCGGAACTCATGCAGGCTCGGCCTGTCCCTGTCCGCCACTTTTCCCATTCCTCTCCCCCAATGAAGAAGATCGCCATTCTCCACGGTCCCAACCTCAACCGCCTCGGCAAGCGCGAGCCGGAGATCTACGGCACGGCCACGCTGCGCGACCTGGAAAAACTGATCCGCACCGAGGCGCGTGCGCTGGGGTTCAACCCGAGCTTCTTCCAGTCCAACCACGAGGGTGCGCTTATCGATGAGATCCACCGTCTTGCGGACTCGGGCGTCGGCGGCTTCATCGTCAATTTCGGGGCCTACTCCCACACCAGCATCGCCCTGCGCGACGCCCTGGCCAGCACCAGCCTGCCCGCCGTCGAGGTGCACATTTCCGACATCAAGAAGCGCGAGCCCTTCCGGCGCCAGTCCATGACGGCGGGGGCCTGCATTGCGATGATCAGCGGCAAGGGATTTCCGGGTTACCTGCTGGCACTTCGGCGCCTCGCCAAGGTCTGATCTGCATGGTTCAGCCCTCCCCTCAACTTGCCGAAACCGACCTCGCGGAACCGCGCTGGCTGGTCTGCCACACCCGGCCCCGCTGCGAGAAAAAGCTCGCCGCCCTGCTCGCGGCCGAGGAACTGCCCCATTATCTGCCGCTGATCACCAGCGTGCGCCGGTACGGCTCGGCGACCAAGAAGTTCACCAAGCCCCTTTTTGCCGGCTATGTTTTCGTGCAGGTTTCTGCCCTGCGGAAGGCGCGCATCTACCAGCAGGACCTCATCGCCCGCGCGATTGAGATCGAGGACGAGGCCCGCTTTCTCCGCCAGGTCGCGGAGGTCCGCGCCATCGTGGCCTCCGGTTATGAACTCAGCGTGCGACCCCTGCTCACCCGCGGCCGCCGCGTGAAGATCGTCGGCGGGCCGCTGCGCGGACTCGAGGGTTTCGTGGATGACCCCGCCAATCCCCAGGGCGTCGTGCTCGCCGTGGATGTGCTTCAACAGGGACTGCTGGTGAAACTTCCGGCGGAAAACCTCCAGATACTGCCCTGACCCGCCATGCACCGCCAACGCACCTTTCGTTTTGCCGGGCTGGCTGTGATCTTGGGTTTCAGCGTCCTCACCGGCCGGGCGCAATCCACCGTGCCGTCCCAGGCGAACTCACTTTCCAACCTGGGCGAACTGCTCGACCGCCTGCCGGATTTTTCCCGGTTCGGCCTGTCGAACTTCATGCCGCATGACATTTTTCAGTTCTACAGCAGCCCGCACTTCGGCGACTTGGTCCACAAGGATTTCATGCGGGTCCCGCTGGGCCTTCGGGCGAAGATTGATGTGGATTATCAGGCCCATGTGGAAGTGGAGGGCTATTTCACCCACGGCCTGGCCGGGTCGGCGGGCTACGGTTTCGACCGGCTGAATACCGGCGTCAAATACGAGACCCCCAAGACTTCGCCGACCTCCCCTGACCTGTCCTGGAGCACGGGCGTGGATTTCATCACCCCGCTCAGCCGTCCGCCGCGTGACCTGAGCGACGGCTACCAGCATACCGTGCCCTATGTCGCAGTTTCCAAACTCCTGATGCCCGACTACGACCTGATGGGTTACAGCACGCTGGGGATCGATCTGCTGAACTCGACCAATCTCCCCGCAAATTTTGGCCGCAATCAGCTCCACTCCAACTCATCCACCATCTCCGGCGGCCTCGCCCGGGACTGGAAGAAATTCCAGACCCTGCTGACGGCCAGCTACAGTTCCACCGCCCTGTTTAGCAATGAGAGTCATCAGGTCTTTGGCCTGCGGCCCGCGATCGTGTTTCCGCTGACCCGGTGGCAGGGCCGCCACACCCGGCTCACCGCGACCGTCGGCGGTTGGTCCATCTGGGGTCCGGATGGCCATGAGCTGGGCGCCAGCGGCAGCGTGCGGGTCGAGTTTAACTACAAGGCCAAGCGCTAGGACGTGAAGCCGGCGCCCACTGACCCCTTGGCCAACTGGAACCGGCCGCGGCTGTTTGCGGAGCCCTCGTACCGCGTGCTGGAGACGGTTGGATCCGTCACCTCTGTCCTCTTTGAACACGAGCCTTGCGCCGGCCGGCCCACCGAGGTGTTCGCCTACGTCGGCATCCCGACCGGAAGCACCGGCCGCGTCCCCGGCATGGTCTGTGTCCACGGCGGACTCGGTGCCGCCTTTCGCAGCTGGGTCGAGTTCTGGGTGCAGCGCGGTTACGCCGCAATCGCGATGGACCTCAATGGCTGCGGCGCCGAACGCATCCCGCTCGCCCGGCGGGGACCGGCGATGGACGACGCCGTCATTTTCGACCCCACGGTCGCCTGGGCTGACTCGTGGACCTATCATGCGGTGGCCGCGGTCCTGCGTTCGCATACCCTCCTCCGGAGTTTTGCCGCGGTCGATCCCACCCGCATCGGCATAACAGGTGTCAGCTGGGGCGGCTACCTGACCTGCATCGCCGCCAGCCTCGACCCGCGCCTGGCCTGTGCCATCCCCGTTTACGGCTGCGGCTACCTCCAGGCTAACAGTGCACAGGTCTGGATGGACCGGTTTGCGACGATGACTCCCGCCCAGCGTCTCACCTGGCACGAGCGGTGCGACCCTTCCGTTTATCTGCCCGCCGCCACGGCGCCCATCCTCTTCGTTTCCGGCACCAACGATTTCGCCTACCCGCTGGACAGCGTGGCGAAGACCTACGCCCTGCCCAAGTCATCCGTCACCTGCTGCGTCCGTGTCGGGATGGAGCATAGCCAGGAATCCGGCATCGCCCCCGGCGAAATCGCGCTCTTTGCCGACCAACACCTGCGCGGCGGCGACCCGCTGACGGTCATCAGTCCACCCCAACTCACCGGCCGCAGTCTCAGCGCCCGCTGGACCCATCACCAGCCGATCACCAAGGCCTGCTTGAATTTCACGGCCGACACCGGCCGCTGGCAGGATCGGCGCTGGGTCAGCGCACCTGCCCTACTCGAAGGCAGCCTGATCACCGTCGATGTCCCGGACGCCGTCACAGTCTGTTACCTCAGCCTCGAGGACAATCGTGGCACGTTCGTCAGTTCGCCGCACCTCGAAATTACCTGAGTCCTGTTGTGGGTCGGGGTTTATCCCCGACAGGCATTGCTAGAGATGTCGGGCATAAAGCCCGACCCACGCCTAGCGCGCGAAATGCACCCAGGCCAGCTTCGCGAGGTGCATCGTGGCACAGCTCGCGAGCGCCGCGGCCATGTCGTCCACCACTACACCCCAGCCGCCCGGCAGGTCCTGGAGTTTGCGGATACCAAGCGGTTTCAGGATGTCGAAGAACCGGAACAGCGCGAAACCCGAGAGGAAAATCGCCCACGGCGGCCACGGTCCCACGAGGAAATGCCAGCCCAGAAAACACAGCGGCATCACCACGAATTCATCGAGAATCACCTCGCCCGGATCTTTCCGCGCGAGCCGGAACTCCGCCTCGCCGCACAGCGCCACCGCCAGATAGCAGGCCAGCAGGCTCAAGAGCACCGTCGCGACGGTCCCGAGCGGATAAAAGAACACCGTGAAATACAGCAGGCCCGCCACCGAGCCCCATGTGCCCGGAGCGGGCAGCCGGGCGCCGATCGGCCCCAGCCGGGCGAGGTTCAGCACGACCTGCGTGGGCAGAAAGCGCGGCCAGATCGGCTGCTGCAGGCGCATCTCAGTCCATCACCACGTGGCCGTGGCGACGGAAATACGACCAGCCGGACGTGATGGTGAGCACCGCCGACAACACGAACAACGCCACGCCGACGACATGCACCCAATTGATCCAGCGAGCCTCGGCGCCGCCGAACAGCTCCGGGTAGTCCTGCGCAAACATCCGCCAGCCAATCAACCAGCCAATCGCGTTGAACTGGACAAAGGTCTTCACCTTCCCGCCGCTGTCCGCGACGATGACAATACCCTTCGAGGCCGCCGCCATGCGCATGCCGGAAATGGCGAATTCCCGCGCCAGGATGCAGAGCAACAGCATCAGCGCCGCGATGTTGTGGCCGTAAAAAAAGTTCCCGCTGACCAGTGCAATCATGATTCCGATGACCATGACCTTGTCGATGACCGCGTCCATGAACCGTCCGAACGACGACACCTCGCCCCGCTCGCGCGCAATCTTGCCGTCCAGCCAATCGGTCAGGGCCGCCGCAATGTAGAGCCAGAAGCAAATGGTGCCGGACCACGGGAAGTCCAGGTGCAGCAGCGCCACCACGACAAACATCATCGGGATGCGGGACAGGGTGAGGAGATTCGGCAGATTGTATTTCATCGCGGGAGTCGCGGGCAACGGCACCGCCAGCCAAACTTTCGCCGGGGCAAACGCAAGAGTACAGCGGCCGGCCGCGAAGCCTCCGCATTCTCCGCTTTCCCCGCAGCGGGTTTCCTGCCTTGCTCGGGTCCGCTTCCCCCATGCACCACTGCATTTACCCCGGCACCTTTGATCCCATCACCTACGGCCACCTCGATGTGCTGGGCCGCGCCGCGAAGCTGTTTGACCGCGTCACCGTCGCCGTCGCCGACAACCCTGGCAAGGACCCCTCTTCACCCCGGAACAGCGCTTGGATATGTTGCGTCCGAATGTGGCCAAGTTCCCCAATGTCACCCTTACGCCCTTTGGCGGCCTGCTGGTGGACTTCTGCATCGCCCATGAGGCCGACGCCATCATCCGCGGCCTGCGCGCCCTCTCCGACTTCGAGTTCGAGTTCAACATGGCCCTGATGAACCGGCACCTGAAGCCCCAGATCGAAACCATCTTCGTGATGCCTAACGAGCAGTTCAGCTACACCAGCTCCTCGCTCGTCAAGCAGGTCGCCAAGTACGGCGGCGATGTCTCCCATTTCGTCCCGCCCAACGTCGCCGCCGCCCTGAAGATCGCGTACAAGCGCTGAGCATGACCGCCACCGCTCCACTGGCACCGGCCGGGGATCTGCTGGTCCACACCCCGCGGCGCGAAGTCGCCCCCGGTACCGAGTTTTCCTTCACCGTTAAGCTGGCCGCCAATCCGGCCGCCGTGCTGACCGGCCTTGAACTCCTGTTCCCGGGCTTCACGGCCTCGGGGCCCGCCACTCCGCGACCCGCCGGCGGCTGGGAGATCCGGGGTCGTCTGTCCCGGCCGGGATTTCACGCCTTGCAGGTTACGGCCTGCGACGGCGCCCGCCGCCTCACCGGCAGCGACTATTTCCTTGGCCGCGATCCCGTCCCCGTGGCGACCGAGCACGAGGCGGGCTATTACGTTTTCCTGGGCTGCGGCGATTACGCCCTGATCTTCGGCCGCGAGACGCACGCGCTGGCGAACTGGACCCTCGCGCAGTGGAAGGAGTTGGTCACCTGGATGGGAGCGAACGGCATGAACCGGCTCTGGACCCTGGTGAACGGCTACACCCTCGCCTACCCGTCCCGGCGCTATCCCCAGCTCCGCGACCGCCACGCCCGCAACGTCTCGGATAATTTTCTCCGCGAGCTCATTGACCACGCCCACGGCTGCGGCGTGAAGGTCTATCTCATGCTCACGACGGACGGGCATGCACGGGATTTCAGCCGCCTTCATCCAGAGGCCGCGCGGCAGGATGAATCAGGCCGGCCCGGCGAGCAGTTCGGCCTCGCCCTCGAGCACCCGCTCACCCGCCGGTACATCTTCGACGTGCTCGATGAGGTTCTTGAACTCTATCCCAACGCCGACGGCGTCGCCGTCCATCCGACCGAGAGCGACCCCGACCGCTTCAATCCCGAGTCCGTGGCGGCATATCGCTCCGAAACCGGCCGCGACCTCCGCGCCGAACCCAAGCCCGCCCGGCAGGCCTGGCACAACCTCGCCTTCGCCCGGTTCATGGGTGAGTTCGCCGCGCGCTGCCACCGGCACAATCCCGCGCTCGACCTCGTCATGGCCAACTGCTGGTGGCAGGACGACCACGTGGCCATCAACCACGCCACGCTGCCCCCGGCCATGCGCATCGCCGTCTGGCATTACGCCTGGGAGGACGAGACCGCCAAGCCGTGGCCGATTTACCGCTGGGTCGAAACCTTCGGCCCATCCCGCCTGCTCTACCTGCCCACGAGCCAGTCCTATCTTTATCCCACCGATCCCACGCAGGTGATGACCCGGCACGTTGGCACCGACCGGCTCGTCAGCACCGCCGCCATCCTCGGCGTGCGCCACACGATGTATTTCGCCGGCTGGGATATCCTGCCCGAGGCGGCTCGGATCCTCGATGCGGCGCTGGTGCGGCATCCCACGGCCGCGCTGGCGGCTGCGCCGTCGCCGGATTTGCTTCCCCGACTCTACGCGGACTATCTCGGTACCCGGGCCGCGTTGCTGGCGGCCGGGCGCTGAAATGCCATCACCGCACGCCGGCTGATTTCAGCGTCGCATCCAGGAAGGCGTCGTAGTCGGCCTTCAGCTTCTCGCGCGACTGTTTCTCGATATACATCATGTGGCCCGCCTCGTAGTAGGTGAGCGTGATGTGATCCCGGATCGACGGATCGAGCCCCATGTGTTCCACCGTGTACTTCGTCGCGAAGTACGGCGTGGCGAGGTCGTAGTGGCCGTTCGCAATCCAGACCTTGAGGAACGGGTTCTTCGTCATGGCCTTCTTCAGGGTCTCCGCGACGTTGAGGTATTCGTTCTCCACATTGCTGTAGCTCCAGGGCTGCACCGCACCCGTGAGGATCTCGTACGGCAGGTCGTTCTCATACTTCAGCTCGCGCCGCATGTAGTCGTTCAACGCCGTCGTATAGCCGCCGTTGATGGCCTCGAGGCTGGGGTCAAAAAATCCGTCCACACTGTCCGTGATGCCCACGAACCGGCTGTCCAGCCGGCCGATCGTGCGGTGCTCGCTGCGCCGCAGCTCGGTCACAAAGTCGAAGATGTCGATCCGGAGGTTCTTCTCCTCCACGTGGGCCAGCGGCAGGCCCGTGAACGCGGCGAGCGACTCCGCGATCCGCTGGCGTTCCGCCGCCGGCAGCGCGTCCCCCTGCATCAGCGCGAGGGTGTAATCCTTCCGCACGAACTCCTCGACGCGGGCGAGGGTCTTCGGCAGGTCCTTCGCGAGCTCGCCCTTCAGCTTGCCGTGGTAAAACGCCGCCGCCGTGTACGTCGGCAGGAACAGCTCGTACGGCAGGTCGTTGCCCGGCGCGAACCGCGCCGTCTGGAAATTCATGATCGAGGAGATCAGGCAGATTCCGTTGAGGTAAAAATCGTACTTCCGCTGCAGGTAGTCGGACAGGCCGGCGGCGCGCGTCGTGCCGTAGCTCTCCCCCACGAGGAATTTCGGCGAGGCCCAGCGCTGGTTGCGCGTGGTCCAGAGCCGGATGAACTCGCCCACCGACTCGATGTCGCCCGTGAATCCGTGGAACTGCTTCGCGTCCACGTCCTTCGCCGCGCGGCTGTAGCCGGTCGAGACCGGGTCGATGAACACCAGGTCGGTCTGGTCGAGCCACGAAAACTCGTTGTCCACCCACTTGTACGGCGGCGGCAGCGATTCGCCCTTGTCCGTCATGACGACGCGCTTCGGCCCGAGCATACCGAGGTGCAGCCAGACCGACGAGGAACCCGGGCCGCCGTTGAACGAGAAGGTCAGCGGGCGCTTGGCCGGGTCGGACTCGCCGAGCTTGGTGTAGGCAGTGAAGAAAATATTCGCGCGGGGTTTGTCCTTGGCATCCTTCAGCACGAGATAGCCCGCGGTTGCCCGGTACTTGATGAGTTTTCCGCCGATCGTGATTTCATGCTCGGTGACGGACAGCACCGGCTCCTTCTCCTTCGGATCGGCCTTCTTATCGGCTGCGACCTCGGACTTCGCTTCCGGCTTTTCCTCGGCGGCGCGGGCCGGCGCGAGGAGCAACAGGGCGGTGAGGAGAGCAAGCCAGCGGGGGAGATTTTTCATGGGTTTTAGCAGAGCTGAAACCAAGTTTCCGCCCCCCGCACTGGCAACAAGATTTCCCGCCCGTTCCGCCGGCCGTAACCACCGGAGGCGGCGCGGCGTCACTCTTTGCACGCCGGCAGCCTCGCGCCCCTCCGTCACGGAGGGTTAGGGTTGCCATGTTTCACTCCGGGTATTCTATCTTTAATTTCCATGGCTAAATCGAAGAGTTCTGGCGGTCTGATCGTGCTCCTCGTCTTCGTCGCCGCCCTCGCCGCCGGCGGCTGGTATTTCTGGCAGCAGTCGGCCGAAAAGGCCCCCGAGTTCACGACCACGCCCGTCACAAAGGGCGACGTCATCCAGACCGTCTCCGCCACCGGCACCCTGCAGGCGGTCACCACCGTGGACGTCAGCAGCCAGATTTCCGGCAACGTCGCCAAGCTCTATGTGGACTGGAATTCCCCGGTCAAAAAGGGCCAGGTCCTCGCGGAAATCGACCCGTCCAACTATCAGACCGCCCTCAAGCAGGCCGAGGGCCAGCTCGCCAACGCCAAGGCCAGCTACGCGCTGATGAAGGCCAACGCCGACCGCGCCGCGACCCTCTTCAAGCAGACCCTCATTCCGCAGAGCGACCTCGACACCGCCGTCGCCCAGCTTGCACAGGCCGATGCCCAGGTGAAGATCCAGAGCGCCAACTTCGACACCGCCCAGGTCAACCTGAACCGCTGCACCATCTACTCCCCGATCGATGGCAGCGTCATCTCGCGCAGCGTGGACGTCGGCAACACCGTCGCCGCCAGCCTCAGCGCCCCCGTGCTTTTCCAAATCGCGAACGACCTCACCACAATGCAGATCGACGCCGCGATTTCCGAGGCGGACATCGGCAACGTCCAGGATCAGCAGCGCGTCACCTTCACCGTCGACGCCTTTCCCAACCGCACTTTCCGCGGCGTCGTCTCGCAAATCCGCAACTCGCCCAAGACCACCCAGAACGTGGTCGTGTACGACACCATGATCGATGTCCGGAACACCGACCTGAAACTCAAGCCCGGCATGACCGCCACGGTGTCCATCACCATCGCCAACCATGTCGGCGCCCTCAAGATTCCCAACAGCGCCCTGCGTGCGCGGATTCCCGATTCCCTGATCCCCGCCAAGCCCGCGGCCGCCCCGGTGCCCGGCGCGGCCCCCGCCCCCAAGCCGCTGACCGACGACGAGCGCCGCGCCCAGTTCCAGGAGCTGATGCGCGACGCAGGCTTTGTCCGCGGCAACGGCCCGCCCTCCCCCGAGGTTATCACCCGCATCAAGGAGCTCGCCAAGGAGCGCGGCATCGAGCTGCCCGCCGGCCGCTTCGGCGGCGGGGACAGCAACGCCCCCGTCACCCGCACACTTTACACGCTCACGCGGACTGAATCCGAGCCACCCCGCGTGGACGCCGCCACGGTCAAGCTGGGCATCACGGACGGCACCTACACCGAGATTCTCGAAGGACTCAAGGAGGGCGACCAGGTCATCACCTCCGCCATCATTCCCGGCGCCAAACCCGGTGCCCCGGCGACCAATCCGTTCAGCGGCGGCCAGCAGCGCCGGTTCTAAACCCCGCCGCGCCCCGCATGTCCGCCGTCGTCAAGCTTGAGGACATCCACCGCATCTATGATTCGGGCGAGGTGAAGGTGCACGCCGTCCGCGGCGTTTCCCTCGAGCTGCACAAGGGCGAATTCATGGCCGTTATGGGCGCCAGCGGCTCCGGCAAATCCACGCTGATGAACACCCTCGGCTGCCTCGACCGGCCGACGTCGGGACGCTACCTGCTCGACGGCGTGGACATCGCCGGCCTCGACCGCAACGAGCTTGCCGATCTCCGCAACGAGAAGCTCGGCTTCGTCTTCCAGGGCTTCAACCTGCTCTCCCGCACGACCGCGCTGGAAAACGTCGAGCTCCCCATGCTCTACGGCCGCCGCCGGATCTCCCACCGCGACATGCAGGAACGCGCCGAGCACTGCCTCGAAATCGTCGGCCTTGCCGCCCGCGCCGACCATTTCCCCAGCCAGCTCTCCGGCGGCCAGCAGCAGCGCGTCGCCATCGCCCGCGCCCTCGTCAACAATCCGCAGGTCCTGCTCGCCGACGAACCCACCGGCAATCTCGACAGCAAGACTGCCGTCGAGGTCATGGGCGTGTTCCAGAAGCTCAACGAGCAGGGCATCACCATCGTCATGGTCACCCACGAGCTCGACATCGCCCACTACTGCCGCCGCAACCTCATCATGCGCGACGGCAAGGTCGTGAGCGACGTGCAGGTCACCGACCGACTCAGCGCCGACGACGAACTGCGCAAGCTTCACGCGGCCGAGGCCGCCGCCAAACTCACCGCCTGAGCTCCCGCCATGCGCCTCCGCTCCACCCTCACCGTTTCCTTCCGCGCCCTCCGCCGCAACGTGCTGCGCTCCCTGCTCACCGCGCTCGGCATCATCGTCGGTGTCGGCGCCGTCATCGCGATGGTCAGCATCGGCAACGGCGCCAAGTCCGTGGTCGAGGCCCAGATCGCCTCGCTCGGCGAAAACGTCCTCCTCGTGTTCTCCGGCAGCTTCAACCAGGGCGGCGCACGCTCCGGCGCGTTCGGCGCCGGCACGCTGACGGTCGAGGACGCCGAGGCCATCAAGCGCGAGGTCACCACCGTCATCGGCGTCAGCCCTGAGGTCCGCTCCTCCGCGCAAATCCTGGCCAATGGCCTCAACTGGTCCACGCAGATCCTCGGCGAGGGTGCCGACTACCTCACCATCCGGGTGTGGCCGCTCTCCGACGGCGTCATGTTTTCCGAGGCCGATGTCCGCAGCGTCGGCAAGGTCTGCGTCATCGGCCAGACCATCGCCACCCAGCTGTTTCCCGATGGCTCCGCGGTCGGCCAGGTCCTCCGCATCAAGGCCCAGCCCTTCAAGGTCGTGGGGGTGCTCGCCGCCAAGGGTCTTTCCGTCCAGGGTCAGGACCAGGACGATCTCGTCATCGTGCCCTACACCAGCGCCATGCGCCGGGTGTCCAAGCAGACCATGCTGCGCTCCATCAGCGTCCAGGCGTCGTCGCCCGACACGATGACCCTCGCCCAGAACGACATCGTCGCCCTGCTCCGGCAGCGGCACCGCACCGCGGAGGGCAGCGATGATTTCACCGTCCGCAGCCAGGTGGAAATCGCCCAGGCCGCCACCGCCACCGCCGACACCATGACCGGCCTGCTCGGCGCCGTGGCCGGCGTCTCCCTCATCGTCGGCGGCATCGGCATCATGAACATCATGCTCGTCTCCGTCACCGAGCGCACCCGCGAAATCGGCATCCGCCTCGCCGTTGGCGCCCACGGCCGGGAGATCCAGCTCCAATTCCTCACGGAGTCCATCGTGCTCAGCGTCCTCGGCGGGACCATCGGCATCCTCGCGGGGATCGGCGCGTCCGAGCTGGTCTCCCACCTCAAAGGCTGGCCCACGCTCGTCTCGCCGACCGCTGTGGTCGTCGCCTTTTTCTTCAGCGCCGCCGTCGGCATGATCTTCGGCTATTATCCCGCCCGGAAGGCCTCGTTGCTCGACCCGATTGACGCGCTGCGTTACGAGTAACGCCGCCCGGCTCGCCGCCGTTTTTGTGTCGCCCCGGGAAACCTTTCCCGGCGATTCTGTCTCATCCCCATGAGCCTTCGCCTCCTCCTTGTCTTTGCCGTCACCGCCGGGCTGCTGCGGGCCGCGGCGCCCATCGACGACGCCGTCGCCCTCTACAAGTCCAAGCAATACCCCGAGGCCCGCGCCGCCTTCCAGCAGATCACCGTGAGCGATCCCGCCAACGCCGCCGCGCACTCCTACCTCGGCCTGCTCGCGATGAAGCGCAACGAGCTCGACGAAGCCATCAAACAGCTCGAGCAGGCCACGATCCTCGCGCCGGCCAACTCGGATTATTTCATGGACCTGGGCGACGCCTATGGGGCCGCCGCGGGGAAGGCCGGGTTGTTTTCCCAGCTGGGCCTCGCGAAAAAATGCCAGGCCGCGCTGGAAAAATCCGTGCAACTCAACCCGGACAACCTCCTCGCCCGCAATGGGCTGGTGTCCTACTACCGGCAGGCACCGACCTTTGCCGGCGGGGGCATGAGCAAGGCCTACGAGCAGGCCGCGGAAATCAAGAAGCGCGACCCGGTCATGGGCGCGGACGTCTATGGCGCGCTCTATGTCAAAGATAAGAAATATGAGGACGCCTTCGCGATCTTTGAAAACCTGCTCCGGACGCACCCCGACAATTACATCGCGCTGTATTCCATCGGTCGGACCGCCGCCCAATCCGGTCTCCGCCTCGACCGCGGCGAACAGGCCCTCCGCCGCTGCCTCGAACTGGCGCCGGCCAAGAACGAGCCCGGCCATGCCGCCGTCCACTGGCGTCTCGGCGTGATCGCGGAGCAGCGCAAGGATTCCGCCGCCGCCCGCGTGGCCTACGAGACCTCGCTCAAGCTGGACCCGGAGTTCAAGTTGGCCGCCGACTCACTCGCAAAACTGAAGTGAGCCTTGCCCGCCGTAGACTTTGCGAAGGCGGGGGTTGCGCTCCCCCGGTCGCCGCCTAAGTTCGCGCCCCAATGGCTGCGACGCCCCTCGTTGATCTCCACGACCTTACCAAGCGCTACGGCGATGGTCCGGTGGTGCTCGACCGCATCAGTCTCGCCGCGGCACCGGGTGATTTCATCAGCCTCATCGGCCCCAGCGGCTGCGGCAAATCCACCCTGCTCCGCCTCATCGCCGGCCTCAGCCCGTTGACCGACGGCACCCTGCGCATTGACGGTCGCACCCCCGAGGAGGCTGCCGCCGAACTCGCCTTCGTTTTCCAGGAACCGACCCTGCTCCCCTGGCTCACCGTCGCCCAGAATGTCGGCGTGCCCCTGAAACTGCGCGGCGCCCCGGCGGCCCAGCGTCTCGCCACCGGCGCGCGCGTCCTCGAGCTCGTCCGCCTGGCTGACCGGGCGAACGCCCATCCACGCCAGCTTTCCGGGGGCCAGAAAATGCGCGTGTCCATCGCCCGCGCCCTGTCGCTCGCACCCAAGCTGCTGCTGCTCGACGAACCCTTCGGGGCCCTCGACGAGATGACCCGCGAGCACCTCAACGAGGAGCTGCTCGCCATCCGCGAAGCACAGGCCTGGACCGCCTTCTTTGTCACCCATTCCGTCGCCGAAGCCGTGTTTCTCTCCAACCGTATCCTCGTGATGTCCGCCAACCCCGGACGCGTGCACACCGAGGTCGCCGTGCCGTTCGCCTATCCGCGCACCGCCGCCACCCGGCTCTCCCGCGAATACCACGACCTCGTGACCGAGGTTTCCCGCATTTTGCGTTCGGTCGAAACCGCCGAAGCCTGACCGCCGATGTCCAAGCGCCTGCTCAATCTCCTGCTGCCCGCCGCGACCGGCGTCCTCTTTATCGCCGTCTGGTATGCCGTGCGGTTTTCCCTGTCGGAGGACATGCAGTTCCTCCTGCCGTCGCCCGGTGAAATTCTCGGCGCGTTCCGGACCAACGGCGCCGACCTCGCCCATGCCGCGCTCAATACCGCCGAGGGGGCGCTGCTCGGTTTCACCTGCGCCATTGCGATCAGCTCGCTGCTCGCCCTCGCCCTCTCCGTCTCGTCCCTCGTGCGCGTCAGCCTCTATCCGTACCTGATGATGCTGCAGATGATTCCTGTCATCATCTTCGCCCCCATCCTGATCCTGTGGGTCGGGCCGGGCCTGAAGAGCGTCGTCGTGATCACCTTCCTGATCTGCTTCTTCCCGCTCGTGGTGAACACCACCCAGGGACTCGTTTCCACCGACCGCAACATCGTCGAACTTTTCCGCATGTACCGCGCCACCCGCCGGCAGGAAATCTTCCTGCTCCGCGCGCCCGCGGCCCTGCCGTATTTCTTCACCGGCCTGCGCATCGCGGCGACACTCGCCCCGATCGGCGCCCTCGTCGGCGACTACACCGCGGGCAGTTCCGCCGGCGACGGCGGCGGCCTCGGCTTCTCGGCCATCATCTACTCCAGTCAGGCGAAATACCCCGCGCTCTTCGCCACCGCCGCCGTCACCTGCGTCCTGGGCTTTGTCTTCGTCGCCGTCGTGGTGGGCCTCAGCTGGCTCGCCATGCACCAGTGGCACGATTCTTATGAGCGTACTGATAACTGATCGTCCCATGAAAACCCTCCGCCTGCTCACCGTCGCCCTGCTGCTCCCGGCTGCCGCCCTGGCCGCCGGCACAAAGCCGCTCACCCCGATCACCGTCCAGCTGGACTGGGTCGCCGAACCCGAGCATGGCGGTTTTTACCAGGCCCAGGCCCGCGGCTTCTTCCGCGACGAAGGCCTCGACGTGACCATCATGCCCGGCGGACCCAACGCCTACGTCATGCCGCGCATCGCCACCGGGCAGGCCGACATCGGGCAGGCCGACAGCACTAACACCCTCCTGCAGCAGGCCGAGGGCCTGCCGATCGTGCAGTTTGCCGCGGTGTTCCAGGACGACCCCTCCGGCCTGCTGGTCAACGCCGGCAGCCCCGTCCGCAAGTTCGAGGACCTCCAGGGCAAAACCATCATCGCCCGCCCCGAATGGGCGTTCCTCAAGTTCCTCCAGAAAAAATACGGGCTCACCGTCTCGGTCGTGCCGCAGAATTTCTCCGTCGCCGCCTTCATGGGCAACAAGGAGGCCATCCAGCAGGGCTACTTCATCGCCGAGCCCTACCACATCGTCCACGCCGGCGGCCAGATGCCGCGCTTCCTCTCCACGTGGGACGCCGGGTTCCGCGCCTACGCCGTGCTCATCACCAACAAAAGGTTCGCCCGCGAACATCCCGCCGAGCTCAAGGCCTTCCTCCGCGCCTACATCCGCGGCTGGCAGGATTACGTGACCGGCGACCCGGCTCCCGCCCACGCGGCGCTCAAGCTCGCCAACTCCAACAACACCGACGAGTTCATGGCCTTCTCCCGCAAGATGATCGTCGACGAGAAGCTCGTCACCGGCCGTGACGCGTCCGGCGGGCCGAAACAAATCGGGCGGCTCGACCCCGCGCGCTTCACCACGCAGATCAAGCAGATGGAGGACCTCGACATGCTGCCGAAGGGCAAGCTCACCGCCGCCACCGTCATGACCACCGAGTACCTCCCCTAATTTGAGCCCTACCCCGGATAATCGCGCCAAGTTCCTCACCCTGCTCCACGTCGCCGTGGAGGAAGGCACCCTGCTCAAGCTCACGCTGGGCAAGCACCGTGGCGCCGACGCCACGCTGCAGAACCTCCTCGTGCGTCCGGTCGCGCTGAAAACCGGCCCGAACCTGGCCTTCGTCTGGCGCCACGCCACGCGCGACATCACGAAAAACCATCCGCCCGCCGGGGGTCTCGCGCTGATCGAGCCGCTCATCGGCGCCGACTTCCTCGACGCGCACCTCTTCACTGCCACCCAAACCGCCCAGCTCGAATGCCAGCCGGACGGCTCCGCCCGCCTGCGCGTGAAGCAGGCCACCGCCACCGCGGCGGCACCGGCGACGCATGATCGCGCCAAGGGCCACCTGATTCCCGCCACGGCGCGCTGGTTGAGCGGACTCGGCGTCACCAACAACCGCGGCCAGCCGCGCGATGGCATGGCCGACAAATTCCGCCAGATCCAGAAGTTCACCGAACTCCTTAGCCACCTCCTCATCGACGCCGGCCTCTACACCCCGTCACTCGTCCCGGGCGTGCCTCCCGTCGTCACGGCGAAGGAAGGCCGACCGCTTCAAATCGTCGATATGGGCTCGGGTAAAGGCTACCTCACCTTCGCCGTCGCCGCCCTCCTCGGCGACCAGGCCGCGGTCCGCGGCATCGAAGCCCGCCCCGAGTTGGTGGACCTCTGCAACCGGGTCGCCCGCGAGAACAACCTGCCCAATCTCACGTTCACCGCCGGACAGATCGATTCCTACCAATTCGAAAATCGAAACGCAAAAATCGAAAATCCCCCCGACGTCCTCATCGCCCTCCACGCCTGCGACACCGCCACCGATGACGCACTTGCCCAGGGCATTGCCGCCGGCGCCACGCTCATCGTCGTCTCCCCCTGCTGCCAGAAGGAACTGCGGCCCCAGCTCACCGCCCCGCCCGTCCTGGCCGATGCGCTGCGCCACGGAATTTTCCAGGAACGCCACACGGAATTTGTCACCGACGCCCTGCGCGCCCAGCTGCTCGAATGGGCCGGCTACCGCACCAAGGTCTTCGAGTTCATCTCGACCGAGCACACCGCCAAAAACCTGATGATCTCCGCCATCAAGGTCCGCCCGCCCGGCGAACCCGCTGCCGCCGCCCGCCTGCGCGCCTTCGCGGCCTTTTACGGCATCCACACCCAGCGTCTCGCCACCCACCTCGGGGTGAGCCTCACCGCATGACGTGGGAAGATCTCGACTGGCCCGCCCTCGACCGGCTGCGCGCGGGCTTTCTGGAGGGAGCCCCGAATTCCGGACCCTATTGGAAATCCACCAGCGACCTCGCGAGCTACGATTTCACCTATGCTGAGCGGATCGGCTGGAAATGGGACCACGTCCTGCGCGAATTGAAACAGCGCGGCTGGTCGCCCTCCTCGCGTTCCGTCTTTGACTGGGGCTGCGGCAGCGGGGTCGCCGCCCGGCGCGTGATTTCATTCTTCGGGGCGGATCACTTCGACTCCCTCCTCGTCTGGGACCACTCACCCGTCGCCGGCGATTTTGCCACCGAAGCCGCCACCCGGGCCTTTCCGACCTTGAACGTCGCCCAGGCCACGCCCGGATTCCTGACGTCAGCGGAACCCGTCGGCCTGCTCATCATCAGCCACGTGCTCAACGAGCTCCCACCCGAGGCCCTCGACGGCCTGCGCGCGCTGGTCGCCCGCGCCGAAGCCGTCCTCTGGGTCGAGCCCGGCACCCATGCCGTCAGCCGTTCGCTCGGGGCGCTGCGGGAGGAGTTCCGCCCCCACTTCACCGTGGTCGCGCCCTGCACCCACCAGAACGCCTGCCCCGTCCTTGCCGCCGGCAACGAGCGCGACTGGTGCCACCACTTCGCCCCCGCGCCCAGTGAGATTTTCGCCAATTCCGATTGGGTGAAATTCGGCCAGCGCGCCGGGATCGACCTCCGCAGCCTGCCCTATTGCTTCCTCGCGCTCGACCGTTCGCCCGCCGCGGCCGCGCCGGCTGGCCTGTCCCGCATCATCGGCCGGCCGGAGCACTTCAAGCCGTACGCCCGCGTCCTCAACTGCGACGCCACCGGCCTGGCCGAGCTCACGCTCCTCAAGCGTTCCGACCCGGCGCTCTACAAGCAACTCGACCGCACCAAGGAACCGCTGGTCTACCGCTGGCGCCGAGAGGGAAATTCGATACTTGGACTGGAAACTTGACTCGCCCCGCCCCGGCCGGGATGCTGTTCCTTTCACTTCACACCACCATGGGCCAACAACTCAACAAGTACATCAAACGTAAACGTCGCGCTGCCTACCTGAAGCGCCGCAAAGCGCGCGTTAAGGCCGCCGCCCCCAAGAAGAAGTAACCGGCTGCGACCTACTTCCGTAATTTCCAACCGCGGCCCTGCGCCGCGGTTTTTTTCTTCCCCGGTCCCACCATGATCAAGGTCAGCCTCATCTCCCTCGGTTGCGCCAAGAACCTCGTTGATAGCGAGATCATGATCGGCCACCTGCACCAGGCGGGCATGGTCGTCATCCCCGAGGCCGAGAAGGCCGACGTCGTCATCGTCAACACCTGCTCCTTCATTGACTCGTCCAAGGAGGAGTCGATCGGCCACATCCTCGAGGTCCACCAGAACCGCGGCCTGAAGAAGCGCCGCAAGGAGCAGAAGCTCATCGTCGCCGGCTGCATGTCGCAGCGCTTTTCGAAGGACCTGTCCGGCGAGCTGCAGGATGAGGTGGATGCGTTCATCGGCCTCGACCAGATCACCAAGGTCGCCCCCATCATCGAGGGCCTTTACGCCAAGGAGCGCGGCGCCCATCCCGTGCCGGACAATTTTGTCACGCCGCGTTCGACCTACATCCCGGACTACGACACGCCCCGCTTCCGGCTCACGCCGAAGCATTTCGCGTACATCAAGATCGCCGAGGGCTGCAACCACCCGTGCACGTTCTGCATCATCCCGCAGATCCGCGGCCGCCACCGCAGCCGCACCGTCGAGAGCGTCGTCGCCGAGGCCCGCCAGCTCGTGAAGGAGGGCGTGAAGGAGATTAACCTCATTTCCCAGGACACGACCTTCTTCGGCATGGACACCTGGGAGCAGCGCCCGAATCCGCGCACGCCCGTCGACTCCTCGCGCGGCACCGCCCTCACCACCCTGCTCCGCCAGCTCAACGCCATCGAGGGCGACTTCTGGATCCGCCTGCTTTACACCCACCCCGCGCACTGGAGCGACGAGCTCATCAAGACCATCGCCGAGTGCCCGAAGGTCGCCCGCTACATTGACATCCCGCTGCAGCACATCAGCGACGCCATGCTGGAGCGCATGCAGCGCGAGACCAGCGGCGACTACATCCGCGACCTCATCCGCCGCATTCGCGCCGGCATCCCCGGCATCGCCGTGCGCACCACCTTCATCGTCGGCTTCCCCGGCGAAACCGAGGCCGACGTGGACGAACTCTGCCAGTTTATCCGCGAGACCAAGTTCGAGCGCCTGGGCGTGTTCCGATACTCCCAGGAGGACGGCACCCGCGGCGCCAAGATGGAAAACCAGATTCCCGCCAAGGTGAAGGAAGCCCGCTGGCACAAGCTCATGGCTCTCCAGCAGCAAATTGCCGCCGAGGTCAGCAAGAACCACGTGGGCGACACCCTGAAAGTACTGGTCGAGGAAGCTGGCGTCGCCCGCGGCGAGGCCGACGCACCCGACATTGACGGTCGCGTCTATGTGTCGCGCGAGTTGCCCGTCGGCGAGTTCGTCAACGTCGCCATCACCGGCTTCCACGACTACGACCTGATCGCGCTGCCCAAAGGCCAGAAGCCTGCCGCGTACAAGGTCGCCAAGCAGGCGCAGTAAGTCCGCCGGCCGCGCGGATCGTCCGTCCGGTTATTTCGCCGCCTCGACGAACTTCCCGATAATCCCGTCAAACGAGCCGTTGGTGAAAAAGATCACCACCTGCGGCTTCGCTTGGGGCTTGAGGACCGTCGCGGTCAGCTCGGCGAGCAGCATCGTGTTCGTAGCTGCCGTGTGCGCTTGCACGCCCTGCGTCTCGAGGTGCTCCGTCACCGCCTCCACGTCGAACCGCTCGCTCTCCTTCAATTTGTCCGCCCGGCTGACCGCCCCGATGAACACTTCGTCCGCCGTGCCCAGCGCGCGGGTGAATCCCGCCTGCATGACCTTCGTCCGGGCGGTGTTGCTGCGCGGCTCAAACACCGCCGTCAGCAGCGCGTCGGGATAGCGATTCCGCAGCGAGTGCAGCGTCTCCGCCAGCGCGGTCGGGTGATGCCCGAAATCCTCGATCACCTTCAGCTTCGCCGTGTCGATCAACAGCTCCTGCCGGCGTTTCACACCGCGGAATTTTGCCAGCGCGGCCAGTTTCAGGCGCGTGGGATCCTCGGGAAACAGCGCCAGGCCCGCGGCCAGCGCGGCCATCGCGGCATTGCGGGCGTTGAACAGCCCCGGCTGGCTCCAGCTCACCTCGCCCCACGTCCGGCCCTGCCAGACCAGCTTGAACGTGACCGTCGTGCCCTGCTCGGTGAAATCCACGATGCGCAGGTCATTCCGCTCGCCGGTGCCGACCCGCGCCGTGTGGGTCCAGCCGAGCGGGCCCAGCGCCCGGAGGTTGTCGTCGTCGCCATTGAGCAAAATCCAGCCGTTCCGGGGCACGATGCGCGTCAGGTGGCTGAATGTCCGCTGCACGTCGGCGAGGTCGCGAAAGATGTCGGCGTGGTCAAACTCCAGGTTGTTCAACACCGCGATGTGCGGCGCGTAGTGGATGAACTTGCTCCGCTTGTCGAAGAACGCGCTGTCGTACTCGTCGCCCTCAATCACAAACGGCGCCGCCGCCGCACCGAGGTGGTTGCCCGTCGGTGGATCCAGCGGCACGCCGCCGATCAGGTAACCCGCCTCACTGCCGTTTGCGCCCAGCAGGTAGGCCGTCAGGGCGGTGGTGGTGGTTTTGCCATGCGTGCCGGCGATGACGATGTTCCGGCGGGCCTGCAGCACGAACTCGTGCAGCATCGCCGGCAGGGAGATGAAACGGATCTTCCGGGTGTCCAGCAGCCACTCGATCTCGGGATTGCCCCGCGAAAGAGCGTTGCCGATCACCACCAGGTCGGGAGCGAGTTTTTCCAGCCGCGCCGCATCATAGCCTTCGTGCAACGTGATTCCGGCCTCGGCCAGCACCGTGCTCATGGGCGGGTAGACCCCGGTGTCGGAGCCGAGCACGTCGTGTCCGGCCGCCCGCGCCAGCAGCGCGGCGTTGCCCATGGCGGTTCCACATATACCCATGAAGTAGAGCTTCATCCGGGTCTTTCTGGGGCGCTGTCGCCGGCGCCGCGAACAAAAAAGTCCCGCCAGCGTCGGCGGAACCCGGGCCGCCTCACTGCTTGTTGGCGATCGTTCCCAGCAGCGTCAGCACCTGCCGGGCCCAGTCGATCAGCACCTTGTTCAGGTAACCGATGAAGCAGCCCACCACTCCGCTGCAAAACACCACGGCGCCCAGGGCCAGCTTGTACCAGGCCGAGCCCTGCGGCTCCGGCTGGGTCTCATAGACATTCAACGCATACATCGCGCCGAGCACGAAGCCCGCCGCGGTCCACATGATCCAGTTGACCAGCGCGATGATCCGCATGCGCGCCACAATCGAGCGGGAAGCCGGGTCCAGCTCCGCTTCCTGTTGCGGCATTTTCCACGGCGGAAAGGTAGGTCCAAAAAGTGCCATGCCCTGAGTTTGGTCCCCGGACGGGGAGTGGCTACTGAAAACCCCTACGTAAGTTTGCTAAGCTCCCTGCCGCCTAGCCCAGGTTCACCGGGTCAATATCCAGCACCTGCGTGATGTCATCCGGCCAGGCAAACCCCGCCCGCAGCTTCGCCAGATCGGGTACCACCTTCGTGACTGAGTTCGTGAAATACCAGAGCTGCCAGCGGTACTCATCCTTGATCTTTTCGATCGGCGACGGCGTCGGGCCGCGCAGTTCCACCCGGTTGCCCAGCGCCAGCTCCACCAGCTTCGCCCACTGCTCGGCGAAGAACTGCAGTTTCTCCGGGTTTTTCCCGCGGAAGAGATGGTGGATCAGGTGCCGGTACGGCGGATAATGGAAATCCTTCCGGAGTTTCAGCTCCTCCGCGGCAAACCCGGCATAGTCGGCGTGACGCGAATACTGGATTGCCGATGCCTGCGGCGTGAACGTCTGCACGATCACCTCGCCCGCCCGGTCGCCGCGGCCCGCGCGCCCGGCCACCTGCACGAGCAGCTGAAACGTCCGCTCATTCGCCCGGAAATCCGGGATGTGCATCGAGATGTCGGCGTCAATCAGGCCCACCAGCGTGACATTCGGGAAATCCAGCCCTTTGCCGATCATCTGCGTGCCCACGAGCACGTCGATCTTGCCCGCCCGGAACTGGGCGAGCACCTCCCGGAAACGGTTCTTCTTGCCCATCGTGTCACTGTCCATCCGCTCGATTCGCGCCCGCGGCACCAGCCGCCGGACAGCCTCCTCCACCCGCTGCGTGCCCAACCCGCGCCAGCGGATCTCCGGGGCGCCGCATTTCGGGCAGCGCAACGGGGCGTTCCTCTGCACGCCGCAGAGGTGGCAGCGGAGCGTCTCATCCGCCCGGTGGTACGTCAGCGCGATGCTGCAATGCGTGCATTCCTCCACGTGACCGCACTTCGTGCACAGCATCGCCGACGAATAGCCCCGGCGGTTGATGAAGAGGATTGTCTGCTCGCGGCGCTCAAGCCGCGCGTGCATCGCGTCGACGAGTTTCCCCGACAACGACGGCATCGCCCGCTGCTTCATCGCCTCGATCCGCAGGTCGACAATGTCGATGTACGGCAGCTTGCGGGAATCCACCCGCTCCTTCAGCTCCAGCAGCTTGTACTTGCCCGCCTGCGCGTTCGCAAAACTCTCGAGCGACGGCGTCGCCGATCCGAGCAGGCAGACGGCCCGGTTGAGCTTCGCCCGCATCACCGCAACATCCCGCCCGTGATAGCGCGGGGTCTCGTCCTGCTTGTAGGCCGGCTCATGCTCCTCATCCACGACGATCAGCCGCAGGTTCTGCACCGGGGCAAATACCGCCGACCGCGCCCCCACCACCACCCGGGCCTCGCCCGTGGCCAGCGCCAGCCAGCCGTCGAGCCGCTCGCCTTCCGACAAATGGCTGTGCCACACGACGCAGCGGTGGTCCGGCGCGATGGCCTCGAGCCGCGACCGCAGGCGGGCCACCGTCTGCGGCGTGAGTGCCACCTCGGGCACGAGGAAAATCACGCCGCCGCCCGCCGCCAGCGCCTTCGCGATCGCGCGCAGGTAAACCTCGGTCTTGCCCGAGCCGGTGATGCCGTGCAGCAGCGACACCCCGAACTTCCCGCCCGCCAGTTCACCGTCGAGCGCCGCGATCGCGGCGGCCTGCTCGGCGTTGGGGGCGTGCGGCTGTGACGCCACCAGTTCGCCGCCGGCAAAATCATCATTGTAGGCCACGCGTTCCACCCGGCGCGTCTCCTCGCTGAGCACGCCGCGCTTCACCAGCGCCGCCGCGACCGCCGGGGTGATGTCCAGTCGCGCGAGCACGAGGGACTTTTTCTGCGGCCGGAACTGCTGCGCCAGGAACCGGTACAGCTTCGCCTGCTGCGGGGCGCGTTTCTCGATGGTGGCCAGTTCCTCCGCCGTGAGCTTGCGCACCACGGAGAGCAGCTTCTCCTGCTTCAGCCCCGCACCGTTGCGCACCGCCGCCGGCAACATGGTCTCAATGATACTGTCCAGGCCGCAGGCGTAATAGCCCGCCATCCAGCGCGCCAGTTCCAGCAGGTCCGGCGGCAGCGCGGGGAACGGATGCACGACCTGCGCCAGGGATTTCAGCCGCTCCACCGGAAAATCCTTCGGCGCCCCGATCTCCCCCACGATGCCCAGCCGCAGCGCGTTGAGGACCGGTACCCGCACCAGTGAGCCCATCGCGAGGCCGTCGCGCATCGCCTCCGGCACGCGGTAGTGCAGGAGCTTGTCAAAGCCCGCGAGTGGATGGACACCGACAATCATGTCCGGGAGGTGATGCCTGACGCGCCCATCCCGCGCAAGCATGGGCCGGATTTTAAAACTGCGAAAAACATGAAGCCCCGTGGAGCCCGTCGATCGGACCCATCCGCGCATTTCGTGTCCTTCACGGTGACCCTGTAATCCGCCCACCGGCCACGAACGCATTGACACCCCCCGCCCCGGTTCAAACAGTCGCCTTCGTGAGCATCTCCGCCGCCCGTGACAAGTTCCGCCGCTTTCTAGCCCAGAAGGGCCTGCGGGTGACGAACCAGCGGCTCGCGATCTTCGACGCCGCCTTCGCCCAGAAGGATCACTTCACCGCCGAGCAACTGCTGGATTACGCCCGCGTGATTGATGACTCCGTCTCCCGCGCCACGGTCTACCGCACATTGCCGATCATGACCGAGAGCGCCCTGCTACGCGAGGTGGACATCGGCTCCGGTGAGAAATTCTACCACCCCAACCGGGATGGTGGCAGCACGCAGGTCGCCCAGGTCGTCTGCCTCGACTGCGACCGGATCTTCGAGATCAGCGCGCCCTTCATGGAATGGTACGGCAACACCGTGTCCTCGAAGCTCGGCCTCACCCCCGTTTCCCAACGCCTGCAGGTCAGCGCCCGTTGCGACACCCTGCGGCTGACCGGCACGTGCCCGCGCCGCACCGCCTGAACCTGTCATGGCCAAGACGGACGATCCCGAGTTCGAGATCAGGTTTTTTGAGTCGGTCCTGAAGCGCGATACGCAGTACACCGAGGTCGTCGAACTGCTGGGCGGCCTCTACACCAAGCACGGCCGCATTGCCGACGGCCTGAAGATGGACCGCCGGCTGGTGAAGCTCCTCCCGGATAACGCCACCGCCCACTACAATCTCGCCTGCAGCCTCGCCCTCCTGAAGCGCAAGTCCGCCGCGATCAAGTCGCTCCGCCAGGCCGTGTCGCTGGGCTACACCGATTTCGACTGGATGCAGCAGGACCCCGACCTCGACGGCTTGAAAGCGCTCCCCGCCTTCAACGCGCTCCTGACCCAGCTCAAGCCGCAGAGCTGACCGGCGGCGCCTCAGCGGAAGCCGAACAGCTGCTGCAGGACGGTTTCAAGGTCCTTGCCGGTGACCCAGCCGTTCCGTCGCGAGACCGCCAGGCTCTTGCTCCGGGTGCGCCGCTCCAGCGCCGCGTCAACTTCCACGATCTTCGGCTGGTTCGGCGCCAGCCCGATCGTTTCCATCACGGAGAGTGGCGTCCACGCATAGGGTATCCCCGTCCAGTTGAACTTGATCTCCCACCCCGCCACGTCGGCCGTCATCGGCTTGGTCAGCAGCGACGGGTACCGGGTGACATAGTCCGGGATGCGCCGGGTGGCGATCCGCACCCGGACCACCGGCTCCATCCGGTCAAAGTAATCCTGGAATGTGTTCACTTTTCGCGCCCGCCAGAGGTTGAGGAAATCCAGCGGGTCAAAGCCCATCAGGTTCATCCCGTTCCACAGGCCGTGGTCGTTCGGGCTGCCGAATTTCTTCATGGCATACCACGAGGCAAAATCCCGCGTGACCATCACCCCCATCTCGAAATGCAGGTGCGCCCGGTCCCGCGGAATCACATAGCCGCCGGAACTGTGGCCCATCGTGCCCAGGGTCTGCCCGCGTTTGACGCGGTCGCCCGCCGAAACGCCGGGCGCAATGCGCGCGAGATGCGCGTAGAGGGTGAAGATTGCCGGGGCCTGGTCGGGATGCTCCAGCACGATGTACCGCCCGTAACTGCTGTCGCCGGCACTCGAACTGACGTGGCGTACCACGCCGTCCATCGCCGCGAAGACGCTGTCCGTCGGCTCGCCGCGCCGGTCGCGCGCAACGCACTTCAGGTCGAGCCCTTCGTGAAACTGGGCTCCGCCGCTGCGCACGCCGCCAAAGCCGCCCGATTCGGGATCCCCGGATCCGGCGTGCTGGAGAAATTCCGCCATCGGCCGGCCTTCCGCCCAGGCGGGATTGGGCGTCGGCCAGACCAGTTCGACCCGCTCCGCCGCCCGGGCGCCAGCGACCGCCAGCAGCACCAGGCAAAACAGCCTGCCCCCGGCGAGCCTCATGGCGCCGCCGCCGGATGCAGCGTTGCGCAGGTTTCCTTCAGCGTCGCGACGAGCGCCGGCAGCGAAGTGTCCGGCACCTCGAGAAAGACAAAGATCGTCCCCTGGTCCAGCGGTTCGCTCATGCGCCGCGCCCCGAAGGGCACCCCGCCCAGCACGAGCACCAGCCGGGAACCCTGCTTGTCCAGACTCAACCGGTAGAGGTCGCGCGTAGCCTCCGGGGTGAGCTGGATGGCCAGGCACTGGCCCAGCTCCGCCGACGCAATTTCCACGTTGAGGATGTCATACTCGGTAAAGACCGGCTTGGGCTGGACCGAGATCTGCAGGCCGCTTTGGGGCAACATCAGCAATTCCGTGGGTTCATCCCCCGACTCGAGATAGAGCCGGGCCTTTTCCGACGCGGATTTGACCGGCGGCGCCGACTGGCAGCCGGCGAGCACGAGGAGCATCAATCCGAGGACGAGTGGCTTCATGGCTGCACCTTTTCCACGCGCACGCTCCACTCCGCGCCGCTCGCGATCCGGTGCTGCTTTGCAAAGTCGCCCATGTTCAGGGCCACCGACACGCACATCAGGCTGTTGAGATAAAGCAGCGGCTTGCCCTCCGGCACATCGCCGAACGTGCGCACATACGGCAGTTCACCCGTGAAAACCACCTTGCCGGCATGCGCGATGGACACGCGAAACCGGTCGCCGATCTTCGGCGCCAGCCGCCCGAACAGCGTTGCGTCGAGATTCGTCCAGACATTGCCGTACTGATAATCCAGCGCCGGGATCGTGCCCACCAGCCCGCTCCCTTCGGCGCGTGGCTGTTCGTACGGCAGCATCACCACCTTGGCCCCGAGAAGCGGGCCCACCTCGTCAAAGGTTATTTCGCCCGACGCCAGCTTTGCCCCGACGTAGGCAAATACATCGCGGCCGTGGAACGTGTAGGATTTCTCCGACCCCGCGCGTCGGTGCTTCGTCTCATCAATCTGCCGCACCGCCTCGACCCCGAGATCCTCGGCGATCAGCGTCCAGGTGCCGTTGTCCGGGCCGACAAAATAATGTCCGCTCTTTGTCTTCAGGACGACGGCCTTGCGCTCCGTGCCGACTCCCGGGTCGATCACCGATACAAACACCGTGCCCGCCGGCCAGAATGGCGCGGTCTGCTTCAGCCGGTACGCGCCCTCCCAGACATCATATGGCGTGTTTTCATGGCTCAGATCATAGATTGCCAGCTTCGGGCTGACCCCAATCGCCACGCCCTTCATCGCCGCCACGGCCCCGTCCTTGGTGCCAAAGTCGGTCTGAATCACGAGCGGGTGCTCCCCAGCCACGGCCAGGCGCGTGAGCGCCAGAAAAAGCAGAAGCCGGGGGTAACGCTTCATGTCAGGATCGGGGTTTGAAAGGCTTCCATCATTTCCGCACCCACCGAGTCCGCCAGCAAGCGCCCGCGCTCCGTCAGACGGGCCCGTGAGGCCTCGCGAACCGCCAGCCCTTCGGCCACACAGCGCTCCAACAGCGCCTCGACCGCCGCCCACGGCGCCTCCGGAGCCCGCGCCTGCCAGACCGCCACGTCCACGCCGGCATTCATTCGCAGTCCGAAAATCAGCGCATCCTCCGCCAGCTGTGCCGGCGTGAGAACCACCCGATCCTCCGTCACCCGCTCACCCCGGGCGACGCGACCGAGCCATTTATCCAGGTCGGAGACATTCGCCCCGCGCCAGCCGTCAAACTGCGATGCCGCCGACGGCCCAAGACCGACCCATTCCTGCATGCGCCAGGTATTGAGATTGTGCCGGCAGGCGTGGCCCGGGCGGGCAAAGTTCGCCACCTCATACTGCCCGTAACCCGCCGCCGCGAGCTGCTCCCAGGTCGCCTCGTACAGCCGGGCCTCGTTCTCGGGATCGAGTTTCACCCGGCCTTGGGAGAGTTTCACCCAAAGTGCCGTGTCCTCCTCAAAGGTCAGGCAATAGGTCGAGATATGATCCGGCGCCAGCCGCACGGCCTCACTCACATCCGCCGCCCACTCCGCCTCGGTCTGACCCGGCAGGGCAAACATCAGGTCGAGGTTCACACTGGCAAATCCCGCCGCCCGCACGTGGTCGTAGGCGCGGTAGATCTGCTGCAGTGTGTGCTGCCGGCCGAGTCCGTCCAGCAGTGCCGGCTGAAAACTCTGCACACCCATCGAGATGCGCGTGACCCCGGCCTCGCGGAGCGCCGCCAGCCGTTGCGGCGTGACCGACGCCGGGGCGAGTTCGACGGTCCATTCTTCGGGCACGCCGTTACATTGCGCACGAACCGTCTCCGCCAGCCGGCCCAGATCCTTCGGTGAAAGCAGACCCGGCGTGCCGCCGCCCCAGAAAACCGTCGTCACCGGACGCGTCCAATTGACCAGTTTTGCCTCATCCGCGATGCCGGCAAGGTACCCACCCACCCCTTCTGCGGTCGGCTTGGTCTGGTAAAAGGCGCAAAAGTCGCAAGTGGAGGCACAGAACGGTACATGCACATACAACCCCAGCGGTGGAACCGGCGAAGCTTTGTCTTGCTCTGATGCGGGGTGGCTCATTACTAACACGTTTTAATCCGTCCGGTTACACACTCGAAAAAGACAATGCATACCAACCGAATTTCCCTCGCGAGAAAAATCCTCCTTGGACTCGGCGCGACCCTCGCCCTGGCCCTGCTCAGCGGCTGCGAGAGCGTCGTTCTGACCAACCTGACCCCGGCTTCCCTGCCGGAGAATCCCTCCCAGATTTACACGATCACCCTGCGCGTGACCCCCAAGATCCAGACGATCGTCCCGGGCAGCACCAAGGCCGCGATCATCATCGACGGCCAAAGCTACGCGATGAAGCAAAGCTCCCTGGCCGACGGCCTGTACGAGTTCGACTACCAGCTGCCCACCGGCCGCGACGAACTGGCCTACTATTTCCTCGTCAACTACGAGACCGAGAACGCCAACACGCGCAACCCGCACGACGCCTACACCGAGCTGACCCACGCCCGTATTGTCCACCGCTACGTGCTGGCGCTTGAGGTCAACCGCGGCCCCGTCGGCGCCCGCGTGAGTGTGCTCGGCCGCGGCTTCACCCCGCAGGACATCATCTACTTCGAAAACACCCCCACCCGGACGGTCTTCGAGTCGCCCAACGCCCTCAGCTTCTTCGTCCCGGCCCTCGACCCGAGCCGCAACTACTCGGTCATGCTGGGCAGCACCGCCGGCAACTCCCCCGTCGGCACGTTTCGCATCGACGCCAGCAGCCTGAGCGTCTCGCCCTCCTCGCTCACCCTGCGCACCGGCGAGAAGCAGACCCTGACCTTCAGCGTCCCCAATGCCGCGCCCCCGGGCGGCCTGCTCCTCGACATCACCACCGACGTGCCCGAGAGCATCATCATGCCCGAGGTCGTCGTCCCGGCGGGCCAGAACACCGTCACGGTCACCGTCGAGAGCGGCAAACCCGGCACCGGCAGCCTCTTCCTCAAGGGCTACGGCGCCGGCGAGCTTACGATCCCCGTGACCGTCACCGCGAAGTAAGCCACCGCGTTCAACGTACTCATTTCCAAGGCGGGGCCCGGTGCCCCGCCTTTTTTATGCCCCGCTGCCCGGCTTTGCCCCCGGGGCCGCGGCGCGCCCGGGGCTCAAACACTGTCGCCATCCGGATTTTTTCTGCTCCCATCTCCCGCGGATGAGTTTCCTCACCCAGCACCCCGCCTTCTGGCTAGCCCTGGCATTCCTGGCCCTGCTCGCGGCCAATCTCTACGTCTTCCTCACACGCAACTGGGAGGAGTCGCTTTACCCGGTGGACTACGCCCGTCTCAACTACGCGCTGGACGTGCCCACGATCCGCCAGTGGAAAATCGAGGGTAGCCAGCAGATGCGCCTCGAGGTGGCCTGGAACAAACAGCCCGCCAGTTGGCAGCTCTTCATCGACGGCCAGGCCGCCCAAATCCTGCCCGGAAATGCGCTGAGCATTCCGCTGGCCGGCGCCCAGTACACCGGCGCAACCGCCGAGCCGCTCGGGAAATTCGAGCACCGCTACAAACTCCGCCCGCTCCCCGACGGCACCGGCCCGGATCTCGATTTTACCATCGTGGCCATCACCGCGGATTACTACCGGACGCGCGGCATGCATTTCCCCGCGGACGTCTGCCTGATCTACACGGATATCCCGGCCGGGAAATACCGGCGCCATCCCGTCAGCTATTGGGTGGACGATTACCACTACCTCGGGGCCGAGACACTCAGGGAGGTGGACCGGGTCGTACGCCATGAGATCGGCGTGCGCGACACCGACGACACGTTCACCCGCATGGACAAGGTTATGCGCTACCAGCGCACCAAGCTCGCCAACGCCGGTGGCGTGCCCAAGGACGCCTTTCGCTGGATGAACCCGTGGGAGATGTTCCAGGAGATGGCCGCCGGCACTGGCAAGGGCTGGTGCACCCAGAACGCGCAGATCTTCACCTTTCTCGCCAACCGCGCCGGCATTCCCACGCGCTTCGTGTTCGGCGCCAACACCGTGGACAACAAGCTGCTCTACAACGGCCACTCCTGGGCCGAGTGCTGGGTGAAGGAACAAGGCCGGTGGGCGCACGTCGACCCGACCCACACCCTCATCGCGATCCAGGACAAGAAGGGCCAGGTGCTCAACACCGCCGACCTCATGCACCTCAACGAGCATGAGACCTACGAGGGTGTCACCGCCCGCATCATGAAGGACTGGCATTGGAAGGAACTACCCGCCGCCGCCAGTGCCGCTCTCGGCGTGGCCGTCAATGTACCCTACGGCCTCGTCAATGTCCTGCCCCGGACCCATCTCAACCGGCAGGCCATCATCAAATACCGCCGCCCGCCCAACGTGGAGGACACCCGCGATGTCTATTCCATGCTCCTGATGAGCCGCACGTTCACGTGGACGAATTTCCAGCGCTACCTCTACAAGCCCACCCTCGCCTACTCCAAGCTGCCCACCGATGGCGTGAGCACCTACGTCCTCCGCCAGTCGCTCTTCCTCGGTCTGGTGGTCACGGCCGTTCTCTGGGTGGCGGCGCTGCGCTAGGCTGCCGCCCGGCCAGTTCGAGCGTCACCGCAACCGGCCGGTGGTCACTCGCTTCCTTCACCCCCGGCCCGTCGTAAATGTGGGCCACCCCGTCCTGAACCGCGGTTCTCAGAGCCGGCGAAACCAGGATATGATCCACGCGGGAGTACGAGTCTTCCTTGCGGTAGGCATGCGTCCAGGATTCGCCGCGTAAGTCGGCCGCGGCTAGCAGCTCTGCCACCTGGGTTTTGCCGCGCCGCATCAGCCGCTGTACGGCCTTGCTGTCTTTCGTGTCGTTGCAGTCTCCGAGGATGAGGAACCGGACCCGTGCCGGGTCCGCCACGCGCTCCAGCACGCGATCCCGCACCGCCACCGCCTCCCCGATCCGTCGCTGCGCCGACATCGGGTCGTCCGGCCGGTCCGTGAAGCGGCTCTTCAGGTGCACGCCAAAGATCGTCAGGTCATCTGCCACCGTGCCGATCGTCACCTCCAGCAAACCGCGCTTCACCCGCTCCTTGCCGCTGAAATACACAAACTCCAGGTCCGCCTGCGGGACGACCGATTTGAACGGTCGCTTGGACAACAGCGCCACATGCCGGTCGGCATCGGCACCGTTCATCAGCACCGCAAACGGATAGTCCGTTCCCTCGGCCTTCAGGTCGCGCCGCAGTTCATCGAGATAGGGCTGCCCGCCCATTTCCTGCAGCACCAGCACATCGGCCTTGAGCCCCTTGATCACCGCGCGCAGCGCCCGCTTTTCCGCCTCGGGCTTGGGATATTCCTGCCGGTAGCCCGCCTCCGTCATCCGGTTCGCCGGGCCGTAGTTTTCGACGTTGTAAGTGGCGATGGTGAGCGTCTCCGCCCGGCCGCCGAAAACAACAGAATCAACCCTGCGCCAATCATCACTGCGGATTTCACGGCTGGACACGGATTCGGAAATCTTCCGGCGATCAGCATCCGCGTAAATCCGTGTAAGCCGCGGTTAAGTATTTTCGGCAGCCAGCGCCCGCTCCCGCTCCACCAGCGTCGGATGCGAGTAGAAAAACGTGCTGAACCAGGGATGCGGCGTGAGGTTGCTGAGGTTTTTCTGCGTGAGTTTCCGCAGCGCGCCGACCATCGGCGCGGTCCCGCCCATCGCATCGCGTGCAAACGCGTCGGCCTCATACTCGTATTTCCGCGTGAAGAAATACATCAGCGGCGAGAACCAGAACGTCACCAGCCCGCTCAGCAGCCCGAACAACAGGAAGGTCGGGGCCAGCTCATTTGCCGGAAATCCAAACGTGAGGTTGAACCACGGACTGCGCGCCAGCCATGCGATCACGGCGAAGCCCGCCAGTGTCGAGAGCGCCGACACCGCCACCAGCTTCGGAATATGTCCTTTCCGGTAGTGCCCGATCTCGTGCGCCAGCACCGCCTCGAGCTCCTCGGCGGTGAGCTGGCTGATGAGCGTGTCGAACAGCACGATCCGCCGGAAGCGGCCGAAGCCGGTGAAAAACGCGTTCGAGTGTCCCGACCGCTTGCTGCCGTCCATCACCTGGATGGTCTTCGCCCGGAAACCCGTGCGGTCACCCAGGGCCAGCAGCCGCGTCCGCAGGTCGCCCTCGGGCAACGGCTCCAGCTTGTTGAACAGCGGCATGATCAGCTTCGGATACAGCACCATCATCAGCAGCTGGAAACCGAACACCAAGGCAAAGCCCCAGATCCACCAGCTGTCGCCCACCCATTTCACGAGCGAGAGGAGCAGCCAGAGCAGCGGATAACCGATGACCACGGCCAGCGCCATGCCCTTGAGCTTGTCGCTGACCCAGACCGCCGGCGTGCTTTTGTTGAACCCGAACTTCTGCTCGAGCCGGAACTGCGCCCACCACTCGAACGGCAGGCCCGGGATCGCCAGCAGCCCGCCTGTGATGAGGATGAAAACGACGTGGCTCCACACCGCCCCGTGCATCCCCCAGTCGGCAATGTGCGCAAACAGCCAGGGCAGCACGCCGCCAAAGATCACCATCGCCAGCACCAGCGCGTCGAAAATCCCGCTGACCGTCCCAAAATCCGACTTCGCCAGCGTGTAGGCGACCGATTTGGCGTAGGTCGGCCCATCCATGACCGCCGCCACCGCCGGGGGCGGACTCGCCGCGTGCCGCCGGACTTCCGCCCGGTTCAGGGCGGCGAGCACCAGCTCGCCCGCCAGCCGCAGGACCATCAGTGCCGCCACGATCCAAAGCACGAGACTCATGCCCCCAATCCACCCATAACGCCCGCCTTCGCCAGCCCAAAGATTGTTTGAAATACCCCGCCACCCACCCATGGTACGGCTCGTGGATTCCAAAGACGCCAAACTCTCGTTCGAGACCGCCCTGACCAAGCTTGAAACCATCGTCGAATCGATGGAATCCGGCGAAGTCCCGCTCGCCGAGCTGCTGGCCAAGTTCGAGGAGGGCAACAAGCTCCTCAAGCTCTGCGAAGCCCGCCTCAAGGAGGCCGAGTTGAAGATCGAGCTGCTCAAGAAATCGAAGGACGGCGTCACCTTCGCCAAGCTCGAGGCCGGCCGCGAAGGCTGAGCCGCAACGTTTCCGTCACCGCAGATGAACGACTCTCCCTCCGCCCCGCGTCTCCTCGATTCGATCCACGGACCCGCCGACGTCAAGGCCCTGGCCGTGGACCAGCTCCCGCAGCTCGCCCAGGAAATCCGCGACACCCTCATCGCCGTCACCGCCCGGAACGGCGGCCACATCGGCCCCAATCTCGGCGTGGTGGAGCTCACCATCGCGCTGCACCGCGTCTTCAGCACGCCCGAGGACCAGTTCGTGTTCGACGTCGCCCACCAGGGCTATGTGCACAAGCTTCTTACCGGCCGCGGCGGCGACTTTTTCCGGAAACTCCGCCAGACCGACGGCGCGAGCGGCTTCCTTTACCGCGCCGAGAGCCCGCAGGACTCCTGGGGTGCCGGCCACGCCGGCACCGCCCTCTCCGCCGCCCTCGGCATGGCCACCGCCCGCGACCTCCGCGGCTCCTCCGAACACGTGGTCGCCCTCTGCGGCGACGCCGCCTTCACCTGCGGCATCACCCTTGAGGCCCTCAACAACGTCGTCAGCTCCACCAAGCGCCTGATCGTCATCCTCAACGACAACGAGTGGTCCATCGCCAAGAACGTCGGCGCCATCTCGCAGTACCTCAACCGCATCAGCACCAACCCGACGTACAACAAGCTCCACCACGACGTGGAGGCGTTCTTCACCAGCTTCCCCGCCGGCGTCGAGATGAACCGGGTTTATCACAAGTGGAAACGCGAGACGAAGGACTTCTTCGTCGAATCCTCCCTGTTTGAGAAATTCGGCCTGCGCTACCTCGGGCCGGTGGACGGCCACAACCTCGACGCGCTCGTGAAGAACCTCGAGTTCGCCAAGCATTGCGACGTCCCCGTGCTCATCCACGTGCTGACCAAGAAGGGCAAGGGCCTCGAGGCCGCGGTCAACTCACCGGAGAAATTCCACGGCGCCAGCCCCTACGACCCCGACACCGGCGAGAGCAAGAAGGCCACGCCCGGTGCGCCGCCCAACTACCAGGACGTCTTCGGCCAGGCCCTGCTCCGGTTTGCGCAGGCCGATGCCAACATCGTCGGCATCACCGGCGCCATGCCGAGCGGGACCGGCCTCTCCTACCTCGCCGCCGGGCTGCCGCGGCAGTTTTTTGACGTCGGCATCGCCGAGGAACACGCCGTCCTCTTCGCCGGCGGCCTCGCCACCAAGGGCATCAAGCCCGTCGTCGCGATCTACTCGACCTTCCTCCAGCGCGCCTACGACCCGATCATCCACGACATCGCGCTGCAGAACCTGCCGGTCGTGTTCTGCATGGACCGCGCCGGCCTCTCGGCGAACGACGGCCCGACGCACCACGGCCTCTTCGACCTCGCCTACCTCCGCTGCGTGCCCAACGCGACGATCATGCAGCCGCGCCACGAGGACGAACTGGTGGATATGCTGCACACCAGCCTGCAGCTCGGCACCCCCGCATTCGTGCGCTACCCGCGCGGCGCCGGCACCGGCGTGAAGCTCAAGGAGCAACCCGCCCTGCTTCCCATCGGCCACGCCGAGGTCCTGAAGGAAGGCTCCAACATCATGCTTTGGGCCCTCGGCAACATGGTGGCGGACGCGCTCAAGCTCGCCGCGCGCCTCGAGGCCGAGGAAAATGTCTCCGTCGGTGTCGTGAACGCCCGCTTCGTCAAGCCGCTCGACCGCACCCTCCTCCTCAGCCACGCCGCGTGCATTCCCCTGCTGGTGACCCTCGAGGACCACGTGATCACCGGCGGCTTCGGCAGCGCGGTGCTCGAGGTGCTGCAGGAGGCCGACTGCCCCGTCTCCCTGGAGCGCATCGGCTGGCCCGACAAGTTCATCGAGCACGGCAGCAGCGTTGATATCCTCCGCGCCGCCCACGGCCTCGCGGCGGATGACATCTACCGCCGCGTCCTCGCCCGCTGGCGGAACCTCAGCACCGAGCGCGTCGAGGCCGACGTCTAGACCGCTCCGGCTGGACGTCCTTCGTCTGACCAGCGACTCCTGGCGCCCTGCGTCCAGGCTGCCATTCGAAAATCGCGATTCGTAAATCGAAAACCACCAAGTGTCCCGCGCCACGTTCATCACCCTGTTCGCCTGCAAGCTTGCCGCCATCGGCCTCGCGGTCGCCGCGGTCACCCTGCCGGATCGCCGCCTGTGGGTCGAAGCTTCGCTGCTGTTCTTCGGCGTCGATCTCTGGGTGCTCTACCATTTGTTCATCCCGTCCGCCCAGGGCCTGTGCCGCAATTTCACCCGCTTCAAAACCACCCACCGGGAGGTCTGGCTCACGATCGATGATGGACCCGACGTCTTGGATACGCCCCTGATCCTCGACCTGCTGGACCGGCATGACGCCAAGGCGACGTTCTTCGTCATCGGCGAGCGCGCCGCCCTGCATCCGGAACTGCTGACCGAGATCACCCAGCGGGGACATGAGATCGGGCACCACACGCAGACGCACCCGGTCATGACTTTCTGGTGCGCCTCCCTGGATCGTGTGCACCGGGAACTCGACCAGGCCCTCACCGTCCTCCGCGCCGCCGGCGTCCGCCCCCGGTGGTTCCGGTCGCCCGTCGGCATCAAGAATTTTCTTCTCCCCGCCGCGCTCGCCGAGCGCAAGCTCGCGTGTGTCGGCTGGAGCATCCGCAGCGGCGACTGCCTGAGCCGGCAGCCGGAACAGGTCGCGACCCGGGTCCGGCGGCACCTGCGGCCGGGCGCCATCGTGCTCATGCACGAGGGCCCCAGCGTCCCTCCGGCCGTGCGGGTCAAAGCCATCCGCCTCGTGCTGGAGGCCCTGGTCGCGGAAAATTACCGCTGTGTCCTGCCCAAGCCCGACCAGCTCCGCTAGGCCCGCGCCATCGCCTCGAACCGCGTGCCGTCGCTCTTCCGGTAAAACCGGTTGAACATCGGCGTCGCCATCAGCGTCGTCACGATGGCCATGAACACCAGGACCGAAAAGAGTGTCGGGGTGATGATGCCCCGTTCCAGTCCGATGTTGAGAATGATGAGTTCCATCAGCCCACGCGCATTCATCAGCGAGCCGATGCCCATCGCCTCGCGGTGCGTCTCGCCGCAGGCCCGCGCCGCCGCATAACACGCTCCCGCCTTGCCGAGCACCGCCGCGGCCAGGACCGCCAGGGCTACCAGCCACAGCATCGGGCCGTTCACCAGGTCAAAGCGCGTGTTGAGGCCCGAGTAGATGAAGAACAGGGGCAGCAGCAGGCTGGTCGTCAGGGGCTCGATCAGGGTCTGCAGCCGCGCCCCAAACGGCCCGCGCGGCATCGCCGCCCCGAGGAAGAACGCCCCGAACACCGCGTACAGCCGGATGGAGTCCGTATACCATGCCGCCAGCATCAGCAGCACCATCACCCAGCCGATGGCCACGCGCTCCGCGGTCTCGTTCCGCGCCGCATAGCGCGCGATCGCCCCGAACAATTTCCGGCCCACGGTAAACAGCAGGGCGATAAACACCACGCTCCCGCCGAAGGCCAGGAGTGCAATCGCCGGGTCGTGGCCAAGGCTGGCCAGCACCAGCGCCAGCACGCCCCACGCGGCGGCATCGTCGATCGCCCCGGCAGCCAGCGCGAGTGTGCCGACCGTCGTGCCGGTCAGGCCGCGCTCAAAGATGATCCGGGCGAGCATCGGGAACGCCGTGATCGCCATCGCCGCCCCCATGAAGGGAATCGCCTGGGCCGCCGTCACACCCGGGACAAAAAACCCACCCTGCCCGAGGAGGAACCACGCCAGCCCGCAGCCGAGCCCAAACGGGACGAGGATCCCCGAGGCCGAGATGGTCAGCGCACTGCGCAGGCGCGAGCGCACGAGGTCCAGCCGGAAGTCCAAGCCCACCGTGAACATGTACAGCACCAGTCCAAGCTGGGCGCCGGCGAATAGTATCGGCCGTGATGCCGCCGGAAAGAACGCCTGCTGGGCGTGTGGCCAGAAATAGCCGAAAAACGACGGCCCGATGAGCACGCCGGCGATCATCTCTCCCACCACCGGTGGCTGGCCGAATCTTACCGCCACCCCGGACACCAGCCGGCAAACGGTGAGCACCATGGCGAGCTGCAGGAAGAACCGCACGGAGAGCTCAAAGGTCGTCATGGGGCGCACGCAGTCTCGCCGACGCGTCTCCGCTCCGACAAGGCCAATCCTCCGGCAAAATGGGCTTGCTGCGTCCCGCCGCGGGATTTCCCTCAGTCATGGCGATTGAGTGGATCCCTCTTTTCGGTCCATCCCTAGAGTCGGTCTGGGCGATTGGTTGATGTTGATACGACTGACGCTGGTGGTCCATCCCGGGCGGAGGGAAGGCCCGGCTCGGCGGGCC
>CAIOAO010000106.1 GCA_903855985.1 uncultured Opitutia bacterium | reverse complement strand
CCTCCCGCTCCGCGGCAAGCTCATCAACACCGAGAAGGCCCGCCTCGACAAGGTCCTCGGCAACGAGGAAATCCGCACCCTCATCACCGCCTGCGGCACCGGCATCGGCGAGGGCGACGAGTCCGTCGGCGGCTTCAACGCCGCCAAGGCCCGCTACCACAAGATCATCATCATGACGGACGCCGACGTGGACGGCTCCCACATCCGCACCCTCCTGCTCACGTTCATCTACCGCCAGATGAAGGGCCTGATCGAGCGCGGCTACGTCTACATCGCCCAGCCCCCGCTCTACAAAATCAAGCGCAAGAAGCGCGAGCAGTACGTCGACAACGACGAGCAGCTCAACCGCATCCTCCTCGAGCTCGGCTCCGAGGACATCGTCCTCCAGCGCCTCGCCGACCAGCACGTCTTCGCCCCCGCGGCGATCGACCAGATCGTCGAGCACCTTGCCGCCCTCGAGAAACTCGGCGCCGGCGTCACGCGCTACGGCGCCGGGCTCGCCGAATACCTCGACACCCATGATGCCGCCACCCACGCGCTCCCGCGCTACGTCGCCCGCATCCGCAAGGGCAACCAGGAGAGCCATGAGTTCCTGAAGGACGAGGCCAGCCGCGCCAAGTTCCTCTCCGAGCACGGCCTCAACGCCGACCTCACCGAACAGACGGAAAACGCCGCCCTCACCGGCGAAACCGGCAACACCAACTCGCCCCTCGGCGAGAGGAAGCCGCTCGGCGCGCTGAAGCGCGTCACGATCCACGAGATCTTCGAGAGCACCGAGATGGCCAAGCTCCTCAATGCCCTCGTCAAGACCGGCCTCGAGATCACGCAGTTCAACCCGACCGAGACGGCCCGCTACACCATGACCGAGAACGTGGGCCAGAAATCGGAGAACAAGACCGAGCTGTTCAGCCCCCTCGACATCGTCACCCAGATCCGCGCCAACGGCCGCAAGGGTCTCAGCATCCAGCGCTACAAGGGTCTCGGCGAAATGAACCCGAAACAGCTCTTCGAGACCACGATGGACCCGGACAAGCGCCGCCTGCTCAAGGTGAACATCGAGGACGCCGCCAAGGCCGACGCCCTCTTCACGCTCCTCATGGGCGACGAGGTCCCGCCCCGTCGCCAGTTCATCGAGGACAACGCCCTCAACGTCCAGTTCCTGGACGTCTGAGCCCCGCTTCCCGGCCAATCCACTCCGCCTTTCGCTTTCCGAATTCCTGACCCGTGTACACCGCCAACGAAAAACTCTCCTCGGCCAACATCACCGACATCATGCAGACGGCCTACATCGAGTACTCGATGTCCGTCATCATCTCGCGCGCCCTCCCCGACGCCCGCGATGGCCTGAAGCCCGTGCAGCGCCGCGTCCTATACGCGATGCTCCGGGAGGGCCTGGTGCACAACCGTCCCTTCGACAAGTGCGCCGGCGTCGTCGGCGAGGTGCTCAAGAATTACCACCCGCACGGCGACTCCTCCGTCTACGACACCCTCGTGCGCCTCGCGCAGCCGTGGGTCATGCGCTATCCGCTGATCGACCCGCAGGGCAACTTTGGCTCCGTGGACGGCGATCCGCCGGCCGCCTACCGGTACACCGAGGCCCGCCTCAAGGACATCGCCGAGGACCTGCTCAAGGACATCGAGGAGGACACGGTTGATTTCGTCCCCAATTACAAGGAGTCCACCACCGAGCCGACCGTCCTCCCGTCCGCCCTGCCGAACCTGCTGATGAACGGCTCGACCGGCATCGCCGTCGGCATGACGACGAACATCCCGCCGCACAACCTCGACGAGATCATCGACGCCACCTTCGCCATCATCGACAACCCCCGCATCTCCGTCGACGAGCTCTGCGAGATCGTCAAGGGCCCCGACTTCCCCACCGGCGGCGTCATCTCCGGCCGCGAGGGCATCCTCAGCTACCTGAAGACCGGCAAGGGCATCGTCCGCACCCGCGGCAAGGCCCACACCGAGGAGCTCAAGGGCGGCATGGAGCAGATCGTCATCACCGAGATCCCGTACAACGTGAACCGCGCGACGCTCGTCACCCGCATCGCCGAGCTCGTCGGCGAGAAGCAGCTCGACGGCATCCGCGACCTGCGCGACGAGTCCGACGAGAACACGCGCATCGTCATCGAGATCAAGCGCGGCGAACAGGCCAAGGTCGTCATCAACCAGCTGTTCCAGATGACCGCCCTCGAGTCGTCCTTCGGCGTCACCCTGCTCGCCCTCGACAAGAAGCGGCCGAAGCAGATGAACATCAAGGAGCTCATCGAGTGCTACATCGAGCACCGCCGCGATGTCGTCACGCGCCGCACCCAGTTCCGCCTCAAGGAGGCCGAGGCCCGCGCCCACATCCTCGAGGGCTACATCATCGCCCTCGATAACCTCGACGACTTCGTCAAAATCATCCGCGCCTCGTCCAACCGCGAGGAGGCCAAGGTCAAGCTGATGGCGAAGTACCCGCTCTCCGAGCGCCAGACCGACGCCATCCTCGAACTCCGCCTCTACCAGCTCACCGGCCTCGAGCGCGGCAAGATCGAGGCGGAATACCTCGCCCTGGAGGCGCTCATCATGGAGCTCCGCGGCATCCTCGAGTCCGACGCCAAGCTGATGGCCCTGATCAAAAAGGAGCTGGGCGAGATGAAGGCCAAGTACACCTCCCCCCGCCGCACCGAGATCATCGGCTCCGCCAGCGACTTCCGCATGGAGGACGTCATTCCCAACGAAGGCTGCGTCATCACCGTCTCCCACCTCGGCTTCATCAAGCGCACCCGCGTCGCCGACTACCGCTCCCAGAAGCGCGGCGGCAAGGGCGTCATCGGCGCCGAGACGTACGAGGAGGACTTCGTCGAGAGCCTCTTCACCGCCTCCACCCACGACTACATCCTCTTCCTCACCAGCACCGGCCAGTGCCACGCGAAGAAGGTCTACGACGTCCCCGAGGGCACCCGCACGTCCAAGGGCAAGTCCGTCTCGTCCTTCCTCCGCCTCGCCGAGGGCGAGAAGATCGCCGCCATGCTCTGCATCAAGGACTTCGCGCCGGACAAGTTCCTCGTGATGGTCACCCGCAACGGCATCACCAAGAAGACCGGCCTCACCGACTACGCCAACACCACCCGCGAGGGCGGCCTCATCGGCATCAACCTCGAGGCCGGCGACGCCCTCGTCGGCTGCGTGCTCACCAACGGCGAGAACGAGATCATTCTCATCAGCCACAAGGGCCAGGCCGTCCGCTTCAACGAGGGCGACCTCCGCGACCAGGGCCGCGGCACCGTCGGCGTCATGGGCATGCGCTTCAAGTACGACGGCGACTTCGTCAAGGCCATCGAGGTCTGCGATCCCGCCGCCCGCCTGCTCGTCGCCCGTGAGGACGGCATCGGCAAGCGCACGCCCTTCGAGGACTACCGCCTCACCAGCCGCGGCGGCTCCGGCGTCATCGCCATCGACCTCCCCGACGACGCCTCCGTCAATGTCGCCGGCGCGCTCAGCGTCCACGACCACGACGAGGTCATGCTCCTCACCGCCAAGGGCCAGAGCATCCGCACCCGCGTCGCCGAGATCCGGGAAACCGGCCGCGGCGCCAAGGGCGTGAAGCTCGTGACGCTCGCCGACGGCGACAAGCTCCTGGGCATCGCGCGCATCGTCGAGACCGAGGAAGAGCAGGTCGCCGAGACCGACGAGGGCGGCGACGCCCCCGCCACCCCCCCGGCCAGCTGATCCTCCGCCCCCTCCCCGGCCCAAAGGCCGCCGGTTCGCCGGCGGCCTTTTTCTTTCCACCCTTGCCAAGCTCCGCGCGGGGGGCTGACTTGGCCGCGGCTGCCCATCACTGACCATGGCCGGAAAAATCACCCCTCTCCTCGATCCCGCGCGCATTGTGCTGCACCTGCAGAGCACAAAGCGCACCGCCGTGCTCAATGAGATCGGCAAGCTGCTCGACGGCCATCCGCAGGTCGTCAATTACGCGGGGTTCTATGACGAGCTGCTCGCCCGCGACCGGCTCGACACCACCGGCCTCGGCAACGGCGTCGCCCTGCCCCACGCCCGCACCGAGCACGTCAAGGAGATCGTCCTCGCCGTCGGTCGCAGCGACGCCGGTATCGCCATGGACCAGGGGGGCGAACCCGTCCGGTTGTTCTTCGTGCTCGGCACGCCCAAGTCCAAGCCCGGCGACTACCTCGCCGTCGTCAGCGCCCTCTGCAAGCTGCTGCGCGAGGCCGCCACGCGCGAGGCCCTGCTCGCCGCGGCCACGCCGGAGGAATTCATCGGCGTGATCCGCGCCGCCAAGGAAAAGCTCGCCGCGCCTGCCCTGAGTCCGTCAGCGGTGAGCGTGCCGAATCCGTCGAACGGGCCCGCCGCGCCCACCCGCCCATGATCCGTTCCTTTGTCTTCAGCGAGGGCAAGCTCGCCAGCCAGGATCTCGCCATCTAGGCCCTGCGGATCGTGCGCGCCGACAAGGGGCTCATCCTGTGGATCGACCTGGACAACCCCACCGACGAGGAGATCAAGACGATCCTCTCGGGCGTCTTCGAGTTTCACCCGCTGACCATCGAGGACTGCGTCACCCCGAGCTCACTGCCCAAGATCGAGGACTACGAGGAGTACCTCTTCCTCGTCATGCACGCCGTGGATTTCAACCGCTCCGACAAGTTCGCCACGACCGAACTCGACCTGTTTCTCGGCAAGGATTACCTCGTCACCTACCATCGCACGCCGCTGAAGTCCGTGCAGGGGGCCATTGACCGCGTGACCAAGGGCGCCGGCTTTCTCGCCCGCGGGCCGGACCGCCTCGCGCACACCGTGCTCGACCTGCTGGTGGACAACTACCAACCCGTGATGGTCGAACTCGTGCGGGAGCTGGAGGAAATCGAGGAAAGCGTCCTGACGAAGGACTCCTCGTCCAAGGCCTTCATGTCCGAGATCCTCAAGGTCCGGGGCGATTTCTCCCAACTCCGCGCCATCGCGGGTCCGCAGCGCGAGGTGATCGAGCGGCTGGCTCGGGGGGAAAACAAACTCATCCGGACGACGATGCTGCCGTACTTCCGCGATCTCCGCGACAACCTCGCGCGGCTCGACGCCATCGGCGCCAGCCACCACGAACGACTGATGATGGCCTTCGACATTTTCCTCAACAAGGCCGCCTTCGAAGCCAACGAGGGCATCAAGTTCCTGACCGCCCTCACCGCCGTCACGCTGCCCATGGTGATGGTCGGCGGCTGGTACGGCATGAATTTCGACCACATGCCCGAGCTCCGCTCGCCGCACGGCTACCTGTGGGCCGGCTGCCTCACCCTCGTGAGCACCGCCCTGATGGTGATCTACCTGAAGAAGAAGAAGTGGTTCTGAGGCATCGCCTGGGGCTGCGGTGCCCTCACCGCGTCCCATGTCCGTCCGCGGTGGGGGCACCGCAGCTCCAATTATCCCAGCCGCCGCAGCGGAAAAACCTCCACGTCCACCGCCGCCGCCGTACAGCGGTGATCCGGCGGCCGGCCCGCCGGGTCGAAGCCCGCGAGCCGCATCATCCCGTCATCCCACACCGGCACCTCCGCTCCGGCCACCGCGTAGGGAATATGCGCCACCCGCCCGGCATAAAGGCGCTGCCGCCGGGCCGCATGGGCAAACAGCGTGTACCGCTCGACCAGGAAAAATTCCAGCGAGCCCGGCTCCGCCGCCCGCCCCGGTCCCGCCGGCCGGTAGAGAAACCGGCTGTCCTCCGCCTGACCACACCGGCACGCGACATAATCCACTTCGCCGGTCGCCGCACTGAGGCCCGCGCTCATGACCGCATGCTCGTAGGGCAGATGAAACAGGCCCCGCGCCAACTTCACCGCCAGCCACTGGTTGCAATCGAGCGAATAAAACCAGACGCCCGGCCGCCCCGCTGCATCGTGGACATACGTGCGCACGTTCAGCTCGAGGAAATTGGACACGCCCGGCACCGCCGGAAACCCCGCCGGCCGCACGCGGCGCATGAAAAACGGCACCAGCCCGATCCACGCCCGGCCCTCAAACGTGTCGACCGTGAGCCCCGCCGGCAGCGTGTCCTGCACCGCCGCGGCGTCCCATGCCCAGTGCAGGAAGAGCAGGTGGGCCCACTGCTGCCGCATCACCGGCCGCCCCATCGGGCGGTCCCGTTCCGCGAGGCGTTGGGCGGGTGTGGGCGTGGACACGCCTCACGGTGGCATAATTCCCCCTGGCCGCAAGGTGGCCGGACATGACGGGATTCCATCTTGTCTCATTTCCCGCCCGGGAAGACCCTGAGCCATGCGTCCGACATTGTTTTTCGCCTCCGGCCTCATTCTTGCCACCCTCGTCCGGGCGACGGAACCCGCGGCCACTGCCCAGCCCTCCCCGCCCCCGGCCGAACTCGCGGCCGAGACCGTGAACCGGATTTTCGCCGAGGCGCTGGCCCATGGGCAGGCTCATGACCAGCTGCGTGAGCTGACGACGCTTTATCCCGGGCGGCTCGCCGGCTCGAAATCCCTCGCGGGCGCCGTCGAGTGGGGCGCCCAGGTGCTGAGCGGCATGGGCCTCACGCATGTTCGCCTGCAGGACGTCATGGTGCCGCATTGGGAGCGCGGGGCGCCGGAATCCGTGCAGTTGCTCGGCGCCCAGGGGCCGTCGCCCCTTGCCGCCGCCGCCCTGGGCAATTCCGCCGCCACGCCCGCCGGCGGCCTCACCGCCGGCGTCATCGAGGTCCACAGCCTCGCCGAGGTGGAAAAGCTCGGGCGCGAGCGCGTCGCCGGGAAAATCATCTTCTTCAACCGCCCGATGGACCCGACGCTGTTCCGCACCATGCAGGCCTACGGTGGCGCCGGCGACCAGCGCAACCAAGGCCCGGGGGTCGCGGCGAAATACGGCGCGGCCGGCGCGCTGACCCGCTCGCTCACGCTCGCCCTCGACGACCTGCCGCACACCGGCAACTCGTCGTTTCCTTCGGACGTCCCGGCCATCCCCGCCGCCGCGCTCAGCACGATCGCCGCCGACCGGCTCTCCACCGCGCTCGCCGCCAATCCCGCCACGCAAGTCCGCATCGCGATCCACGCGCGCACGCTGCCCGAGGCGCTGTCGCATAATGTCATCGGCGAGATTCGCGGCTCGGAGTTTCCTGACGAGATCATCCTCGTCGGCGGCCATCTCGACAGCTGGGACCTCGCCCCCGGCGCGCACGACGACGGCACGGGTATCGTCCAGTCGTTCGAGGTGATGCGCCTCTTCCGCGTTTTGGGCCTCAAGCCCCGCCACACCCTCCGCTGCGTGCTCTTCACCAACGAGGAAAACGGCACCCGCGGCGCCGCCGCCTACACCTCCGCCGTCCGGACCGCCGCGGAACGCCACGTCTTCGCCGTCGAGACCGACAACGGCGGTTTCGCCCCCACCGGCTTCAACCTCGGCAGCACCCAGGGCAACATCCACGAGCGCGCCGCCCGCTGGCGCCCACTCTTTGAGCCGTGGGGCGTGTGGGCCTTCACCAAGGGCTCCGGCGGCGCCGATGTCGGCGCGTTGATGCTCCTGGGCACCACCGTCGCCGGACTCACCCCCGACTCGCAGCGCTACTTCGACTACCACCACGCGGTCAGTGACTGCATCGACAAGGTGAACCCCCGCGAGCTCCACCTCGGCGCCGCCGCGATCGCCTCGCTCATCTGGCTGGTGGATCAGCAGGGACTGTAGCCCCTGCCATAGGTCATATAGGTCGCATAGGACCCATCGGCCCTATCTCTTCCAGCCATGATCAAGGCTCTCATCTTCGATTTCGACGGCCTGATCCTCGACACCGAGTCGGCCCTCATCAGCGCCTACGCGGATGTCCATGCCGCCCACGGCGTGGCCTTTGACTACGGGCACTTCCTGCGCTCGGTCGGGCACGCCGACTACGCCTTCGACCCGTGGCATGCCTTCGAAAAACGCGCCGACCGCGCCGCGCTCGAGCTCGAGCGCCGGGCCTTCAACCGCGAGCGCGACCTGCAGCTGCCGGTCCTCCCCGGAGTCGTCGCCCTGCTCGACGCCGCCCGGTCCCACTCGCTGCGCGTCGGTCTCGCCTCCAACTCCGGCCACGCCCATTGCGAGCGCCACCTGGCCCGGATCGACCTGCTCGACCGCTTCGAATTCCTCGCCTGCCGCGAAGACGTCCCGCTGCCGAAGCCCGCGCCCGACCTCTACAAGCTTGTCCTAAACCGCTTCGGCCTGCGTGGACACGAGGCGATCGCCTTCGAGGACTCCCACACCGGCAGCCTCGCCGCCAAGCGCGCCAACCTCTGGGCCGTCGCCGCGCCCAACCCGTCCACTGCCCACCACGACTTCAAGCATGTGGACCTGAAGGTGGCGTCGCTCGCCGAGGTGAAACTCGACGTGTTGATCGCGAAGTTCGGAAAGTAGGGCGGGTCAAAGACCCGCCCTACGTCGCTGCCTTACTTCGTGATCTTGGCGGCCTCGGCCTCCATCTGGGACACGAGCTCGTCCATCTGGTCCACCACGGCCTGCACCGTGGCGCGCTGGGTCAGGTCGACGCCCGCTTTTTGGAGCTGCACCATCGGGTAGTCTTTGCCGCCGCTGCGCAGCAGCGTGAGGTAGCGTTCTGTCGCGGTTTTGCGCGCCGCCGGCTCGCCCGTCGTCATGTCCTTGAACAGCTTGGCCGATGAGGCAAAGCAGGTCGCATACTGGTAGACGTAGTAGGGCGAGTTGTAGAAGTGCGGGATGCGCGTCCAGGTGTACTTGTAGGCATCGTCGATCGTGACCGCGTCGCCATAGTAATCCTTCAGCAGTTTCAGGTAGATGGCGTTCAGGGCCGCCGACGTCACGGGCCGGCCCTGCTCGACCAGCCGGTGGGCCTGCAGCTCATAGTCGGCAAACAGCACCTGCGTGTAAAAGGTGCCGACGATGGAATCGACCGCGTGCTGCAGGAGCAGGAAGCGCTCCTTCGGGTCCGTGGTGGTCGCCAGCAGCTTGTTCAGCAGGAACCGCTCGTTGGTCGTCGAGGCCACTTCGGCCACGAAAATCGTGTAGCCCGACGTCACGAACGGCTGGGTCTCATAGGACAGCACGGTGTGCATCCCGTGGCCGGCCTCGTGGGCAAACGTGAAGACCGCGTCGAGGGTGTCGTTGTAGTTCAGCAGCAGGTAGGGGCCGACGCCGTAAACGCCCGCGCAATACGCGCCGCTGCGCTTGCCGTCGTTCTCGTAGACGTCAATCCGCCCGCCGGAGACGAACTTCCGGTATTTTGCCACGTAGTCCTCGCCGAGGGGCGCGACGGACGAGATCACGAGGTCCTTCGAGGTCTCGTAGGGATAGACCTTCTCGTTCTTGAAGATCGGGATCTGCCCGTCGTACAGGTGGTAGGTCTCGAGTCCCAGCAGCTTCTTGCGCAGCTTCAGGTAGCGCTGCAGCGGACCCGTGCCCGCGCGCACCGCGTCGAGCAGCGTGGACACGACCGCCGGAGGGATGTTGTCCCCGTCAAGGGCCGCATCGAGGGTGGTTGGGTAATTCCGCGCCTGGGCCGTGAACCAGCCCCGCTCCATCACCCCGTTGTAGATTGCCGCGTAGGTGTGCTCCGTCGCCGCGTAGGTCTTGAGGTAGGCCTCGAAGGCCTTGGCCCGGTCGGCCTGGTGGTAGTTCGTCGCCAGCACCAGCTGGTAGTTGCCCGGCGACAGGGTGAGCTCCTTGCCGTCGGACAGCGTGACCTTCGGGAACTTGATGTCCGACGTGCTCAGTTCCTGGAACGTCGCCGTCGGCGTCTGGTTGAAGCGCGAGGCGAAGGAGAGCAGCCGTTCGCCCTTCTCATCCAGCACGTGGGTCTGCTGGCGGTAGTTGTCCAGGATGGTGTAGCGGTACGGCGCGAGCGCCGGTGTCGCCGCGATCCACTGCTCCATGGTCGCCTGCGGGATGCTCAGCAGCTCGGGCGTGAACCATGCGGTGGCCGTGCCGAACTTCGCGAAGATCGCGCCGACACGCTGGAATTTCCCCGCCACTTCCTGGTCCCGCGTATCGGTGTCGCGCTGCAGCGACGGATAGCGATAGACCTTGTACTGCATCATGCCGATTTCATCGAAGGCCTGGTAGGCCTTCAGCACCGCCGGCGCGCCGTTCTTCAGCGTGCCCTTCAGCGCGGCAAACGCATCCATCTTCACCTGCATGTCGGCCATGCCGGCCTCCCACGCCGCCCAGTTGGGGTAGATCGCGGTAAAATCCCAACGATACTGCGCGGGAATTTCCGCGCGAATGTGCGTCTCCGGTTTGGCCAGGCCACTGGCCGCGGGAACCAGCGCCAGCAGGGCGGCGAGGCTACGGTACATCAGTCGGATTCCATGAGGGGTCATCCCCCGAACTTGCCCGGCGGGACGGGCTCCGTCCAGCCCGTTGCGACGAGCCGCAGAACGTAGGGCGGGTCTCCGACCCGCCTCGGTTTTGGTGATGCAGGACTGTCATTGCGAGGAGGCCCACCGGGCTGACGCGGCAATCCATCCGGATGGAATAAAAACCTGTAAGGTTTGGTGCAGAGCGGCGACTAATGGAGGTGATGAGTCGCACTCCCGCCCACGAAGCCTTGTTTGCCTCCTGGCTGCAGGAACATCGCGGGATTGTCGTCAAGGTGACGCGCGCCTACGCACCCAATGCGACGGATGCGGCCGACCTGGAGCAGGAGCTTCTGCTGCAACTCTGGAAATCCCTGCCCTCGTACACCGGTCAGGCGAAAGCCTCCACGTGGATTTACCGGGTGTGCCTGAACACGGCGCTGACCTGGCGCCGCAGCACGACTCGGCGGGAAAACCGGATCGAGCCCGGCCATGAGACCGCGGAATTCGCCGCGCCGGCTCCTTCGCCGGCCGAGAGCACCGGTGACCGGGAAGTGCTCGAACGACTCTATGAGGCGCTCCAGGCCATGCCCGCCTTTGACCGCGCCCTGGTGTTGCTGATGCTCGACGGCCTGGCCTACCGCGAGATTGCCGAGATCACCGGGCTGACCGAAAACCACGTCGGCGTGGCGTTAACCCGGGCGCGCAAACGCCTGGCCGAACTCATGAAAGGAGTGACCAATGAACTGGAGTGATTACGAAGCCGTTTGGAAACGTCAGGAACTTCCTACCGGCGCGGCCGCCGACGTCGCGCACGTCCGCGCCACCTTTGACGTCAAGCGCCGGAAATTCCGGGCTGCGCTCCTCGTGCGGGATATCACCGAAGGCCTGCTCGGGGTGCTGACCTCCCTCGGCTTGCTGGGCTATGCCTGGTGGATGGGGCGGGCCGGCTGGCCTGTCGCCCTGGGCGCTCTCCTGATTTTGGGGGTCTCACTGGTTTTCGTGCGCGATTTTCTGCGGCGCCGCCGCCAACGGCTCGGGCCTGAGGCCGCGCTGATCTCCAAGCTCGAGGCCGAGATCTCAGAGTTGCATCACCAACGCCGGCTTCTGGGGCATATTGGCCTCTGGTATTTTCTCCCGTATCTCGCCGCGCTGGCACTCATCTACGTCAGCGTGTTCCGCCATCTGGGCATCAGGCTGCCGTCGGAATTGGCCATCGCCCTCCTTACCACGCCACGCTCCGCCATTTTCATCTACCTCACGGTCGCCATCGTGGTGGGTGGCCTGTGGTTGGTCTGGCGCGACGCTCGCGACGCCGGGAAAAAGCGGATCGATCCCCGCATTGAGGAATTGGAAAAGATGCGCCGCGACCTGTTCGGTCCGGTTGAAAACTCGGGCGGCTGACTCCGCTGGGCCGCTTACCCTTCCAACTCCGCCCAGCGCGCATAGGCCGCGGCCAGGTCGGCCTCGATGTCGTGCAGCCGCGTCGTCGCCTGCTTCACCTCGGCGGCGGGCTTCTTGAAAAACGCGGGATCGGCCAGCTTGGCCGTCAGCTCGGTCTGCTCCGCCTCGAGCTGCTCGATCGTCTTCGGCAGCGCCTCCTGCTCGGCCCGCTCCTTGTTGGAAAGTTTGCGGGCTTTCTTCCCGGGCGCCGGCGCAGCCGCCGCATCCTTGGCCGCCCGCTTCGCCTGCTCCGCGGCAACCGCCGCGGCCGCCGCCTTCTGGGCCTTTTCCTTCTGCCAGTCGTCGTAGCCGCCGACGTACTCCGTGATCTTTCCCTCGCCTTCGAACACGAGCAGGCTGGTGCAGACTTCGTTCAGGAACGCCCGGTCGTGGCTCACCAGCAGCAGCGTGCCGCCGAACTCCACGAGCAGGTCCTCCAGCAGCTCCAGCGTCTCCGCATCGAGGTCGTTGGTCGGTTCGTCCAGTACGAGCACGTTGCAGGGCTTCGTGAACAGGCGCGCCAGCAGCAGCCGGTTCCGCTCGCCACCGGACAGCGCCTTGATCGGCGTGCGCGCCCGGCCGGGTTCAAAGAGAAAATCCTCGAGGTACGAGATCACGTGGCGCGTCTTGCCGTTGATCGTCACCGTCGCGTTGCCGTCGGCCACCGCGTCCTGCACGCGCATCGTCTCGTCGAGCTGCGCACGCAACTGGTCAAAATACACGACTTCCAGCCGGGTGCCCTGCTCCACCTTGCCCACCGTGGGCGTGAGCTGGCCCAGCAGCAGCCGGAGCAGCGTGGTCTTGCCCGCGCCGTTGGGGCCGACGATGCCGATCTTGTCGCCGCGCTCGATGCGGGTCGTCAAATCGCGGATGATCCAGCGGTCGGCGTATTTGAAACCGGCGTCTTCGCAGGCGATGACCTTGAAGCCGCTGCGGTCCGCCTCCTGCGCCGTCAGCTTCGACGTGCCCGTCTTGTCGCGCCGGGCGGCGCGTTCCAGCCGCATCTTTTCCAAGGCATGAATGCGGTTGTTCGCCCGCGAGCGCTGCGCCTTCACGCCGCGGCGGATCCAGACCTCCTCCTGGGCGAGTTTCTTGTCGAACTGCGCGCGCTCGACCTCCTCAGCCTCCAGCACCGCCTCCTTGCGCACGAGGAACGTGTCGTAGTCGCACGCCCAGCCGATGAGCTTGCCGCGGTCCACTTCCACGATGCGCGTGGCGATCTTGCGCAAAAACGCCCGGTCGTGCGTCACAAACAGCAGCGCCCCGCCCCATTCGAGCAGGAATTCCTCGAGCCACTGAATGGACTCCAAATCCAGGTGATTGGTCGGTTCGTCGAGCAGCAGCAGCTGCGGTGCCTCGACGAGCCCGCGCGCCAGCAGCACGCGGCGTTTTTGCCCGGCCGAGAGTGACGCAAATTCGCTGTCCGCCGGCAGGCCCATCTGCTCCAGCAGCCGCTCCGCGCGGTCATGGCGCTCCCAGTCGTTGTGCTCCTCGTAGCTGCCACCCTCGCCCTCGACGACACTGCGCACCGTGCCCGCGAGCCCGGCCGGCACTTCCTGCCGGAGGGTCGAAAAGACCGCCCCCGCCTGCCGGAACACCTGGCCGTCGTCGGGTTTGATCTCGCCCGCGATGAGCTTCATCAGCGTGGACTTGCCCGCGCCATTGCGCCCGACCAGGCAGACGCGCTCGCCGCGGTCAATCTGGAGATTGACGCGGTCGAGCAGCGGCGGACCGCCGAAGCTCAGGCTGACATCGAGTAAACTGACAATAGCCATAGGAACCGGCCAGCTTGGAGCCCCACCACACGCCAGCGCAAGACAAGTAAGCCATCGCTCGGCCCGACCCCGGGATCATCCCTCGGGCGCCCCCAAACGCCTGGTAGAAACCGGAATTCCGAAGTCCCGAGCCCATGTAACCCAATAGGTTACTTTGGTCCGAGGCAGTTTCCTCCTTGGGCTCCTCCCCGCCCCCGTTATTGTCCACTGCAATGTCGGTTCCCCGTTACAACGTCCTCGGCGTCGGCGTGTCCGCCCTCACCCTGGCGCAGGCCCGCGACCTCGTGCTCGCCGCCCGCGGCGCCCGGCAGCTGGGTTATGTGTGCGTCACACCGGTCCACGCCGTGGACGAGGCCCAACGCGACCCGGCCTTCCGGAAGATCCTCAACGAGTCCTACCTCACCACCCCCGACGGCATGCCCATTGTCTGGCTGGGCCCGCCGGGCGTTGAACGCGTCTACGGTCCCGACCTCATGCTGGACGTCTGCGATGCCGGCCGGGCCGCTGGCCTGCGGCATTATTTCTACGGCGGTGGCCCCGGCGTGGCGGAACTGTTGCGGGAGAAACTCTCCACGCGTTTTCCCGGACTCGAGGTCGTGGGCACGTTCACCCCACCCTACGGTCCGCTCAGCGCCGAAGAAACCACTGCCCTGCACGCCGACATCACCCGGACGCGCCCGGACATCATCTGGGTCGGCCTGGGCACGCCGAAACAGGAGCGCTTCATGGCCGAAAACGCGCGGGTGCTTGAAACGGGCCTGCTGATCGGCGTGGGCGCCGCCTTCGATTTTCACTCCGGGCGCGTAGCCCAGGCCCCGCGCTGGATGCAGCGCAGCGGACTCGAATGGCTTTTCCGCCTCGCCACCGAACCGCGAAGATTGGGACCGCGGTACCTAAAAACCAACCCGCTCTTTGTGCTGCGGATTCTAGCCCAAAAGACAGGCCTCAAAAAATATCCGATCTAGATCGCGGAAACGCGAAAGGGCTGAAGCGCGAAGCATATTTCCGATTCCCGGTATTTTCGCCCTTTCGCGATAAACTGCCTTGGATCAGAACAATTTCCGCTGCTGCAGCGCGTCGCGCTTGTCCGCGTCGAGCGTGCTGAACGCCAGCAGTTGCATCACCGACAGCTCCGCCAGCCGCGGCTCGCGCGCGAGCGAGGCGAGCAGCAGTGCGCCGGCCAAAGCATCGTAGAGCGCCGCGTGATACCGCCGGCGCTCCGGCGGACAGTGTTCCTTTGCCAGCGCATCGAGTTCGGCCTGTAGGCCGCTCGCGGCCACCAGCGTCTCGAGCCGCCCCGAATCAAACTGCGGATAAAACTGCGCGTACAGCCGCGCCGAATCCACCCACGGCCCCCACTCAATCACGCTCTCGCCCGGGCGCGCAAAGTCCGGCGAGTTGCGCGGATACGGCCAGACCGACTTCAGCAGCCCGTTCTCCACGCCCGCATAATGCGCTGCCAGCGGTCCGCGCTCCCGCAGCCCCGCAAAGTATTCCCACTCATCCGCAAACGGCGGCTCCCCCGCCAGCGCCGCCGCCTCCAGCCCATGCACCGCCACATCCTCCGGCCGGATCGACCCCATCGCCCGGCAAAGCCGCGTACGGGTCGCCGTCACTTTTCCGCCGACCACCTCCGCCACGCCAAATTCGAGGATGCCGGAGGTCCGGCTACCCTCGAAATCCACGAAGAAGATCGGCTGCTGCGTCCAGGACATGAATGACTCGGTCAATGGTGCGGGAAGGGTTGAAGGTGGCGCGAGGAGATTTTCCCGTGATAAGGCCGCGAATCCCCGCTCCGGTTCCCCTTCTTTTCCGTATCTCCGTTTTCTCTCTTTCCTCCTGTAAAATGTCCGGATTTTCCCTGCCCGGGTATTTTTCGTGTCTTTCGGGTGTTTCGTGGTTTCAACCATGCCGTGGATCTGACCCCGTACCGCTCCTTTATCACCGAGCTCGCCACCCAAAGCGGCGACTTCATCCGCCCGTACTTCGGCAGCGCCGACCTCGTCGTGGAGACCAAGAGCGACGCCACCCCCGTCACCCTCGCCGACCGCGGTGCCGAGGAGCTGATGCGCAAGCTGATCAAGACCAAGTTCCCCACCCACGGCATCATCGGTGAGGAAATGGGCAGCGACCGGCCCGACGCTGAGTTTGTCTGGGTGCTCGATCCGATCGACGGCACCAAATCCTTCATCACCGGCGTCCCGCTCTGGGGCACGCTCATCGCCCTCCTCCACCGCGGCCAACCCGTGCTCGGCGCCATTCACCAGCCCATCCTGCAGCAGCTCATGATTGGCGACGGCACCACGACCACGCTCAACGGCCGTCCGGTCCGCGTCCGCTCCACCACCCGCATCGAGGATGCCACGTTCCTCACCAGCGACCCCTTCAATCCGTCAAAGTATCAAAACGGCGAAGCGTTCAACGCCCTCCGCCAGCGCGCCAAGCTCGTGCGCACCTGGGGCGACTGCTACGGCTACCTCCTCGTCGCCGCCGGCCTCGCCGACGTGATGTGCGACCCGATCATGAACCCCTGGGACATCGCCGCCCTCGTCCCCGTGATCCGCGGCGCCGGCGGCATCATCACCGATTGGAAAGGCGGCGCCGCCTACCCCGCCGAATCCACCGTCGCCGCCACGCCTGCGTTGCACGCGGCGGTGATCACGGCACTGAATCCGTCATCGGCTTAGCGCTTCTTCTTGGCAGTCCAGCTCGCCGTGATGCGTGAAGTGAATCCGCCGCGGGCTTTCCAGTTGGCGACGATCGTCAGCTGACGCGGCTGGAGGGCGCGTCCGAGGTCGTCGCAGATCTTGTTGGTCGCAGCCTCGAAGAAGATGCCCTCGTTGCGGAAGGCGTGGAAATACAGCTTCAGCGACTTCAGCTCGACGCACTTTTTGTCCGCCACGTAGCTGACGGTGATGTCCGCGAAGTCCGGGTGCCCCGTCATCGGGCACAGCGAGGTGAACTCGTGGTGCGTGTGCTCGATCAGGTAGTCGCGCGCCGGCGAGGGATTCGGGAAGGTCTCGAGGAGTTTCGGGTCAGCCATTTGACCCCCACGAAACACACGAAACACCCGAAAGAAAACTTAAAACCCGGAAGACCGGATCAACCCAAGCCTCCGACCCTATGTTTCGGGTATTTCGTGTGTTTCGCGGGAAACCTTTACGTCGCGGTCTCGGTAAACCTCTGCTCCCGGATCACCGTGATCTTGATCGAGCTCGGGTACTGCAGTTCCGCCTCGATCTTCGCGCGCAACTGCTTTGCCAGCTCGCGCGCACCGTCGTCGGTCACGGTCTGCGGCGCCACCACCACGCGGATCTCGCGGCCGGCCTGGATGGCGAATGCCTGCTGCACGCCCTCGAGTCCGAGTGCCAGTTTTTCCAGGCGCTCCAGCCGCTGCGCGTAGACCGCGGACGACTCGGCGCGCGCACCGGGGCGCACGGCGGAAATGGTGTCGGCGAGGATCACGAGACCGGCGTAAACCGTCTCGGGCTTCACTTCCTCGTGGTGCGCGGCCACCGCGTTCACGACGATCGGCGTCTCGCCGTAGCGCTTGATGAACTCGGCGCCGATGTGCGCGTGGCTGCCCTCCAGCTCGGCGTTGGCCGCCTTGCCGATGTCGTGCAGCAGGCCCGCGCGCTTCGCCACGTTCGGGTCCAGCCCGACCTCGCTCGCCAGCATCGACGCGAGAAACGCCGTCTCGACCGAGTGGTCCAGCACGTTCTGGTTGTAGGAAAAACGGAATTTCAGGCCGCCGAGCAGCTTGATGATCTCGGGGTGCAGGCCGTTGATGTTCAGCTTCGCGACGGCGTCGTTGCCCGCCTGCGTGACCGTGAGGTCCATCTCGTCCTGCGCGCGCTTCACAAATTCCTCAATGCTCGCCGGGTGGATGCGGCCGTCCTTCACCAGCGCCTCGAGCGCCACGCGCGCCACCTCGCGGCGCACGGGGTCGAAGGACGACAGCAGCACCATGCCGGGCGATTCATCAATGAGGATGGTGACGCCGGTGGCGGACTCGAAGGCTTTGATGTTGCGGCCCTCGCGGCCGATGATGCGGCCCTTCATGTCCTCGCCCGGCAGCGCGACCTGCGTGGAGGTCATGTCGTTCTCCGCCTTGCTCGAGAGCCGTTGCATCGTGGCGACGAGGATGCGGCGCGCGTCGGTCTGCAGCTCCTGCTCCGACTTCTCCATCATGTCGCGGCGGAGGGTCCGCAGCTCGTCCTGGCACTCGAGCTGCACTTCCTCGCGCAGCGCGCGGCGGATCTCCTCGGCGTCCATCTGGGAAACACCCTCGAGCCGCTTGCGCACGCTCTTGGACAGCGCCCGGATCGCATCGCGCGCCTGCCGCACGGCGGCGTTCTCGCGGTTCAGGCGCTCCTGCTTCTGTTCAAATTGGTAGTCGAGCAGCGCGAGCGATTCCTCGTGGGCGCGGATCTCGCGCAGTCGCACGTCCGCCTCGATTTCATGGCGGTCGAACTCGCGGTTCGCCTCGGCGCGCTTGGCCTGGATGTCCGCCTCGGCCTTCTGCTTCATTTCCTCGGCCGCCACCGCCGCCTCGCGGCGCGCGACCTCGGTCAGTTCCGCGGCCTGCTCGTGCGCCACCCGGCGCGTGTGGCGGGTCAGCGACCATACCACCAAAAAACCGATGCCGCCGCCGACCAGCAGGGCGACGGGAAACGACCAGTCCGTGCGGTCGGGTTCTGCGGTCAGGGCCGTAATCTGGGCTGCGAAGGCGGAAATCAAGGGACGCGCACGGTAGGTGAAGGAGGTTCCAGGCCACAAGTGGCAAGTACCAGAACTTGGCCACTTCAATCGGAAGTCCCTTGTTACTTGATACTTGCTACTTGGTACTTGGTCCCTGTTCCCCGGCACTTCCGGCCGGCTGCTCAAAGGCCGGCCGGGTTTGGTCGAGCACCGTCTGCATCCGCGCCAGCGCCGCCGACTCACCGTCCCGGGCGTCCGTCTGCATCAGCACATACGCCCAGCGGTCGGCGCGCGCATGAAAGACGCGGTTCCACGCATCCCGCGCCAGCCGGCGCCAGTACGTGCGCTCAATCGTGTCGCCGCCGACAAACCAGTAAACGATGAGCTGCGGCACGACCACGACCCCGCGCGGCGTCTGGACCTCGCGCTGCACGTGCAGGACCGTTGCCGGAAATCCCCCCGGCACCCGCCCGGGCGTGGAGAACCGATGCTCCGTCACCGCTTGGATCGTCCAACCCTGCCCGACCACGCACAGCTCGGGCCGGTGGATGGAGGAGCGGTCGCGTCCGCTCAGCACGATGGAAAAAAACACCCGCTGTGCCGAATTCGACACCGCCACGTAATCCTTGCGCGAGTAACCCGTGTCCGGCGGCAGAATCGCCCGCTCCGCCGCCGTGACCTCCGTGCGCCGTCCGATCCACTCCGTGCCGAGAAACACCGGCAGTTCGACCGGATTCAGCCCATCCGCCGCCAGCCGCACCCCCACCTGCCCCCGCGGCGGCAACGCCGCCAGGTGGGCGAGAAAGAGCAACGCCCCCAACGCGGCCACCCCCACGACGCCTGCCACCCACCACTCGTTCCGTGCCTTCACTTCTTCCTTCTTCCTTCTCCCTTCTCCGCGTCGCGCGGCTCCGGCCACCACCGCGCGATCAGCCACGCCGCGATCATCTCCCCGCCAAGCACGATCACAAACACCCCGAAGCCCATGACTTCGTGCACCCGTTCGCCCCAGCCTTGCCCGCCCCACTGGCCGGCGAACACGATCGCCGAAATCCGCGCGACGTTGCCCAGGTAAATCAGCGGAAAACAGAGCAGCACCAGCACGCCGCGCCGCCCCCACGAGCGGAAATTGAGATAGCCCAGCAGCAGGGACAGCGCGAGCAGCGCCATCAGGGAGCGCACCCCCGAGCACGCCGCCGCGACGTCGTAGCTGTAGCGTCCGTCCGGCGCCAGCAGTTGCGTCCCGTTCTGAAACACCCCGATCCCCGCCGCATGCGCGAGCCCGGCGCTCGCCTTGATCACCCACAGCCGCAGCCAGAAACCCGCGGAATCGAGGGCGTTGAACGGAATCGCCAGCACCAAAAATCCCAGCGGAAACATCGCCGCCGCGCCCCACCGCCGCCCGCCCCCGAGTCGCAGCACGCCCCAGGAGAACAACAGCAGCGCCACCACCGACACCCGCGCCTGCTGCGCCGCGAAGCCCACGGCATGCAGCGCGAGGCCCGCGACCATGGCCGCCAGTGCCGGCCATGTCCGATCATAGGTCCCATGGGTCTCATAGGACTCATAGGACTTATCTTTCCGGAGATTTCTCCAGAGCAGCCAAGCCGACAGCCCCAGAATCATCAGCCCATGCTCGGTCTCGGATTCCGGGTTCACCCACTGGTAACCCCACCACCAGAACAACGACGCCGACTTGATGTACCCCAACGACGCATTGCCGAAAAACTGAAACACCGCCGCGCCTGCCGCCGCGCAAAGCAGCGCCGGCCACCAGCGACTCAAACGGTTTTTCGCGGGCGGATTCATGCCGTCGCCTTCACCGCTTCCAGCATCGCCGTCACGCGCTCCCGTGCGAGCCGCGCGTAGCTGAATTCCGCCGCTCGCTTCAACCCCGCCACGCGCAACTCCGCCGCCAACGCCTCGTCCGTGCAGATCCGCCGCAGCGCCTCGCCCGCCGCCGCCGAATCGGTGAACTCCACGAACAACGCCGCACTCTTCGCGACTTCGCGCAACACGGGCAGCTCCTGCAGCACGCACGGACACCCACAGGCCATCGCCTCCGTCACGCTCTTGCCAAAGGTCTCCTCCGCCGTCGGCAGCACCAGGGCGCGCGCTCCACGGTACAGCGCCGGCAGCGCCGCATCCGCGATCCAGCCGAGAAACTTCACCTGCTCCGCCACGCCCAGCTCCCGCGCCCGCGCCTCCGCCCGCGCGCGGCCGCCGTTCCAGTCGCCGCCGGCGAGCACGAGCGGAAATTGCGCCCGCAGCTCCGGCGCGAGCCGCTCATACGCCGCGAGCGCCAGCTCCGCGCGCTTGTACGGATAAAAATTTGCCGTCCACAGCAGGTACCGGGGCGGCAGACCGTCACCCCCCGCCGGACCTTCGGGACGAAACCCGCTGTGGTCCAATCCCTCCGGACTCACCACCACCTGCTCGCGTCGTTCGAGGTGCGCCGCCGTCCACCCCGAGTTGGCGATCACGAGCGCCGCTTTTTTCAGCCCCCGCGCGACCGCTACCCGGCGGTACAGCGCGCCGATCCCGCCGCCCGCCCGCAAATGATGCAGCGAAAACACCTGCATCACCACCGGCAGGCCCGCCGTTCGCAGCGGCACAAATCCCACGGTCAGCAGTGCCGCCGCCCCGCGTCGCTTCGCCTCGGGCGCGACGCGAAAATGATCCGCCCACAGCCGCGCCACGCGGCGGTCGTTGGCGGGAAAATCCCGCACCACCTCCACGCGCGGGTCGTTGATTTCCCAGGATTGCTCCGGCCCGGCGAACAGCAGCCAGCGCACGTCAGGAAACTGCCACAGCGCCTCCGCGATGAATCCGTGGAAGAACGTGGTCAGCCCCGTGCGCCGGCGCGGATTTTCGCAGAGCAGACTGAAGGCGAGCTTCGGGGCCACTCGGCCAGTGTTGCGGACGCGCCCCGCCGCGCCAGACGAAAATCCCCCGCCCCGCAGTCTTGAGTTTCCCGGCGTGCCCGGCATCTCTCGTCGCTGTTCATGAGTCCTCCCGCCCCTTCCGCTGACTCCCCCCACGCCGGCCGGCGCCGCTGGTGGCGGGTCGGGCAAAACGCCGGGGCCCTGGTGGCCGCCCGGGTGGTGTCGGGACTCTGCCAGCTCGCGCTGATTCCCCTGCTGCTGCGTCTCCTGGGCACCGGGACATTCGGTTGGGTCATGGCGCTCGTGGCCCTCGTGGGCCTTTCCCAGTTCGGCGATCTCGGCGTGGCCATGGCCCTGCAGCAGAAACTCTCCGAGGCCTGGGCGCGCGGTGACGACGCCGGCCTGCGGCGAACCTACGCCAGCGGCTTACGCCTCCTGCTCGGTCTCGGCCTGGCCTGGTTCGTCCTCGCCGCCCCCGCGGCCTGGTGGCTCGGCAGTCGCCTGCTCGCGGTCCCGTCCGGCGCGCCCGGCGATCAGTCGCAACTCTCCTGGCTGCTCATCGCCGTTGCCGCCACGGCCGGCGTGCCGCTGTCCGCCGGTCCGCGCCTCGCCGCGGCCCTGCAACTCGGCTGGATCGCGGCCGGTTGGACCGCCGCCGCCAATGTCGCGACGCTGCTCGCCCTCTGGCTTTTTGCCGGCACCGGCAGCACCGGCCTCGTGCCCGTGGTGGCATTGCTTTGCCTCGGTCAGTTGCTGCCCGGCGCGCTGACCGCGTGGCATGTCACCCGCCGGCTCGGCTGGTCCGGCTCCTCCCAAGCAGACTCCGCCACCGTCGCGCAAATCTGGCATGCGGGCAAAAAATTCGCGGCGCCCAACCTCGCCGGCGCCCTGCTGACCGCCGCTGCGCCCGCCGCGGTCGCGCGGTTCGGCGGCTATGACGCCAGCGCGGCGTTCTCCGTGCTGCAACGGCTCTTCGGCACCGTCCAGCAGGCGCACGCCATCGCTCTGGCCCCGCTGTGGCCGGCGTGGGCCGAGGCCGCCGGGCGCGGTGAGATTCCATGGGTCCGGCACTCGTTGCGGCTGGCCTTGGTTTTCACCGCCGCGCTCTGCGCCGGACTGGCCCTCGTGGCCGCCGGCCTGGCACCGATCATCCATCTTTGGCTCGGCGCCGGCGCGGCCGTGCCCGGAGCCGCCGGCGCGTGGCTGGTCGCAACCTGGATCAGCGCCGCCATGTTCGGCCAGACGCTGAGTTATTTTCTGCTGGGACTCGGCCGGCTGGAACGGGTGGCGCTGCCGGTCGCGGCGGCCCACGTCTGCACCCTCGCGGCGGTGGGTGGGCTCGGAAGCTATTATGGCGGCACCGGCGTCATCGCGGCGCTCGCGACCGGCGCCACCCTTGGCGCGCTGCCGTTGTTCGTTCGCGCCAGTGTGGTCGCGGCGCGGGACCTGGCGCGGAAGAATTCGACGCCCGGCGCGGCGGCGGTCATCCTCTGAACATGTTCAACCGGGCCCGGCATCATTTCATCGCGTGGCTGCTGGAGCGTCACCCGCAGGTCTGGTTCCGCTGGAAAAAGATCGGCAAACACCGGCTGTGCTCGGACCGCGACTTCCTCGCGCTGCACGCCCAGAGCCTCCGCGAGGGCGAGGGCCTGCAGGTGCTGGAGGAACGCTACAACCTCTGGATCCTCACGCAAAGCGTGGCCCGCCTGCCCGGCGCCCTCGCCGAGGTCGGCGTGTATCGCGGCGGCAGTGCCAAGTTCATCGCCGCGGCCAAAGGTTCCGCCGACCTGCACCTCTTCGACACCTTCACCGGCATGCCCGCCGTCAACCCCGCGACCGACGGCGCGTTCCGGGAAGGCGAGTCGGGTGACACGAGCGTCGAACACGTCCGGGCCTATCTCGCGGCCTATCCCGCCGTGTACCTGCACCCGGGATTTTTTCCCGCCTCGGGCGCGATCCTCGAGCGCGAGGCCAGCCTGCGGTTCAAGTTCGTCCACCTCGACGTGGACCTGCTGGCCTCGACGCACGACGCCCTCGCGTGGTTCTACCCGCGGATGGTGCGCGGGGGGTTGATCGTCACGCACGATTACGGTGACACGACCGTGCCGGGCGTGAAACGCGCGTTCGACGAGTTCTTCCTCGATAAGCCGGAGACGGTGGTGCCCCTGTGGTTCACGCAGGCCGTGGTCACCAAGCTCTGACGCCCGCGATGCATCTGCTGATTCTCAAGGTCAACCACCTCGGTGACAACGTGGTCTTCCTGCCGGTGGTGCAGACGCTGCGCCGGTTGTACCCGCACTGGCGCCTAACGGTCGTCACCGCGCCGCAGGTCGCGGCGCTGTACCAGGCGGACGTGGTGGAGGACGACCTGCTGCTGACCAGACCGGACCGGTTCAACACCGCGTGGCAGCGGCCATGGGAACTGGCGTCATGGGCCGTCCGGCTCAAGGTACGGCGCTTCGATGCCGCGCTGGTGAGTTACGACCAGGGCAGCGTGGCCCACTGGCTGGCGAAATTCACCGGCGCACCGGCCCGCGTCGGCGCCGCCGGCCTGAAAATCCGCCTGCGCGACACCCTCACGGCGGAAGTGGCGCTCGCGCCGGGCTGGAGCATGGCGCAATGGAACTGGGAAACCGCGCGCGCGCTCGTGGCCCGGCTCGACCCGGCCAACCGCTGGCCCGCCGAACCTCCCGCACCCAATCTCGACCATCTGGCCGACGGCCTGCGGCCGGCTCCCAGCCGGATCGTGATCCATGCCGGTTCCAAGTAGGCCCACACCCGCTGGCCGCTGGAGCGCTTTGTCGGGCTGGCGGACCGGTTGGCGCAGCAGTTTGAAGTGACCTGGATTGATACGCCCGAGACCTGCGGCGCCGCCCTGGCGGGCGGGATTGCCCGGCATGAGACGCGGACGCTCGCCGAGTTGGTCCGGGAAATTGCCGGCGCCCGGCTGTTCGTCGGCAACAACTCGGGACCGATGCATCTCGCCTCCGCCCTCGGCACGCCGGGCGTGGTGATCAGCGGGCCGTCGGCTTACGCCTGGGATCCGGCCTGGCACGCGCCGCGGTTTCAAATCCTGCGCACCCCGGGCCTCGCCTGCCTGCCGTGCGAGCAGGGACCCTTTTCACCCGGACGTTGCCTCAATGCCGCGGAACCGCTGGCCTGCATGCAGCGCTGGCCGGTCGCCGCCGTCGAGGCCGCCTGCCGGGCGGCGCTCGCGCGTCCCGTGGCAAACCCCTGAGCCCATGAACCCCTCCCATCGTACCGTGCTGGTGGCCGCCGTGGGGGCGCTGGCCGCGATCATCATGGGCTTCGGCATCGCCGATGAACACCTGCTGTTCAGCCTGCTGGTGGTGGGCGTGCTCCTCTGGGCGACCATGGAATGGGTCCGCGGCGCCCTGCCCGAGGCCTGGCTGGTGGCGTGGGCGGTCTTCGGGTACATCGTGGGCAACCGGGGCTTTGCGCAGTTCAGCCTGTCCACCGATGTGCCGCTGCTGCCCGCCGAGGCCGTCCTCCTCGTCGCGGTGCCCGCCATGGCCGCGCGCATGGCCTTCGGCCAGGCACAGGCGGTGTTCCGCGACGGCCTCAACTACGCCCTGCTCGCGTGGATCCTCCTCGGCGCCGCCCGGCTGCCGCTGGACTTCGCCGCCCACGGGTTTTACGCGCTCCGCGATTTCGCGATGGTGTACTACGCGGTGTTTTTCTTCCTGGCCCAGGCCTGCGCCGGCCATGCGACCTCGGTCCGGCTGCTGCGCTCGACCCTGACCGTGACCTTCGTCGTGCTCCCCGTGGTCGCCGCGATCGAGCAGCTCGCCCCCGGGTTCTTTTTTTCGCATTTCACGTTCCGCGGCATCCCCTTCATCTTTCACAAGAGCGACCTGCTCGCGGCCTACCTCGCCGCCGGGTTCTTCTGGCTCTGGACGCGCTATGAAAAAAACCACGTGAAGCTCTGGCTCGTGCCCGCGGCCGCCAGCCTGCTCATGCTGGGCACCACGGCCTCGTCCCGCGCCGCAATGGTTGCGCTGGTGCTGGTGACCCTGATGTGGCTGGCCACCCGGCGCTGGCGCATCGCCGTGGCGCAGACGCTCATCGTCGGCGCCGCGGTGAGCGCGGTGATTTTCGTTTCCGCCCTGAGCAACCGGAACCTCCAGCAGACGGCGGTTTACTCGGCCTACGAGCACGCCCTCTCGATCTTCGACCTGCGCGGCACGGGCACCTATGTGAACGAGGAGAGCGGCAATCCCGGCCAGAACAACCGCTTCCGGCTGACCTGGTGGAATACCGTCATCCAGGATACGGCCGCGCAAAACCCCGTCTTCGGCCTCGGCTTCGGCTACGACCTGGCCGCCCGCTTCCTCGTCGAATACGAGCTGCTCGGCGCCGAGGATTTCACCACCCGCAGCCCGCACAGCATGCTGGTGTCCGTCTTCGGCCGGATGGGCGCGCTGGGCCTCGCACTGTGGCTGGCGGTGGCCGCCGGGATGGGGGTCCTGACCCGGCGCTGTTTCCAGACGGGCGACCTCGACGCCCTCGGCTTGGTCTGCATCGCGTGGGTGCTCTGGTTCAGCGCGTGCGTCGGCGTCGTGCTCGAGGGCCCGATGGGCGCGGTGGTGTTCTGGACCGTGCTCGGCCTGGCCAACCGCAACCTGGCGGAGCTGAAGGCGGACGAATCCATCCCCGTTGCGGACTTGCAGCCGGAGCTTCCCGCGGATGAAGTCGCCGCCTCCTCGTGAACCTCCCCTCGCCCACCGATTACATCAGCGTCTTCAAGACGACGACGCGCGGGCGGTGGGATGCGGTGACGCCGCTGGCGATCGCCGGGCTGAGCCTGTTCAGCGTGGCCTTCATCTACAGCGCGCAGCTGACGGCGCACGGCAACAACTGGATGACCCAGATCGTCTGGCTGGCCGCCGGGGCGGCGATCTACGTCGGGGTCTCGCTCGTGGACTACCGTTTCTGGCTGAGCGTCTCGCACTGGTTTTACGCGCTGTGCATCATCACGCTCATCCTCGTGCTGCTGCCGGGCATCGGCACCACGGTCTATGGCTCCCAGCGCTGGATCAACCTCGGCTTCTTCTCCTACCAGCCGTCCGAGACCGCCAAGATCGCCGTCCTGCTGATGACCGCCAGCCTGCTGGTCCGGTCCGAGATCGGCACCGTCCAGCAGTCCCTCGGGGTGCTGGGGAAATTGGCCCTTGCGGTGGGTGCACCCGTCCTCTTGATCTTTTTACAGCCCGACTTGAAGTCGGCGATCGTGTTCCCCCCGATGGTCTTTTCCATGCTCTATGTCTCGAAGCTCTCCACGCGATTTTTCGCGGCGGCTTTGGGCGCTTTTCTGCTCATCGTGGGCGTCGTGGCCGTGGATACCTGGAGCTACCGGAGCTTCATGGAGTCGCATAACTACTCGTACATGAACGATAAGGGAAACTACGAGGCGCAGTCGTGGATCCCCCTGCACGACTACCAGCGCAACCGCATCATCTCGCTCATCTGGCCCGACAAGATCGACCCGATGGGGGTGGGCTGGAACCAGCGGCAATCGCTCATCTCGGTCGGCTCCGGCGGCCTCACCGGCAAGGGCTGGACCGAGGGCACGCAGGCCCAGCTCGGCTACCTGCCCCGCTCGGTCGCGCACAACGATTTTATCTTCTCGGTCATCGCCGAGGAAAAAGGATTTCTGGGAAGCCTCACGGTTCTCGGCCTGTTTGGTCTGGTGTTGTTCAACGGCATACGCATCGCGGGCCTCGCCCGCGACCGCTTCGGCACCCTGCTCGCCATCGGCGTCACGGTGCTGTTTGCGGTGCATGTGTTTTGGAACATCGCCATGACCATCGGGCTCGTGCCCATCACGGGCATACCGCTTCCCTTTATCAGCTACGGTGGCTCCTTCGTGCTTAGTTGCTGCTTGCTGCAAGGACTGGTCCAGAGCGTCTATCGCTTCAGGAAGGATTTCGCATGAAATCGCTTCTTCGCGCTACCGACCGCTCTGCCGGAATTTCCTGCGCCGCGACTGCCGCACCCCGGGGCCCCGTGAAACCAAACCACACCACCCGCCATGAGCGATTCCTCCTCCCCCACACCCGGCGTCCCGCCGGATGTCGCCCAAAAATATGACGCCGAGCTCGTCAATCCCCCGCCCGCCACGTCGGGCGCACCCATCAGCGCCACTGAACTGAAGGCCGGCGCCGCCGAGCGCGCCACGCAGCGCCCGCTGCTGCAGAAAATCCTGTCGGTCTTCAAGAAGGAGAAGGGCTCGTACCGCGAGCTCATCATCAATTCCGAGCCCCTCGAGAAGCGCGTCGCGCTCCTCATCGACGGCCGCCTCGAGAAGTTCGAGATCGAGCGCGAGTCCGACAACCGCATGGTCGGCGGCATCTACAAGGGCCGCATCAAGAACCTCGACCCGGGCCTCAAGGCCGCGTTCGTCGACATCGGCTACACCAAGAACGCGTTTCTCCACTACTGGGACATGCTCCCCGCCGCCGCCGACTCCTCCGTCGAGGTCGTGCGCGTGAACAAGAAGAAGAACGCCCCCGCCCGCGGCGCCGAGCCCACCGTCAAGGACATCCCCGGCCTCTACCCGCCCGGCACCGACATCGTCATCCAGGTCACCAAGGGCCCCATCGGCACCAAGGGCCCGCGCACGACGACCAACCTCTCCATCCCCGGCCGCTACCTCATCCTGACGCCGTACAGCGACGGCTGCGGCATCTCCCGCAAGATCGAGGACCCCGCCGAGCGCAAGCGGCTCAAGACCCTCATCAACGAGCTCACCATCCCCGAGGGCATGGGCGTCATCGTCCGCACCGCCGGCGAGGGCAAGAAGTCCCGCTACTTCGTCCGCGACCTGCACATCCTCCTCAAGACCTGGCAGGAAATCACCGCCAAGATGCAGTCGCAGCGCGCCCCCGCCTGCCTCTACCAGGAGCCCGACCTCGTCGAGCGCACCGTCCGCGACTTCCTCACCGAGGAGGTCGACCGCGTCCTCATCGACAACAAGGAGGACCACGCCCACACCCAGCAGCTCGTCGCCCAGATCTCCAAGCGCTCCGCCGGCAAGATCGCGTTCTACAACGACAGCATCCCGATCTTCGAGCGCTTCAACATCGAGCGCCAGATCGAGCAGACCGGCCTGCGCAAGGTCCCGCTCCCGTCCGGCGGCGAAATCGTCATCGACGAGACCGAGGCCCTCATCTCCATCGACGTCAACACGGGCTCCCACAAGTCCCGCGGCGGCGACGAGAAAAACGTCATCTACGCCGTCAACCTCGAGGCCGCCACCGAGGCCGCGCGCCAGATCCGCCTCCGCAACCTCGGCGGCCTGCTCATCATCGACTTCATCGACATGAAGGAGCGCCGGCACCGCAACGCCGTGTACGAGAAGATGGTCCAGGAGATGTCCCAGGATAAGGCCAAGAACCACATCCTCCCCATCTCCACGCTCGGCATCCTCCAGATGACCCGCCAGCGCCAGCAGGAGTCGCTCTCGTCCAACCTCTACACCGACTGCCCGTACTGCCGCGGCCGCGGCATCGTGAAGAGCGCCACCACCGTCTCCGTCGAGCTCCAGCGCAAGCTCTCCTCCGTCGCCCGCCGCCTCCAGCTGCGCAATGACGGCAAGGAGTACAACCTGCGCGTCCTCGTCCACCCGAGCATCCTCGAGCGCCTCCGCAGCGAGGACGCCGAGCTGCTCGTGCGCGTCGAGAAGCTCTTCGGCGTGAAACTGGCCTTCCGGGCCGACCTCAACTACCACGTCGAGAACTTCAAGATCATCAACTCCGTCACCGGCGAAGAGTATCGCTGAGTTATTGTATGGTGACATTAAATCCGTGTTGGTGACACGAATTCCGTGACACTGACATGGATGCCGTATCACGGTGATCCCCTTCAGCCCGCCGCGCGCCACCAGGCCCGGCGGGCTTTCCTTTGTCGCCTATTTAAGGATCCTGCACCGGTGGAAACGAAGCCACCTGAGCGGCCTAAAACTGCCCCCGTCCGCATCCCCGTCATCGCCTCATCGCATGGGCCGAGCACTCCCGCTCCCGGAGACTGGTGGGGCCTGGCGCAGAGCCCATTGCAGCCCGTAAAGCGCAGGCTTGGGCGCAAGCATCGCATCGAACGGCAAGGCGTCTCCGTAGCCGCGATAGAAACCCGGAACCCATGAGCGGGCATCGGTGAGCCCCCAGATCATAAATGTCCTGCACGCGGGCTGTCGCAAAACCAGTGCCAGCAAGTCATGCTCAAGCGCCGCCTGTTTTTCCAGGTCAGCAGCGCTGGCGGGCAAGTGCAGCCGGGCGTCAAACTCCGTTATGGCCAGTTCAAGTCCGAGATCGGCCAGTCGTTGCAGGTTGGCGGCCACGGCCTCGAGATTCGGAGGGGCCGCAACATCAAAATGGCATTGCAGGCCCACGCCGTTGATCGGCACGCCCTGCTGTTTTAGGTCGCGCACGAGCTTATAGACTGCGTCTGACTTCCGATTGAGCTCCTCCGCCCCATAATCATTGTAGAACAGCTTCGCGTTCGGGTCCGCTTCATGGGCGTAGCGAAAAGCGAGCGCGATGTATTCGGGGCCGATGGTATCGAGCCAGAATGATTGGCGCAGCGGTGTCCTCGGGGCGTTGGTGATGGCTTCGTTGACGACATCCCATTGAAAAATCTGTCCCCGATAGCGGCCCATCACCGTGAAGATGTGGGTTCGCATCAGTTCCCTCGCCTGTTCAGGCGTGTAGTCGGCGGCCTTGAGCCAGTCAGGCAATTGGTGATGCCAAACCAACACGTGGCCGCGAACCTTCAGCCCGTGATCGGCGGCAAAAGCCATTAGCGCGTCCGCTCGGCGGAAATCGTAATGCCCGAGCCGGGGGGAGAGCGGCCCAAACTTCAGGTCATTTTCCGCCACGATGGTGTTGGCGTAGACGAGCAAAGTTTCACGGTAAGCGGCATCGGTGCGGACGACATCCGCATTCGTGGCGACTCCGAAGTTGAGCCCGGCCGCAGTGGCCAGCGGGCGGAGGGCCGGCCCGGCCGGTGGCGCCCCAAACATCACGGAAATACTGCCAAAGAGGACAAGGGATGCGATGCGCATAGGCTAGGGAAAGAGATCCAGCCTCGAGGATGAAGGCTGCTTGGGCCGTTTCCGGCCCCCGAGCGCAGCCCGCGGCCCCTCTTGCTTTGGATCAGAGCACCAGCATGGGTCGCGGCCCCAGGTTGTCGATCCGGACCTGGCGCAGCACCCGTCGAAGCACCCGCCCTTGCCTCAACGCCGACCGCGAGGTGCCTCGCCCCTTAATTTGCGTAACGCCCGGCCGGCTCAGCACCGGCTCGAAATTCATCTTCCAGTCGCATCGAATGCGGGTCGGCGAGACACCAAATTAACGTTCGGGTCCGGCCACTGCATGCATGTCCGCAGCGCCTCAGGGCGCATCGCCGGGTTTAATATTACCCGCAACGTTGGCGGCCCGAAAAAATGGACCGGCGCCGGCGAAACCGGCGCCGGCTTTCAGCGGAGACTACGGCGGATAAAGGCCAGGCCGTCGGTGTAGACGTCCTTGGGATCGGCAAAGAGGTCGCGCCAGACGCGGGTGGCGGCGGCGAGGTCGGGCAGGGCCCGGCCAAAAGCTTCGATGACAAGCCAGCGGTCGTAGCGGATTTTTTTCAGCGTCGCGAAAGTCTCGGCCCAGTTCACCTGGCCCGTGCCCGGCGTGCCGCGGTCGTTTTCGCTCAGGTGCACGTGCACGAGGTGTTGGCGCACCGCCTCCAGCGCGGCGGGCGAGTCCTTCTCCTCGATGTGCGCGTGGAACGTGTCCCACATCATGCCGCAGGCGGGATGATTGATTTCGCCGACCCATTTTGCGGTGTCGGCGGCCGTGGTGAGGAAGTAGCTTTCAAAGCGGTTCAGGTATTCGACGGCGAGCGTCACTTTCACGGCGGCGGCGTGGTCGGCGACCTGATGGAAGGTCTCGATGCCGCGCAGGCGCTCGTCACGCGTGGGCGCCAGGCCACTGAAAACGCCGAGCGGCGAATGCAGCGGGCCGCAGAGCACCTCGGCGTGAAATTCGGCGCAGCGGTCAAGCACCCACTTGAGGCGGTCGACGGCGGCCTGCCGGATTTTCGCGTCGGGGCTGATCGGGCTGGCCTCCGGCGCCATCACAGTCACGGCGGTGGCGCCAAGGCCGAGGTTGCGCAGCTTTCCCCCGAGCGCCTGGTATTCCGCCGACGTGCCTTCAAACACGGGAATCTCGACGCCATCGTAGCCGGTCTGCTTCAGCGCGGCGAGGAGGGGGTCGTGGGATTCGGAAACCTTCGCGGTCCAGAGCAGGAGATTCATCCCGATTTTCATGCGTTGCCTTGGTTGAAGTAGACGGCGAGTCCGTCCTTGCCCGGCGCCACGACATCGAGCCGCCCGTCACCATCCAAGTCGGCGACGGCAAAATGAATCCCGAGGCCCTTGCCGGTGCCGAGGGGACCGAAGTCGATGACGTGTTTCGCGAAGGACTCGCCGGTCCACTTGAAGACATACCAGCCGTAGGGATCCTTGTCGCCGCCATCACCCTGCGGATGGGCGCGGAAGCGCTTGCCGGTGATGAGTTCGTTTTTGCCGTCGCCGTCGATATCCACCCACTGGAGGTCGTGATACTGACTGCTGAGCGGATCGATCTCGTGGCGCGTCCACGTGCGCTGGCCGGCGCCATCGCGCCGGTAGTCCCACCAACTGAGACCGTAACCGTGACCCTCGCCGAGGATCAGCTCATTCTTACCGTCGCCGTTGAGGTCGACGACGAGGATCGGCACGCTGGGCGCGCGGCCGAGGTCGAAGTCGGGGTGCCAGATCCACTCACCGTTGTAAGGATCGGCGGGAGCTTCGAGCCAGCCGTCGCGGAGAATGAAGTCGCCGCGGCCGTTGCCGGTGAGATCGCCGAAGCCGAGACCGTGGCCCTGATCCTTGTTCTCGCGGCCCGACAGCTTGAGCTTGTGCGCGGCGAACTTGCCGGTGCCCTTGCCCTGCGCGTCGCGGATGAGCTTGTAAACCACCAGCGGGGCGCCGGGAGTGTTGGGCACGATTTCCAGCTCGCCGTCGCCGTCGACATCCCACGCGCGGGTCGACTCGATCGAGCCAGTCTGCGCGATGATGTGCTCGGGCCAGTCCTTTGTGTAGTCGCCGGTGTTTTCCCGCCAGCGGAGCGTCTGCCCCCACCAGCCACCCGTGATGTAGTCGAGCCGCCCGTCGCCATTGATGTCCATGGCGATGGTGGAAAAATCGTCGTAATATTCGTCGTGCGCGGTGACGCCGCCGATCTTGTGCTGCTGTTTGAAGTCCGGGCCCTGATACCAGAAGTTGCCGCTGACGATGTCGGGAATGCCGTCGCCGTTGACATCAAAGATGCCGGCCGACTCGTAACGTTCGGCCGAGAGGACGCGTTTTTGAAATGAGAGGGCCATGGTCAGACTCCTTTGAGTTGGCGGATGTATTCGCGGGCGATCTTGATGTCTTCGAGCGCCTCGGGAGCGAGGCACGGGGCGGGCGCTTCACCGCGGACCGCCTTGATGAAGTTGAGCGCCTGGTTGCGCATGGCGTGCATCCACGGCATCTGCGGGTGCAGCGTGACGGGGACGGCGCCCTTACCCGGGTCCTTGAGAATCTCGACGGTGCCCGCGCGGTTGTATGCGAGGGGGGCGGGCAGCGAGAGCTTCACGTAGCCGCGCTCGAAGCCGACGAGCGCGGTCTCCTGCCAATCGATCGTCGTCTGGTAAGCCGCCATCTCGATGGTGCAGGGCACGCCGCTTGCGCTGTGCGCCACGAGGAGAACCTTGGCCGGATCGGCGTAGGAAACCTTGTAAGGCTCGCCCACGAGGAAGCGCAGGAGGTTCACCTGGTGGATGTAGTAGTTCACGAAGGCCTCGTACTCCTTGACCGTCACCGCGTCCATGTCGGCCGGCGGGGGATCGAGTTCGAGCGCCGGGATCGGATCTACGCTGTGAATCGTCTCGGTCCAGCCCGAGGCGATCCAATCGCCCGGCGGCATAGAGACGCGCACATAGGTCATCTTCCCCAGTTCACCGGAAGCCTTGAACTCGCGGATGGTCCGCTTGGCGTACTCCGTCGCCGGGTCGCTGCGTTTGTGGTAACCGACCATGTGCCAGGTGCCGCTCTTGGCGACCGACTCGACAATGCGCTCGCCCACCGCGACCGACGCCGCGATGGGTTTCTCGGTGAAGATCGGGACGCCTGCGCGCGCAATCTCGGGGACCAGGATGCCGTGCCGGGTGAAGGGCTGCGACGCCACGATGGCATCGACTTTTTCGGTCTTCAGCATCTCCGCGATGGTGCTGTAGACCTTCGGGATGTTGAATTTCTTGGCGACCGCCTGCGCCTGCAGGGGGCGCATTTCGGCGAGAGCGACGACTTCACAGTCGTCCTGCAGGGTAGCGTAGTTGCGGAGATGGGCGGTCTGGCCCATCCCGCCGACCCCGGCGAAGGCGAGGCGAATTTTCTTTTGGGACATAAGAACCCACAGGCTAGCAGCATTCGGGGCTGGCGTGAATGGCGGGCGTTGCCAAGACTTGTCGGATATTGCTCATGAAAGCCTCGGCCTACGAATTTTTGAGCGTCGGAGAGGTGCAGCCGCAACGCGACTGGCACATGCCGAGCCACAGCCACCGCATCCACGAACTCATCGTGGTGCTGAGCGGACGGATGACCTTGAAAACCCCCGGTGGAACCGTGCGGGGAGAGGCGGGCGATCTGCTTTTCTACCGCGCCGGCGTCGCGCACGAGGAGACCTCGGATCCGGCCGATCCCGTGAACACGGTTTTTATCGCCTTCAAGGCGGACGCGCCGCTCGTGGCAAATGTTGCCCTGCGCACGCGCGATGCCGATGCGCGCGTCCGGCAGATGGCGGGGTGGCTGCTGCGCGACCAACGCTCTGGTATCGCGGCCGACCGCCACCACCCGCTGCTCGCGGCGGTGCTCGGCGAGGTGCGGCGGCTGGGCCACTCGCCCCGCGACCCATGGCTGGAGGAGGTGCGGCTGTACTTGGAGCAGAATCTGGCGCGCGCCATCTACCTGGACGACCTGGCCCGGCGGGTGCGCATGAGCAAATTTGCCTTCCTCCGGAAATTCAAGCGGCTCGGAGGGCGCACACCGATGCAGGAACTGCAATTGATGCGGGTGAACCGCGCGCGGGCGATGATGCTGGCGTCAGGCCTGCCGGTGAAGGCGATCGCGCCCGCCGTGGGCTTGAACGACGAATACCAGTTGTCGAAATTGTTTCGGCGCCATTTCCACCTCTCGCCGCGCGAACTGCGCACGCGCTCCCCGCGCGACCGCGACGAAGCCGGTGACCTCCGACGCACGGCTGAGGGCATCAAGTCATGACACCCAGCCCAATTCCGCCTGGGACCATGCCGGATTAACTCCCTTGCAGCTCTGCCCGGTCCGGCTCATCCCGGGGGCAAGGAAACCAGCCGATGACCTCCCGCGAGCGTGTCCTCCAAGCCATTGCGCATCAGCCGACCGACCGGACCCCGGCCGATTACGGCGCCATCCCGGCCGTGACTGAGGCGCTGATTCGCAAACTGGGCGTGGCCGATGCCGAGGAACTGCTGGTCGCGCTGGGCGTGGACATGCGGCGGATCGGGTTCAATTACCACCAGCCTGAAACCGCCCCGGATACCGAGGGCTACGTGCAGACGATGTGGGGAGCCCGGCACCGTAAGGTCGCTTCCGGCGACGGACGGCCTGATTTCATTTCGCCCTTCCACGAGGACACCACGGTGGACGAGATCCACGCCCACGCCTGGCCGGACGCCGCACAACTCGACTACTCCGGAGTACGAGAGCAGTGCCGGAAGCATCATGGGAAATACGCCACCTTCGGCGCCCCGTGGAGCCCGTTCTTCCACGAGGTGGGCTGGCTGGTCGGCCAGGAGGAGTTCATGATGTGGATGCACACCAAGCCGGAAGTCATCCGCGCCATCATCGACCATGTCGTCGATTACGAGGTCGCAGCCACGCGGCGGTTTTTCCAGGCGGCGGACGGCCTGCTGGACATCGCCTACTTCGGCAACGACTTCGGCACCCAGCGCGGGATGTTCATCTCCCCCGCGATGTGGAACGATTTTTTCCGGCAGCCGCTGAAGCGCTATTTTGACGCGTCCCACGACCACGGCTGCAAGGTCATGAACCACTCCTGCGGCGCCATCCGGGACATCATCCCCAGCCTGATTGCCGACGGCGTGGATATTCTCGATCCGATCCAGGTCGCCGCGACCGGCATGGACCTGGCCGGACTGGTCCGGGATTTCGGACCCGCCGTGACCTTTCACGGCGGCGTGGACACGCAGCGCACCCTGCCCTTCGGCTCCACGGCGGACGTGCGGGCGGAAGTCCGGGCGTATCTCGACCTCACCCGGGCGACCGGGGGCTACATCCTCTGCGGCAGCCAGGAATTCATTGAGGACATCACACTCGATAACATCCTCGCGATGTATGACGAAAACCGGCGGTGATTCCGCCCCGGCCGAATCTTCGGCCACCTGAAAACGCCGCGTTGCCAATGGGCCACCCAGCTGACTGAGTCCCAGCCCGTCCTCCTTCGCGCTGCGCGCCGTCGTTTCCTGTCCAACCCTGCGACTCATTTATTCCATGAAAACCCGCCTTCTCGTGCTTGGTACCGTGTTGCTCTCCCTCCTCGCCGCCCCGCTCTGTGCCGCCGCGCCGGCCTTCGACCAGTGGGCCGATGAGTTCTCCGATCAGTGGGTGAAGCAGAACCCCCAGTTCGCCACCCGCGCCCAGTACTTCACCGGCGCCGAGCAGGATGCCCTCGACCGCCAGCTCACGCTCGGTGGCGCGTTCGGCCAGACCTTTGGCGTCAAGGCCGCCCAGGAGCGCGCCGCCCTCGCGCGCCAGGGCCTGGCCGCCCTCGCGGCCTTTCCCGAGGCCTCGCTCACGCCCGCGCAGCGGACATCCGCGGCCGTGATCAAGTGGACGCTCCAGGACGCCGTCGCGGGCGCGGAGTTCGCCGACCACCGGTTCGTCTTCGAGCAGTTCGGCGGCCTGCACCTCGGCCTGGTCAACTTCCTCACCACCACCCACCCGATCCGCAACCCGCGCGACGTGGAAAACTACCTCGCCCGCCTCGCGCTCGTGGCGCCGCGCATTGACGAGGGCATCGCCGAGGCGAAGACTGCAGCGGCCGCCGGCATCCTTCCGCCGCGCTTCGTCCTGCAGCGCGTGATCGAGCAGCTCGACGGCTTCACCGCGGTGAAACCCGCGGACAACGTCCTGGTCTCCTCCCTCGACAAACGCCTCGTCGCCCTCGGCACGGCCGTGTCGGCCGAGTCGCACGCGAAATCCGTCGCCACCGCCGAGCAGGAAGTCCGTGAACGCATCCTTCCCGCCTACACGCGAGTGCGCGCATTGCTCGCCGAACAGCTGGCCCATGCGACCGATGACGCCGGCGTGTGGCGCCTGCCGCAGGGCGCAGCCTATTACGCGAACAACCTGGCTTCACTCACCACCACCCGGCTGACCCCCGCCGAGATCCACGCCATTGGCCTGCGCGAGGTCGCGCACCTTGAGACGGAAATGGCCGCGATTCTCCAGCAGCTCGGTTACAAGGACGGCACCATCCAGGCGCGCATCGAAAAGCTGAACGCCACGCTCAATCCGCCCGCCGAGCCCGACCCGCGCGTCGCGGTGATCGCGAAGGTGAATGCCATCGTGCAGGACGCCGCGCGCCGGTCCGCCGACGTGTTCGACCTGCGGCCCAAGGCTCCCGTCACCGTGATGCGCGAGCCGGCGTTTTCCGAAAAAAGCGCCGCCGCCCACTATTCCCCGCCCGCGCCCGATGGCACCAAGCCCGGCATTTACTGGCTGCCTCTCCCCGATTTCAGCCCGCGCACGAGCTGGCTCGGCATCAACCTGAAATCCACGGCTTATCACGAAGCCATCCCCGGCCACCACTTCCAGATCGCCTACCAGCAGGAATCCACCGAGCTGCCGCGCTACCGGAAGCTCGGCGTGTTCGGCTTCAACTCCGCTTACACCGAGGGCTGGGCGCTTTACGCCGAGCTGCTCGCCGCGGAGAACGGCTGGTACGACGGCGACCTGCCCGGGAAACTCGGCTACCTGAACCTGCAGCTCTTCCGCGCCCGCCGGCTCGTTGCCGACACCGGCCTGCACAACCTGAAATGGACGCGCCAGCAGGTCATCGACTACGGCTTCACGTCCGCCGAGACCGAGCGCTACATCGTCTGGCCCGGCCAGGCGTGCTCCTACATGATCGGCCAGCTGCGCATCCTCGAGCTGCGCGAAAAGGCGAAGGCCGCCCTCGGTCCCAAGTTTTCGATCAAGGAATTCCACAACCTCGTCCTCCGCGGCGGCTCCATGCCGCTCGATGTCCTGGCGGCGGAAGTGGACCACTGGATCGCCGCCGGCGGGCGGTAGGATTTACCGGAAACGGTGCCGTTTCGGTTTTCCCGCAAGTGGCGCGCGAGCGCGCCACCGGCATGCCGGGCAAACTACCGATAGGGTTGGTGGAGCTCGACCGGCTGGCTCTTCGCCCGCAGGCGGAGATTCAACATTTCGACCAGACAGGCAAAGGCCATGGAGAAGTAGATGTAGCCTTTCGGGATGTGCTGGCCGAGTGCTTCGCCCACCAGCGTCACGCCGATGAGGATCAGGAAACTCAGCGCGAGCATCTTCAGTGTCGGGTGGCGGTTGACGAAGTCCCCGATCTTCTCCGCAAACATCAGCATCACGCCGAGCGCGAGGACCACCGCCACAATCATGACCCACAGGTGATTCGCCATCCCCACCGCGGTGATGACCGAGTCCAGTGAGAACACGATGTCGAGGATCAGGATCTGCACTATGGCGGCGTGGAATGAGGCCGGCTTGCGGCCAGCGGTGCCCTGGCCGTCGGCCCCCTCCAGCTTTTCGTGGATCTCCACCACGCTCTTGCCGATGAGGAAAAGTCCGCCCACCAGCAGGATGAGGCTCTTGCCCGTAATCCCAGCGTCCAGCACCGGCAGGGTGAAGAGCACCTTCGTGAGTCCCATCAGCCAGGAAATACTGCAGAGCAGCGCAATGCGCGTAATCAGCGCCAGGGACAGGCCGAGTTGCCTCGCCTTGGCCTGCTGCGCGCGGGGCAATTTGCCTGCCAGAATCGCGATGAAGATGACGTTGTCGATGCCGAGGACGATCTCGAGCGCGGTCAGCGTGAGCAGCGAAATCCAGATCTGGGGATCAGAAAGCCATTCCATAGTGCCGCCGAGTGAGCCGGCTACCCCAGCCCCGGTCAATGCGGAGCCCGGTGGAATTATGCCCAAAATTACCAACGATGGGGTCAGCCCCTAACCTTTGTCGTCAAAGCCGGGCAATATCCTGGAAATAAATGCCTTATTTTGCCGACGGCTTCCCGCTCCGGCGACCCAGCACGAGGTAGCCGGCGAAGATCGTCCACGTCGGCGCCAGCTCCACCCCGGGAATGAGCTCGGGAATGACGGCGAGCAGGATTTCCCAGCGCCGGCCCCAAAGCACAAGGATCGCGATGACCATCGCGCCATCCCACACGGGCCAGAGAAACGGCAGGACCCACTGCAGCCCGTCCGCGATCAGGGCACACAGCACCGTGAGCACGGCGCGGGCTTTGTGGGATCGCGTCTGAGGCCCGCCCGGGACCGCGGGGGCGGCGGAGGGTGCGGATGCGTCGGCGTCCCGGATGATGATCGTCCGTTTCATCAGCGGTGGTTGAATTCCGGAATCGCGAAGTCCATGTCGGCCGGGTCTTCACCCGGGAAAAGCACCTGGATCGCATTGAGGCGGCCCGGGGCCCAGCTGCCGTCCGCCTGGAGCCAGGTTTTGACGAACGCCGCGATCGTCTTGCGGGCCGCCCCGCGCACGGAAATTTCGTGGACCAGCGCCTCGTGGTTCAGCCGGGGCGTGAGGTCGGCGAGGGCCGCCTCCGTCATTTCCTGCCGGTTCGTGCGGAGCGCACCCGTGTCGGTCCGGATCTGCAGGCTGCGGGTGTCCACATTGACCGGGGTGAGGACGCGCAAGGGCGGGGCATGCACCACGCAGACGCGCAGGCCGTTTTTCTCCACCGCCTCGAGCTTCCATGTGCCCTGCGGGCCCAGCAGCGGCACATAGTAGAAGGCCCGGCCGACGGCCGACACTTCCGCCGTGCTGGTGCCAAAGATGTGTTCGTCCACGTTGGTGAACTTCAGGTTCAGGTCCTGCTTCGCCACGATCAGCGGCCCGAGCTTGTCCATCGCCGTCACGCGGCCGACCTCCAGCTCGCTGGAGGTGCTGACGTGGCTGGTCGTCAGGAAATTCCCCACGTGCTCCAGGAAGCGCCCGGTCAGCGCCGCGCTTTTCTCCAGCGGTGAGGTCGCGGCGTTCATGATTTCCCCCGGCGTGAAATGCCGGATGAACAGGTAGCCGGTCACGAGGAAGACAATCGCGACCACGCTAAGCGCGATGTACTTCACCGGGCTCGCCGGCGGGCGGCGCTGGTCGATGATTTCCAGAATCTCTTCGTCATCCGGATTCGGCGGGGCCATGGCGCCAACGTAGGCCGGAGACCGGACTCTGCACATGAAAAATTTCCCTGTCAGTCCGGCTGGCTTTGGTTCGGGCACCTTCCTCCATCCCCGCACCTCCGCCGCTCGCCCAAGTCCAGTGTAACCTATTGGGTTACACTCCGCTTTGGACCGGGGGATCTCCGGGGTAGCGCCTTGACCCCGCGGCTGGACAAAACCGGCCGCATCGCGCACGTTTCGGCCGCTCTCCCATGTCCTCCGCCCCCGCCACCGCCCCGAAATCCATCAGCAAGAGCCAGTTCGTCGACTCGACGCCGCTGCTCGCCGATCCCGCCGCCCTGCAGGCGCGCGCGGCGGAGGATGGCTACCTGTTTTTCAAGCAGCGGCTGCCCAAGGACGAGGTGCTCGCCATGCGCGCGGAGATGCTCGCGATCATCGAGAAGCACGGCTGGCGCCAGCCCGGGCAGGATGCCCTCGGCGGCCTGATTGACTACGACGCGATCAACCGGCTCACCGAGGAGGAAATGCACCGCACGGACGTGGGCGTCACCGCCGACGCCTACCACGACGTGCAGAAGCTCGAGCGTTTCCACCGCCTGCCGCACCACCCGCGCCTGCTGGAGATTTACCAGAAGCTCTTCGGCCGCGAGGTGCTCGTCCATCCCCGCCACATCGCGCGGCTGGTCACGCCGCACACCTGCATGGTGCCGACACCGCCGCACCAGGATTTTCCCTACATCCAGGGCACCTCACAGACCTGGACCTGCTGGTTTCCCGTCGGCGACTGCCCGAAACCGCTCGGCGGCCTGATGCTGCTGCGCGCCTCGCACACGCAGGGCTACCTCCCGGTCCAGCCCGCCCGCGGCGCCGGCGGCTTCGCCGTGCCGCTCTGCCCGACCGAGACCGAGTGGCTGGAGACGGAGTATGAGGCCGGCGACGTGCTCACCTTCCCCGCCCACACGGTCCACAAGGCCGCGCGCTGCCAGTTCAAGAATCAGGTCCGCCTCTCCATGGACGTGCGCTACCAGCCGATGGACGAGGTCGTGGACAACAGTTCGCTCAACCCGCACTGCACGCTGAAGTGGGACGAAATCTACGCCAACTGGCAGTCGGATGACCTGAAATATTACTGGCGCAAGTTCCCCCTCAAAATGAGCGCGTGGGACGACGGTTATCTCAAGCCCAGGCAGCGGATCTGCTGATCCAGGTCAGCACCACAGGCTCTCCGGATTGTTGATCTTGCGGCGGTACACGCAGCGATCGTCCGTGGCATAGAGCCAGTCCTGTCCCGGGCCGCCCAGCGCCACGCCGTCCACGCGTTTGCCGCGCTTCGGGTAGAGGATGCCGGCGATCAAGCCGTTGCGGTCGGAAACTTTGAGCCCGAGTTCCGTCGCAAAGATGACCCAGCCGTGCCGGCTGACCGCGAGCCCGCCGGCCGTCGGGCCGGTGGTCTCGTCGCCGGGCCGGTGCAGTGGAAAATACGGCGCGCCATGCGCCAGTCCGCCATCCGGCAAGATCGAGAACAGGTGCGCGACCCAACCGAGCTCGTCGGTTACAATCAACTGCGACCCGTCGGACCACAGCGCCACGCCCGCCGGCTGGCCAAAATCCTTCGCCACCACCCGGCGTTCACCGGTGGTGGTGACCAGCCAGACACAGCGGTTAACCGGGTCGGTCACGTACGCGCTGCCGTTGGCCGCAAACGCCACGCTGTGCGCAGCAATGTCCGCCAGCCATGTTTCGGTCCGGCCGCTCTGGTCGCAGGCCAGGACATTCCGGGCCGCCGGCTGGCAGGCATACAGTTTCCCGCCGGCACCGCAGCTGAGGCTCTGCACCGTGTCGAATCCCTCCGCATACTTCACCGCCGCGCCGTCGTCCGCCACCCGGTAGACAGATTTTTCGTAAGCGCTGAAAACGAACACGTCCCCCGCCGGACCCGCCGTCAGCGCCGTCGCCGACATGTATTCGCCCGCCACCAGTTCCCAATGCTGACCCGGCACCGTCAGCCGTGCCAGCGCCTGCTGGGAATTCACCCCGGCCTGGATCGGCTTCGGATAATCCCGCCAGAGCCAGCGCAGTGCATCCGGGAAAATCATCGAGCCATGATAATCATCATGGCCGGCGTGCTTCGCCCACGCGTGCTTCACCTCGTAGCCCGCATATTCCAGTGCCGCGAGCATCGCCTGGTTGGCCGACCACCAGTCACCGCAGAAGATTTTGAAGTCCCGCGCGCCGCTTTCCAGGAACACCCGCAACGGCTTCGGCTCGGTGATCCGGATCAGCGGCGCCAGCGTGTCCGCCCCGCGCATCGGCGTGTAGGACCCGACGATGCTCAGCACGCGCGCAAACGCGTCGGGCCGCTCCCACGCAACATTGAATGCGCACTTTGCGCCACTGCTCCCGCCCATGATTGCCCGGCTGTTGCCATCCGGTGCCAGCGGGTAGCGGCGGCCGACCTCCGGCAAAATCTCCTCCGTCAGGAAGCGCGCGTACCGGTCGCCCAGGCTGTCGTATTCAAAGCTGCGGTTGATGTGGGCGGCGGCGCCGGCGACCGACGCCGGAATGACTCCGGGATTGATGAAGATCCCGATCGTCACCGGGATCGCCTGCTGGTGGATGAGGTTGTCGAGGATCGTCGGGATTCGCCACCGCCGCTCCGGCTGCCAGTGCGCCTCGCCATCTTGCACCACCAGCACACACGCCGGCTTCGCCGCGTCGTACTGCGCCGGCACGTAGATCCAGCAATCGCGCACTGTGCCGGGAAAAACCCGGCTCGTGGACCAGGTGAATTTTTCCAGTCGGCCCGCCGGCACGCCGGGCTGCGGAAACGAGTCGGGGCCCAGCGGAAATTCGGCGTCCAGTTGCTCGGGGGTCATCGGCACCGCCGACTAAAAACGATCCGCCCTACTTCGTCGCGAGAAATCTCGCCGTTAAAATCGCCTCCAGCGCGGGGTCCTCCCCCACCAGCTTGGTCCGGACCGTGCGCAGTCCCGGGGCTTTTTTCCGGGCCTGCCGGCAAATCCGCTCGATGTCGCCCCCCGGGCCCGCGTGCCGGCCCGGCAGCAGGAAAAGCTGCGCGACGATGACCGGACCGGTGTTCCACGGCGGTGTCGCCAACAGGGTTTCCAGCAGGGGTTCGTTAAAATCGTATTCCGCCCCCGGACGCCGCTCCATGCTGCACGGCGCCACGGCGGCCACCGACAGCCCGAGCCGGCGGCGCAGCTGGGTCGCGAGCCGGTTCCGGACCTGCGTCACGGTTTTCACCGGGCTGCCGTGGTCCACGAGCGCCACCCGCGCACGCTGGCCGCGCAAGAATCCCGGCGTGAGTTTCGCCCGCACCTGGGTCTCCAGGATCCGCGCCAGGCGGTCATCGCCGCCCATGGCCAGTGGCGCGGCAAGACGCACCTTCAGCTTCGGCGCCTGTATCCGCCATTGGGTGATCAGTTCGGGAATGAACTGCGTCAGCGCGCGGCTGCGGCCGAAAAACAGCGGCACGATCACAAACTCCCGCCCGCCCTGGTGCAGGCGCTGCCCCACCGCGTCCCGCAGGATTTCCGCCTTCCGCCCGCCCAGTTTTTTCGCCGGCACCTGGTCCGAGTGCAGCAGCGAGACCGGCGTCACTTTCTTGCCCCAGCGCCGTCCCAGTGCCGCCGCAATCTTGCGCAGCTGCCGGGTCGCGGCCGGTTGCAGCGAACCGTTGTCCACCAGCAGCACGCAGGGAGACTCTGGCTCACGCGGCATTTTGTGGCGCGCGGTTGCTTTGCTCATGCCGGCAATTCCACCAAGGCCGAGCGGGCCTGCGCGAGGATTTCCGCAAGCCGGACCACTTCGCCGACGATGATCAGGGCCGGCTGGCCTTGCAGCGCCGCCGTGAGTGTTTCCGCCGACTCCAACTCACCGATGTGCACCGACTGGTTCGGCATCGTTGCATTGGCCACCACCGCCACGGGCGTGGACCCGGGCAATCCGCCCGCCACTAATTCCGCCGCGATTTCACCCAGCCGGCGCACCCCCATGTAAATGCACAACGTCGCCCGGGTCCGCGCCAGCGCGGGCCAGTCCACCAGGGCATCACCGGGTTTTCCGCTGCACTCGTGGCCGGTCACAAACACGACCGCCGAGGCATGCCGGCGATGCGTCAACGGGATTCCCGTCACCGCCCCCGCCGCCACTGCCGCCGTCACACCCGGAACAATCTCAAAAGCTATACCCGCATCCGCCAGGACCTGTTCTTCCTCGCCCCCGCGACCAAAAACCAGCGGATCCCCGCCTTTCAACCGGACCACATGCAGGTTTTTCGACGCTTCGCGGACCAAAATCGCCCCGATTTCTGCCTGCGTCGCCCCATGGCGACCCGCCCGCTTGCCCACGTAGATCCGCTCGATCGCCGCCGGGCAGACCTCGAGCAAGTCGGCATTTGCTAAATCATCATAGACAACCACATCTGCCGCAGAAAGCACCTTCTGCCCGCGCACGGTGATCAAATCCACCGCACCTGGGCCCGCTCCGACCAGCGTGACGCGCCCTCTCGCGGCACCTTCGTCATAGGCTGTGATTAGGTCTTTACTCGGCATAGAATCATTACTTGAGTTCTTAACTTAGTTAATCAACTATAAACTTTCCCATGTCCGAAGCCGCCACCCCGACCCTCACCAAGAACGAGCTGCTCAAGCAGGGCGATCCGACCCTCGGCGGCGGTATTGCCCCGACCCTGCTGGACCCGACGACCGACCGTTTTCACGAGGACGACGAGCAATTCCTCAAGTTCCACGGCATTTACCAGCAGGACGACCGCGACCTCCGCAAGACCGGAAAAAAGTACATGATGATGATCCGCGGCCGCATCCCGGGCGGAGTCATGACCCCGGCGCAATGGATCACCTTCGATGACCTCGCGACGAACTTCGGCAACAACACCTTGCGCATCACCACGCGCCAAAGCCTGCAGTTCCACGGCGTCCTCAAGTCCGGCCTCGGCACCCTCGTCAAAAAAATCAACGAGTCGCTCCTGTCGACCCTCGCCGCCTGCGGCGACGTGAACCGCAACATCACCGCCTCGCCCACCCCGGCCTACACCAAGGCCCGGGAACAGGTCTTCGCCGACAGCCTGCGCGTCGTCGAGGCCCTCGCGCCGAAGACCCCCGCCTATCACTCGATCTGGATCGACCACGTGCAGCTCAATCTCGCCGAACCCGCCAATAAGGAGTTCGTCGACCCGCTCTACGGCCCGACCTACCTGCCGCGCAAATTCAAGGTCTCGTTCGTCATTCCGCCGGTGAACGACATGGACGTCTACACGAACGACCTCGGTTTCATCGCCGTGGTGGAGAATGACCGTGTCGTGGGCTACAATCTCGCGGTCGGCGGCGGCATGGGCCGCAGCCATGGCAACGTGCAGACTTTCCCCCGGCTCGCCGACGTGATCGGTTTCTTCACCCCCGCGCACCTGGTTGAGGTCGCGAAGGCCGTGCTCACCATCCACCGCGACTTCGGCGACCGCACCAACCGCAAGCACGCCCGCCTCAAGTACGTCGTCGAGGAGCGCGGCACCGCCTGGCTCTACGACGAGATCGTCCGCCGCGCCGGGCCGGTCCTCTCCGGCGTCCGCCGGTTCGAGTTCACCACCACGGGCGATCTCTATGGCTGGCACCGGGCCGTGGACGGCACCCTCTTCCTCACGCTGTTTGTCGAGACCGGCCGCATCAAGGACGTGCCCGGCCACACGCTGAAAACCGCGCTGCGCCAGGCCGCGGAAAAATTTCCGCAGATCGAGTTCCGTCTCTCCGCCAACCAGAACATCATCCTCGCCAACGTCCCGCCCGCCGGGCGCGCCGCGGTCACCGCCCTGCTCGCGAGCCACGGAGTGAAAGTCGACCAGCAGGCTTCCATCCTGCACGCCGCCGCGATGGCCTGCCCCGCCCTGCCCACCTGCGGCCTCGCCCTCGCGGAGTCCGAGCGCATGTTGCCCGGCCTCATTGACCGCATCGAGAAACTCGGCGGCGAGCTTGGGCTCGGCGGCGAGGAAATCATCATCCGCTCCACCGGCTGCCCCAACGGCTGCGCCCGGCCGTACATGGCCGAGATCGCATTCGTGGGGAAGGCCCCCGGGCGCTACCAGCTCTGGCTCGGCGGCAATGCCGCCGGCACCCGGCTCAACCGCGTCTTCAAGGAGGTCATCAAGGAAACCGAGCTCGAGGCCGAGCTGCGCCCCATCCTGACCCGCTGGAAAACCGAGCGTCAGCCCGCCGAGCGCCTTGGCGATTTTTCCGCCCGCGTCCTCTGGCCTGAGGTCACCGCCGCCGCCGCGGCCGCTCCGGCCACCGCCAGCACTGAAACTCCCGCCTGATTCCTTTTCCCGAACTTCGCCTTCCGCCTTTCCGTCCATGCCGTCCTCCGCAGAAATTTCCCGCTGGAACACCGAGCTGCGCTCACAGTCGCCGCTCACCATCGTCCGCTGGGCCATTGCCCAGAGCCAGGGCCGCGCCCTCGTCTCGACCAACTTCCGACCCTACGAGGCCGCCATTCTGCATCTCGCCGTTCAGGCCCAGCCCGACATTCCCGTGCTGTGGGTGGACCACGGTTATAACCGCCCGGCCACCTATCACCACGCCGAGGTGCTGCGGACGCAGCTGAAGCTGAACCTCAAGCCCTACCTGCCGCGCCTCACGCCCGCCCACCGCGACGCGATTTACGGCCCGCTGCCGGAGCTCACCGACGAGGAGGGGCTGAAGCGTTTCAGTACGCAGATGAAACTCGAGCCGTTCCAGCGCGGCATGCGCGAGCTCGCCCCCACGGTCTGGCTCACCGCCCTGCGCCAGGTGCAAAACCCGAACCGCGCCGGCCTCGACATCGTCTCCCTCGACGCGAACTTCGGCGCGCTCAAGGTCAGCCCACTCTTCTATTCTTCCGACGCCGACCTCGAGGCGTACCTTGACCGGCACCAGCTGCCGAATGAGTGGGATTATTTCGATCCGGCCAAGGCGGACGAAAAGCGCGAGTGCGGGCTGCACGCCGCCTGGGGCGGCCAGGCTGTTGCCATCGCCCGCTAAATTTAGTTTCTTAATTCCGAAGGTCGGGGACGGCTTCCGTCCTTCGCCCCTCACCTGCCGCATTTCCCAACCCGTGTCCGACTACCATCTCGACCACCTGCAATACCTGGAGACCGAGGCCATTCACGTCATGCGCGAGGTCGCGGGCGAGTTTGAGCGCCCCGCCCTGCTCTTCTCCGGCGGCAAGGACTCCATCTGCCTCCTGCGCCTCGCAGAAAAGGCCTTCCGGCCGTCCGACCTGCCGCTGCCGCTGCTGAACGTCGACACCGGCCACCATTTTCCCGAGCTGAACACCTTCCGCGACGCGCGCGCCAAGGAACTCGGCGCCAAGCTCATCATCCGCCGCGTCGAGGACGCCATCGCCGCGGGCTTCGCCACCCCCGCCCCCGGCGAAGTCAGCCGCAACCGCCTGCAAATCCCCACGCTGCTCGCCGCCATCGAGGAATTCCGCTTCGACTGCTGCATCGGCGGCGCGCGGCGCGACGAGGAAAAGGCCCGCGCCAAGGAGCGCTTCTTCAGCTTCCGCGACAGCTTCGGCCAGTGGGACCCGAAAAACCAGCGGCCCGAGATCTGGAACCTCTACAACGGCCGCCTCAACCCGGGTGAAAACATGCGGGTGTTCCCGCTCAGCAACTGGACCGAACAGGACGTGTGGGAATACATCCGCCGCGAGCAGCTCGCGGTCCCGAGCATCTATTTCAGCCACCGCCGCACCTGCGTCCGCCGCGGCGGCCAGTGGCTCCCGGTCAACGACATCGTCCCGCCCAAGCCCAATGAGGACGTCCGCGAGCTCGTCGTGCGCGTGCGCACCATCGGCGATATCATCAGCACCGGCCTGGTCGAGTCTCCCGCCGACAGCGTGGACGACATCATCGTCGAGATTGCCGCCGCACGCGTGACCGAGCGCGGCTCCCGCGCCGACGACAAGTCCTCCGAGGCCGCCATGGAGGACCGCAAGAAGGCGGGTTACTTCTAAACTTTCGTGCCCGTTCATGACCAAGACCGTTTCCACGCCCCGCCCGACCGAAATCCTCCGCTTCAACACCTGCGGCAGCGTGGATGATGGCAAGTCCACGCTCATCGGCCGCCTGCTCTACGACTCGAAGTCCCTGATGGAGGACCAGCTCGAGGCGCTCGAGCGCTCCGCCGACATCACCGGCGGCGGCCAGGTCAACCTGGCCAACCTCACCGACGGGCTCCGCGCCGAGCGCGAGCAGGGCATCACCATTGACGTCGCCTACCGCTACTTCGCCACGCCGCGCCGCAAGTTCATCATCGCCGACACCCCCGGCCACATCCAGTACACGCGCAACATGGTCACCGGCGCCTCCGCCGCGAACCTCTCCATCGTGCTGGTGGACGCGCGCCTGGGCGTGATCGAGCAGAGCCGCCGCCACACCTACCTCGCCTCCCTGCTGCGCATCCCCCACCTCGTCGTCGCCGTCAACAAGATGGACCTCGTCGGCTGGAGCGAGGCGCGCTTCAACGAGATCCGCGCCGAGTTCGAGAAATTCCTGCCGCGCCTCGACATCAAGGACGTCAAGTTCATCCCCATCAGCGCGCTGAACGGCGACAACGTCGTGGATGCCTCGGTCCACACGCCGTGGTACCCCGGCCCGACCCTGCTCCACCACCTCGAGACCGTGCACATCGGCAGCGACTGGAACCTCAACGGCCTTCGCCTGCCAGTGCAGTGGGTCAACCGCCCGAACAACCCCACCGATCCGCGCCTCCATGATTTCCGCGGCTTCAGCGGCCAGATCGCCGGCGGCATCGTGCGCCCCGGCCAGAAGGTCATGGTCCTGCCGGGCGGCCAGGTCACCACGGTGAAGGAAATCTGGACCTACGACGGGCCCGTCGCCGAGGCCTTCTGCCCCCAGTCCATCACGCTGCTCCTCGACGACGACATCGATGTCAGCCGCGGCAACATGATCATCGGCCAGAACCACCTGCCCGGTTCCAGCAGCGAGTTGATCGCCAATGTCTGCTGGATGCACCAGCGCCCCCTAGTCGCCGGGAAAAAATACTGGCTGAAGCACACCACCCACACCGTCCAGGTCGCCGTCACCGCCCTCAATCACCGCCTCGACATCAGCACATTCGAGACGCTGCCCGCGCCGGCGGAGCTGGCGCTGAATGACATCGGCGAGATCCGCCTTCGCACCGCCAGCCCGATCTTTTTCGACGGCTACGAAACCAACCGCCTGACCGGCTCGTTCATCCTGATCGAGCAGGGCACCCACGCCACCGTCGCCGCCGGCATGCTGCTCCCGCCGCGCGAGGTCGTGCGGCCGGACGCCACGGATTTCGTGATCTGATCCGCCGCGCCCCGCGGATCAATACCAGCCCTCGGCCCAGGCGGTCTCGTACATCGCGATGATGTTTTCCGTCGGCGTGACCGGCTGGATGTTGTGGCAGGGTGCCAGGATGTAGCCGCCGCCCGTCCCCAGCTGGGCCATGCAGTCGCGCACTTCGCGCTGCACGTCCGCCACGCTGCCGTGCGGCAGCACGTCCTGGTTGTCCACTCCGCCATGGAAGGCGAGGCTGCCGCCGAAGTCGCGCTTGAGCCCGGCCATCTCCATCCCGGGGCACACGTGCTGGATGGGATTGAGGATGTCCACGCCGAGCTCGACGAAGTCCGGGATGATCCGCCGGATCGCGCCATCGTCATGGTGCATCACCAGCGCGCCCGCCGAGTGCGCGAGGTCCGTGAACTTCTTCTGCAGCGGCTTGAACCACTGCCGGTAGCACTCCGTGCTGATCATCAGGTCGTGCTGCGAGCCATAGTCATCGGTCACCTGCGTCAGGTGGATCTTGCCCCGGCCCGCCTCGAAAAACCGGTTCGCATAGTCCCAGCAAAACCCGCTGATGCGCTCGAGCATGTACGCCGTCAGCTCCGGCTCCGCGATCAGGTCCACGCAGCTCTGTTCCAGCCCGCGGATGTGGTTGTGCCAGTAAAACGGCGCCACATAGCACCCCTCGATCGCGTGCTCGGGCCACGCGTCGCACTGCGCCTCGATGGTGGAGAAGTCATACCAGTCGGCGCTCGGCCACTGGAACGCCTCCAACTCCGCCAGCGTCGTCGCGTCCTTCAACGCCCACGCCACGGTCTCGCTGTAGCGGCCGGTGCCGTAATCAATCTCGCGCACCGTATTCCACCAGGGCGGCACCTGGTAGTGTCCCCCGCCCAGCTCGCGGTGCGGCGGACCGACATAGCGCGGGGACACGCTCACGATCTTGTCGAGGTGCAGCTTGGCCCAGAGCTCGCGCTCGGTCGCGACCCCGAAATGCGCGAGAAGTCGCTCGTTCACCTCCGACGTCATCCAGATATCGAGTGGAATCCGATCCGGTTTCCCGCGGCGGGCGGCCGTCAGGATGCGTTCGCGCGAAGTCATCATGGGGTGCTTTCTGGCGTGCAGTCTGCGCCGGGGAAAAGCCAGACGCCGGAAGGCCGCACGGCCAACGCCAATCTCACCGGCGCGCGGGGATATTAACCGCCGCACCATTGGCCGATGGACCTGCTTACGCCCCGACTCCGCCGTGGAACAGAAAAGGGATTGCCCCGATGGCGCCGGAGGCTACTTTAGTACTTCGGTGAAGATTTCCGTCAAAGTGGATTATGCCTGCCGTGTGCTGGCCGAGATGGCCCGGCTGCACGGATCGGGCGAACTGGCCCAAATCGAGCAACTCGCGCGCGTGGAGGCGGTACCCGCCAGTTTTCTCGCGCAGATCCTGGGTGAATTGCGCAATGGCGGCCTGATCGTCAGCAAGCGCGGCATCCAGGGCGGCTACGCGCTCGCGCGCCCGCCCGAGCAGGTCTCGCTCTATGACATCATGCAGGTCATCGACGGCGAGCTGATCGAGTTCAGCGGCAATTTTCAGGGCCGGACCGGCCGCCGCATGAAAGAAATCTGGACCGAACTGCGCACCGGCCTCGACCAGCAGGCCCGCGTCATCACCCTCGATACCTTCGTGACCAAGGCCGGAACAGCGATGTATCACATCTGAGCTGGCCGGACATAGAGGCCCCATGCGGCCTCCATGTCCCATTCCTGAATAACTCCCGCTTACTCCCGGACAAAGTCTGTTTCACTCCCCTTCTCCGCCATGAACCTGACCCCCATCAAGCAGGCCCTGCTGGACTCCTACCAGAAGCACGGGGGCATCAACCACCTCGACGGGGTCAATCTTCCCGCCCAGGACTCGGTGCAGCAACTGGCCTCGGACTACATGCACCTGATGTTTCCGGGTTTCTTTGAGGCGACCGCGCTGACCAAGAAGGACGTGCCGGCGCATGTGGACGCCCTGCTGGCCGGGCTCGAGCGCCGGCTCACCGCGGAAATCGAGAAGAGTCTCCGCTTCGCCCAGGATCCCGATCCGGTGTCCCGCGCCCAGACCCTCACCGCCGACGCCCTCGGCCAGCTTCCCGCCTTGCGCGAGATCATCCAGACCGACGTCACGGCTGCCTTCCGCGGCGACCCTGCGGCCCGCAACGTCGAGGAAATCATCCTCGCCTATCCCTGCGTGCTTTCCATTTCGGTCCAGCGCTTCGCCAATGTCCTGTTCCGGCTGGGCATCCCGCTGCTGCCCCGCATGCTCACGGAATTCGGCCACGAGCGCACCGGCACGGATATCCACCCGGGCGCCACCATCGGCACGCACTTCTTCATCGACCATGGCACCGGCGTCGTCATCGGCGAGACCACCCGCATCGGCAACCACGTGAAACTCTACCAGGGTGTCACCTTGGGTGCGAAATCCTTCGAGACCGACGACACCGGCCATCCGGTGAAGGGCACGAAGCGCCATCCCGACATCGGGGACCGCGTCACCATCTACGCCCACGCCTCCATCCTCGGGGGTGACACGCAGGTCGGCGCGAACTCCGTCATCGGCTCCAACGTCTGGATCATGAAGTCCGTGCCCGCGGGCTCGGCCGTCTATTTCAAGAGCGACCAGCTCGTCGTCCGCCCTCGCCGCACCCGGGCCGGTTCCCCCGACCTCGGGACCGACGACATGGCCAACTGGGATATCTGAGCGGCGCGATCCATCGCGCCGCGGTGTCAGGTTTTACGTGTTAAGTGTTACGCGTGCCGATGGAGCAGGCGAACGCCGGCTGTTAGCTAACACCTAAACCGTAACACCGAACACTCTGTGCCGACCGTGACCGCTCAATGGTGCTCGTTTTCGTCGGGCTTCTTGAATTCCTTGTGGCCGCCCTTGATCACGGCGCCGGCGTCGCCCACGAGCTTGGTCGCGGCGGGAATGTCATTCGCGGTCAGCGCAGCCTCCAGCTTGGTCAGGGTCGCGATGAGCTTCTTGAGCTGGGCCTGGTAGTCGGCCTGGAACTTCGCCTGCTCCGCCGCGGGCTTCTCCGCCTCGAGCGCGGGGGTGAGCTTGGACGCTTCCTCGGCTCCCTGGCGGACGGTGGCCACCAACGCGGCATCCGCCGGGGTCAGTTTGCCTTCCTTGGCTGCCTTGCGGACGGGGCGCCACGCCTTGTTCATCTTGCTCATCGTCTTTTCCAGCTCCGTCTCCGGCTTCTCCGCCTTGGCCCCCGGAGCCGGTTTGGGATCCTCGGCCCGCAGGCTGGAGGAGACAGTCAGGGCGAAGCCGAGCGAAAGCAGCAGAAGGCGGATTTTCATGGGAATGGGCGCAAAGGCTGGAACAAGACCCGGGGCGGAGGCGATTTTTTTCGCCACGCGGCCGCCTGGTCCGGCCCTCAGCCGCCGAACTTGATGCCCTGCGCAAGCGGGAGGTCCTTGGAGAAGTTCACCGTCGCCGTCTGCCGGCGCATGTAGGCCTTCCAGGCATCACTGCCGCTCTCGCGGCCGCCGCCCGTCTCCTTCTCCCCGCCAAACGCGCCGCCGATTTCCGCACCGCTCGTCCCGAGGTTCACATTCGCAATGCCGCAGTCACTGCCACGCGCCGCCAGAAACGCCTCGGCCTCGCGCAGATCGTTCGTGAAAATTGCCGAGCTCAGACCCTGCGGCACGCTGTTCTGGAAGGTGATCGCCTCGTCCAGCGTGCGGTATGTCATCAGGTACAGGATCGGCGCGAAGGTCTCGTGCTGCACGATGCTCCAGTGGTTCTCCGCCTCGATGATGCAGGGCGTCACATACAACCCGCTGGCATAACCGGCCCCGGTCAGGCGCTTCCCGCCGGTGAGCACCCGCCCGCCATGCTTCTTCGCGGCGGTGATGGCATTCGTGAAGTTTTCCACCGCTGCAAAATCAACCAGCGGCCCCATCAGCGTATCCGGGTCGAGCGGGCTGCCGATCCGCACCTGCTTGTAGCCGTCGAGCAGCGCCTGGGTCAGCTTCAAGACCATCGACTCGTGGACCAAAACCCGCCGCGTGCTCGTGCAGCGCTGGCCCGCCGTACCTACCGCGCCAAACAGGATGGCCCGCACCGCCAGCTTCAGGTCGGCCGAATGCGTCACGATGATCGCGTTGTTGCCCCCGAGCTCGAGCAGTGACTTGCCAAACCGCTTCGCCACCACCTCGCCCACCCGCCGGCCCATCCGGGTCGAGCCCGTCGCCGAGACCAGCGGCACCCGGGGGTCCGCCGCCAGCAGCTCACCGGCATTGGCCGCGTCGCCATTCACGAGTGAAAAGATCGCCGGATCCACGCCGCACTCCTGGCAGACCGCCTCGGCGATCTTGATGCAGGCGACCGAGGTCAGCGGGGTTTTCTCCGACGGCTTCCAGAGCGTCGCGTCGCCGCAGACGGTGGCCAGCGCGCTGTTCCACGCCCAGACCGCCACCGGGAAATTAAACGCCGAGATGATGCCCACGACGCCGAGCGGGTGCCATTGCTCCATCATCCGGTGGCCGGGCCGCTCGGTCGCGATCGTCCGGCCAAAGAGCTGCCGCGAAAGCCCCGTCGCCAGGTCGCAGATGTCGATCATCTCCTGCACTTCGCCCACGCCTTCCGCCAGGATCTTGCCCGTCTCAAGCGTCACCAGCCGCCCAAGGTCGCGCTGGTGCGCGCGCAGCGCCAGCCCCAGCCGCCGCACCACCTCGCCGCGCTTCGGCGCCGGCACGTCGCGCCACGCCAGGAACGCCCGCTGCGCCGCCGCCGCCGCCCGGTCGTAGTCGGCGTGCGTCGCCGTGGAGACGTAGCCAAGGACGCTGCCGTCAATCGGTGAATATTTCTCGATCGGCGTGCCGGACCCGAACCACTCGCCGGCAAACACGCCGCGGTTGTGTACCTTGAGCCCGAGCCGGGGAAAGATCTCCGCGGCGGTTTTTTTGACGTTCGTGGCCATGACAGGAGACTAACTAACCGCAAATGGACACAAAGGAACGCGAAATACAATTCACCGGACCATATTGCTTCGCGTCCCTTCGCGTAAATTCGCGGTTAACCATTCCGGGGTCCTATTTCTCCCCGTAAACCCTCCCGCCCCACGAGGTGCCGAGGAAATCCGGCGTGGCGCCCGCGGCGGTGGTTAGCTGGATGGCGTTGAGCTAGCGGCCGTGGGCGGTGAGGTGAAATGAACCCAACCCGGGATTTAAGTTCCGCTGAATCGCGCGGCGTTTTGCCTTGGCGGCAGGGAGGCGGGGCCCTTCGCTGCCCGCATGAGGAACGAGGATCCGTTGGGGCCGCCGGAGCCGGAACCCCCGCCCCGCACGTTTCAGTTCAAGCCCACGGAGTTCGAGGTCTCCAACCGCCCGGCCGGTGCAACGCCGGCCGACGGACCCATCGATGTGCGTCAACTCAACCGTCTGGCCGGCCCGCCCCCGTCCCCGGCGGCGGCCCCGGCCGAGAATGAGGTCCACGCCATCCTGCGCGCCAACCTCGCGCGCGCCCAGGCCAAGGGCGAGCACGCGGTCGTGCTCCCACCCCGCCGGCCCTCCCGGCGCAAACGCGACTTCTGGCTGCTGTTCATCGGCGGCAACCTGCTGGCGGCCGGGGCGGTGGGCGGGCTCCACCGGAACGTCGTCACCGTGGTCTTTGGTTTCAGCGCCATGGTTTTCTTCAGCCTCGGGCTGATCTGGGTGATGTGGTTCGTGATGGACGACTACTGAGCCGCCCGTGATTGCGCCTTGCCTGAACCGGGCGCGGCGGCATTTGAATGCGTTCCATGAAGCCTCTCCCCGACCTGAGTCGCGTCTACCCGAAGCGGGTGCTGTCACCGGCCGACGGCATGCTCGACCCGGGCCTGGAGCAGCAATACTTCGACCTGGGTCAGCGCGCGCTCGAGCTGGTGACGCTGTCCGGCCAGCTCTGCGACAAGCCGCACTATCCCGACATTCTCGACCTGCCGTGCGGCCACGGCCGCGTGCTGCGCTGGCTGCGGGCGCACTACGATTACGCGAAGATCACGGCCTGCGACCTCGACCGGGACGCCGTGGATTTTTGCGCCGCGGAATTCGGCGCGACCCCCGTCTATTCCCAGCCGGACCTGCGGGCCCTGCCGTTCACCGCGCAGTTCGACCTGATCTGGGTCGGCTCACTGCTCACCCACCTGCCGGAGGCGGAATGGCTGGCCGCGCTTGATTGCTTCGTCCGCTGGACGCGGGAGTGCGGCGTGCTGATTTTCACCACGCAGGGCCGGTACTACACGACCCTGCTGGCCCGCGGGCACCGCCACGTTGCGGAAAACATCGACAAGGCCGCCCTGCTCGAAGGCTTCGCGCGCAAGGGCTTCGCCTACCAGCCGTATTTCGAGAGCAAGGACGGCGGCTACGGCGTGTCGGTCACCTCGCCCGAGTGGTTGCAACGCGTGCTCCAGCGCTACCCCGACATGATCATGCGTGCCTACCTCGAGGAAAGCTGGGGCATGCAGGACGTGGTCATCCTCTACAAGAAAGCGGGCTACTTCGAGCCGCTCCTCGGCACCCCGGAGTCCCGGCGGGCGGGAGGCGGCCCGGGCGGGCCCGGTTGGCTCCAGCGGCTGCTGGGCCGGAAGCGCTAGCCGCGGCGGCCGATCAGCTCCCACATCAGGACGGCGGCGGCGACGGAGACGTTGAGTGACTCGACCTTCCCGCTGCCGGGAATCGTCACGAGCCGCGTGCAGTGCGCCGCCACGTCCGGCGCGAGGCCCTGCTCTTCGTTGCCCAGCACCAGCGCGATGGGCTTGGGTCTCACCGCGGGAGAGCCTTCGCCCGGTTTGCCGCCTTTCGGGCCGCCCAGCTTGCCGCCGCGCGTCGCCGCGCCGACGACATCGTAGCCCGCGTCCACCAGCTCGCGCGCGAACGCCGCGAGTCCGGGCACGCGCCACACCTCAAGATGTTCGAATCCGCCCTCGGCCACCCGGTGCGCCGCGTCGTTCGGCCGCGCCGCGGCCGCATCGTCGGGAATCACCAGCCGCGGCACGCCAAAGAAGGCCGCCGTGCGCGCGACCGCGCCGAGGGTGTGCGCGTTGCCAATGCGGTCGAGGACCAGCAGCGACTCGCCCCGCCGCGCCCAGGCGCGCAGGTCGTCCACCGTCGGCGCCCGCAAGGGCGCCGGGGCCACCACCGCCACGATGCCGCCGTGATGGATTGAGCCGGCGATCTTCTCGAGTTCGGCCGGCTCGACGCAGCGGTAGATCTTCTTCGCCTGCGCCAGCACCTTCGACATCACCCCGACCTGCCGGCTGCGTTCCAGGTCGAAGAACAGCCGCATGATCGAATTCGGATCGCGGGCGAAACGCGCCCGCACCGCCGCCAGCCCGCAAATCTTCAGTTCGTCCCGGGCCGGGCCGCTGCGCGAACCCTTCAACTCGGGTGAGGGCGCCGTGGCCTCCGCCCCCGCCGGACGAACCGGCGCCGGGGTGGCGCGAAGAGCCCCGGTGGGCCGCACTTCCTCCCGCCGGTCACCCGCCGTGCCCCGCAGGCGCACGGGACCGGACGGGGCGACGAATTCACCCCGGGGCTCCGAGGGACGCGGCGTCGAGCGCGGACCCGATTGGGAAAAGTTAGGCATGCCCGCAGTTGAAGGTCGAAAGTCCGAAGTTGAAAGAACGAACGAGCAGCGCCCGCCCGCCGGAGCCCCACCCATTGGGGCGGGGCTCCGGCTTTCAACCCTCAACCTGAAACGCCAACCTGCGCCGCCTCAGAATCCCTTGAAATGCTTCGGGTCGTCCGGGTGCTGGTAGCGGGTGACGTAGGTCTGCTTGCTCGCGGCCAGCTTCATGAAGACGTCGAGCGGCACGACCTCGGTCGGGCCGGTGAGTTGCGTGAGGACGTTCACGAGGCTGTTCACGTCGTTCGACTCGCGCACGTGCACCAGCAGGAAATACGGCCGCACCGGGTTGAGCGCGATGAGCTCGTTGAGGTCCGCGTTGACCTCCTCGCGCGGACGGCGGGGGTCGATGTAATAGTCGTAGGAGATCAGCGGACGCGTGTCGCGCAGGTCGCGCGTGCGGGCCGGGCCGTAGCCGTTGATGAAGCCGATCACATCGGGGAAGTTCGCGTAGTAGCGGTCCACCGTCTCCTTGGTGAGGTCGGCGTTGCCGAGGTTTCCGTCGGCGGCGGTGTTGTCCATGATCTCAAACACCCGCTCGTCGAGCTTCGCCATCAGGTCCGCCGCTTCCTTCATCAAGGGCGCAAACCGCGCCTCGGGGATGCTGTTGGGATACATGTAGGACGGGCCCGACAGGCCGCCGATGAAGTAGTCCTTCGGCGTCGCGCTCTCGTGGAAATACTCCAGCGCGGCCGGCGAGAAATTCACCCAGCCCATGATCGCGCCCCACGCGAGGGGCAGCTTGCCGCGGCCGGGCTTCGTCCAGACGCCGATGCCAATGCCGTCGGACTGCACGAACGAGAGATAAACCTTCTCCTGCGGCACGAGCTTCGCGTCCTTCGCCACCGAGTGGTTATTGGCGAACTTGAACCCGGGCGTGAACGAGAACCAGCAGTTGAAGCTCAGGTTGGGCAGGTTGTGCAGGCCTTCCATCTTGTAGCCGTAGGTCGAGAGCAGCGTCGTGTGCTGCTCCTCGGTGTCCTTGCCATACGGGTGCCAGCCGAACGCCGTGGCGCCGGGGTTCAGCTGCGACAGCAGCTTCCGCTCAAGCGCGAGCTCGGCCGGGATCTCCGCGTTGGCCGCAAGGTCGTGGAAGAACATCTTCCGCTTCACGCCCCAGTCCGCCATCCCCGGCATCATCACGGCGCCGCGGTGGCCGCCCATCAGCATGTAGGCGTCCTTGTCGCAGCGCGCCCAATAGCGGTTGACCGCGTCCTGGTAAATCTGTGCGTCCGTCTGCCCGGTGTAGCGCCCGCGCAGGTCGTCGATCGGCTTCAGCCCGTGCGCCTGCACGAGCGGGATCAGCTCCTCGCTGACGACCACCGCGTCCTCGAGGCCGGCGATGGTGAAGGCGACGTTGAGTGACGGGCCGACTTTCTTGTCCCAGACGACATAGCCCTTCGGCACGGCCTTAAACTGCGTGAGCGCGGCGTCCGCCGTCTTCAGCTCGGTGAACTTTACGCCGTGCTTGCGCTGGTAGAACTCGAACAGCGGCTCGGTGATCTCCCACTGGAAGCCCGGCGGGTGGATGATGTAGAGCTGGCCGGTCCCGCGGTTTGCGAGGCCCTGCAGGCTGACCAGCATCGCCTTTTCGGGCAGTCCGCCCGCGACGCGCCAGTCGAGATCGAACCGCATGAAGTAAGCCGACGTCGGCTCGGCGCCGCGCAGGCCGGCGGCGAGGGAAAGGATCAGGGCGAGGGAAAGAATGATGCGTTTCATGGGATTATTTCTTGGCCGCCTCCGCCGGCACCTTGGTGAAATGATACACGAGCGGACGCTCGCGCGTGCTGTGCAGCTCGATCAGCAGGAGATCCTTCCCGCCTTCCAGCAGGCGGTATTCGTCGTAAAGGCGCATCGTCGTGTTGCCCTGTGAGGTCTCAACCGGCACCAGCGCCTCGATCCGCAGCGTGCGGCCGCCATCCAGCCAGCCCGCCGTCACGTGTGCCGCCTCCTTCGTCCGGGCGTAAACCGCCATGTGGCGCTGGTCGATGCGGAAGAAGCCCGTGACGTCCGCGGCGGCGGCCGTGTCGACCGTGTTGCTCGCGGTGACATTCGTGGCGTGCCAGGTCATGTCGTAGCGGAGGGTCACCTTGCTGCCGTCGAGCGAGATGACGACGTCCGCCGTGGACCAGCCGTCGAGCGCTGTGCTGCGGGCGGTGTCGAGGCGCCACCGGCCAACCAGCGATTGGTCACTCGCCCGCGCCGCCAGTGGCAGCAGGCAGAGACCGAGGAGAACCTTCAGGAATGCAGTTTTCATGGGAAAATCCCCACCATGAAGCACCTCTGGCGCCGCGATTACTAGCCAGAAAGTGGAGCGGGTCTTCGACCCGCCCTACTTCGCCTTCACTTCGCCCACCACCGTGAACTCCTCGCGGTCGTGGTACAGGTGCCGGATGCGGAAGCCCGGCGCGAACTTCGTGAACGGCGACTCCGGTCCGCGCAATTCGCCCAGCAGCGCGATCGGATCCACCCGGCCGAACTTCAGGTTGATGACAAAGCGGCTGCACCAGCCCTGCGACAGCCACGGGTGGACAATCTGCTGCATGACATGGTGCGGTTCCTCCAGCATGTCGCAGAAGAGCCAGTCGTAGTGTTCCCCCGCCACCGCCGCCGGGGCGAAACGGAACGCATCCGCCAGCCGGTGCTCGATCAGCGGGTGGTTGAACGCGCCGCCCTTCAACGGCCCGTTGTCGATCGCCAGCACCTTCGCGCCATGCCGGGCCGCGCTGAAACTCCAGCCCCCCGGCGCCGCGCCGAGGTCGCACACCGTCTCGCCTGCCGCCGGTTCGCGTCCGAGGACGATGTACGCCTCCTCCACCTTCAAGTAGCTGCGGGACGGCGCCAGGTCGTCATCCGCCATCCGGCGCTGGCCGTGCACGAACGCCTCGCGGGCGACGAACATCCGCCCAAAATCCGTGAAATAGACAAAAAGGCCCCGCGCCGGTCCCGCGCCGCGCGGCACATCCAGTTTCGCCAGCTTGGCCACGCGCGAGAGCTTCTTCTTGAGCAACTCCCCGAACGCCTTTTCCACCGCCGAAATCCGGCGCCCCAGCCCGGTGATCTCCTGCGGTCCCTGCCACACGCAGGGCCAGTCCGCTTCCACGCGCTCGCCTTTCAGGTTCTCAAAAAAATATTCCGCCACGCGCTGCGCCAGCGCGTTGACCGCCTCGCCCTTGAGCTCGACCGGGGTCATCAGCTCCAGCCAGGGAAAGGCCAGCGTCTCGCGAAACTCCGCGCCTTCCGTCCGCACCCAGCCCGGACCCGTCTCCACCGCGGGCCCGCCGGTCGCGGCGAGCTCGCGCTCGAGCAGGGTTTCAAAGCCAGCCTGGCAGGTGAGCAGCATGCGGGTGAACGTGACCGATCCTTCGTCGGTCCGTCCACCCCAAAGCCCGCCCGCCACCCGGGCTCAGGGCAGCTCGCATGCGCCGCCGGCGCAGGCCACGGTCTGCTTGAGCTCGGTCTCGTCCGACTCCTCCCGCATCAGGGTGTAGTCCACGCGGTAGGGACGCAGCGCATTCCATTTGTGCACGTCCGCCTCCGTCGTGACCTCCTCGCGCGGGGCCTGGGCGTAGGCTTTGTCGCCGGCGTCCTGGAAGAGCGAGATGCCCGTGAAAAACCGGCGGTTCGACCAGATGAAGGCCGCCACCTCGTCCCATTCCTCCGGGCTGACCGTGCAGGTGTTGGAAACGTTGTGGTGCAGGTCCGGGGACCGCGAGGCGGGGTCGCCGCCCGGGATCACCCAGCAGGATTGCACGAGTTTCACCAGTTCCAGGAACTGGATGGCCGTGAGGTCCTTCCGGAGAATCGCCTTCTTCGGCGCCTCCACCGGGAAGGTGATGACGTCATCGGTGTCGGGATTGTAGACCGAGCTCTCCGTCATCTGCGGGTTCGCCGCCTTGAAGAAGGCATACACCGGCTCCTTGCGGTTGGCCTGCACGCGCCGGAAATAACGGCGGGCGTGGTGCGGGTGGATGCCGGAGGCGGCGTTGAGGATGAGCGACGCCGTGCCCTCGGGCTTGCAGGTCGCCAGCTTCGCCGCCGGCCGGATCCCGATCAGCCCGGCGATGAGCCGGTTGGCCGCCCGGCACAGCCGTGCGCCCTGGGTCAGGATCTCCTGGTCAAAGAGCACCGTGGGATTGTCCATGAAGCCGCAGATGGAGACCCCGAGCAGCGCGTCGTGCTCGTTGATGAGCCGCGTCACGGGCCCGAGATACGGCATGTCCGTGTAGGCGGCCTGCATCGTGCCGATCGCGGTGGCCGCGAGGCAGGCCTTGTAGAAGGCCGTCTCGGTCATGGCGGCATGCCCATTGATCGTCGTCAGGTTGCAGTGCTGGAAGCCCGACAGGCGCGTCGTGCCGGGCAGGTCGCCCTTGTAGCCGCGGCGGAACAGCTCGTCCCGCTCGGACGCCGACAGCTCCCAGTCCACCACCGGCAGCAGGCTGATCTCGGCGCAGGGGTTGCAGCCGGCCTCGGGGTTGTCGCAGAAATAAAAGCCCGGTTCGCCGAATTCCTTCTGGGCCTTGAACAGCTTCTGGAAGAGGCCGGCATGGTCCTGGCTGCGCGAGAGGACCGCCGAGTTGTTCGAAGCGGACCGCTGCGGGTTCTGCTCGAACCAGTTGCCCGTCTTCGCGTTCATCATCTCCTCGTCGTCCGGGGAGAAAAGGCAGATGGTCGCCGAGCGGCGGATGCCGCCCGCGAGGACGGCCTTCGCGACATACATGTTGATGTCGTAGACCTCGACCGGCCGGAGCGCGCGGCCGGCGGCCTTGGTCAGGATCGCGCTGACGCGGTTCAGCGTGTTCCGCAGCGGCAGGTGCCCGGGGGCCTTGCCGCCCGACGTCTTGAGCAGCGCCCCGCGCGGCCGGATCGCAGAGTAGTCATACTCGATCAGGGTGCCGTCATAGAACGACCCGACGAGCGCGTGCAGGGCATCGGCCCAGCCCTCGATCGTGTCGGAGATGCGGTAGTGGACAACCGGCAGGTCGTTCTCGGCGCCGCGCGCCGGCAGCGCCGGCAGCAGCGCGATGTGGTGCTTCTGCACCGAGAAGCCGACCCCGCAGCCGCTCAGCAGCAGGAAGAAATATTCGCGGAAGAACTCCAGGCGGTCGACGTTGGAGAAGCTGCAGTTGAACATGCGGCTGTGGTTGCGGAGGATCGCCTCGCCGCCGAACTGCATGGACCGCATGCTGGGCAGCACCTTCTTCGCCGCCACCTGGGCAAAGGCGTCGCGGATGATCTCCTCCAGCGTCTGGCCGCCCCAGGTGTGCGCGAGCAGTCCCGCCTCGACACCCGCAAGCTCCGCGATGTCGGCCGGCAGCTCCGCCGGCAGCCGGCTCCCGAGCTTCGCGGCAAAAAAACCGAGGTGCATGTCGCGCACGCGGTCGACGCCCTCGGTGAAGATCTCCCGCCGGCCCAGCTCGGGCCGGTAGCGGGCGTATTTCGCCATCGCGATGTAGTCCGCCATGCCGCTGTTCGCGTACGACGTGAGCCGCCGCTCCGCCCGCCGCGCCCGGTAGAGCATGTAGGCGCGCGCGACCTCCCAGCGCCCGGCGCCGGCAATGGCCTTCTCGACGGCGTCCTGCACCTGCTCGATCGTGGGATGCCGGCCGTCGCGATAGTGCAGCTCGAGCATCTGCGCGACGCCCGCCGCGATGCTGGAGACCTCGCGGTAGGGTTCGCTCTCGAGGCCGTAGCACGCCAGGGCGTCATCGCGGTACGGATTCGGGGCGTTATCCGTGCGCACCTCGTGCACGGCCAGCGCGATGGCGCGGGTGATTTTGTTGAGGTCGAAACGCACGCGCGTCCCGTCGCGCTTCAGCACCATCCGCCCGTCGGCGGGAATGGCGCGGCTCAGGATCTGGGAGCCCTTGCCGGAGGTGGCGCGGGCGGATTCAGGGGCGGAGGAAACCGGGAGGGAGAGTGTGGGCATGGAGAAATAGGCCGGACTGGGCCGGGCGACTGGCGCCGGGCCCGAGGGCAGGCGTGCACCATCCGTTGCGGTTCCGGCACCGTCAATCCACCACCGGTTGTGGCGGCGTGATATTACCGCCGATGATGGCAATTCTCGCGCAGCTCCTAACCTTTCCCTCTGCGCCGCCGTTTTTTTCCTGAACGGAAATTTCCAAAACAAAATATGCGTCATGGTGGGCCGGGAAAAATTAAACGAAAAAGCCCGGGCGTCTCGCCCGGGCTTGGAAATCAACCGCCCACCGGCGGGCTTG
>CAIOAO010000105.1 GCA_903855985.1 uncultured Opitutia bacterium | reverse complement strand
GTAGGGCGGGGTCTCTGACCCGCCTCTGGGTTGCGCGCTGGCGCACAACATTGCCCGCAAGCGGGCAACCCACCCAAGCCAAGGCGGGTCAGAGACCCCGCCCGACCTCAAACATCAGACCGATTTCTGCCCGTCGGCGACGCCGCCGTTCCACTTGAGCTTTGTGCGGACGACGGCGAAGTGGGAGTAATCGGAGCGCTGGACCAGCGAGAGCTTGAGCTTCGAGATGGAAATCTCGACCGGCGAGCCGATGCCGACCTGCGGGTTGCGCTGGCCATCGAGGGCGACGAGGAGCTTCGAGTCGTCGGAGCGGTTGAACACGCGCAGCCGGACGTTCTGGCGGAAGATGATCGTGCGGTTGCTCAGCGTGTGCGGGCAGATCGGCGTCATCGCGACCACCTCCGCGCTTGGGTGGACCAGCGGTCCGCCGGCGGAAAGATTATAGGCGGTCGAGCCGGTGGGCGTGGAGAAGATCAGGCCGTCGCAGTAGTAGCCGGTGACGAGTTCGCCGTCGGCGACGACCTCGAGCCGCACGAGGCGCGAGTTGACCTCATTCTTGATGAGCACGTCGTTAAGGGCGAGGCCGCGTTTGCCGGAGCCGGTGGAGCAGTCGAGCATCGAGCGCTGGGCGATCTTGTAGGCGCCGCTGAGCACGTCGCCGAAGTGCGCGCGGGCCTCGTCGGCGGAAAACGTGGTGAGAAAGCCGAGGCTGCCGCGGTTGACGCCGATGATCGGCACCTGTTCGCGGGCCGCCTCATGGGCGACGCCGAGGAGGGTGCCGTCGCCGCCGATGACACAGCAGGCGTCCACGCCGCGCAGGAAGCCCCGGGCCAGGGTGAGCCGCGTGGTCAGCTTGAGCTTCACGCCACACGGCTTGGCGACCGCCATCAGCGTGCGCGCCAGATCCAGGGCGCCGGGCTTGTCGTCGTTGACGACAAAGGCGAGTTTGCGGATGGGCTTCATTCACAATTACCCTACACAAAGGGCGGGATGGGGAAAACCTTATTTGGTCACCACGAAAGACACGAAAGGCACGAAATCCGATCACCGGATATTATCGCGGAGACGCGGAGGAGCGGAGTTGGGGAAATATTCCTTCTGATCCGTTCTGAATTCCGTGTCTCCGCTCCTCCGCGTCTCCGCGATAAAATCTGAGATTAGGATTTCCTGAGGCCCAGCAGGAACTCGCGGTTGCCGTCGGCACCGGTGATGGGGGAGTCCATCGTGCCGATCAGCCGGGCCCCGGCCAAGCCGAGGGCGAAGTCACGGACCTTGGCGAGCGTGGCTTCCTGCACAGCGGCGTCGCGGATCACGCCGCGGCCCTTGTCCACCTCGGTTTTGCCCGCCTCGAACTGCGGCTTCACGAGGGCGACCAGTGTGCCGCCCGCGCGCAGGCAGGGCCAGACGGCGGGGAGCACGGCCGTCAGCGAGATGAACGACAGGTCCATCACGACGAAGTCGAATTCGCTCCGCGGCAGGTCGGTGGGCGCGAGATGGCGGGCGTTGATCTTCTCGAGATTGGTCACGCGCGGGTCGGCGCGAAGCTTGGCGTGCAGCTGGGCGCGTCCGACATCCACGCACACGACATCCGCGGCGCCGGCCTGCAGGACGCAGTCGGTGAACCCGCCGGTGGAAGCGCCGACGTCGAGCACGTGCGCACCGGTCACGTTGAGGGTGAATTGCCCGAGGGCAGCGGAGAGTTTTTCCCCGCCGCGGCTGACGAAGCGCGGGGGCTGCTCGACGGTCAGGTCGTAGTCCGCCGGGAAATCCTTGCCGGGCTTGTCGAGCCGCTCGGTGCCGTGGAGCACGCGGCCGGCCATGACGAGGGCCTTGGCCTGGGCGCGCGTGGCGGCGAGGCCGCGCACGACCAGCAACTCATCGAGGCGGATTTTGGCGGCGGCCATGAACCCTTACAGCGCCACGCCGACCGCATTGAGGAAGGCGCGGGCGAGGATGGCGTGGCCGATGTTGTTGGGATGCACGCGGTCCCAGGCCAGGTTGTTGGCGTGCATGTGCTGCAACGCGCCATTGAACGCGGCCTGGGTGTCAATGAACAGCGCCTGGTGCTTGGCGGCGGTCTTTTTGACGATGGCGCCGTACTCGTCCATGCGGGCGCGCATGGCATCGGCGGGGTTCGGCTCGATGTAGAACGGCGACATGAGGACGAGACCCTTCACCTTGGACTTGGTTGAGGCGACGAGTTCGTCGAGCGTCTGGGCGTACACCTCGGGCGAGACGTGGATCTCCGTCTGGCGCGGGAGGTCGAACTGCCGCCAGACGTCGTTGACGCCGATCATGATGACGAGCCAGTCGGGTTTCAGGGCGATCACGTCGGTCTGCCAGCGGGCCTTGAGGTCGAGCACGGTGTTGCCGGAGGTGCCCATGTTGACGGTGCGGATGGCGGCCTCCGGGTGGATGGCGTAGAGGAGCCCCTCGACGATGGAGACGTAGCCCTTGCCGAGGGCGCCGAAGAGGCCCTCGCCGACGGGGCGGACGCGTTCGCAGTCCGTGATCGAGTCGCCGATGAAGACGAGTTTGCTGTGGGGGGCTAGTTTCATCGGGGCGGATGTTTAACCACGAAAAACACGAAAGACACGAAAATCGAACCCGGAATTTATCGCGGAAACGCGGAGGGGCGGAGACGCGGAATCAGAACCCTGTTCGAGGGTTTGTTTCCCCAACTCCGCACCTCCGCGTTTCCGCGATACGGTTTGGGGTTGGCGGATTTGACTGGTGCGCCCTAGCTACTCCCATGCGTTTACCCCATCGCTTGGCTATTTTTGTCCTGATGCTGTGTGCTTCGTTGCCGCTGCTGCATGCGGCCGAGCGTGACTACACCATCGCGGTGATCCCGATGGGGACGACGCACGAGTATTGGAAGATGATCCACGCCGGTGCGCTGCAGGCGCAGGCGGAGCTCAAGGCCGGCGGCACGAACGTGGAAATCATCTGGAAGGGGCCGTTGCGCGAGGACGACCGCGACCAGCAGGTGCAGGTGGTCGAGAATTTCATCGGGCGGCGCGTGAGCGGCATGGTGCTGGCGCCGCTGGACCACCACGCGCTCGTGGCGCCGGTGGAGCAGGCGGCAATGGCTGGCATCCCCGTGGCCATCGTGGACTCGGGCTTGGATTCCAAGGCGCAGGTCAGCTTCATCGCCACGGACAACTACAAGGGCGGCCAGCTGGCGGCGGACCGCCTAGGGGAACTGCTCCACGGGCAGGGGAACGTCATCCTGCTCCGCGTGCAGGTCGGGTCAGGCAGCTGCGAGGCGCGCGAGGCGGGTTTCCTGGCGGAACTCGCGGCGAAGTTTCCCGGGATCAAGGTGATCTCGTCCAACCAGCACGGCGGGGCGACGCGGGACACTGCGATGGCGGCCTCGCAGAACCTCCTCAATCGCTACGGCGCACAAGTGAACGGCATCTTCACCCCGAACGAGTCCACCCAGGCTGGCATGCTGCTCGCGCTGGCCAACGCCGGCCTCGGTGGCGGCAAGGTGAAGCTCGTGGGCTTCGCCAACAGCGCGTCGTTCAACGACGCCTTCAAGCGCAACGACCTCCAGGGCATGATCCTCCAGGACCCGGTGAAGATGGGCTACCTCGGCGTGAAGACGATCGTACAGGTCCTGCGCGGTGAAAAGGTCTCGGCCGTGGTGGACACGGGCGTTTACCTCGCGACGGCGGAGAACCTCACGGATCCGAAAATCGCGGGATTGATGGCGCTGCCGAAGTGAGTGTCCGGCAGCTGATTGCTGACCGCTGACTGCGGAAAGCTGCGGGCGAAGCCCGCCCGCCTCAGGTCGCCACCAGCGGGAACATGTCCTGGTCCATCTTCACGCCCTGCGTGAGCTTCATCGGATCCGTGACCGGGTGTGGGACTTTCAGGTAGGTCGTGCCGTCGGGCATGTAGATGATCGCGATGACTTCGCGCATGCCGTCGGAACGGTTCGGACCGGCGTAGTGGAAGGTCATGCCGTTGTGGATGGTGACGGACCCGGCCTTGAGTTCGCAGGTGACGGGCTTGAGGCCCTTGGTCTGCGGGGCGACGTCGAAGAGGTCCTGGGGATTGCCGAGGTTGACGGGCTCGATGTCCAGCATCCGGTGCGTGGTCGGGATGAAGGACATGCAGCCGTTTTGGATCGTGGCGTCGCGGAGGGCGACCCAGATGGTGAGCTGGTGCATCTTCTGCTCGTGCGGCCAGTAGGGCGTGTCCTGGTGCCACGGGGTCTTCGCGCCGGTGTGGGGCTCCTTGAAGAGCGCGTGGTCATGCCAGATGCGGACGGGCGTGCCCATCAGGCGCGCGGCGATCTTGGCGAGCCTCGGCGAAAGGACGAAGGGCTTCACCTTCGGGTAGCGGTGCCAGAGGTTCACGCACTGGATGAAAATCTGCTCGTAGCTGCCCTTCACCCGGTTCGGGTCGAGATCCTTGGTGTCCTCCTTCACGCCCTCCTCGACGGCGTCGCGGAAGGCCACGAGGTCGTCCCCCGTGATGACGTCATTCAATTGAATGTAACCGTCACGCTGGTAGCTGGAAATTTGCGAGGGGGTCAGGGGATATTCGGTGTTGTTCACGGTGCAGCAAGGTAGCACAGGGTGGCGGTTGGAGCTTGTACGGGTTGGGCAAAAACTTGAACGTTTCCGGTATCAAAGCCACTTTCACCATCAACCAAGCCAAGGTGCGCCTCAGTGCGACGCGTCCGCTCAACGTCGAGCACGTGCAGGTGATCGCGGACATCCCGCCGCACGATCACGACTACTACGAGGTGAGCGTGGTGGTGCGCGGCCGCTGCCGTCACCACACCGCCGACGGCACGCAGGAGCTGGAGCCGGGTTCGGTGATCGTGGTGGCCCCGGGCGGGGTGCATGCGTTTTCGCGCCCGCACGGGGTGGAATTCATCAACCTGTACTATCTCGCGGAATGGCTGGCGGTAGGCTGGCGGGAACAGTGGGCGGAGCGGGGGCTGGTGCCCCTGTTTCTGGCCCAGGTGTTGTTCCGGCGGCAGGAGCAGCCGCGACCGGCGGTGTTCCGGCTTGAGCCGCGGGCGGCGGCGGCCGTCGAGGCGGAGTTGGACGAAATCAGGCGGGAACTGGGGGCGACGCAGCCCTCGCCGCTGTTCATCAAGGCGGCGTTTTTGAAGGTGCTGGTGCAACTCTCGCGGGCGTGCGACGCGACGCGCGAGGAGTTTTCCGCGCCGATCTGGGCGGTGATGCACGGCATCGAGGCCTGCATTGAGAACGGCCGGCCGTTCGACCATTCGGCGCAATTGCGGGAGTGGCCGGTGTCGGCCGACCACGCGAGCCGGCTGTTCCGGCGCGCCACGGGGCTGGCACCGCTCGAATACTATCAGCGGCGCCGGATTCACCATGCGTGCGCACGGCTGCTCGACAGCGAGCAGACAATCACGCAGGTCGCGATGGACCTCGGCTTTGCCGACTCCGCGCACTTCAGCCGGCTGTTCCGCAAGTACGCGGGTCTCACGCCGCGGGCGTACCGCGGGAAGTACAAGGTCGGGCGCTGATCCTGATTTTAAGCACGAAGGGCACGAAGCGGACGAAGGTCGGACCTCGGAATTAATCGCAAAAACGCGAAAGCGCGGAAACGCAGAACAAGCCTTCAGATATAGGTTCCTGTTTTTGCACTTTCGCGTTTCTGCGATAAAAAATTCAGATCTTCTGCCGGGCCGGGGACCAGCAGGTGGTGCGGCCGCCGATTTCGGCGCGGGCGAGAGGCGTGCCAGTGCGCGGGTCGCGTCCGCCGTCCTCCCAGCGGTGCCAGAACAGCCAGGTCTTGGGAATGTGGGCGTTGAGATCCGGCGGCAGGTAGTTGCCGCGGCCGGCGATGGTATCGAGGGCCAGCCGGCAGACCCGGCCGCATTCCTTCCAGAGGGCCTGGATCTCGGCGGGTTTGAGCGTGCCGGCGCGGCGGCGGGGATGGATCGAGGTCCGCCACAGGATCTCGTCGGCCATCCAGTTGCCGATGCCGGGGAACCGCTCCTGCATCAGCAGCACGGCCTTGATCGGCGCGCGGGCGCGGCGTTGCAGGAAGGCGGTGACGGCCTCGACGGTGAATGCGGCGGACAGGATGGGCGGGGCGATCCTGGTCCACCACACGGGGGCGGCGGGGCCGAGGTGGAATTGGACGCGGCCAAACATCCGCGGATCGGAAAAAACCAGGCTCACTTTGGCGGTTTTGAGCACGAAGTGGTCGTGCTTGAGCGGCGTATAACCAGTGGCCTCGGCGCGAAGTTCACCGCTCATGCCAAGATGCACCCCGACCCACGCGCCGCCACTGAAACGGAAGAGCATCTGCTTCGCCTGCGCCTCGGAGGAAAGATACTTGGCGCCGGTCAGCGCGCGCTGGATCGCAGCAGGGTGGGTGCCGCGGAAGATCTTCGCGGCCGGATGCAGCTGGACGGACTTGATGCGCTGGCCGGCGGCGGCCTGGGCCCAGCGCTTGCGGAAGAATTCAACCTCGGCGAATTCGGGCATGGGATCGGTTTAGTTACCCACAGAACACACGGAATGCAAACGGGCCGGAGGTTGGATTTCTTTCCGTGTATTCCGTGTGATCCGCGGGCCAATTCACGTTAGCGTCCCGGCGAACTCGCTGAAACTGGGGTAAATGGGGATCTGATGCGCGGCGATCTCGGGCAGGGTGGCCGGGTCGATTTTCCCGGTGCGGACTGCGGCGATTTTGATTTTGGCCGCGAGGGCGGCACCGATGTCGGCGGCGGAATCGCCCACCATCCAGCACTGGGCGGGGTCGAGGCGGTGCGTGGCGATCTGCTCGAGGATGAAACGCGGCGAGGGCTTGCGGTATTGCACGGGCTGGCCGGGCGCCTCGGGGGCGATGCCGACGGCGTCGAAGAGCGGGGAACCGAGTCCGAGCAGCTCCTCCATGCGCGCGTTGACGCGGAGGGTATCGTCAAGCGTGTGCAGCCCGCGGCCGATGCCGGACTGGTTGGTGAAGAGAAAAAGTTTGTACCCGAGGGCGCGCGCGCGGCGGAGGCCTGCGGCGGCGCCGGGGATGAGTTCCACGCCGGCGGGATCGGCCAGGTAGACCTTGTCGATGATCAGCGTCCCATCGCGGTCGAGGAACAGCGCCTTGCTCATGACTCGTGCGCGACGTAGGCGGACAGCTCGGCGGGCGTGACGGTGGCGGTGCCGATCTTGCCGACGACGACGCCGGCGGCGGCGTTGGAGAAATGGGCGGCGTCCTCGAGCTTCGCACCCGCCGTCAGGGCGAGCACGAGCGCGGCGAGGGAGGTGTCACCGGCGCCGGAGACGTCGAAGACCTCGCGGGCGGCGGTGGGAATGATTTTATCCACCCGCCCGTTTTCGCTGAGCAGCATGCCGTCTTCGCCGAGCGTAATGACGAGGTGCTTGGTCGCGTAAAGCTTGTGCAGCTTGGCACAGACCTCCGCGTCGGGGAAGGGCGTGTGCGGGAGGATCTTGATCCCCGCGAGTTGGAGCGCCTCGCGCTTGTTGGGGGTGATGAGGTCGAGGCCCTTGAACGTGAGATGGCGGCGCGGCTTGGGGTCGAGCGCGATGAACTTGCCGGCGGCGCCGGCGATTTTGGCCACCCGGGCGATCACTTCGTTGTTCAGGATTCCCTTGGCGTAGTCCGAGAGGATGACGGCGTCGCACGCATCGATCTGGTCCGCGAGCAGCGCCTCCGCTTGGTGGGGGGTGACATGATAAGCGGCCGGGGGAGATTCGCGATCGATGCGGCAAACCTGGTGCCGGTCCACCATCACCCGGGTTTTCACGATGGTCTGGCCGGTGCCCGGCGTGGAAACGGTGAGAATGTCGCTACCTTCCAGTTTCTTGCGGAGCGTGGCACCCATTTCATCTTCGCCGAAATAGCCCACCACCGTGCATTTGGCCCCCAGCGCGACGATGTTCAGCGCAACGTTACCGGCGCCGCCGGCGGTGGTGGTTTCGTGGTCAACGTTGACGACCGGGACGGGCGCCTCGGGGGAAAGGCGGGTCGCATTGCCCCAGATGTAGCGGTCGAGCATCACGTCGCCGACGACGAGGATGCGCAGTTTCGCGATATCCTTAAGCAGACGCGGAAGGTTTTTTATCTGAGTTCCCATTCGTAGTGGTATTTGGAAAGCATTTTGGCGCCGCGGTCGGTGACCTGCACGACGTCCTCGATCCGGCAGCCGCCCAGGCCGGGGTAGTAGAGGCCGGGCTCGACGGTCACGACGGCGCCCTTCTGGAGCAGCATGGAAACGGTGGGGCTCAGGCGCGGCATCTCGTGGACGGCGAGGCCGAGGCCGTGGCCGGTGCCGTGGAAGTAGCCGACCGAGCCGTTCTTGGTGTGCTTGGTCTTGTAGCCGGCGGCGACGAAGGTAGCGGCGACCTTTTGGTGCACTTTCTGGCCGTCCACGCCGGTGCGGATCATCCGGATCGCGGCGAGCTGGGCGGCGCGAACCGTGGCGACGAGCCGGCGCTGGGCGTCACTGGCCCGGCCGCGCAGGAAGGTGCGGGTCATGTCGCCGTAATAGCCGGTGGCCGTGACGCTCGGGAAAATATCGAGGATGATGAGCTCGTTCGGGCGGAGCGGGCCGGTGCCGCGGTTGTGCGGGTCGCAAGCTTGGTCGCCGCCGGCGACGATGGTGTTGAGGGAGGAACCGCCCTCGCGGAGGATGGCGCTCTCGATGGCGAATTTCAGGACCTCGGACGTGAGCGGCTTGCCGGCGTAGCGGAGGGTGCGGCCCTTCGGGCGCGACGCCCGCAGGATGGCCTCGGCGGCGGCGAAGCCGACGGAGCTGAGGCGGTTGCCCTCGCGAATCGCGGCAGCCTCGGCGTCGGACTTGATCTCGCGCTCGGGAAACATCGGACCGCCGGCAGGCTCAAGGCGCAGGCCGAGGGCGCGGAGCTTGAGGAAGAGGGCGACGGGAAAATCATCCGGCACCCGGAAGCCGCGCACGCGGTAGGCGCGGGCGAGTTCGGCGATGACCTCGGCGACGCCGACCTTGCGGCGGGGCCAGCGGGCGACGGCGCGGGCGTGCCAGTCGGCGAGGGGCAGGACGGTGTGAAAGGTGCGGGCCTTCTTGACCCGGCCGAACTCGAGCGCGTTTTGGACGCAGAAACGCTTGGTCCCGATCCCGAAGCTGATGAACGGGTCCGGCACGCCGACGCGGCTGAAATAGAGCTGGTCGGAACTGGTGGCGGTGTCGGCGTAGAGGAGGGGAGGAAGCGGGGAGGAAGCCACGGCGGAGAGAGAGGTTGAACTGGGGGGCGCGGGGGATTAGCCAACGAGTCTGTGAAAAACGCAAATCTGGTTTCTCTGGTCGGTTGCGGGCTGGCCCTGATGCTGGCCGCGGGCTGCGGGGCGAAAGCGCCGGAACCGGTGGCGGCGGTCCGGACGGCCGCGGATTATTTTCCGATCAAGGTGGGCGACCAGACGGTGCGCATGCAGCTCGCGGTGCTGCCCCAGGAGATGGAGCGCGGCCTGATGGAGCGCCGCGACCTCGCGCCGGACCAGGGCATGATCTTTGTCTACCGCTCACCCCAGCAGATGACGTTCTGGATGCACAACACGCCCACGCCGCTCGACATCGGGTATTTCAACGCGGCCGGCGAGCTCGTGGAAATCTACCCGATGCTGCCCTACGACGAAAAGACGATCGCGTCGCGCAGCCGGGACCTGAAATTCGCGCTGGAGATGAACCTGAACTGGTACCGCGAACACGGCGTGAAGCCGGGCGCGAAGCTCGACCTCAAGGCGCTCGCCGCCGCGGTGAAGGCTCGCGACTTCGTGCCGCGGAAGCTGGGGCTGGAGGAGTAGCGGAGAGAGGAAAACCGCGAATGAACGCGAATTGACGCGAATCCAGAGGAAGCAGGCGCAATGCCCGGTCCGGATTCGCGTCAATTCGCGTCTATTCGCGGTTCACCGCCCTCAGTCCTTCGGGATCTCGTTGTTGGTCCGGAGCACGATGACGGGCTCCTTGGTTTTCACCCAGAGCTCGGCTTCCTTGTAGTGCTTTGCGGGCACGCTCTCGAAGGCCTCGCCGACGGTCTTGACGGGGAGCAGGCGACCCTTTTTCGAGGCGTTGAAATCGTAGGCGGCCTTGAAGACGCGGTCGGGGGTGGTGGCGGGGCTCACGTTCTCCGGGATCTGCAGCACCCAGCCGGTGAAATCCATCTTGGGCAGCTTCCCCTCCGGGTCGGACACGACGATGACGTACTGCTTCTTGACCGCCGGCGGCTTCTCCTCGTCACCGGGGTCGGGTTGGACGGCGAGGTTCATCTCCTCCATCACCCGCCGGAGCACGGCGGGGTCGATCTGGTTCTTTTTGAGGATCTCGGCGACTTTGCTGACGTCAATTTTCGGCATGGTGTTTTCCGTTTAGGGGACCACGAATGGACACGAATGAACCGGAATGTAAAGGCGGCGCATGGCTGAGGAATATTTTGACGTAGTAAACGAGCGCGATGAGCCCGTTGGCCGGGCCACGCGCCGGGAAGTCCATGCGCGCAAATTGTGGCATCGGGCGGTGCATATCCTGGTGTTTGACGCGGCCGGCCGGATTTTTCTCCAGAAACGCTCCATGAAGAAGGATATGTCGCCGGGCCTCTGGGATTCCTCCTGTGCGGGCCACGTGGATGCGGGCGAGGACTACGATACCGCGGCGGTGCGGGAATTGGGTGAGGAGCTGGGCCTCCAGCTGGCGGAGACGCCCGAGCGGTGGCTGCGGCTCGAATCGCGGCCCGAGACCGGTTGGGAATTCTGCTGGGTTTACCGGCTGACGCATGAGGGGCCGTTTACGCTGCACCCGGAAGAAATCGAGACGGGCGAGTGGCTGACGATGGACGAAGTACGGCGGCGCCTGGCGAATCAGCCGGAGCAGTACTGCTCGGCCTTCCGGCTGATCTGGTCGCTGACGGACGGGAAGTAAGAATGGGCCGGGCGGCCCGCCCTACCTTTGCTCCGTCGCCGGGCGGTCAATGGCGGGATTGCGCGGGCCGGGCTCGTAAAACGACGGGCCGTTGCCGGTCACACGCCGGCCGGTGATCTTGCCGGGGCCGGCGTTTTCGCTGAGGCGCTTGATCTCCTCGAACTGCTTGGTGGAGATGAGCCGGCGCGGGACGCGTCTTTCGGCTTCGTAGATGAGCCGCTCGCGGTCTTCGTCATCGGGCGAGTAGGGCAGCCAGGAGGAATGGTGGCCCTGGTGTTTGGTCCACTCGATGTTGCCGCCGTGCACGACGGCGCTGATCTGAAATTTTCCCGCCTCGGGGTCTTTGCGCCACCAGCCGAACTCGATGCTCATGCCGAGACCTTGCGCGCAAAGCTCAGGTGGGCGCCAGCGCAAACTCCGCCACGGTGCGGCCCAGCCGGAGCTCACCGCGTTTTTCGGTAATGCGGCGCAGCGCCAGGTGGTCGGGCGTCACATCGATGACACAGCCGCCAAGCGGCGGGCAAAATGAGCCGGTGTTGAGGACGGTCACACCGTCCCGGTGCCAGTAACCCGGGTGGTGGATGTGGCCGATGATGGCGAAACGCGCCGCGGGGCGGTGGCGGCGCGTCAGGTTCGCCGCGAGGCCGGGTCCGCGCCGCCAGGCGCCGAGCACGCGCAGGACGCGGTCGGGCGGCCAGACGGTGTCCTTCATGAAACCCAGCGTGTATTTCAACCGGTTGCGCTCGGATTGGTGGCGCTGGGGAATCGTGGCGGCGACCCGGCGGTAGACGCCGAGGCGGGCATCGAGCTCGTCACGGGCTGCCGGCGGCAGGGCGGCGAGTTCCCGCGCGAGGAGCTGGCGGATGACCGGCGCGTCCTGACTCCAGGGCACCAGGTCGTCGAAGATGATATCGCCGTGCGTGACGAAGATTTGTCCCCCGGAAAGGTCGAGCGTGTGGTGGGCGGAGAAGTCGGGGTCGTGGTTGCCGGTCAGGAAGGTGGTGGGCGGGGCCGAGTGGTCGAAAAACTGCCGGACTTCGACGCGCAGGGCCGTGGTGGCGGCCGGGTGGGGACCGGGACGCGTGTCGAGGGTGTCACCGTTGAGCACCAGCGACGTGGCGCCCTCGAGCAACGGCGCGAGGGTCGGCAGCGACTTGATGCGGCTGCCGCGGTCGCCGTAGTGCAGGTCGGAGAGGATGCGGATGACGTCGGGCACGGGTGGTGGGCGATTCCGGATTGGCGTTGAACGATTGGCAAGGTGCGTTGCGGTTAGGCCGGATTTTTGTCCACGGATAACACGGATAACACGGATGGATCCGCAAATCAGTCGTGCATTTGATTGGAGGTCGGAATTGATCCGTGTCCATCCGTGTAATCCGTGGCCAAATGGATCGGGGTTCGGTCCTGCGCGGTTTCGGCGCTTGCCAGCTTGGCGGCGCGGGCGTGAATTCGGCGCATGGCTTTACTCGGCTCCCTCGCCACGCTCCGCGCCCAAACCGCCCGCATGGAAATCTTTGCGGCGACGTTCACCTACCTCGACGAGATGTTCCGCGCCGGGTCGCCGGCGGCGCTGCGGCTGGCGGGCGCGGCGGCGGGTGTGACCACGCGGATCGAGCTCACCGGCGGGGCGTTTGCGCTCGAGCAGGTGTACCAGACCAAGGCGCGGCCGGAGGGATTTTTTGAATCGCACCGCAAGTACATTGACGTGCAGGTGGTCGTGACGGGCGAGGAAGTGATGGAGCTGGTGGAGACCTCGCGGCTGACCGTGAGTCTGGCCTACGACGCCGAGCGCGACTTTATCAAATACGCGGACTACGCCGGGGCGTCGGTGCTGCGGCTGAACGCGGGGGAGGCGGCGATCTTTTTCCCGGTGGACGGGCACATGCCCGGGCTGCGGCCCGGCGGTGTGGCGGGGCTGGTGCGTAAAACCGTAATCAAGGTACCCTTTGATCAAGTGGCCCTGTCCGCCGTAGCCTCGGCGAAGGCGGAATGAATTACCGGCATCATTTTCACGCGGGCAACTTTGCCGACGTGATGAAACATGCGCTGCTGGTGCGGCTGATGGCGGGGCTGCAGAAAAAGGAGAAGGGCTTCCTCTATCTCGACACCCACGCGGGCCGCGGCAGCTACGACCTCACGTCGGCGGAGAAGGGCGACACGCTGGTGCGACAGCCGGAATATCCCAACGGCATCGGGCGGTTGTGGACGCGGACGGACCTGCCGGAATCTCTGGCCGGGTATGTCGCGCTCGTGAAGCAGTTTGACCAGGACCGCGGCGGTACGGGCGCAGCGCCGCGCTTTTATCCGGGATCGCCGTGGATCGCGCGGCTGCTGGCGCGGCCGCAGGACCGGCTGGCGCTGTGCGAGAAGCATCCGGAGGAATTCGAGCTGCTCGACATCGCGCTCGCGCGGGAACCGAAAGTGAGCCTCCAGGAGCGGGACGGCTACGGTGCGTTGCGCGCGATGCTGCCGCCGCCGGAGAAACGCGCGCTGGTGCTGATGGATCCGCCGTTTGAAGCGGCGGATGAATTTACCCGGATGGTGTCGGCCGTGGAGGAAGGCCTGCAGCGGCTTCCGGCCGGCGTGTTTGCACTCTGGTATCCGCTGACGGAGCGGGCGCGAGTGGACGCGTTTTTTCACGGGCTGCTCGCGCTGAAGCTGCCGCCGACGCTGATGCTCGAACTCGAGATCGTCGGCGTGCGCTCGGACGCGAAGCTGAAAGGCTGCGGCCTGGTTGTGATCAACCCGCCCTGGCAGTTTGAGCACGAGGCCGGGCCACTGCTGGACTGGCTGGGGGAGGCGCTGGCGCAGGAACCCGGGGCGGGCTCGCGCTGCACGTGGCTGGTGCCGGAGACGCGTTAGCTGCCGAGCTCGTGCAACGAGATCGAGCTGAGGTCGGCGAGCGTTGGCGCGGGCGGGAGCTTCACGACGAGCGGCGGAGCCTTGAACACCGGCCGGTTCCACAGCACGTCCTCCCGCGTGATCTTCCGGATGATGGCCGGAGGATTCTCGCGCTCGAGTGACGGGCGGTTGGGTGGGGGAGGCAGGTTCATGGCAGGGTGTCAAAAGACCACCACCGCGGTCGAAGGTGCCGGAAATTTTAGAAAAAATGCAGGCCCGGGCCACGGCGGGAATTCCGCCGCGGCCCGGCCCGTCAGGCGACGTGACGCGCCCGGAGGCTGGCCTCGGCCGGCAGCCGCTTGGGCAGGGTGACGGTGAGGACGCCCTCATAGATCTCGGCGTGCAGCCCGGCGTAGTCCAGGCCGTGGCCGAGCCGCAGGCGCAGCTGGTAATCGCGCTGGGCGCCCTCGAGGTGGAGGGCCTGCCAGTTGATGCGGACGAAATGGACCTTGCGGGCGGTGACGATCAGGTCGGGACCGCGCGCCTCGATTTCCACGCCGGCGGCTTCGACGCCGGGGACGTAGACGGTGAGCTTCACGGTGTCCGGGTGATCCCGGCAGTCATAGCTCGGCTTGCGGAGGTTCGGCTGGTGGGCGGGAACTTCCGTAAGCGGCAGACGGCTGGCGGGACTGAGGGGATGGATGATCGTGTGCATGGGAAAATGGAGGTGGGAACCTCGGGGCTTGTGGCCGCCGGGCTTCAGGATTTTCTAAACTTTTTCCGTTAGGACGGAGGTTTAGGCCTGGAAGCCCGAGCCGGTCTGGTGTTTGCCCCAATTTTGGACGACCGGACGCATCTGGGCGCGGCAAATGGAAGCGACGGCCTTCGTGAACGAAGCGCCGGCGATGCCGCGGAGATGTTTTTGCTGAACGGTCATTGGAACAAGTGGACACGATGCATAAAGCATTTCCCGGGCCAAGTAATTATTTTGTCATCAGGTTAAGCTCGGGTTCCGGACCCCGCCAGAGGAAGTGATTGTCGGCCGGGTGACGCCGGCTAGGTTGCGGGGATGAAGCCGATGACCGATTCGACCACGACTCTCGCCGACCTGAAGACCCGCGTGCTGGCCTTTGCGCGGGAGCGCGACTGGGAGCAGTTCCATGCGCCGAAGAACCTCAGCATGGCGCTGGCCGCGGAGGCCGGGGAGCTGATGGAGCATTTCCTGTGGACGACACCGGAGCAGTCGGCGGCCGTGGCCAAGGATCCCGCCAAGCGGCGCAAGATCGAGGACGAGCTGGCGGACGTCGTGATCTACGCGCTGGAGTTTGCGAACATCGCCGGCATGGACGTCGCGGCCGCCATCGAGCGGAAGATGGCGGACAACGCGAAGAAGTACCCGGTCGAGAAATCGCGGGGCCGCTCCGACAAGTACACCGAGCTCAAATAAAAAACGCGGAGCCGGTGAAGGCTCCGCGTGGCAAAGGCGAGGGGCAGACCAATCAGGCCTTGCCGCCGTAACTGGCGTAGTCGTCGAGATCGAGCAGGTCGGCGAACGAGCGGACGTCGGTGCGCTTGGGTGCGAGGGCCGAGAGGCGCTCGGCGATCCAGTTGTGGCCGTCCTTGCCACCCGGGCCGTTCGATTCGAGCCAGGCGGAGAAGGCCGCGATCTCGTACGGCTGGCGCTTGGTGTTTTTGTTCACCCACGCGAGGAAGTCGGAGTCGGACTTGGCGGCCTTGACCGCGGCGAGGGCCTTCGTGTGGCTGATGCCGGTGAACTTGAAGAAGTGCTGGTCGAGCGGGCAGTTGTAGCGGTAGTCGCCGGCCTTGCCGCGCAGATGGGCGCGCGCCTTGTCGAGGAGACGCGGGAGATGCGCGTAGCCGCCGAGGCGGACGCGGACGCTGCGGGGAGGATGTTCGGTGAGGTCGGGTTTGTTGTAGTTAATCATGGAGGAGGGGTCGTGGAACGAAGTCGTAGCGGACGCGGAAAGGGAGAATCGGCAACTCTGCGGGATCGAAAAGGCCGCAGCAAGTCTAGGGGAAAGACGATCGCCCGACCTAAGTCAGTTTTTCGGCCGCAAATATTGCCCTGATCTCCGCCGGTGTAACGCCTCTTTCGCGCAAGGTACGCAGGCTGAGCGCGTCGTGGCGCTTGGCGAGGCGCTCGCCCCGGTCGTCGTTCATCAGCGGGCAGTGGAAAAATTTCGGCGCGGTCAGACCGAGCGCGCGATACACGACCAGCTGGCGAAAGGTGCTCTTGATGAGATCGGCGCCGCGCACGACCTCGGTGATGGCCATGCCGGCATCGTCCACGGCGCAGGCGAGTTGATAGCTGGGAAGGTCGTCCTTCCGCCACACCAGGAAGTCGCCGAAGTCGCGTCCGGCGACGGCCGATTGTGGACCATAGCGGCCGTCATCGAAGGTGATGGTCTCACCGTCCGGCACGCGCAGGCGCCAGTTGATGGAGATCTTGTCGCCGAGCGGCGGCAGCGGGCTGCCAGCGGGCGGGCGAAATGAGCTGGGGTAGACCGGCTCGTCGTCCGCGCCGGCGCCTTCGTGGGGCGCGCCGATGGCCTCGAGGACATCGCGACGGGAGCGGGTGCAGGGGAAGATCAGGCCGGCGGCGTGAAGCTGTTCGAGTGCGGCGCGGTAATGGGCGCGCCGGCCGCTTTGGTTGTAGGGCGCATACGGGCCGCCGACGTCGGGGCCTTCCGACCACTGGAAGCCGAGCCAGCGCAGGTCCTCGAGCATGGCGTCCACAAAATCGAGGCGGAAGCGGATGGCGTCGAGGTCGTCATTGCGCAGGACGAGCGTACCGCCGGCCTGGCGGGCACGTTCCGCGGCGATCCAGAACGTGCGCGCATGGCCGAGGTGGAGGTGGCCGGTGGGCGAGGGCGCGAGGCGTCCGCGATAGGCGAGGGGCGGCATTTTTGTGCGTGCGAATTACTGGCGCATGGTGAATCAAATGCCCATGGCAAAGTTGCTTTGTGTTTATTGCGCGTCGAGTGACCGGATTGATCCGAAGTATGCCGCGGCTGCGACCGAGCTGGGACACGAGCTGGTCAGGCGCGGCTGGGGCCTCGTCTATGGCGGGGGCAAGACCGGCCTGATGGGCGCGGTGGCGCGGGCGGTGAAGGCGAAGGGCGGCCGCGTGGTCGGCGTCATCCCCGAGTTCATGAAGGCGCGGGAGCTGGCCTTCGACGAGGCGGACGAGCTCGTGACGGTGGTCACGCTGCGCGAGCGCAAGCTGCTGATGGAGGCGCGGGCGGATGCGTTTGTGACGCTGCCCGGCGGGTTCGGCACGCTGGAGGAGATCATGGAGATCCTGACGCTGCGGCAGCTGGACGTGGTGAAGAAACCCTGCGTGTTCCTGAACCAGGACGGGTTTTACGACGACCTGCTCCGGCTCTTCGAAAAGATGCTGGCGGAGAAGTTCTTCAAGCCGTCGAACATGGACCTGTTCCGCGTGGCGCAGACGGTGCCGGAGATTTTTGCGCAGATCGAGGCGTCGGCCGGCGTGAAGGCGGAGTCGAAGTGGTTCGAGACAAGGTAGAACCGGGGAGATTTTTAGCCGGAAGCCAGGAAACCAGGAACGAACCCAGATGCACCGCACGGCTGTCTTGAAGCTTCTCCGGGCCCATGCGGCGTTGGCGCTCGATGCGCATGAGGCGGCGATGACGGCGGATACGATCCGGTTTGTGGAGGCGCATGCGGACTGTTGCTCGCGCACGCAGCTGAGCGGGCACCTGACGGGTTCGGCCTGGATCGTGGATGCCAGCCGAACGCGGACGCTGCTGACGCACCACCGCAAGCTCGACAAGTGGCTGCAGCTCGGCGGCCACGCGGATGGCGATCCGGATTTGCTCGCCGTGGCACTGCGCGAAGGCCGCGAGGAGAGCGGGCTGACGCGGCTGCGGGTGGTGTCGCCCGAAATCTTCGATTTGGACCGCCACTGGATCCCTGAGCGCAAGACCGAGCCGGCCCACTGGCACTACGACCTGCGGTTCATGATCGAGGCCGACGCGGCGGAGCCGTTCGCGGTGTCGGACGAGTCCCACGATCTCGCCTGGGTCGAGGTGGCGCGGGTGACCACGCTCAACCCCGAGGAATCGATGGCGCGGATGGTGCGGAAGACGCTGAAAAAAGCCTGAGCCTGCGAACTAGCTGCAAAGAGGCATTCATCGGCAGAATTCAAAATGCCAACTACCACGGCTCCGACAAAATCCCCCGAACCCGTCCACGACGGCGGTGCGGTGCATCTGCTGTCCGCGGATGGCCTGTCTGCATGGAGGATTGTCCTCGGCGCGGGTGCGACGGAGTCGGAACGGTATGCGGCCGACGAATTGCGCCGGTATCTGGCCGAAATCGGGGGAGCGGAACTGCCCGTCGTCAGTGATGCCGCCCCGCGGCAACCTTCTGAGATCTGGGTCGGGCGGAGCAACCGGTGGGCGTCGTCGGCGGATACTTTTCGCGGGGATCCGGCCGCGGAATCGTTTCTGATCCTGACGGGGAGTGATTACCTGCTTATTGCCGGCGCCGGTCGACGCGGGACGCTGTATGGGGTCTATACTTTCCTGGAAAAGTATCTGGGCTGCCGGTGGTTCAGCCCGGAAGTCAGCCGGATTCCCCGGCGCCTCCAGATCGCCATCGGGCCGATCCACGACCGCCAGGCGCCGGCGCTGGAATATCGCGAACCGCATTGCTGCGAGGGGATGAATCCCGACTGGGCCGCGCGCAACAAATGCAACGGTCACATCACCCCGCTGGCGCCCCGGCACGGCGGCGGCGTGAAATACGCCGGGCCGTTTGTGCATTCGTTCAACGACTTGGTGCCCGTCGAGCGGTACTTTGAGGCGCACCCCGAGTATTTTTCCGAGGTCAACGGCGTCCGGCTGCGCAAGGAGACGCAGCTGTGCCTGTCGAATCCCGCGGTGTTTGCCCTTGCACTCGACCAGGTCCGCGCCTGGCTCCGGGCCGAGCCGGAGGCGAGTATCGTGTCGGTATCACAGAACGACTGGGACAACCCGTGCCAGTGCCCCGCGTGCCGGGCGGTTGACGCGGAGGAGGGCAATTACAGCGGGAGCCTGATCCGGTTTGTGAACCGGATCGCCGTGGCGATCGAGCCGGAGTATCCGCATGTGGCCATCGACACGCTGGCCTATCTGTACACCCGCCAGGCTCCCCGGCGGGTGCGGCCCCGCCACAACGTCATCGTCCGGCTCTGCAGCATCGAATGCTGTTTTTCCCACCCGATGGAGAGTTGCGATGAAAAGATGCTCTTCAAAAACCGTCCCGGCACCGGGTCCACGTTTGTCGAGGATCTGGCGGCGTGGGGGCGCATCTGCGACCGGGTGTACGTCTGGGATTACGTGACGAACTTTGCCAACTACGTCCTGCCGTTCCCCAATTTTGGCGTGCTGGCGCCCAATGTCCGCCTGTTTGCCCGCAACCACGTGAAAGGATTGTTCGAACTCGGGGCGAATCCGCCGGGCGGGGGCGGGGAGTTCTCGGCCTTGCGGGCCTGGCTGCTGGCCAAACTGCTCTGGGACCCGTCGGCCGACGAGCACGCGCTGCTCAAAGAGTTCCTCACCGGGTTCTACGGCCGCGGAGGTGAACCCCTGCTGCGGTATATCCAGGCCGGGATCCAGCTGGTGGAGACGCGTCACCTGCATGCCAGCTGTTATGACCGGCCGGACAGCGCCTACCTGACGCCGGAGCTGCTGGCGTTCGCCGGGGAGTGTTTCGACGAGGCCGAGAAAGTGGCGGACGATGCGGCCGTGCTGGCGCGCATCAAACGGGAGCGATTGCCGATCCGCTTTGCGCAGCTGGCGGCGCTGCCGCTGGAAGCGCCGGATCGGGGGGCGCAGTTGGATGCGTTTGCGGCCGATGCCGCGGCCGCCGGAATAACCCAGATGTCCGAGCACATCCCGATGGAGCGGACCCTCAGCTATTTTCGCCGGGGCATTCATCTCACCCATTTCGCCCGCTACGAAGGCGGGTGGAGTCCGTTCGACAACCCGTGGCCGGTGGAGAAGTAGGCTTCGGCTAATTCCGCCGCTGCGCTCCTACCGCCACAGCGGGACTACGTCGTCCTGGCGGACCCAGCCGGTCTGGCCGTTGGCGAAGGAGAGGCGGACCCAGCCGAGGAAGGTCTGGTCAATCACGGCGATGCTGCCGGGGGCGAGCGTGGTGGTTTTCTGCGTCGTGTCGGCCTCGGTGGGAATTGAGCGGAGGATGCCGCCGTGCCACGCGATGACGGCGCGGGCATCGGCGGTTTCGCCGTAGGCGAGGAACCCGATCACCGAGGTCGCGCCGAGGGACACACCGCCGATGAGCAGCAGCAACGCCAGGGCGTTACGGAGGCGGGAGCGCGAGCGGTAGGCGCCGAAGAGCAGGAGGCAGATGGACACCGCGAAGAGGGCCGCCGCGACCATGAGCCAGGTCTGCCAGCCGGCGGGTGAGGCGAGGCGGGCGAGGGATTGCAACGGGCCGGGATGCGGGAAGGCGGCGAGGGGCTCGGGCAGGTAGCCGGCTTTTTCCGCGGCAAGGGCGAACTGCCAGCGGACGTGCTCGTTGTCGGGCGCCTGGACAAACGCCGCGGTGGCGTGGGCCATGGCGAGGTCCCAGCGATCCTGCTGGGCGAGCGCGAGCGAGAGGTTGTAGCGGGCGCTGGCGTCCGCCGGATTCTGGGCGACCGACTCGCGCCAGGCTTTTTCGGCGGCGGAAAAATCAGCGCGGCGGTACGCGGCGGAGCCGTCCTCCGCGCGGAGTGAGGGCGAGAGCAGTGCGGCGGTAGCGAGCACGGCCAGCAGGAGCGGGATCAGGTTGCGCGGCAGGAACGCGGAGAACGGGGAGAAGCCGGGCACACGCTTCGCGTCGAGGGCGGCCGCGGCGCGCGGAACCCAGTCGGCGGGCAGGGCGGCGGGGTTGGCGCCGTAGAGCGCGCGGTCGGACTCGGCCCAGAGCGCGGACCACGTGGGGTCGGTCAGCGCGGAGGCGGGTGGGGCGGCGTGGAGAATTTCCCAGAGCACGGCGGTGTCGTGCTGCCACGCGAGGAGCAGGGCGGGACGGTCGGCCGCGCTCGCCGTCTGGAGCTGTTTGAGCGTGGCGGTGAGGCGGGACCGGGCGGAGCGGCGGAAGCGCACGGGATCAGTCTGCCGTGCGCGCTGCAGGGCGAGCCCGCACCAGAACAGCCCGAGCGCGACGAACGGCACGGCGAGCAGGACGAGCAATTGATCAAATGGCCGCGGGATTGCCGCGCTGCCGGTGGCCGGCAGCGGGTCGCGCGGGATCGCGGCGGGGGCGGCGGGCACTTCGGGGGCGGGTGCCGCAGGCGCGGTTACCACCGGGGTCGGAGGCGTGGCGCCGGCAATCTTCGGGAGCTGGATGCCGGGGTTCACAGGGGTCGCCGCGGTAATGGTGACCGTGGTGCGCGGCGTGGAGAGGGTCTGGTAGCTGCCGGACTTCGGGTCGAAGTAGGTGAAGAAGACCGGGCCGAGCGTGTAGGTGCCGGGGCGGGTGGGGACGAGCACGACGTCCTCGGAGAGGGTGGCGTCGAAGAGCTTGCCCTCGGCGGGCGTGCGCTTGGCCTGCGGCTGGACGACCTGGAAATCCTTGGAGACCTCGCGCTGCGGCAGGCCGGCGATTTCGGGCCAGTTGCCGGAGCCGCTCAGCTCGAGCGTCCAGGTGATCGGCTCGCCGACGGCGGCGGTGCTGGGGACGACCTTGGAGACGAGCTTGAACTGGCCGACGGCGCCGGTGAAGCCGGTGACGTTGGGCGTGGGTAGGGCGCGGATGATGAGCTCGGGGCGCTTGGTGGTGACGGAAAGTTCCTCGACGCGCTGCTGCTGGAACAGGCCGAAGCCGATGTTGCCGGTGGCGATGCGCACCACCTGGGTGGCGGGGTTGAGTGTGAGCGGGCCGGGGGTCTTGGCGTAGGCGCGGGTCTTGTAGACGATGTTGATGCGTGGCTCGCCGTTGAGGGACAGCTCGTTGGGCTCGGGTTTTGACCAGTCCTCGGTGATCAGCGCGCCGGCGCTCCAGTCGATGTTGCTGCCGAGCTGGTTGAAGTTGCGGCGGGCCGCGTCGAGCACGTAGGTGAGGGGAAACACCTCGCCGGCCCAGAGCGTGGTGGAGCCGGTCATGAGCCGGGCATTGACGGTGGAGTCGGGGATGACGCGCGGGGCGCCGCCGGTGAAGGCGGGGACCCGGATCGGGCCCTTGTTGGTCGGCACGGTGAAGGCCGGGATCTGCAGGGTAACGCCGGCGTGGCGGGCGCGGGAATTGTACGTGAGGACGGTCGAGCGGGAGAACGAGCCGTTGGAAATCGTGGTCTGCGAGGACTGGCCCGTGAGCGAGAGCACCGATTCCTCGATGGCGGGCAGCTTCGGGTCGCCGTCGGGGGAGCAGTCCTCGTAGATGAGCTGGAGTTCGGACGAGTCGTCCGCGCCCTCCCAGTGCACGGTCTGGGCGTGGGCCGCGGACAGGGCGAGGGAGCAGAGGAAAATGAAAGCGAGGAAACGGCGCATGAGAGTTACCAGTCTTTGCCTTTTTTCTTGGACGCGACCGGCTTGTGGTCGGCGTCCATCAGTTGGAAGAGTTCGGCGGGGGAATCCTGATTGCGGAGCTGGTCGAGCTTCTGCAGCGGCAGGGTGAGGGCCGGGTCCACCGGGGCCTTGTCGCCCTCCTTTTTCTCGGGGACGCCGCCGACCTTTTGGGTTTCGCGGGAGGGCGGCTGGGCCTGCGCGTCGCGCTGCTGCATGTCACCGAAGGCGGACTGGCCGGGTTTTTTGTCGGCCGGGTTGGACTTCTGGTTTTGCGGGGAATTCTGCTGCTGCTGCTGGTCCTTTTGTTGCGACGGATTGCCCTGCGACTGGGAGTCCTGCTTCGATTGATTCTGCTGCTGCTGGTTTTGCTGGTCCTGGTTCTGTTGGTCCTGCTTTTGTTGCTGTTGGTTCTGCTGCTGCTGTTGCTGCTGATCCTTTTTCTTCTGCTCGGGTTTTTGGAGCAGGGCCTCGAGGTCCTGCTGCAGCTTGGGCCAGTCGGCGGATTTGGGATCGAGCTTGGCGCCGAGTCCGACGGCGGAGAGGGCGTCGCGCACGGGACCCTCGGGCACCTGTTTCTGGTCATCCTGGATGCGCTGGCCCCAGCTGACGGTTTCGTGGGCGAATTCGGCCCAGTCGCGGGCGCTGCGGTCGTCCTTGGCGGAGAGGCGTCCGACAATCTTGGCGAGCGGCGCGGCGGAGTCGGCGACGGCGCGGGCGGGGGCGGGCAGGCCGAGACCCGCGAGGAGCAGGCCGCCGAAGAACAGCGCGGCGACGGCGGGACGGGCCGGCGCGGGGGTGCGGCTGGCGGCGGGCGCGAGCTTGAGGTCGCGCGGGCGCGGGCGGACGGGAAATTCGTAGCAGAAACTCACGAGCAGGCACCACAGCCCGAAGGCGAGGGGCCACTGGAAGCGCTCGACGAGGCGCACGGTATTCTTCTCGAGGAACTTGCCCTTCTGTCCGGCCTCGACGGTGGCCTTGAGCACGCCGGCGAGATCGAGCCAGGTGCTGGCGTCGCGGTAGGTGCCGCCGGTGACGGAGGCGAGTTCCTGCAGCGTGCTGCCGTTGAGTTTCGAAAGGACGACGGCGCCACGCTCGTCCTTCACGTAGGCGCCGTCGCCGTCGGGGATCATGGCGCCGGCGGACGTGCCGATGCCGAGGCTGATGACGCGGACGCCCTTTTTCTTCAGTTCCGCGGCGGCGGACTGCCAGTCGTCGTCGGTCGCCTCGCCATCGCTGAGCACGATGAGGAAACGGTCGGCGGTGCCGGTGCCGAACGCCGCGAGGGACGTCTCGATGAGGGCGCGGTAGTTGGTGCCGCCCTCGGGCAGGAAGTCAGGACCCATGGCGGGCAGAAACTCACGGAGGATCTCGTAATCCGAGCTGAGCGGGCTCTGCAGGAAGGCCGTGCCGGCGAACGACACGAGGCCGACGCGCTCGCCGGAGAGTTTCTCGAGCAGGGATTGGGTGAGAAGCTTGGCGCGCTCGAGGCGGGAGGGCCGCACGTCCTGCGAGAGCATGGATTTTGAGAGGTCGATCGCGATGAGGATTTCGCGGGCCTGGTCGAAGACGGGCTCCTCGATGCGGCCCCATTGCGGGCGGGTGAGGGCGGTGATGCACAGCGCGAGGCCCACGCAGAGCCAGATCCGGGCGCGGTTGCGGCGGGCGGGCGTGGTCACGAAGGTCAGGTTGTGGGTGCCGGCCTCGGCCTGCCGGATCTTGGGATGGACCACGCCGGCCGCGCGCCGCCGGCGGGCGAACTCCGCGCCGAGGAGGGCGGCGGGGATCAGCAGCAGCCAGAAGAGCTGGGGCCAGGCGAAGGTCATGCGACGGCCTCCCTTTGCCAGAGCGGACGGGCGAAGAGCGCGGCGAGCAGGAGGGCGAACAGGCCGGGGGCCGCGGGCCAGTAGAACAGCTCCGTGGTGATCAGGTAGCTCTTGGCCTGGAATTCGATCTTCTGCGCCTTGTCGATCGCCTTGAAGGCGGACTGGATCGTGTCGGTGTCGGCGGCGCGGAAAAAATGCCCGCCGGTGGGCTCGGAGATCCTTCGCAGGGCCTCCTCGTCGAGGTCGGCCATCATGCGGCGGTAGCCGATCTTGTTGCCCTTGTCGTCGAACACGGGGAACGGGACGATGCCGTCCTTGCCCGCGCCGATGGTGTAGACGGGCACGCCGCGGGTCCGCGCGATCTCGGTCGCCTGATCCGGGGTGAGGGCGCCGCGGTTGTTGACGCCGTCGGTGAGCAGCACGACGAAGGCGCCGGAGCGTTTGCCGCCGCTCTCGCGCTTGGCCTGCTCGAGGCGGGTGAGGGAGACGCCGAGGCCGTCACCGATGGCGGTGCCGTCCTCGATCAGGCCGATCTTCAGGCGCTCGGTCTGCTTGCCGAGCCAGTCGTGGTCGAAGGTGAGCGGCGCGAGGGTGTAGGCGCGGCCGGAGAAAACGACGATGCCGATGCGGTCGCTGGGGCGGTCGTTGATGAAGGCCTGGATGACGGGCTTGATGGCCTGGAGGCGGTTGATGCGGTCGCCGTCCTTGTCGTAGTCCTCGGCGAGCATCGAGCCGGAGAGGTCGATCGCCAGCATGATGTCATAGCCCTGCGAGCGGACCTCGCGCTTGTCCTCGACATGCTGCGGGCGGGCGAGGGCAACGGTCAGCAACACGAGGCCCACGACGGCGAGGCCGACGGGCCAGCGCGAGAACGACGCGAGTGACGGGCGGTGCCAGGCGGCGGCGAATGGCACCAGCAGCACGGGCACCCGGCGGCGCTGGCGGAGCAGGAAGACGAGGCCGATGGCGAATACGGCGAGCAGCCACTCGGGATTCTGCAGGACGTAGCCGTGGCCGATCGGCACGGTCCACGCAGCCAGGGAAGAAGGAAGAGGGAAGAAGGAAGAGGCCCCGGAAAGAGATGAAGGAAGTGGGATCATCTGGGTCTGCGCTCAGCTCCGGACGCCGGCGCGCATGCGGGCGTGGAAGAATTTCACGAGGGCATCGAGGCGGTTTTCGTCGGTGCCGACGACGAGGCGGCTGAGCCGGTTGGGGAACAGGGCGGACCAGGCGGCCTCGCGTTGGACGCCCCACGTCGCGTGGGCAGCGCGCTCGGCGGCGGAACCCTCGAGGGTGACGAGCCGGCCGGCGGCGGGATCGTAGGCGGCGAATGATTCCTGCGCGGGCAGGGCGCGTTCCCACGGGTCGTCCACGCGGAAGCCCATCGTCTGGTAGCGGTTCTGCAGGACGCCCCAGCCCTCGGGCTCGATGCGGGGAGGAAAATCCCCGAGCCAGAGGAAGATACTGTGCTTCGGCGCTGCGCGGGCGAGGAACCGCCAGGGGATCTCCGCGGGGCCGTCGGTGGGCGCGGGGGCGGGGCGGGAGAGGAGGGTGGCGGCGGCGTGGAGGATGGCGCCGCGACCGCGGACCGGTTGGCGGATGAGGTTGCCGCCGGGTGAGGCGTGGACGAAACCGACGCGGTCGCGGTTGACCGCACCGAGCAGCATGACGAGGCCGGCGAGCTCAAGCAGGGCCTCGCGCTTGGACTGCGCGCCGGAACCGAAATGCAGGGACGGGGAATCCTCGAACACGAGCAGCAGGGTGACCTCGCGCTCCTCGACGAATTTCTTGCGGTAGGCCTCGCCGAGGCGCGCGGTGACGTTCCAGTCGATGTCGCGCACGTCGTCGCCAAACTCGTATTTCACGACCTGGTCGAACTCCATGCCGCGGCCGCGGAAGGTGGAGCGGTACTCGCCGCTGAGCACGTTCTCGACGGCGTGGCGGACGCGCCACTCCAGCTGGCGCAGGAGGGCGAGGGGATTTTCGATTTTCGAATTTTGATTTTCGATCAGCATCGGAGGTGCCCGCGAATGGCGCGAATGAGCGCGAATTGACTTACTGCGCGGGGACCGGGGTCGAGGTGACGACCTGGGCGATGATCTTGTCGGGGGAGATTTCCTCGGCCTCGGCCTCGTAGGTCAGGCCGATGCGGTGGCGCATGATGTCGGGGGCGAGTTCCTGGATGAGCGCGGGGGGAACGTAATCCTGGCCGCGGAGCCAGGCGAGGGCGCGACCAGCCTGGTAGAGGGCGAGGGAAGCGCGGGGGGAGGCGCCGAAGTTGAGGTAGCGCTTGGCGCCCGGGGCGGGTTCCGCGAGGGCGCGCGTACCGCGGACGAGGGCGAGGATGTAGCCCTGGACGGCGGGGGAGACATGCAGGCGGTCCACCTCGGTGCGGAGCGCAAGCAGTTCCTCGCCGCTGGAGGCGGCGACGAGCGAGGGCTGCTGGGTGACCTGGCCCCAGCGCTGCATCATGGAGGATTCCTCCGCGGCGCTCGGGTAGTCCACGATGAGCTTGAAGAGGAAGCGGTCGGTCTGCGCCTCGGGCAGCGGGTAGGTGCCCTCCTGCTCGATGGGATTCTGGGTGGCCATCACGAAGAACGGCTTGGGCAGCGGGTGCGTGTGGCCGCCGATGGTGACCTGGCGCTCCTGCATGGCCTCGAGCAGGGCGCTCTGGACCTTGGCGGGGGCGCGGTTGATTTCGTCGGCGAGGACGAGGTTGGCGAAGATCGGGCCGCGGTGCGGCGAGAACTCGCCGGTCTTGGGCTGGAAGATCATCGTGCCGACGACGTCGCTGGGGAGCAGGTCGGGCGTGAACTGGATGCGCTCGAACTGGACACCGAGGGCGGTGCCGAGGGACTTGACGAGGAGCGTCTTGGCGAGGCCGGGCATGCCCTCGAGGAGGACGTGGCCGTTGGCGAGGAGCGCGACGAGGAGGCGCTCGATGGCGGCGTCCTGGCCGATGACGGCCTTGCCGATTTCGTTGCGAAGTTTCTCTGACCAGGCGGGACCGTTAATCATGGGGAAAAATTTGAAGGGAGGACCAAGGGTGGTATGACTCCGGGGCCGGAGATAAGTTTCCATCAGGAAAAAGCCGCCGCCATGCCTTTGCCACCCCAAATCCACCACCGGCTTGCCGCCCTGGGCGTGCGCGAAGAGGACGTGGATGAACGGTTTGTGCGTGGTTCGGGTCCGGGCGGACAGAAAATCAACAAAACCTCCTCAACGGTCTGGTTGCGTCACCGGCCGACCGGCCTCGAGGTGCGCAATCAATCGGAGCGCTCCCAGGCCGCCAACCGCGAGCGGGCGTGGGCGGAACTGACGGCGAAACTCGAGGCGCGCGCGCGGGGCGCGGTGCTGGCGGCCGAGCAGACGCGCGAGGCGCAGCGGCGCCGGACGCGGCAGAAAAGTTACGGACAGAAGATCAAGATGATCGAATCCAAGAAACACCGCGCGAAGCACAAGGCCAAGCGCGGGCGGGTGAACGGGGACTGGTGAGCCGGGGTGGGGCGCCAGCGTCGCCCTACAGCAGCTCCACCGCGTCGCCGATGCGGACGGTGCCGGACTTCGTCTCGTGGATCACGTTCTGGCCAAAGTTGACGTCGGTGGGATCCTTCGCGTCACGCCGGTAGAGGGCGAGCGTGCGGAGCGGTTCCTTGCCGCGCTCGGCGGTGAGCTGGTTGGTGGTCGTGATGGCGCAGCGCGAGCAGGGGCCGGCGGCCCGGAACGTCACGTTGCCGATCCGGAAGCGCGTCCACGTGTCCTCGGCGAACGCGGCGCTGCCGTTGATCACGAAGCTCGGCCGGAAGCGGTCCACGGGGAGTGGTTCGTCGAGCCGGGCGTTGAGGTCGGCGAGCGAGGCCTCGGTCAGGACCATGAAGGGGCAGCCGTCAGAAAAGTTGAACAGGTCGCCGGGCCGGGCCGAGGCCTTCAGGACGGGGCGGGAGAACTTTTCGCCGATCCGGACGAGCTTGCAGGGCTGGCGGAGATAATCGGAGAGCCACACCGCCACCTCGACGCCGCAGTCCTCGGCGAGCAGGCCCTCGCTTTTCCAGATGCGGACGGTCAGCAGGTCGGCCGGCGCGGTCGCGCGCAGCGGCACGGAACAGGAGCCGCCGTGCGGGGCGCGGAGGATGAGATCCCGCGCGGTGAGGGCCGTCTCGATCAGCGCCATGCGCGGGTGCGTGCGCTGCGTGAGGAACTGGTTGTTCGCGTCCACCACGAGAAAGCGTCGGTCGCCGACGAAGCCCAGCGTGTCGACGTCCGCGGAGGTCACCGCGAAGCCGCGCAGGGATTTGACGGGGTAGAGGTACAGCTGGGTGACGTGCACGGGAAAGGGGGAAAGCGGAAGGCAGAAGGAAGAAGGAAGAAGGAAGAACGGGAATGCGGCGACAGGGACGTCGCCGCCTACCGCTAAGGCTTTCGGCGATAGGTGGCGAGGAACTGGGCGCTGCCGGATTTCGACGCGAAGGTTGCGGGCAGCTGGCCATCGAGTCCGTAGCACACCTGCAACTGGGAACCCTGAAAGCGATAGATCGCAGGGATCGTACGGCCCGCGTTGGTGCCGGTGACGCCCTGGAGCTGGAGCGACTGCACGCCGGAAGGATCGCCAAAGGTGTAGGTTCCCTGGTCCGCGATCTCACCTTTGAAGCGGACCGTGTACGTGCCGGAGCCGAACTCGAGTTCGATCTGGTGGGTGATGAGCTCCGGCATTTTTTCCCCGGCCAGTTCGGCGGTCACGATCTGCCAGTGGCCGGTCAGGGCGGAGAAATCGTCCATGGCTCAGGAGCGCTTGGTGATGTCGCGCGGCGCGATCTCGATGGGGCCGGGGGCGGGGAGGTCCTTGGCGCCCTTGGCGCCAAGCTCGGCGAGCTTGCGGGCGCCGGGGAGGAGGGTGCCCTCGTAGGAGCCGACGGCCTTGTTGTAATGGCCGAGGGCGGACTTGAGGCCGCTGCCGACATTCTCGATGTGCTCGGCGAAGGTGGCGACGCGGTCGTACAGCTCGCGGCCGAGGGTTGCGATGGTCTCGGCATTCTTCGAGACGGCCTCCTGGCGCCAGCCGTAGGCGGCGGCCTTGAGCAGGGCGATGAGGGAGGCGGGCGTCGTCAGCAGGATGCGCCGGGAGATCGCGCGGTCGATCAGGGTGGGGTCGGACTGGAGTGCGCCGGAGAGGAACTGGTCGCCGGGGAGAAACAGCACGACGTATTCCGGGGACGGCTGGAACTGCTCCCAGTAATTCTTGGCGCCGAGGGCGTCGATGTGGCCGCGCACCTTGGCGGCGTGCTCGGCGAGCTTGGCGGCGCGGGTGGGTTCGTCGGGGGCGTTGGCGGCCTCGCGGTAGGCGTCGAGGGGGGCCTTGGCATCGATGACGATCTGCTGGCCGCCCGGCAGGCGGACGACGAGGTCGGCGCGGAGGGCACCGGCGGTCTGCTGCTCGGAGAAATCGCAGTAGTTTTCCATGCCGGCCATCTCGACGACGCGACGGAGCTGGAGTTCGCCCCAGGTGCCGGCGGTGGTGGTGGAGCGGAGGGCGGTGGAAAGCTTGCTGGCCTCGCCCTGAAGCTGGAGCTGGGCGGTGTTAAGGGAACGGAGCTGTTCGGTGAGGCTGCCATAGGCCTCCTTGCGGGCGTTTTCGATGGCGGCGATCTTGGTGTCCACCTGCAGGAGCGATTCCTTGAGCGGCTTGACCAGGGCGTCGATGGCCTGCTGGCGCTTGTCGAGGTCGCCGGCGGAGGCCTGCTGGAGCTTGGAAAAGGACTCCTTGGCGAGTTCCAGAAACGAGGCGTTGTTGCGGCTGAGGGCGTCGGCGGAAAGGGCCTTGAATTCGTTGATCAACCGGACCTGGGCATCCTGCTCGGCGGTGAGGCGGGTTTGGAGCTGGGTCGTGAGGGTGGAAAGCCGGGCGGCTTCGGCTCGCAGGGTCGCGACCTCGGTGGTGAGGCGGAGATTCTCCTCCTCGCGGCTGCGCAAACGCTCGATCTGGCCGGCCTGGCGGCCACGCAAAAACAAGGCCGTGAAAACCGCGGCGCAAACGGCGGCAAGGAGCGCGATCAAAAGGGTCGTCACGGGGGGATGGTTTGGGGGTAGCGGGGGCAAATCAACCCCGGATGCGTTTCTTGACAGAAGTTGGGCTACTCTGCAAACACGCGTCATGCTCTCAGTGAGTTATTTACCCGGAATCCGGCCCACCCCACGCCGCTAACCGAGTTTTGATCCTACTGGCACCCGACACGGATTTTCAAACAGGTGATCACACGGTGTCGCCGGCCCGCAGGCTTTGGAACTTGCTACAGCCCCACGGTGCGGTGCTGACCCAGGCCTTTGTCGGGGCGGTGGTCTCCACACTGCTGGCGCTAGCCACTTCCATCTACGTCCAGAAGATTGTGGACAACGTCATTCCAGATGGAAACCGCCCGCTGCTCAATCTGCTGAGCCTAGCCATGCTTTTGGTCCTCGGGTTCAGGCTCGTCCTTGGAGTCTTCCAGTCATTGCTCTCCCTGCGGACCGCCCAGCTGATCGATGCGGCACTCATCCTTGGCTATTACCGTCACTTGCTGCGGCTGCCGCAGCCGTTCTTCGACACCATGCGGGTAGGGGAGATCACCTCGCGGGTGGCCGACGCGGTGAAGATCCGGAATTTCCTCAATACCGCGCTGCTCAATCTCGTGCTCAATCCCCTGATCCTGGTTTTTGCGTTCGGGGGGATGTTTTTTTATTCTTGGAAACTGGCGCTGCTTTCGCTCGCTCTCGTGCCGCTCAACGCCGCGCTCTTTGGGTTCCTCAACCTGCGAAACCGTAACTACCAGCGCCAACTCATGGAGCGCGGGGCGGAATTCGATGCGCAGCTTGTGTCGTCCCTGCACGCCCAGCCCGTGATCCGCTGCTTGCAGCTTGAGGAGTCGGAGGAGTTCAAAACCGAACTGCGCCTCGTGCGTCTGCTCAACACCAGCTGGCACGCTTCTCTCGCCACCCTTGGCAACGGCACCGTTGGGATGTTTTTCACCTCCGCTTACCAGGTCGTCCTCCTCTGGCTTGGCTCCGGTCTGGTGCTGGAGACCGGCCTCACCCCCGGCGAACTCATGTCGTGTTACACGCTTGCCGGCTACCTCACCGGTCCGATCACGGCATTGCTCGGACTTAACAGCTCGATCCAGGAAACCCTCGTTGCCACCGACCGGCTGTTCGAGATCATGGACCTCGGACCTGAGACTGACCGGGGAACCATCGCATTCGGTCCCGAGCATGCAGGCGACCTTTGTTTAGAGGACGTGAGCTTCAAGCATGCGGGCCGGCTGGGCACGCTGCATCACCTCTCGCTCACACTGTCGGCCAGCAGGATTACTGTGATCGCCGGACCCTCCGGCTGCGGCACGAGCACCCTGCTTGCCCTGCTCCAGCGACTTTACCTGCCGGAGCAAGGCCGCATTCTGATCGGCGGCGTTGATATCAGCTATTTCCAGCTCGCGAGCCTGCGTCGATCCCTGGCGGTGGTACCACAGCAGACGCACTTGCTGACCGGTACGATCCTCGAAAACCTAGCCCCGGGCGACCCGCAGCCCGACTTGCAGCGCCTGTTGAAACTCTGCCGTGACGTCGGAGCTCTGGAATTCATCGAAAAGCTCCCGCAGGGTTTCTTCACCCACCTCACCGAAAACGGCGCAAACTTGTCGGGCGGCCAGCGCCAGCGGCTCGCCCTGGTCCGCGCGCTTTACCTCGAAGCTCCGATCATGCTCCTCGATGAGCCGACATCCGCTCTCGACGGCGCCGCAGAGGAAGCCTTCATCCGCCTGCTGCGCGTGCAGCGCGACGCCGGTAAAACGATCATCATCGCAGCCCACAACACTTGCTTGATTGCCGCCGCTGACCACGTGGTGCGAATGGAGGGTGGCGGTGTTGCCGACTAGTCGCTGCTCCGCTTGCCTAGCAACTCCAGTACCCAACGCCGGTGGGGGCCGGAGAGGGTGATGGTGTCGAGGGCGGGGAGCGGGACCCAGACGAGGCCGGCGGGCCAGCCCGCCTTAGGCTTGGCGGAGGCGGGAGCGGCGTGGATGCTCTCCGTGATCTGGTAGCGCGTGATGCCGCGGCGTTTCTTCGCGAGGAGTTTGCCCTGCTTGGCCGCGGCCTCGGTCAGGCCGGCCTGCGCGGCCGTGGGGAGCTCGTGGATGTTCGCGAAGCGGCGGGCGCCGCCGGCTGAGAGGTGGAGCAGGAGCGCGCCTCGGCGCTCGATCCACACGCGTGTCACCGCGACTTGCTCCAGCTTCTTCGCCGCGAGTTGCGGGTAGTTCTCCGGGTCGCCGCGCCGGCCAGCCGCGCAGAATTTCACCACGGGGCAGGTCAGGCAGAGGGGGTTCTGGCGGAAGCAGACCGTGGCCCCGAGCTCCATCATCGCCTGGTTGTGGTCGCCGGGGTTCGCCGCGGGGAGCAGCGCCGTGGCGAGCGGGGCGAAGGCCTTCGACGCACTGGCGGAGTCGCGGTACGGCGTGGCATCGGCGGTCAGGCGCGCGAGGATGCGGACGACGTTGCCGTCCACGCACGCAGCCGGCGCGCCAAACGAGATGCTGGTGATCGCCGCGGCGGTGTACGGGCCGACCCCGGGCAGTTCCTGCCATTCCTGGGGGGTCCGGGGCGTGGAGCGATGGGCGATGGTCTGGGCAAGCTTGTGCAGGTTGCGGGCGCGGGAGTAGTAGCCGAGGCCTTCCCAGAGTTTCAGCACGCGGGACTCGGGCGCGGCGGCGAGCGCGGCGAAGTCCGGCAGCTCCCCGAGCCAGCGGGCGAGGTAGGGGAGGACGGTCTTCACCTGCGTCTGCTGCAGCATGAACTCGCTCACGACTGTCTGGTAGAGCGAGGGGTTCAACCGCCAGGGCAGCGGGCGGGCGTGGATGCGGTACCACGCGCGCAGCGCGCGCTGGAAGCCCGGTTTGGCGGCGAGGAGCTGGGCGGAAAGGGTAGCCACGAAGAGGCCCAAAAGGGCACAAAAAAGTGCCGGGATAAAGGCTGCCGTAATTTTTCGTGTGTTTTTGCGCCTTTTTGTGGCCAACTCTCCCGTATGCCCAAGAAGCCGACCTCCGATGACGAGGCCCCGAAGAAGCTGGCCTCCTACACGGCCAAGCTGGACGACGCCCAGATGGAGAAGCTCCGGGCGATCTGCACGGGGCGGCATTTCGAGCCGTTCGAGGTCGGGTACACGCGCTTTGCCTTCAAGTCCGACGCCGCCCGGGTCAACGTCTGCGCCTACACCAGCGGCAAGGTCGTGATCGCCGGCAAGGGCACGGAGGAGTTCGTGACGATGACGCTCGAGCCCGAGGTCACGGGCGCGGCGAAGCTCGGCTACGACGAGGTGCTGCACCCCGACTGGTTCGAGGCGCATGCGGGCCTCGACGAGAGCGGCAAGGGCGACTTTTTCGGGCCGGTGATCGCGGCGACGGTGATCGCGGACCGGGCCATGATCGAGACGTGGATCAAGGCGGGCGTGAAGGATTCCAAGGCGATCGCCGAGTCGCAGATCATCAAGCTGGACAAGCTCATCCGCGAGACGAAGGGCGTGGTCGTGCGCACGCGGTTCGCGGGCATGCCGCGGTACAACGAGCTGATGGGGCGGCCGCGGGCGAACTTGAACCTGCTGCTCGCCTGGATGCACGCCTCGGCGCTGGAGGAGGCGCTGACGGTGCGGCGCGTGCCGTGGGGCCTGCTCGACCAGTTCACCAAGCAGCCGCTGGTGCAGAAGGAACTGGCGAAGAAGGGCGTGAAGGATTTCGACCTGCGCATGCGCACGAAGGCGGAAGAGGACCCGGTGGTCGCGGCGGCGTCGGTCGTCGCGCGCGCGGAGTTCGTGCGGCAGATGCACCTGCTCTCGAAGAAATTCGGCGCCAAGCTGCAGAAGGGCGCGGGCCCGCTGGTGAAGACGCAGGCCGCCGAGATCATCGCGAAGTTCGGGGCGCGCGCGCTGGGCGAGTTTGCCAAGCTGCATTTCCGCACGGCCTACGAGGTGGTCCAGGCCGCCGGCAAGCTCGACGAGCTGCCGCTGAAGCCGCCGGGCCCCAAGCTGGAGTGGCGAGGCTGACGGCACCATGGCGAAGCGCCGGCAGCTCCGCGGGTTTGACCTGAAACAGCTCGAGGGCGTGACCGGCCTGATCGGGGTGGACGAGGCCGGCCGGGGCGCGCTGGCGGGTCCGGTCGTCGCGGGCGCGGTGCTGGTCAGCGCGGAATTCCTGGAGAGCCGCTGGGCGGTGACCCGCTCGGGGCGCGTCAACGACTCGAAGCAGCTCACCCCGGCCGAGCGGGAGGAATTGTGGGTCGAGTTCGAGGGGCTCGTCGCGGCGGGGCAGATCCACGCGAACTTCGGCGTCGCCGACGTGGGCGAGATCGAGCAGCTCAACATCCTCGGCGCGACCAAGCTCGCGATGCGGCGGGCGATCGAGGGGATTTATCCGCCGGAGGCCTTCGTGCAGAAGACGGAGCCCGACCTGTTTGCGTCGGCGGAGGAGATCGCGGCGTTCCAGCCGCGGGTGTCGGCCCGCATCCTGATCGACGGCCTGGCGCTGCGGAATTTCCCGTACCCGCACACGGGGATTGTCAGCGGCGACGCGCGCTCGCTGAGCATTGCGATGGCGAGCATCATTGCGAAGGTCACCCGCGACCGGCTGATGAACGAGCTCGACCGGAAGTATCCCGGCTACGGGTTTGCGCAGCACAAGGGTTACGGCACGGAGGAGCACCGGGAGGCGGTGCTGAAGCGCGGCCGCTGCCGGGAGCACCGCGATTTGTTCCTGAGGAAGCTCTTTGCCACGCACGTGGACCCGGCGCAGATGGAGTTTCTCTGAGGGATCGCGGAAGCGCGGAGGAGCGGAAATGCCGGGAAATGAATTTGCTGGATTGATTTCGCGTTTCCGCTCCTCCGCGTTTCCGCGATAAATTCAGGACTAGTGCCCGCTGACTGAATCGCTAGTGTCCTCGCGATGACCGAGCCTGCCTACACTGAGATCAAGAATTTCCGGGCGGTGGACGAAATGCTGATCACGGCGGGCCAGCCTTCGGTGGCGCAGTTGCAGAGCGTGGCCGCGGCGGGTTTCCAGACGGTCATCAACCTGGCCCTGCACGACCAGCCGCGGTATTCGCTGCCCGACGAACCCGGGACCGTGGCCGGGCTCGGGATGAAGTACGTCCACATCCCGGTGCAGTTCGAGGCGCCGACCGAGGCGGACCTGCTGGCGTTCTTCGCCGCGATGGAGGCCCACCGCGGGGAAAAGCTGCTCGTACACTGCGCGGCCAACATGCGGGCGACGGCGTTTCTCGGGCTCTACTGGGCCATCCGGCTGGGCTGGCCGGAGGAGCGGGCGTTCCAGCTCCAGCGCGGGCTCTGGCAGCCCGATGGGGTATGGACCGACTTCATGGCGGCGATGCTGGCGAAACATTGCGGCTGAGGCGGGGGGGATTTCTGTCCAAACTGTTACGCCAAAGTGGGTGACAGCCGGGCAAGCCAGGTTCCACGGTCGGATGATTGATATGACGCATCGCCCCATGCGCTCGCTTATGACGTTCGCCGGCCTCGCCTGCGTGGCGTTCGCCGGCGCCGGGCCTGCCACCGTGGGGAAAGCGGCGGAGCAGGTCTCCGCCCCGGTCGCGCCGCCGGCGCCATTTCGCTTCCAGGAAGCGACGATTGATGACCTCCAGGCGCAAATGACGGCCGGGACGCTGACCGCCCGGGAGCTCACGGCCGCGTACCTCCAGCGCATCGCGGAAATTGACCAGGCGGGTCCGACGCTCCGCGCGGTGATCGAGGTGAACCCGGACGCGCTGCAGATCGCGGCCGGGCTCGACGCCGAGCGCAAGGCCGGCAAGGTCCGCGGACCGCTCCACGGCATCCCGGTTTTGCTCAAGGACAACATCGCCACGGACGACCGCATGGAAACCACCGCGGGTTCGCTGGCGCTGGTCGGGGCCAAGCCGCCGGGGGATGCGTTTCTGGTGACGCGGTTGCGGGCGGCCGGCGCCGTGATCCTCGGCAAGACCAACCTCAGCGAATGGTCGCTCTTCCGGGACGGCCGGGGCCGCAGCGGCTGGAGCGGGCGGGGCGGGCAGACGCTCAATCCCTACGCGCTCGACCTGAGCCCGTCCGGCTCGAGTTCGGGCGCCGCCGCCGCCGTGGCGGCGAACCTGTGCGTGGTGGCCGTGGGCACCGAGACCGACGGCTCCATCCTCAGTCCGGCGTCCGTGTGCGGCCTGGTCGGAATCAAGCCCACGGTGGGGTTGGTCAGCCGGAGCGGGCTCATCCCCATCTCGGCGTCGCAGGACACCGCGGGGGCGATGGCCCGGACGGTGCGCGATGCCGCGCGCCTGCTCGGTGTGCTGGCCGGGGCGGACCCGCAGGATCCGGCGACACTGACCCGCGGCAAGCGCGCGGAGACGGACCTGGCCGCGGCGATCCGACCGCATGCGCTCAAGCGGGCCCGCCTGGGTGTGGTCACGGGGCCGTTTGGCTTCGATCCCGAGCTCGGCGCGGTGCTCAACCAGGCGGTGGCGGAGCTGGAGTCGGCGGGAGCGGTGATCGCCTGCTGGGGCGAGTTCCCGGCATTCCGCCGGTTGAACGACCCGGAGCGCGAGGTGCTGCTCTACGAGTTCAAGGACGGCATCAACCGCTACCTCGCGACGCTCGGGCCGGCGTCGCCGGTGAAATCGCTGGCCGACCTGATTGCGTACAACCAGGCGCATGCCGCCGCGGAGATGCCGTATTTCAACCAGCAGATCTTCATGCTCGCGCAGACGAAGGGCCCGCTGACGGAGCCGGCGTATCGCGAGGCGCTGGCCGCCTGCCGCCGCATCGCGCGCACGCAGGGCATTGATGTGATCATGAAGGAATACCGCCTCGATGCGCTGGTCTCGCTCACCGGGTCGGTGGCGTGGCGCATTGACCGCGTGGCGGGCGGGCCGAGCCTGGGCAACAGTGCGCAGCCGGCCGCGGTGGCGGGCTATCCCAGCGTGACCGTGCCGGCGGCGCAGGTGGACGGGCTCCCGGTGGGCCTGTCGTTTTATGGCCGGCCGTGGAGCGAGGCCCGCCTGCTCGAACTGGCGGCCGATTTCGAGTCCCACACGCGGGCCCGCCGCGAGCCGCAGTTCCTGCCGCACGCGGCCGCGACCACGCCGGCAACACCAGCATCGACGCCGGACGGTCAGCATTTATTGCTGACCCGGTGATTAAACGGAAACGATGGATTGTCCGGGTCGTCGGCGGGCTCGCCTTGGCCGGAAATTTCGTCTTTGCCGTACCTGTGCCAAACCCCAATGACGACTGGGCCGCAACCGGGCCGGCCACCCCGATTTTGAAAGTCGGCGAGATTTTGCCGCCGCGCGGGCACGCGCCGCAGTTTCCGCCGAAGGACTCACGCACGCTGTTCAGCGAGGTCGAGATCACGACGGCCCGCGACAATGTCGTCCGCTACCCGGCGGCGCGCGCGGTGGCCGACAAGATCATTAAGGAGGCCAACTACTGGGCCGACTGGACGGACGAGGCCCTGCGCGCCGTGGTGCCATCGGCGGAGGTGCCGCGCTCGTTTGAATGCTGTCCGGAAGGCTGCCCGGTCCACGGCAAGAAGATCTTCGAGGTCACGGGCAGTTTTTACCCCTGGATCGTGGACCCGAAGAAGCCGTTCCAGGTGAAGTGCCCGATTGGCGGCGAAACCTACCCGAGCAACGACTACGGCAAGTTCTACCGGAGCGGGTTCAAGGACCGCAGCGATTTCAACGGCCCGTACGTGGACGACGGCCGCGGCTGGGTGGGGCCCAACGGCCAGCGCTACTGGTTCGTGGCGGCGCAGAACCACTGGCTGTGGGTGTCGCACACCACCACGGCGAATGAAAACCTGCAGGGCGGGCTGGCCGCGCTCGGGCGCGCATACCTGCTGACGGGCGAGGCGCGCTACGCGCACAAGGCCGCGGTGCTGCTCACGCGCATCGCCGAGGTTTACCCCAACATGGACCACGAGAGCCAGTCGCGCTACGGGCAGCTCATGGCGGAGAAGGACGGCTCGCGGTACACCGGCAAGATCATCAACGCGATCTGGGAGACCTATCTCGTCGCGCAGTTTGCCGAGACGTACGACGCGGTCTGGGAGACGATCCCGGGCGACACCGCGCTGCAGAAACTTTACGGCCGAACGGCGGCGGAGCTCCGGGCCTCGATCGAGGGTGGCATTCTGGAGGAGGGGATTGACGCGGTCTACAGCAAGCGCGCCCGCGGCAACTACGGCATGCACCAGCGCGCGCTGCTGGTGCTCGCGATTGTGCGGCAGCACGCCGACAACGCCCGCTACCTGGCCAGCGTGCTCGACCAGCCCACCGGCTCCGTCTACCTCGGGCTCCGCACCGCGCTGACCAGCCTCGTGTGGCGCGACGGCCAGCCGTTTGAGTCGGCGGGCTATAACATCCACTGGGTGGGGAACATCACCGCGCTCACGGAGCTGCTGCCGAAGCTGGGCGTGGATATTTCCACGCTGCCGCGGCTGCGGCGGCTCTACGACGCGGTGCTGGCGAGCATTGTGATCGGCCGCCACACGCCGGCGAACGGCGACACCACGGGCGTGTACGGCGGGCTGGTGGGCGAGGAGGCCTCGGTGTTTGAGGCGGCGTACCGCGCGTACGGCGACCCGCGCTACGCGGAATTCCTCGCGGGGTTCGGCGCGGCCGGCCCGGAAGGCTTCAAGGATTTTGCCGGGTTGCTGCACCCGCCCATCGTGGCGGTCGCGGCGCCGGGCGGCGGCCGCCACTTTGAGCCGCAGCCGTCCCGGCTGTTGTCGGGCTTCGGCCTGGGGATCCTCAACAACGCCGCGGACGATACCGCCGTGTCGCTGTATTTCGGGCAGCACGTGAACCATTTTCACTATGACCGGCTGCAGCTGGACGTGTTTGCGAACGGCCAGCCGATGATGCCGGACCTGGGCTACCCCGACGCGATGAATGAATACGTGCCGGGTATCTACACGTGGTCCATGCACACCATCTCGCACAACACGGTGACGGTGGATGCCACCCCCCAGCCGGGCAACCAGCCGGGCATCGTCAAGTTGATGGCCGAGGGCCGCGGCGTGCGCGTGCTCGTGGTGAACGCGCGGGGCACGTACCCGCAGTGCGACCTGTACCGCCGGGCCGTCGTGATGGTGGATACCGGCCCGCACCAGAGTTACCTGGTTGATTTCTTCGATGTTTCCGGCGGCCGCGAGCACGACTACAGCCTGCACGGCCCGCCCGGCACGTTTGTCCTGGCGGGCGGCCAATGGACCGCGCCGGCGAAGGGCACGCTCGCCGGGGAAAACGTGGGACTGGATGAAATCTACGACGACCCGGTGCTCGGCGCGAAGGATTACGCGGGCGGTTACATGGATTACCGCGGCTCGGGCTTCCAGCATTTCAACCAGGTCCAGCGGCGTGAGGCCGGCGAGTGGACGGCGGATTACACCCACGAGAAGGATGCCGGGGCGCAACTGCGCATCCGCGTGCTCGACCAGCCGGGGCAGACCGTGATGGTCGCGGATGCGCGCGTCACGCCGGTGAAATTTCCCCAGGTCCTCAAGTACATCCTGGCCCGCCGCACGGCGCCGCCGGGCGAGAAGCTCGAAAGCCGGTTCGTCGGCGTGATCGAGCCGCACACGGGCCAGCCGCCGCTGCGGCGCGTGACCCGCCAGGATTTCGCGCTGGGCGCGGCCGTCGTGGCGGAACGGGCCGATGGCCGGACGGATGTCGTGGTGCACGGCCTCGACGACACGCGCAAGGAAGTGAAGGTGGCCGGGCACACGCTCGCCGTCCGCGCGATGATGCTGCTGGCGACGTTCGGCACCGATGGCGGGCTGGAGCGGCTGTTTTTTGCGGGCGGTCCGGCGGCGGAGATTGACGGGAAAATCTATCACGCCCCGCCCCGCGCGGCCGGCCGCGTCAGCCGGCTGGATCTGGCGGGCGGGCGGATCACGGTCCAGTTGGAGGACGACAACATTCTCAGCCCGCTGGATGCGGCCACGCTGGTCGGCCGCACGGTCCGCTTTGCGTCACCGGCCGGTGCCACGGCCCACACCGTGACCTCGGCGGTGCTGGCCCCGGGCGGGGAGCTGACGCTCACGACCAAGGACGACCTGCTGGTCGGCCGGTTCCGGGTGGAGGCGTTGAACGGCAAGACCGTGGCAACGCAAACCCGGCTGGTTTTCTCCGAATCCTATGCCGGGGCCACGGCCCTGGACCTGGGTTACAACCGGATCGGGCTCGTCGCCCGGGCCGAGCAGGACCGGATCGAGCTGGTGGCGCCGCCCACGGCCGGCCTGGCGCTGCCCGGGAGCGACGTGTGGCTGAGCAGCGTCGGGCCGGGCGACCGGCTGGAATCACCGTTCGTCTACGAGTGGTCGCGGAAGTGAGGCCACCTAGCCGTTGACCGGGACGGAGGCATCCTTCCATAGTCGCAGCGATGGCCGGAAAGAAAAACTCCTCGCTCGACCGTGTGTTGGGCCGACTCGACACGCTCGACTCGGTTAACCTGGCGAACCTCGTGCAGCGGCTCGCGCGGGAACGCGGGCTGTTCGAGGACATTTTCAACACCCTGCAGGAAGGCGTGCTCGTGATCAGCGCCGACGGACGCATCGAGTATGCGAATTCCGCGGCCCAGCGGCTCATCGGGCTGGGCGACGAGGCGCTGGCGGGCGAAACGCTCTGGCGCCTGGTGCCGGGGCTGCGGACCTCGCTGGAGACCCCGCTCGACGCCGGGGACGCGGTGCCTCCCGTGGTTTCGCGGGAGTTTGAGCTGACCTATCCCGAGCCGCGCAGCGTGCGGCTGTACATGGTGCCGTTCCACGGGGAAGGGAAGGGCGCGCCCCGGCGCTTCGCCGTCATCCTCTCCGACATCACCCAGGACAAGCAGACCACGGCGGCGCGCATCGAGAGCGAGCGCACCTCGTCCATCCTCCTGCTCGCGGCCGGGGTGGCGCACGAGTTGGGCAACCCGCTCAACTCGCTCACGATCCACCTGCAGCTGATCGAGCGGAAGCTGAAGAAACTGAAACTCGCGAAGGAGGCGGATTCCGCCTCGCTCAACGAGTCCATCCGCATCTGCGAGGCGGAGGTGTCGCGGCTCGACGGCATTGTGAGCAACTTCCTCGAGGCCATCCGGCCGCGTCCGCCCGACCTGGCCGAGACCAACCTCTCCGACGTGCTGGCCGAGGTGCTGCGCTTTCAGCAGGACGAGCTCGCGGACCGCGGGATCAAGGTCGAGGCCGAGACGCCCGCCGATTTGCCCGCGGTCATGGCGGACCGGAACCAGCTGAAGCAGGTGTTTTTCAACCTGATCAAGAACGCGATCGAGGCGATGGCGCCCGGCGGGCAGCTGAAGATCCGGCCGCGCGCCGACGACGACAACGTGTACCTGCTCTTCGGCGACAGCGGGGCCGGCATCAAGCAGGAGGACCTCGGGCGGCTGTTCCAACCCTACCACACGACGAAGGCGGGCGGCCACGGGCTCGGCCTGATGATCGTGCAGCGGATCATGCGCGAGCACGGCGGCCAGATTGGGATCGAGAGCAAGGAAGGCGTCGGCACGGTCGTGACCCTGCAGTTTCCCCGCAAAGACCGGCGCGTGCGGATGCTGCGCTGAGCTTCCCTTTTTACCCTGATGAAAAAATCCGTTCCCCTGAACGCCTCGTGGAAAATCATGCACGTGGAGCCCAACCTCGGGCTCACGGCCGGCTGCTCGCCCCTCGCTTTTGAGGAGCGCTGGGTGCCGGCGCAAGTGCCGGGCGACGTGCATCTCGACTACCATCGCGCAGGGAAGATCGAGGATCCGTTCTTCGGGATGAACCACGACAAGCTCCGCTGGATGGAGGAGATGGAGTGGTGGTACCAGACCGACCTCACCCCGCCCGCGATCGAGTCGGGCAAGCGGTTGCACCTGCTGTTCGAGGGGCTCGACTGCTTCGCGACGGTGTACCTCAACGGCAAGGAAATCGGCCGGAACAACAACCAGTTCACGCCGCTGCGCGTGGATGTGACGGACCAGGTCGTCGCGGGGGCGAACCGCCTCGAGGTGCGCCTCGGCGCGCCGCTGTTCCCGGAGGGCCGCACGTACACCCCGGAGGTGCGCGGTTACGGCCAGATCACGCGACTCCAGGTGCGCAAGTCCCAGTCGTGCTACGGCTGGAACATCTCGCCGCGCATGGTCACGATCGGCATCTGGAAACCCGTTTCGTGGCTGCTCGTGGACGAGGCGGAGATCGCCGATGTCTTTGTGAGCACGGTGGCGGTGAACAACGGCACGGCCGAGCTGGAGGCGCTGGTCGAGCTGCGCCACAACCACGGCAAGGCGGCGTCGGTGGAGTGTGAACTCACCGTGGCGGGGCAGACCCGCAAGGTGGCCATCGCCTGCGACCCGAGCGGCGGCCGGCACGTGGAGCGCTTCACGGTGCCCGTGGCCAAACTCTGGTGGCCGCATGACCACGGCGCGCAGCCGCGCTACGACTGGAGCGCGACGATCCGCCGCGGCGGCCAGGCGCTGGACCAGCGCAGCGGCAAGTTTTCCATCCGGACGGTCAAGCTGATCCAGGAGCCGGACGACGACGGTGGCATTTCCTTCGTCTTCGCGATCAACGGAAAGAAGATCTTCCTCAAGGGCATGAACTGGACGCCGGCCGACGCAATTTTCGCGCGGGTGGACGACGCCCGTTACGACCTGCTGCTCGCGGCCGCGAAGGGCGCGAACATCAACGCCATGCGCGTGTGGGGCGGCGGCGTGTACGAGAAGGATTCGTTCTACGCGAAGTGCGACGAGCTCGGCATCCTGATCACGCACGACTTCATGTTCGCCTGCGGCTGCTATCCGCAGGATCCGGCGTTCCTCACCGAGGCGCGCCGCGAGGCGGAGTACCAGGTGAAGCGGCTGCGGCACTTCGCGTGCGTCATCGCCTGGTTCGGCGACAACGAGAACGACGTGCTGGCGGACAACAGCTTCAACTATCCGAATTACCGCTTCAACCCGCTGAGCAAGGAAGTGCTGCCCTCGGTGGTGCTGGCGCACGCGCCGCTCACGCCGTACGTGCCGACGTCGCCGTACTCGCCGCTGACCTACGACCAGAACGAGCCGAAGGAAGGCGACTGCCACATCTGGGGTCACGGCATGTCCTACAAGGCGGACTTTTACGTGAAGCAGAAGCCGCGCATGGTGACGGAAATCGGGCACCTCAGCTTCGCGTCGGAGAAAACCATCCGCACCTACGTGAGCCCGCAGAATCTCTGGCCGGTGTACCACGAGGAGTATCTCACGCACGGCGCGGACTGCATCCGGCTCGACCGCGACGAGCGCCACCGGCTGAACTTCAAGAGCATTAAGGAGCGCGGCTGGCCGGAGCCCAAGACGCTGCCCGAGCTGATCGAGAAGACGCAGGCGCTGCAGGGTGAGGCGTCGAAGTTCTGGATCGAGTTCTACGGCAACCAGCCGAACTGCTGGGGCATCTTCCTGTGGAACCTCGCCGACAGCTGGCCGCAGATGTCGGATGCATACATCGCGTATCCTTACGACGTGAAGGCCAGCCTGGCGTACGTGCGGGACGGCTACGCGGCGCTGAAGCGATAGCCTCCGATCACTGACGGGTAACCACGAAACACTCTAAAAACACGAAAACCGAACCTCCGGTTTTCGTGTTTTTAATGTGTTTCGTGGTTAAAACCGGCTGCGGACTCAGCTCTGCTTTTCGACCTTGGGATTGTCGATCCCGAGGGCGTTGGCGAGGTCGGTCATGTGCTCCTGTTCCTCGACGATGATTTCGCGGAGGACTTCGCTGAGGGCGAACTCGCCCATGGCCTCGGCCTGCAGGATGCGCTGGCGGTAGTGCCCGATGGTGACGCGCTCGTTTTCCAGGTCGAAGGCGAGCAGGTCCTCGGGCTTGTCCGACATCTTGACCGACTTCGGCGTCGTGACGGGCGTCCCGTTGAAATAGTCGATCTGCCGGGAGATCTTGAGCGCGTGGGCCAGCTCCTCGCCGGCGTGCTTCTCGAGTTCCCCAGCGATGTGCTGGTATTTGGCGCCCTTGATGACCTGGCTGTATACGACGTAGGCGATGATCGCCTGGTATTCGCGGGCGAGGTCCTCGTTGAGGAGCTCGATCATTTCTTTGCGGGTGGGGACGGCGGTCTTTTTCATGGTGATGGGCCGGCCAGAGGGTCGGGTCAGCATGGACAGCGGAATCACCGCCCGGTTCGCTGAAGGGCGGAGTCTCTGACCCGCCAAACCTCTGCCAGCCTCTCCGCGGATAGCACGGATGAGCACGGATAAATTCGGGTCATCCGCGTCAATCGGCGAAATCCGCGGTGAAAGTATTCCAAAACCAAGGCGGGGCCTGAGACCCCACCCTACATCTTCGCGCCGAACAGCGCGTTTTTCAGGCCGCGCTGGTTTTCGTAGATCGAGCCGCTGTGTTTGGCGCCGGGCAGGGGCAGGCGGACGGGCACCGCAGTAAGCCGGGGCTGGCTGACGGGCGAACCCTGCAGCACGGAGGCGGCGTAGGTTTCCCAAGGCTTGTCGCCGGGGAGGAGCGGCCACGCATCGGCGGCGCAGTATTGAAAGAGCAGCAGCCGGCGCGCGCGGGACGAGCGGTTGGGCGCGGAGCCGTGCAGGGTGCGGGCGTGGTGGATCGAGATGCCGCCGGCCTGCAGGAGGATGGGCACGGCGCCGTCGGGACGGAAGCCGGGCTCGGTGACGGCGCCCACGAAGACGCCGTCCTGGTGATGGTCTAGCAGCGGTCCGCGGTGCGTGCCGGGCAGCACCATCAGGCAGCCGTTCTCGAGGGAGGAATCATCCATCGCGATGCCCACGGCGAGCAGGTCGTCGTTGGTGTGCGGGTAAAACGCCCAGTCCTGGTGCCATTCGACGGGGCTGCCGACGTCGGCGAGCTTAAGGTTGAGCTTGTTGCCGTTGCTGGTGATGGCCGGGCCGATCAGCTGGCTGACGATGGCGAGGAGCTTGGGGTGCGAAATCGCGCGCCGGTAAACCTCGTGCTGCTTGATCGGGTCCTTCAGCCGGCGCAGGCGGGGAACCTCGGCCGTGTGGCTGGGCTCGAGGTCGAAGACGGCGTCGTTGGCCGTGACGGCGCGGGATTTTTCGACGAACTCGTCGGTCACGCGGCGCAGTTCCGCCACCTCGGCGGGGGAGAAGACGCCTTCGACGCCGAGGTAGCCGGTGTCGCGGTAGGACTGGATTTGGGCGGGGGTGAGCATGGGGTCCGGCGTCGTGCCCCGGTGGACCGGGGCGGCGGATTTTATGCGCCCAGCAAGAACGAGCGGCACAATTAAATCGAGCCCGACTGCGGGTGGGGACTGGCGTGCCCCGGCACAGCCGGCCGCACGGCGGACAGTTCACCCGCCAGGCAGCTTTCAATCAGGCGGCGGATCTCGCCCAGCGTACGGAACTGTCGCAGCTCTTCGTCCCGGATGGAGAGCTGCAGCACCTCCTCCAGCCGGATCACGATTTCCATCAGCGTCAGCGAATCGAGCCCGAGGTCCTCCACCAGGCGGAGTTGATCATCGGGCTGGCTGAGCCGGGAACGCCGTTCCGGCTCCACGTAGCGCTCGATCACCCCGAGCACGATCGGGGACAGAAACTCAGGCCGGGCGGTCTGCCGGAACAGGCAGGCCGCCTGGTAGGTGGAGGGAGCGCAGTACTTCAGGGTTTCGCGCAGGCCGGCATCGTCACCGGGTGGCGCGGCCTGGTCCGCGCGGGCCAGGGTCGGCGGGGACTCGCGGTTGAGTCGGATGACGGGTGCCATGGTGGTTCGCCCGCCACGACACTCGGGCGGCCCAAACCCGCTATCCACACTACCGCTGCCCGGGAAAATCCACCGGGTGCGGGACCGAACCTACGAAGCGGGGAGGGCGGTGTTTCCCCCGGCGGACATGGCGCGGGCGGTACGATCGATGAAAAGCCGGACCTCACCCAGCGTCCGGAAATGGCGCAGCTCCGCATCGCTGACGTGGATCTGGAGCAGGTCTTCCACGCGGATCATGACCTCCACCATGGACAGCGAGTCGAGCCCGAGGTCCTCCACCAAACGGAGCTGGTCACTGCCGGCCTTGAGCCGCGGCCGGAGTTCCGGTTCCACGTAATGGGTGATGATGCCCTGGAGAATCTCGGGGGCATGCTCGAGCCGGTTCACCGGGAGCTCGAGGGCCGCGGGAACCGCCGCCAGCGCGGTCCGGCCCTGGCTCGGCGGCGGCTGGGCCGCGGACTTTGGCTGGCGCCAGGTCGCGCCGAGGACAAAGCCCGCGTTGCGGGAACCGGGCGACCCGGACGGGGCGGACAACTTGGTTTCAGTAGTGGCCATGGTGAGGGATTTGCTCAGGGAGGTATCGTCCCGGGGGTGGCCGGAATGTTCCGCGAGGACTCATGGATTACCCGGATAGAGCATTGCCCGGGCCAAGTTTGCATTCATGGGCGGGAATCAGTTTCCGAGCTGGGCCACGGCCCGGTCGTTAAGCACCAGGCGGAGTGTTTCCACGTGGCCGGCGAGCCGCAGCCCGAGGCTGACGGGGATGGAGCCGGCCGAAATTTTTTGTTCCGCCACGAGGGCATCAATATTCGCCGTTTGGCGGGGAGCGAGCATCAACCGGTCCGGGCGCGCCACGATCTCGCCCAGCATCGAGTCGACGCGCACGATCTCGACCTCGAGGTTTTCCGGCGAGCGGTTTTCCAGCCGGAGACGCAGCATGCTCGCGCGCGCGACTTCCGGCGGCGGGCTGGACTGGAAGGCGGCGCCGGCCGGGCGCGCGCCGGGTTCCGCCAGCTCACCGGCCGGGAGCAGGGCGAAACGCTGGGCGAGCACCGCCGACACGGAAATCCTGCCGGCGAAGAAAGCGCCCTGGGCGCGCAGTTGCATCGGCCGTTGAAACAAGGTGAACCGGCCGTTGGCATCTGGCGGCATCCGCGCCGTGCCCGCAGCGGCATCGTACATCATCACGACATAGACCGGAACGATGAGGCAGGCCGCCAACAACCCGCCGGCCAGCAAGCCGCGCGGCCAGAACGACGTGGTGGATTCCTTCATGGCACGAGCTTTGACGCCGCGCGCATGGGCAGGTTGCAAATTATCGGCGGCGGGAATTTCTTTTCCGTTCCGTAACCGTGATTCCGTTTGGGCGGCCCCGCATGTGAGGGTTTATCCCCAGCTGGCGGCCGGAATCAGGGGCAAACCGGGGTGAGACATTGTTTCCCATTGACCCGCCTGTGGCCTGCGCCTGATTGCTAGCGGTATGGTGCCGAGCGTATTGATCGTCGACGACGAGAAGCACACCCGCGAGGGGTTGCAGCAGGCGTTGGCGGAGAACTATGACGTCTCACTCGCGGCCAATGCCGACGAGGCGTTCAACCTGATGGACGCACAGCCGTTCGACGTGATTGTGACCGACCTGCGCATGCCCGGGAAGTCGGGGCTCAAGGTGATCGACAAGGCCCTCGCGCTGCCCAACCGCCCCGCGGTGCTGATGATGACCGCCTACGGCAACATCGAGACCGCGGTCGAGGCGATGAAGCGCGGCGCGGTGGATTTTCTCACAAAGCCCGTCAACATCGAGCGGCTCGAGGTCCTGCTCCAGCGGGCGCTGAAGACCAAGACGCTCGAGGTCGAGGTGCGGCAGCTGCACGAGCGGCTCGACGAGAAGTTCAATTTCGCGGGCATCCTCGGCAATTCCCCGAAGCTCAAGGACGTCATTGACCGGGTGAAACTCGTCGCCCCGTCGCGCGCCACCATCCTGGTCGAGGGCGAGTCGGGCACGGGCAAGGAGCTCATCGCCCAGGCGCTGCACCAGGCCAGCCCGCGGGCGCGCGGCCCCTTCATCGCCGTGCATTGCGCGGCGCTGTCGGAGAGCCTGCTCGAGAGTGAGATCTTCGGCCACGAGCGGGGCTCGTTCACCGGCGCGACCGAGCGCCGCATCGGGCGCTTCGAGGCGGCGGACGGCGGCACGCTGTTCCTCGATGAAATCGGCGAGATCTCGCCGTCCACGCAGGTGAAGCTGCTGCGCTTTCTCGAGACGAAGAGCATCGAGCGCGTCGGCGGGTCGAAACCCATCGAGCTTGACGTGCGCCTCGTCGCCGCGACCAACCGCAACCTCGAGCAGATGGTGCGCGACGGGAAATTCCGCGAGGATCTCTTTTTTCGGCTCAACGTCGTGCGCATCCTCCTGCCGCCGCTGCGCGACCGCGCGGAGGACATCCCGCTGCTGCTGGCGCACTACCTCAAGGTCTTCAGCGAGGAGAACAAGCTGCCCGCCCTGACCCTGGAGCCCGGCGCCCTGGCGACGCTCGCGGCCTACGCCTGGCCGGGCAATATCCGCGAGCTGCGCAATTTCTGTGAGAACGCGGTCGTGTTGCATCACGGCGGCACCCTCAGCGAGTACGACCTCGATGCGAAATACCGCGGCGGCGCCACGCCGCCGGCGGGAGCGCCGGGCGCGGCGGCGCCGGTGGCCGGCAATCCGCTTTCGATGGAGCAAAATGAGCGCCGGCTCCTGCGCGAGGCGCTGATCAAGGTCCGGGGCAACCGCACCAAGGCCGCGGACCTCATGGGCATCAGCCGCCGCACCTTGCACCGCAAGCTCGCGCAGTGGCCGGAGCTGGATGTGACGGACAAATGAGCCGTCCCAAGACCGCGCAGGAGTTGATCCACTGGCTCGAGGAGGGGGCGGGGGCCCGCGGAGTCGCGCTGGCCGCCGTGCTCGCCGTCACCGTGGCGCTGTCGCTGCGCCTGGCGTGGGTCCAGTTTCACGGCCCGGCGAGCGAGGCGACGCTCGTGCAGGCCGACATGGGCCGACAGCTGGCGCGCGGCGAGGGCTTCACGACGCTCGTCAACTATCCGCAGGCCTCGGCCGCGAGCCTCGTGCTCTTTTCCGCCGGCCCGGGGGAGGGCAAGTCCACCACGCTCCACCGCCTCGTGCGCATCATGGCCGCAGGCGGCGAGCGCGTGATCCTGATTGATTCCGACGTGCGCCGGCCGACGCAGCACCGCCTCGCCGACCGGCCCCGCGAGCCCGGGTTGTCGGAATACATGCTCAACCAGAAAGGCCTCGACGAGGTCATCCAGAAATCCATCGCCCCCAACCTTGATTTCATCCCCAGCGGCCACGCCCCGGGTTTCACCCTCGGCCTGTTGCACCTCAACCGGCTGAAGGACCTCATCGCCACGCTGCGCGGGCGTTACGACAAGATCGTGTTCGACTCGCCACCCATCATCGGGGTGAGCGATGCCAGCGTGCTGGCCAGCGCGGTGGATGGCACCGTCCTGCTCATCCAGCACCGGCGCAACCCGCAGAGCATGGTCGTCCGGGCGCAGCAGATCGTGGAATCGCTCAAGGCCCCGTTGCTCGGCGTGGTGCTCAACCAGGTGCCGCTCAACTCCGGCGACGATTACGGTTACTACACCAACAACTATTCGTATTACAGCGAGGGCAGCGGCCAGCGGCGGCGGTCGGCCGCAAAGTCCAAGTCACCCGGCCGCGGCGGGGATGAGCTGAAGCTCAGCTGAAGCCGCCGGAGCGGCGGATTCAGCCGGAGCCGGGGGCAAGGAGCAGGGGACAGAAAATGGAATGGCCCATAGGCTGGCATCGCGCCGCGGGTTGGCTGGCTACCTCTATTTTTCCGCCCTGCAGGGCGGGGATGAAGGCTTGCCCCCTGCTTCCGGCTCCTTGCGCCCGCTTATTTTACCGACGGCAAGCCGGTGGTAAAATAAGCAGTTGACGAAGCCGGGCCGCGGCCTAGTTCTGACACCCTGTTTTTGCGGGCGTAGCTCAGTTGGTAGAGCACTACCTTGCCAAGGTAGACGTCGAGAGTTCGAGTCTCTTCGCCCGCTCCATTTCAATCAGACCCCCGGAGGCGACTCCGGGGGTCTTTTTGCGTCTAAGTGCGACAGGGGAGAGGGCTTGCATAAGTTGGGTTAGTTGACCGGTGCGGCCAGCGCCACCAGCCGGACAGGAAGGTGGCGTGAAAATGGCGGGTGGCGGTGATCATGCCTGGGCCGATCGTGTGCCGAAGGCGGGAAGCGAGCCGAGCAAGGCCAGCCGGGCGCGGCAATCCTGGTCGAGCAACCCCGCATAGGAGTCGGCGTGCTCGGGCGCGGCCCACTGGCCGTGCCAATGGTAGGTGAACGCACCGGGAAAAAACGAGCTGAGGGTGACCGTCGTCGCGGGCCGCCGGTGAAACCAGCCGAATTTGCGGTAGAAGCCGGAAAAATGCCGGAAGGGCGCGGCCCTGCACCGCTCATGCCCGTCGTCATGCAGCCATAGCGGTGAGAACAAGCCCACGGGCAGCAACAGCAGTTCCTCGGGTGCGAACGTGAAGTCCAGCAGGTGGGTGGGATGGGCGGTTTGGGCGGTGTCCGCCCGGCACATGAGGGACTCGATCATGGCTCCCGCGGCGCGGTGGCGGCAGAAGGCGTTGGTGCCCCGCGCCACGGCGCCCCATTGAAAGCAAAACTCCGCGTCGCCAGCCAAGTCCAGGAGTGGGCCAAGGTCGCGCAGAAACAGGGCGTCGAGGTCGGAGTAGCAACCTCCATACCGGGCGAGGCAGACGAGGTGCGCGAGATCGGAACGCGCGGCCGGGGCCAGGGAACGGGTCCACGGGCGGTTCGCAAGCGGTGTGCCGCGGGAGAGTTCCGCCCAATCATACCGCTGGACGTTCAGGTGGGGCAACAGGGGGGCGAGATAGGGATTGCGCGCGGCCTGGCTGAACGCGGTTTCGTCTTCCAGCCATAACCAAGCTCGAAAGCACCGCGGGTCCTGCGTGGCCAGGAAGGATCGGAGGCAGAGGGCCGCCTTGGCGCTGAACGCGCGGCCCTGCCAGAAAAAATGCACCGGCGTGAGCGGCCGCGGTGACGAGGGCGGGAGCGTCCTGGCAAAGGCGAGACAGCGGTCGGTTGAGCTGTAAACTTCGGTCTGGGATAGCCTGTGCATGCGAGAGTCAGCTGGCCCGGCCAGCGGGCCAGCGCTGCAGCACGAGGGAAACATTGCTGCCGCCGAAGCCGCTGCTGTTTTTTAGGATGATCTCCGGGGCCATGGATAGGGTGTGGCGGGGCAGGTGTAGGCCCTCGCATTCCGGGTCGGGGTTGACGAGATGGGCCTGGCCGGGCGTGAAGCCGTCCCGCAGGGCGAGGGCGCAGAAACCGGTTTCCAGGGCCGAGGCCATCGAGAGCGCGTGGCCGGTCAGGGCCTTCGTGCTGCTGATCGCCGGGCTGGCGCCCACCGAATTGAAAACGGACTTGATGGCGCGAAGCTCCGAAAGGTCCCCGTTGGGCGTCGAGGTGCCATGGGCGTTGATGTAGTCCACGTCGCCCGGTGTGATCCCGGCGTCCACCAGCGCGCGGAGCATGGCCTCGGTTAGGCCGCGGCCGTCGGGCTCGGCGATGGCCATGTTGTAGCCGTCGGAAGCCTGGCCCCAGCCAAGCAGTTCGCCGTAGATGGGCGCCCCGCGGGCCTGAGCGCTGGCCGCCTCCTCGAGCAGCAGCGCGGCGGAGCCGCCGGTGCCGACAAATCCGTCGCGATCGCGGTCAAAGGGCCGCGAGGCCGTGGCGGGATCGGGGTTGCGTGAAAGGGCCCGCATGCCTTGGAACGAATACGTGGACTCGCAGCTGAGATCCTCGGCCCCGACCACCAGGATGCGCTGTTGCCGGCCGCGGCGGATATCGTCGCTGGCGTAACCGATGGCGTGGGCCGTTGACGCGCAGGCGGAGACGAAGCCGCAGACCCCGCCCTTGATGTGGTAGTGCGGGGCGAGGTTGAAGTTGAGCGTGCCTGGGATGGTGCTGACCACGCCCATCGGATGCATGCGGGCGCCGGCCGATTCGTGCAGCATGTTGAGATAGTGGCGCTGCAGGAACGGGGAGCCGGCGGAGGCGGTGAACAGGCCGGTCTCACCGTCGGCCAGCAATTCCGGCGTCAGCCGGGCGTCGGCCACGAGCTGCTCGACCGCGCAGAAGGCATGCAGGCCGTGCGGTGGCAGGCTGCGCAGGAGGTCACGGGTGAAGCTGTAGCGCGCCGGCCAGTGCCATTCGGCGTGGTGGGTTGAGCGCGTGTCGAAGCCCTTGATGGTGCCCGCGACTTTAACCGGAAGATCCTGCCCGGGCAGGAACTCATGCGAGGCTAGCCCGTGCCGCAGCTCACGCAGGCTCCGGGTCACCTCCGTGGTTTCGTTGCCGATGCTCGAGATGAAACCGAGCCCGCTGATGACCACCCGGCGCGCGCCCACGGTCGCGTTCATCAGGCCGGCGCTCCGGGCAGCGAGCGGTGGAGCAGGGCGCGGAGATCGTCGATCGTCACGATCTTGACGAGTTCCTCTTGGGGCAGTTTGGCTTGGAAGAGGTCCTCGAAAATGAAGGTCAGCTCCACCATCGTGATGGAGTCCAGTCCCAGCTCTGCGACCAAGGGGGTGGTGCCCGGGTAGGTGGAGAGGGGTCGTGGCGGCTTGGGACTCAGGTGATGATGGAGTAGCCCGAGCAGCGCCCGATCGAAGGCTGTCGGGCTCTTGGTAGCCTTGAATTCGGCGCAAGCCTGCACGGTTTCCTCGGGAAATCCGCGCAGCGTGGCGCGCAGATCATCCGCAATAGGATAGGAATCGCTCATGGAATTAGAAGCCAAGCGAACCGGGAGACTGTCAAGATTGGTGATGCGGCGCCGCCGGCCAGAGGCTGGCCCGGGCCTTGCGCGAGACCCGCGCCAACCTCGCCTGGTCGCTGCGTCGCTCCTTCCCGCTCCCCAGGCTTCGTGGATTCCGCCCTGCGGCCAAACTCAAGGCGGGCCGGCAAATTCTCCGATGACTTTCGCATCGCTCGAAGCCCCCGGAGCGTTTCTCGCATGCATGTTGCGATTGAAGTGCGGGCGGGTGACCTAAAGGAAGGCGGCCTGAGCGAAATCACCCGTGACATCATGGTCTTTATGGCGGTCAGTACAATCGGGGCCTGGTGACAGTGCACGTATGGACACCCGTGACGGACGAGGACGTGACTCTGGAAAAATCCACCCTCCGGCAGATGGAATTCCCGCAAGCCTTGGCGACCGCACCCCACCTGCCGCACCGCCATGAAGCCGGGGAAGACCCCCGGTGCTAAACCGGGGGTCTTTTTCGTTCTAAAGCGATGGCAGGGAATTAATTCGGATCAAGGTTCAGATTGGCCACGACCCCCTTGGCAAAGGTGATGGTGAGCGTGTAGGACTGCAGGTCCGCCGGTTCCATCGAGCCGCCCTGGGGACCGCCGGTGGTGCTGATGCTTTGACCGGCGCCGCCTTGGGCTGAACCCGCGACCCGTGAGCCGCCGGTGCCATTGGATTCCTGGAGAACACCACCGATGACCCGGCCGGCGCCCAGCTGGTTCTCGGAGCTCAGCTTGTACTTCACCTTGCTGGCGGCGACCGTGGGATAATAGCGCTTATAGACCCACACTTCACCGTCCCCGGTGGGCTGCTTGGTCGAGGGATTGCCGACCGCCATATAAACCATGTCCGGGGTGAAGTTCACCGCCACGACGCCGGTATCAATGTACTTTTTCTGCCACGGCTTCAGGGAGGCATAGACGGCGGATTTTTCCTGGATGCGGGCAGCCGCGTTGTCGGTTTCGCAACCGGTGATGAGCAAGGCGAGCCCGAGGGCGGCGCCGAGGAGGGGGAGGCTTTTTTTCATGGTGGGGAGGGAGCTGGGGCGGGGACCGCCAGTCAGATATGTCCCGGGCGGCGGCCCATTGCGACACGCAATCGGGTGAAGGGTTGCTTCAGCCAATGCCAGTACCCCTAGACCGTCAAGGGGGTATTCGGCGGGTGCCGGCGCCAGGGTGCCCGTCGCCGTCCGGATGGGCTGATTCGCGCGTTGCGACGGGCCGGCAGACCGCCCTTACTTTGCCGCGTGAAAGCCTCCGATTTCTTCGCCCTGCCCGCCTCGTTGGCGTCCTTTGCCCCGGCTTTTCCCGCCGAAGCTGCGCCGTGGGAGTGGCTGAAGGGCATCGCACCCGCGCTGGCGGCCCACCAGTTCGACCAGCCCATGCGGCAGCTGCCGCCGGGCGTGCATGTGGAGGGCTTTGTCTATCTGCACCCGACCGTCGTCCTCCCACACACGGCCACGATCATCGGCCCGGCGTGGATCGGCGCGAACACCGAGATCCGCCCCGGGGCGTTCATCCGGGGCAATGTCATCGTCGGCGAGAGCTGCGTCCTCGGCAACGCCTGCGAGTTCAAGAACTGCCTCCTCATGAACCGGGTGCAGACGCCGCATTTCAACTACGTGGGCGACTCAATCCTCGGCAACGGCGCGCATTTTGGCGCGGGCGTGATCTGCTCCAATGTCCGGCTCGACCAGAAAAACGTCAGTGTGCACCTGCCCGGCGGCGTGGTGGTTGACACCGGCCTGAGAAAATTCGGCGCGATCGTGGGCGACCGGTCCGAGGTGGGGTGCAACGCCGTGCTGCAGCCCGGCACCCTGCTGGGCCCGCGGTCCCTAGTGATGCCGCTCACGGCCTTCGGCGGTTTTCTGCCGGCCGCGACCATCGCCCACAGCCGCCAGCACCTGTCCACGCTGCCGCGCCGGGATTGACGCCGGCCGGCGCCTTCCGCGAAGCTCATCCCTCCCATGCGCACCCTTACCGGCATCACGCCCTCCGGCTCCCTCCACATTGGCAACTACTTTGGCGCCATGCGACCCGCCATCGAGGCCCAGGCGCAGGGGGACTGCTTCTATTTCATCGCCGACTACCACTCGATGACGACGGTGACCAACCCGGCGGAGCGCCGGGCCCACACGCGGGGCATCGCGCTGGACTGGCTGGCTTGCGGCCTGGACCCGCAAAAGAGCGTCTTCTGGCGGCAGAGCGACGTGCCCGAGGTCTGCGAGCTCACCTGGATGATCGGCTCACTCACGCCGATGGGCCTGCTGGAGCGCGCCCACAGCTTCAAGGACAAGACCGCGAAGGGCATCGCCGCCAACTTCGGCCTCTTTGCCTACCCGGTGCTCATGGCCGCGGACATACTGCTTTACGACACCCAGAAGGTGCCGGTCGGCCGCGACCAGAAGCAGCACGTCGAGATGACGCGCGACATGGCGATCAAGTTCAACGAGGCCTACGGCGAGACGCTGGTCGTACCCGAGCCCGTGATTCGCGACGAGGTGGCGGTGGTGCCCGGCCTCGACGGCCAGAAAATGAGCAAGAGCTACGGCAACACGATCGAGATCTTCGGCGACGAGGCGGTGCTCCGGAAAAAAATCATGGGCATCAAGATGGACAGCCGCACGCCCGCGGAGCCGAAGCCCGACGCCGACAAGAACCTTGCCATCCAGCTGCTGCGGCTGGTGGCGCCCGCCGCGGTCGCCCTCGACTACGAAAACCGGCTGCGCGCCGGCGGGCTCGGCTACGGCGACCTGAAGAAGGCGCTGTTTGAACACTATTGGGGCTACTTCACCGTTGCCCGGGCGCGGCGGGCGGAACTCGCGGCCAATCCGGATTACGTCGAGAGTGTGCTGCGCGACGGCGCGACGCGCGCCCGCGCGGTGGCCAGCGTGGTCCTCAAGCGCGCCCGCAAGGCGAGCGGGCTGGAGTGACGGCCGCCTAGATCACCCGCACCGGCGGTTCCTGGAGCAGGGCGATCCTGGCCATGATGCGATTGCTGGCGACCTGGTAGCGCTCCTTGCCCGCGGTGGGATCGTCATACTCCGCTGGGCTGATCGGCCGGCCGAAGACAATCGTGATGGGTGTGTCGAACCGGAGGCCCTGGCCCTTGCCCATGGCCTGGTAGGAACCGAAAATCCGCACGGGGACCACGGGCACCTGGGTGCTGCAGGCAATCATGCCCACGCCCGGCTTGGGGGTTTGCAGGTTGCCATCCGGCGTGCGGGTGCCCTCGGGAAAAAGAATCAGCCCCCGGTCATCCTTCAGGGCCCGCAACACGCGCTTGATCGCACTCAAGGCCTGCCCGCCATCGCGGTCCACGGGGATGGTGCCGACCAGGTCGAGCCACCACGAGGAAAGCCCGGGCTTCCACAGGGTCTTGCGCGCGAAGAAAGCGATCTGGCGCTCGACTTGCGCGCCGATCAGGAACGGATCGAGGTAACTCGCATGGTTGGCCGCGAGCAGGAACGAGCCCGCGCGGGGCAGGTTTTCCAGGCCGGCGACCTCGCCGCGAAAGGCGATATCGTACAGCACGGCCGTGAGATAATGGAAAAAACCGTACACCGGCCGCATTTCCACCTGCTGGTAGGACCGGTTCATGCGGGGCGGAGCTTGGTGGCGAGGGCGGCGGCCATCTGTTGCACGACCTGGTCGAGGGTGACGTGGGTGGTGTTGATTGACGTCGCCCCGTCCGGGCAGGTGAGCGGCGAAGTCTTCCGGGAGGAGTCGATGCGGTCGCGCTCGCGGATCTGGTCCTGCAACCCCTGGCCCGCGCGCCGGCGCTCGCGCTCGCCCGCGTCGGCATGCAGGAAGAACCGGAAGTCCGCCGCGGGAAAAATCACCGAGCCGATGTCGCGGCCTTCCATCACGAGCCCGTGAAAGCCCCGGGCGCGGGCCACGTCGGCGAGTCCGCGCTGGTAGGTCAGCAAGGCCGTCCGCAGCTCCGGAATCGCGGCAAAGTGGGACACGGCATCATTGACCTCGCGGCTGCGGATCTCCTCGCCGGCCACGCGGCCGCCGATCTCCATCTCGGCCGAGCGGCCGTTGAGCCGGGTGCCGAGCTTCAGCCCGGCGAGCGCGGACCGCAGCCCCGGCAGGTCGTCGGGTTTCACGCCCTGGCGGATCATCTCCGCCGTGAGCGCCCGGTAGTACGAGCCGGTGTCCACGTGCAGCAGGTCGAACTGCTCGCCGAGCGTGCGCGAGGAGGACGACTTGCCGGAGGCGGCGCCGCCGTCGATGGCGACAATGATGAAGGGGGCGGTGGCCATCAGGGGGCGAGTGACTTTTGCCGGAGCGACTCCAGCAACTCAAAAAAGTGGGGAAACGTCTTCGCGCAGCAGGCGGGATCCTGGATGGAGAGCCACGGCCGGCCGTCGCCGTGGAGGTTGTGGCAGCCGAGGATGCCGAAGCTCATGGCGAAGCGGTGGTCGTGATAGGTCTCGATTTCGACGCCGGACTGGAGCGGGCGCGGCGTGATCGTGAGCGAATCCTCGGTCTCGACCACGTCCTGGCCCAGCTTGCGCAGCTCGCGCGCCATCCCGGCCACGCGGTCGGTCTCCTGCTTGCGCGTGTGCGCGATGCCGGTGATTTTCGTCGGCCCGGTGAGCAGCGGCGCAATGGCCGCGAGGGTGAGGAAGGTGTCGGAGAACGCGTTGAAATCCGCGGTCACGCCACGGCGGGGCGCGCCGGTCACGACCCAGGCATCCGCGCCGGGGCGGTCCTCCATCTCCGTCACGGCCAGGCCGGCCGGCGCGAGCACCGGGGCAAACGCCACGTCCCCCTGCAGGCTGGTGGCAATCGAGTAACCGGGCAGCGCGAGCTGGCCGCGGGTCACGAGCGGCAGGGCGAGAAAGTAGCTCGCGGCCGAGGCGTCGCCCTCGATGGCGTAGGTCCGGGGGCACTCGGCGAACTGCCGGAGCATCCGCTCGGTCATCGCGATGAAGGGCTTCGACACGGTCCCGCCCTGCAATTTCACCGTGAGCGGGGAGCGGGCGTGCGGCGCGATGAGCAGCAGGGCGGAGAGCAGCTGGGAGCTCTCGGACGCATCGATCTCCACCGCGCCGCCGGCCAGGCCCGCGGTCTGCAGCGTGAAGGGGAAATTCCGCGCACTGGCCTTCGCGCCTTGGGTGGCGAGGGCGTCGAGCAGCGGACCGATCGGACGGCGGTACATCGCGGGGTCGCTGTCGAAATGATAGGTGCCGCCCGGCCGCAGGCAGACGAAGGCGGTCAGAAAGCGGGCGGCGGTGCCGGCATTGCCGACCATGAGCTTGGCCGAGGCCACCGGGATTTTCCCGCCGCAGCCGGCGACGTGCATGGTCCGGGCCGAGGCGTCGGTGGTGACGGTGATGCCGAGCTGGTTGAGCGCCGCCGCCATTATCTCCGTGTCCCGGCTGAACAGCGCGTTGGTCAGCGTGACCGGGCCGTCCGCCAAGGCCGCGAGGATGAGTGCGCGGTTGGTGATGCTCTTCGACCCGGGCAGCGTGACCTCGCCGCGCACGGGATGCGTGAACGGGCGGATCGGCAGCAGGTCGGGCAGAGACATGGCACCTCCAGCGTCAATGAGCCCGCCCGCCGCGCCAAGGTGTTTTTTCGCGCCCGAGCCCGGCCGAATGGCCGGCCCGCACCAAGGCCAGTGTCACCTATTGGGTTACACTTTTCCAGGAGGAGCGGCGCAGGCGGGGGCGGGCGCTCAGGGGAGCGGGCGGAACTGGTCGCGGTAGGCCTTGCCGCGCTCGAGGCGCGCGATGACCTCAAGCCAGTCGCGATTGGAGACCGCGGCATGCAGGGTCTGGAGCTCGTCCTGGTACTGCCGGAGCGCGCGGAGAATCTCGTCGCGGTTCTGCTCGAGGATGGTGCGCCACAGCTGCGGGTCGCTCGCGGCGATCCGGGTGGTGTCGCGCAGCCCGCCGCCGGAGTAGTTGCGCCAGGTCGGGTCCTTCTTGGCCAGAAACGCACAGAGGCTCGAGGCCAGAACCTGCGGCAGGTGGCTGATGTGGGCGACAATCTCGTCGTGCTGGTCGGGCGAGAGCGTGACGGGCTCGCCGCCCAGCTCGTGCCAGAGGCGCACCACGGCCGCGACGGCGGCCGGCTGGCTCGACTCGAGCGGGGTCACAAAACAGGTGCGGCGCTCGAAGAGGCCGGCGCTGGCGTGTTCCCAGCCGGTCTTTTCCGAGCCGGCCATGGGGTGGGAGCCGATGAAATGGGCGCGTTCGCCGAGCGCGGCATGACCGAGGCGGGCGATCTCGCCCTTCACGCTGCCGACGTCGGTGACGATCGCGCCGGGGGTGAGGTGGGGCGCGATTTGCTGGATGAGCGGGACAATGCGATCCACGGGCGCGGCGATGACGACCAGGTTGGACCCGCGCACGGCCTCCTCGGGCGTGTCGGCCACGGCGTCACACCACGGCTGTTCGCGCAGCTTCAGCCGCACCTCGGGCCGCCGCGCCCAGAGCACGATGCGCGAGGCGGCGCCATGCGTGCGCGCGGCGCGGGCCACGGAGCCGCCGAGCAGGCCGGGGGCGAGGATGGTGAGGGTGGCGGACATGACTCCTTGGAAACGGCAAAAAGCACTGGCTGTCGAGCGTGGGGAATGGGAGCGATCAGCGGTAAGCCGAAGGACGCCACGCGTTCGCGACCGTCCGGTCGTGGTCCAAAAGCTGAGAGCTGATCGCCGACCGCTGACTGCTCTTCCTGCCTTACCCGCCGAGTTTCACGATCCGGTCGAACTCGGCCTTGGTGACCGGCGTGACGGACAGCCGGTTCTGGCGGAACAGCGTCATCTTCGCGAGGGTAGGATCCGCCCGGAGCTGGGGCAGGGTGACGGGCTGGGGGAGGGAGGCATCCGCCTTGAGTTCGACCGCGACCCAGCCGGGTTCGTCCGCGGTGGTGTCGGGGAACGAGGGCTTGGTGACCTCGGCGACACCGACGACGGCCTTGGTGGTCATGCTCTCGTAGAACAGGACGCGGTCGCCGCGCCGCATGGCGTTCAGATGGATGCGCGCCGCGTAGTTGCGCACGCCGGTCCAGGCGGTGCGGCCGTCGCGGACCAGGTCGGTCCACGCGTAGGCCTCGGGTTCGGATTTCACCAGCCAGTATTGGGTTGTCATGCAGAAGGGGGTTTGGTGCGCTGGCACTGAAATGGACGAGGATACCCCTGAAAAGGCAAAAGCCGGCCGCGACCTGCGGATTATCTTCGTGGTCATGGCGGTGGGTACCCTGCTGCCGCTCGCTTTGTTCTATTTTTTCCGCTAAATCCGCCGCTCCATGAACAAGACGATGCTCGCCATCCGCTCGGTGTTTTTTGTGCTCTGCGGGGCCGCGGGCTGGCTGGTGTGTTATGCGATCGAGGAATGGGATGCGCACCGGCTCCTCGCGACCATCATCGGCCTGCTGCTGGGGGCGCTGGTCATCCTCGTGGACTTCCTGCTCAAGGGCTTTTCGCTGCGCGGCCTGTCGGCCATCAGCTTCGGCCTCGGGATGGGCACGCTGATTGCGTATTTCATCGGCACTTCGCCGCTGTTCCGGTTTGGCGAGCCGCAGATCATCTACCTGTCGCAGCTCGCCCTGTTTATCGTCTGCACCTACCTCGGCACTGTCATCGCCCTGCGCGGCAAGGACGAGTTCAACCTCGTGATCCCGTACGTGCGCTTCGTACCGCATGACGTGGATGTGCCGCTGGTGGTGGTGGACACGAGTGTGCTGATCGACGGCCGCATCGCGCGGGTGTGTGACGCCGGTTTTCTCAGCGCGGCGCTGATCATCCCGCGCTTAGTCCTGAATGAGCTGCAGGCCGTCGCCGACTCCGCCGACCTGCACAAACAGGCGCGCGGCCGCCGTGGACTCGAGGTGCTGAACGAGCTGCGCCGCAACAAGCGCCTCGACATCCGCATCGCGGAGAGCGAGGTCGCGAAGCGGGAGGACATCGAGGCCAAGCTCGTCTTCCTCGCCCAGAGCATGCGGGCCAAGCTGCTGACCACGGACTACAACCTCGCGAAGATGGCGGAATTTCAGGGTGTGCCCTGGCTCAATCTCAACGAACTGGCCCGGTCGCTGCGGACCGAGCTGATGCTGGGGGAGACCGTCGAGGTCGAGCTCGTCAAGCCGGGCAAGGACGACGGCCAGGCCGTGGGTTTCCTCGAGGATGGCGCCATGGTGGTCGTCAACGCATCCCGCGCCTACATCGGCCGCCGCGTCAGCGCCGAGATCGTCAGCATCCTGCCCACGGCGGGAGGCAAGATGGTCTTTGCCAAGCTGCTCAGCGCGAACTGAGGGGTAAGGCCCGATAACCCGCGGCGCGGAGGCCCGCCGTCGCCAAGGCTTTGGCGGGCAATTTACCATCGGATTCCGATGGTAAATTGGTGGAGCAGATGGGGATCAAACCCACGACCTCGTCGTTGCGAACGACGCGCTCTATCAACTGAGCTACTGCCCCGAAAGGGAGGGGAGGTTTTGGGCAATCGCCCCGCGCGAGTAAACACCTATTTTCCAGCGGAGCCCGATGGAAAATAGCCCGTCCTAGCCTGGGCGACGGCGGGCCTTCACCCGGCTGGGCCCAATCCCTGTCCATCCCAGCGGACCGATTCACGTTACAGCCCGGTAATATCTGACATATTCAACGCTTTGGCCCTGGATTTGCTTTTTAAAGGGTGGAACCTAAATTTCATCCAAGGCTCCATACACCGTCATGAAAAAATCATCCAAGAAGACCTCCAAGAAGCCCGCCCCGGCCAAGAAGTCCGCGCCGGCCGCCCGCAAGGCTCCGGTCGCTCCCGCCGTCAAAAAGACGGCACCCAAGGCCATTCTCACCGCCATCACCGCCAACATCGACGTCGGTTTCGGCAACACCCTCTACCTCCGCGGCGAGGGCCCCGGCCTGAGCTGGGACCAGGGGATCGTCATGGAATGCACCGGCGATGCCCAGTGGACGATCAAGCTCAGCGAGTCCGCGCGTCCGGTCGTCTTCAAATTCCTGCTCAACGACCGGGTTTGGAGCACGGGTGAGGACTACACGGCCAAGCCCGGCGCCAGTGCCGTCGTGGCCCCGGCGTTTTAAGCCGGCCGGTCACGGTCGGGGTTGAGTTCCAGCAGGCGCGCCTTGATCAGCGCCACCGCGGCATCGCGCTCCCTGAGCTCGCTGTTCTCCACCAGCACGCATTGTACCCGCACGCGGGAGAACGGCACCGGGAGGTAAAAGCGGTCCCAGCTGCGAAGCCGCCAGGACGCGGTATAGTCGCCGCCGACCAGCAGCAGCGGCGCACCGGTGCGCCGCGGCACGATGACCGCGCCCGGCTTGAAATCGTAGCACGGGCCGCGCGGGCCGTCCGGGGTGATGCCGATGTCATGCCCCTCGCGCTGCACCTCAACCAGGGCGGTGGCGGCCTCGCGGCCGAGGCGGCTGCTGGAGCCGCGGGTTGCGCGCAGGCCGCCGACCATCGAGAAAAACGCCTCAAGCCAGGCACCGTCCTTGCTCGCGCTGATGAGCGCGTAGAGCGGCCGGGTGGGGCGGTAGCGCCGGTGGATCTCCGACGCGAGAAAGAGGCGGTTGTGCCAGAGGACAAACGCCACCGGCACGTCGCACTTGGCCATGTTGCGCATGTCCTCCGGCGAGGATTCGAACCGCAGGGTCATGCCCCACAGCCGCACCAGCATGACAAACGGCCACAGCAGCACGCGGCGCCAGAGGGGGATGCCAAAGACGGTCCGGTCGAGGCAGGGCGGCGGGGTGACTGTGGGCGGCGGGTTCAGCGCGGGTCTTTGTCCACGAAACTTGCGCGCGCGCCAAGCGAAGAGTCGCAGGACGGTTAATCACAAAACCCAGCCCATTTTATCGCGGAAGCGCGGAAGAGCGGAAACGCGGAACAATCTTCTGTTTCCCGGTATTTCCGCTCCTCCGCGCTTCCGCGATCAATTCTGTGGCTTGAGCTTCGGGTCCTTCGTACCCTTCGTGGTTCAAATTCCATCCCTGCCCATGATCCCGGTCCTGCCGCCCTGTCCGCATCTGCCCGCGCCCCGCGCCGGGCTCGACTGGCGGACGCTGCATGTGCACCGCGAGGACGTCCGCGGCGCGGAGTTTTACCACGACTGCCTCGAATACGCCCAGGCCCTGTGGCAGCGCGGCCTCGCCGCCCGTGCGATGCTCTGCCTGGACCGGGCGCTGGGGTCGGATTTGCGGGGCGATGAGCCGGTGCTGCGCACCTGGCCGCTGCCGTACGCGGCGATGGCCTGGGTGGTCGCGCACACGCCGCCGGGTATTTTCATGGGCAACCCCCGGGTGCATTTCCAACACTATGCCGGCCGGATGAACGAGCCCCGCCGCGAGGTACGCCGCTGGCGCGCCTGGGCCTGTTGGGCGCTGACCCGCGCGGTGCGACCGGACCTGCCGGGCGATCCGAAGCACGCCATCGCCGAACCCACGCGGGAGGAGATCGCCGCCCAGCTCAACGCGCACGGTTTACCCGGCGAAGCGGAGTTGTGGCGCAGCGTGCTGAGTGAGCTACCCAAGTTGCCCAAGGGCGAGGGCACGGCCTGAACCCGCTTGCTCCCGTCGAACCGGGACTACGAAGGGCACACTTCGCTGCCGGGCGTTTTCAGCCTACCCACAGACTGGCCGGCCCTACGTAGCTCAGTGGGCAACGACCACCGAGCGAAGTATGGCGCGGTGGAGGTGACTCGAACACCCGACCGGCGGTTTAGAAAACCGCTGCTCTATCCAGCTGAGCTACCACCGCATTTTGGTGCAGCACGGGTAGCGGTGCGGGTGGGTTGCGACAAGGTGAAAACGCCCAACCCGTTGCCAGTCGCGGCATCGGATGCGCGCCGCGGCGCCGGCCGATGGATCACTGCCGCCAGCCAACGCATCCAAACTGCACCCGACTGAACTCACGGGGTATATTTTGTCCTTCTGGCCCGGGAGGACAATTGAAGACCTTGGTCACGATCCGGCGCTGCCAGCCGAACAGCGCGGCCACCACGATCAGGACGAGCGCGACCGGCAGGAAATACGGGCGCAGGTCGCCGAGCCGGATCGGATGCGGGGCGATGGGCCCGATCCACTTGCTCCAGAGCCGGTCAAATTCCCCGTCGCTCCGGACCGCGGCGAGCGCCTCATTGATGCGCGCGAGCGTCACCGTGTCGCCCTTGTGGACGGCGAAATAATACTGGAAGGTGATGTCACCGAGAAAAGCCTTGTGCAGCCCGTAGTCGTCCGTGCCGCGCGTGAGCGGCAGCATCAGCAGGGCGGCGTCACACGTGCCGGATTCCACGGCTTTCAAGGCCGCCGGCACCGAGGTAAAAGTCGTGACCGTTGCGCCCCAGCCATGGTTGGCCGCAGTGGTGTAGTCCGTCACGCTGCCCTTGAGCACCGCGAGTTTCTGGCCCGCCAGGTCGGCGGTTTCCCGGATCGGGGCGTGATCGCCGCGCAGGTAGATGATGCCGTGCAGGTAGGCGTGGGAAATGGAGAAATCCATCACCGCGCGGCGGTCCTCGGTGAGGTTGACGTTGGCGAGGGCGTCGATCTTGCCCGCGTCGAAATCGCGGCGGATCTGGGTCCAGTAGCCGCGGACGATCACGGGCTCAAAGTCCCCGTGCCGGGCCATGGCCTGCAGCAGTTCGGCGGAAAACCCCGTGGGTTCACCCTTGGCATCCAGAAACGCGAGCGGTTCGGAGTGGGTTTCCACGTCCACGCGGATCGGCCGCTCCGCCGCGGCCGCCGCGGTGCACGCCAGTACCATCGGAAACCACCGGAGAAAGCTGCGGAAAGGGAGGCGGAGGCGCGGGGAAGGACAGACAGGAAAATTAACCGTTGGTGCGGGGGCGTGAATCGGGCCGGCGATCACGGGGAGAAGAGGTTTTCCCGCCCGGACGGATTGAAGGAATCATCCCGCGGGACTGCGAGGACTAATGGGCTGATGGCCGGGGCCTTGGCCCGGTGAACGCCCGCGCGGGGACCCGGGGAAAACCACACTTGACTTGCCTACCTCCAATTCTACTTTCCGCCTCTTTCCCTCATCACGGGGTGGTAGCTCAGCTGGTTAGAGCGTCTGCCTGTCACGCAGAAGGTCGCGGGTTCGAGTCCCGTCCATCCCGCCAATTCCGAAGGCCCGTTTCTCCTCTGAAACGGGCCTTTCTCTTTGTTGCGGTGGATCTTCCCTCGTAAATCGCATTGGAGCCAATTGTCCTGAATTGGAACCAATTTCCTTCTTTATTAGCCACAAGTTAACCACAAGGCTCCGGTCATGACGGTCTCCGACCCCTCGAAGGACAAGAGGCGGAAAACTTCGCCGTGGTGCTTGGTCATCAGGCACACCCTGACCAGGCCTGATGGCACGGTCGTGCTCAACGAGAAGACCGGCCTGCCCGTACTGGATCGCCGTCGGCGATTCTTCGGCACCAAGGATCTCGCGAACGCGGCGAAGAAAAAAATGGAGACCGAGCATGCGGTCACGGGAGACGGCGACTTCCTTTGGAACCGTGACGCGGCTTTAGAATACACTCGGGCCAAGGCCATTGTCCGAAACGTGCCGCTCGATTTGCTCGCGAAATTTTATCGGCTGCACCACCCGCTGGAGGAGAAGCCGAAGTTGCCTGAATTGGTGACACGGTTCCTCGAGGATCGTGAAAACAAGGGAGCGTCTACCCGCTACTACTCGGACCTTAAGTCCCGCCTCGGGACCTTTCTCAAGAAATTCAGCGACCGTTATCCCGAGACCATCACGCGTCAGGGCCTCATTGACTATCTGAATGGAGCAGCTGCGAACACGCGCACGCGCAAGAACCACAAGACGGCCGTCTCGACCTTCTTCGCATGGTTGTGCGAGGAGCAGATTATCTTGGCGAACCCGGCCTCGAACATCGGGGCGGGCAAGATCGGGAAAGTTGAAGCGAATGACATCGCCTTTCTGAGTCTGGCCGAAGTTGAGCGCTACCTGCGGGCGGCGGAGCGCTATGACCCGAAGTTGGTCGCGCATGAAATCGTCCAGCTCATTGCCGGAGTCCGGGCGGATGATGAGATGCGGCAATTCCGGGCCGACTATGTGTTCCCCAAAACCAAGGAAGTCGTCATCCCCAAGGTCATTTCAAAAACTGGCCAGCGCGAGGTGATCAATACCCTCGAACCATCGTTTTGGTCGTGGTGGGAGGTGTATGGTCCGCGTGTCGGCTTCCTGCGGCCAGCCAACTACGGGCCGCGTTGGGCCCGCCTGCGACTTCTCGCGCGTGAGACCAGCCAAGCGACCGCGGACGCGCTGGCCGCCCTGCCGATCAAGACCTTGCTTAAGCGCCCTGAGGCCACCGTAGCGCTGGAGGAGTGGCCATGGAATGCGCGGCGCCGCACGTTCTGCACGTTCCACCGGGCCGGGTCTCGATGAGGCGGCCCAGGCGCAGCTCTTCGTGCCGTTCACCCGCATCGCCACCGTGCGGTCCAAGGGCCACGGGCTCGGCCTCTCCATCGTGCGCCGCATTGTTGAAAAACATGATGGGCGGGTTGGAATCACGAGCCATCCCGGCCAGGGGGCGACATTCTGGTTTGAGCTGCCGGTGGAAGCGCCGAAGGGCTCCCTATTGCCAATTTCGGCCTGAAGACCTTCCCCATGGTCGAAACAGATGAACCCACGGTCACCAGCCCGGGGGTTGATCAGGTCCGGCCGCGAACGAAACCTTTGTGCTCACGCTGGAACCATTTCCGGCAATCCACCCCCTAGCAGCGGTAAAAATTCGCAGGGAGTAGTTGATGGAATGGAGTAAAAGAACTAGGTTAAATACCCTAGTCATTAATTCCTGATCAAGATTTAGAACCGTGATGTAACATGATGATTATAAATATATAAAGACATTATAAACCGAGGCAAAAAATGCCTAATAGGTACTATCACGCACTCGGTTGTGATAATTACAAATAGGTAAAACAACCTATCTAGTTATAATTTATGGCATATCAAGTTCCTCCTATTTTGGGTAGTCTGGGCATTATGCCCGCTGCTTCAAAAACCCACCCGGATTCACCCGCGAACGTGTGTCGGATCCTGATCGTTGATCACCACCATTCCATCGCCCAGTTGCTGGCGGACTTTGTCGCCCAACAGACTGGCTATGAGGTCGCGGGCATTGCCCACGATGCCGTGAGCGCGCGCGAAGCGTTCGCTGCCACCCGTCCGAATCTGCTGCTCCTGGACATCGGCTTGCCGGAAAAGAGCGTGGGCTACGCGTTGCTGGCCGAGGTGAGGAAGGATTATCCGGACATCAATGTCCTCGTGTTCACCGCGTCGTGCACCATGCAGGTGGTCCGGGAGGTCATCAGCCTTGGCGCCCATGGCTTCCTGGAGAAATCCGCCCGTTTCACGGAGTTGGTCGATGCCATCAACCGTGTCCGGGAGGGGCACACCTATCTGGGCGCGCAGGCCAGTGCCTTGCTGCGCGAGGCCGTCCGCGGCGGGGTGAAGCAGACGATGGCGAAACAGGAGCTGGCGATCCTGCGGGGTCTCGCCCGGGGCGCGGTGGTGAAGGAAATTGCCACCGAACTCGATCTCAGCGTCTCCATGATCTACAAGCTCCTGATGAAGCTCCGCGCCAAGTTCTCGGCGCGGACCAACGAGTACTTGGTCGTCCTCGCGGTGGCCCAGGGTTGGTTGGAAATCGAAGCGCAGCCGGTGACGATGGGCACCACTCCCGGGGTGGCATTGACGTGAAGACCGGGCCACACCTGCCTTGGGCCGGAGTCCTGCGGTATTCCCGCCAGGGAGCCGCGGTTCATTGCACCGTCGTGGCGGGATCGCTCGGGGCCGACTGGTCCGCGGTGTCCGATCCGGCGGGACCCACCGCCCGCGTGGCGCGGCAATTGGCGGCGTCGCACCCGGACTTGGCGGGGCACTGGATTTTTGGCGGAGCCGCGCGGCCCGATGGCCGGGCGAAACTGACGCCCGAGGGGGCCGGAGTCACCACGCTCCAGATTTTCAACCCCGGCCCGGAGGAGGCGATCGTGACCCTGACCCCCGGGGAGGAGACTTTGACCGGATTTGTCACCACGCCCCTGGGCGAATCGGTGCTGCGGTCGCTGTCGCTGGCGGGCACCATGCTTTATGCGCTGCGGGCGGATGACCTGCGCCCGCTCCATGTTGCGAATGAACTGCTGAGTCTCTGTGGGACGGACCTGGACCGGTTGCAGGCGACACCCAGCTCATGGTATTCCTGCCTGTTGCCCGATTCGCAAAAGGAGGCGCAGGAGGCCACCGCCCTGGTGAGAAAGCAGGGTTCTTGCACCCGGACCTACCGCCTGCGCGACCCGGCCGGGCGCATTCATACCCTGAAGGACCAGGCCGTGCTGCTGCCGTCGCACGTTCCGCCCCTGATCATCGGGTGCGTGGTGGACTATACGCCGTTCACGGCGGTGGATGACCGCGCGAGGAAGCTGCAGCACGGGATCGAGAAGTCCCGCGAGGGCTTTGCCCTGACCGATGCGGCCGGCTGCTTTACCTATGTGAACCCGGAACATCTGGTTATGTTCGGCTTCAAGGACCAGTCGGAGTTGTTGGGCCAGTCGTGGGAGATCCTCTATTCACCGGAAAGCGTGGCGCGCATCCAGACGGAGGTCTTTCCCGCGCTCCAATCCCAAGGCCATTGGCACGGCGTGGTGCCGGCGCGCCGGAAGGACGGAGTCATCTTTAGCGAGGACCTGACCCTCTCGATCCTGTCGGACGGCGGCATCGCGTGCAACTGCCGCGACCGCAGCAGCGAGGTGGTGTTGCACGAGCGGCTGGCGGCCAGCGAAACGCTGTTCCGCAGTTTCGTGGATCATGTGCCGGCCGCCGTCACGATCAAGCAGGCGAATGGGCAGTGCATCTTTCTCAATCGTCATGGATTCGCGGCCAGTCATCGCGCGGCATTGCCAAGCCGGCAAAAATACCGACGCTGGCGGCATGGTTAAAATCACCGGCGAATACCAGGGCGAGTTGCACTGTCAGGCGATCCACGGGCCCTCGGGCACCGTGCTTTACACGGATGCGCCCAAGGATAACCAGGGCCGCGGCGAGGCGTTTTCACCGACCGACCTCACCGCCACCTCGCTCATCACCTGCATCGCGACGACCATGGCCCTCGTGGCGCGCAAAAACGGCTTCGAGCTGCCCGGGGTGAAATTTGAGGTGACCAAGGAGATGTCCACCGACGCCCCGCGCCGGATCGTCCGCCTGGCCACCCAGGTCTGGCTGCCGATTGCGAAGACGCCGGAAACCGCCAGGCTGCTCGAAACCGCCGCGCATAACTGTCCCGTCGCCCAGAGCCTGAATCCCGCGATCGAAAAGCCGGTCACGTTTCACTGGGCGGCTTAGTCGCCGGGCGAGGGGTGATTGGCTAGGGTCGAGAGGGAAAACCTCCGAACCCGGCGCCTCTCGCGCATGACCTATGAGCCGATTTTGTACGTGGAGTTGAAAATCAGCTGGATGCGCTTGGAGACGAACACGCGCACCTTGATCTTGCCGGAATGGGCGTCGGCCGGCACCGCCCGGCCCTCGATGTGGCGTTCCTCGCCGTCGTCGTTCAGGCCCCGGCCCTTGAACTGCACGACCTCGCCCTGCGCGAGCCGGCGCAGGTCGTCGTCCGACAGGTCGATCGTGATCCAGCCCTGTTCACCCCAGAAGAAATACGGGAAAACCTTGGCCACATAGTTGGAGTGGTAGACGCCGGCCTTGCGGATAAAGGGCGTCACGGACAGCGACACGCTGCCGACGTAGATGGACGTGCTGACCGGCTCGACCGTGACCAAATCATAGCGGCGCAGCGCGGGATCCTCCGTGGCCAACACCGTGGGTCCCCACGGCGCGAGGCAAAGGCAGACCAGCAGCAGGCGGCGAAGCATGCCCTGACTTTGGGGGCAGGGTGGGGCATGGCCATCCCGTTTTCGCGTTGCGCGCCGCCGCGGCCCGGCGTCTTGTGGTGCCGCCATGGCCAAGAAGACTTCCCCTGCGATTTGGGGCGGCCGCTTTACCGCGGGTCCCGCCGAGTTGATGCTGCAGTTCAGCGAGTCCGTCTCGTTCGACCGCCGCCTCGCCGCGTTTGACATCGCCGGGAGCAAGGCCCACTCGGCCATGCTCGCCTCCGTCGGCCTCATCACCGCGAAGGAACGCGACGCGATCCACGCCGGGCTGGACGCCATCCTCGCCGAGATCGCCGCGGGCAATTTCACCTGGGACACCGCGCTCGAGGACGTCCACATGAACATCGAGGCCGCGCTGACGAAGCGCGTGCCCGCCGCCGCCAAGCTCCACACCGCGCGCAGCCGGAACGACCAGATCGCGACCGACATGCGGCTCTGGCTCAAGTTCTCCGCCGGCGTGCTCGCCGGCAAGATCGCCGCGGCCCAGCGCGCGCTGCTCGCCCTGGCCAAGGCCAACCGCGACGTGCTGATCCCGGGCTACACGCACCTCCAGCGCGCCCAGCCGGTGCCGGCGGCCCATCACCTTTTCGCGTGGCTCGAGATGCTCGAGCGCGACCGCGCGCGCCTGGCCGACGTGGCGGCGCACGCCAACTGGTGCCCGCTTGGCGCCGGCGCCATCGCCGGCACCACGCTGCCCATTGACCGCGAGTACACCGCGAAGGCCCTCGGCTTCACCGACGCGAAGGGCCGGCCGCAGGTCACGCCCAACTCGATGGACGCCGTGGCGGACCGCGACGTGCACATCGAGTTCGCCACCGCGTGCGCCCTGTTCGGCGTGCACCTTTCCCGCATCGCGGAGGACCTGATCCTCTGGAGCAGCGTCGAGTTCAAGTTCGTCGAGATGGCTGATGCGTTCAGCACCGGCTCGTCGCTGATGCCGCAGAAGAAGAACCCCGACGCCTGCGAACTGCTGCGCGGCAAGTCGGCACGCCTCCAGGGCAACCTGCACACGCTGCTCACGCTCGTGAAGGGCCTGCCGCTGACGTACAACCGCGACCTGCAGGAGGACAAGCCGGCGATCTTCGACAGCTACGACCAGTCCGCGCTGTGTGCCGACGTGCTGGCCGGCGTGCTCGGCGGGCTGACCTTCAACCGCGAGCGCTGCGCCGCCGCGGTGGCGGACCCGGCGCTGCTGGCGACCGACCTGGCCGACTATCTCGTGCTCAAGGGCGTGCCGTTCCGCGACGCCCACCATGCGGTGGGCGCGGTGGTGCAGCTGGCCGAAAAGAGCGTCATCCGGCTCGACCAGCTCCCGACCTCGGAGGTGCAGCAGATCCATCCCGCGTTTGGGGCGGACTGGGTGCAGGTGTTTGACCTCACGCGCGCGCTCGCGAAGCGCACCGGCCCCGGCATGCCCGGCCCCGCCCAGGTCGCGAAACAGTTCAAGCGCTGGGAAAAGATCCTGGCGTAGTTTTGCGGCCAGACCACGACCGATAATGTGGATTCAAGTCGAGTTTGAGTCCGGCTCGACCGACGGCCCCGTGCGATTCAGGCGGGCACCCGGCTGGCAGTTGCTTCTCCTGGCGGCCGGTTTCTTTGCCGTCGCGGGAATCTGCCTCTTCTCAGCTAACCCGGAACGCTGGCGGATCCCGTTGTTTGGCAGCCTTGTTGGGGTCGGGGCCCTTTGTCTGTTTTTGGGCGGTTTCACCGCGGTGGCGGAGTTCGATAAGCGCCGCAGAACAATGACGATATGCCGAAGTTGGCTGGCTTGGTGTTTCAAACGGCGGACCCACAGCTTCGATCGGCTTGTTTTGTCGAACGAGGTGATGCTCAACGTTACTTCGAGAGGGAATGGGCCGCACCCCGTCAGGGCTTTCATGATCACGGCCGGTGAGGACCGATACCTCTTGGCGTTTCCCTCGCAGGAAGCCTTCGCTGCGTCAGATTTGGACAAGGTGCGCATGCTACTCGGATTGTAGACGATAGGTGCCCAGGACTTCCTTCGCTACGTTCCGAGCAATTCCGCGCTTCCGTTCCTCCACGTTTCCGCGATTCACTCTGCGCTGCCATGGCCAAAGTCCGCATTCTCACCGACCGGGTCGCCAACCAGATCGCCGCGGGCGAGGTCATCGAGCGCCCGGCCGCGGTGGTGAAGGAACTCGTCGAGAACGCCCTCGACGCCGGCGCCACGCGCATCGAGGTCGAGTTCCGCCACGGCGGCCGCTCGCTCATGCGCATCGAGGACAACGGCTCCGGCATGGCGCGCGACGACGCGCTCCTCGCGCTGGAGCGCCATGCCACGAGCAAGATCGCCGAGGCGGCCGACCTCGACCGGCTCGCGAGCTACGGTTTCCGCGGCGAGGCGCTGCCGTCCATCGCGAGCGTCTCGCGGTTCGAGCTGCAGACGCGCGAGGCGGGCAGCGACGTCGGCACGGAGATTCTGGTCAACGGCGGCAAGTTCGTCCACGTGCGCGACTGCGGCCGGCCGGTGGGCACCCGCATCGAGGTCACGCACCTCTTCAACTCGGTGCCGGCGCGCCGGAAATTCCTCAAGACCGACCCGACCGAGGCGGCGCACATCATCCAGTGCGTGCGGCTGTACGCGCTGGCGTGCCCCGCGACGGCCTTCACGCTGATCGAGGATGGCCGGGTGATTTTCCGCTCGCCTGAATGCACCACGCTGGCGGAACGCGTGGCGGAGATTTTCGGCCGGCAAACCGCCGCGGCGCTGGTGCCGCTCGAGGCCGGGGAGTCCGGGATGCGGCTCAGCGGCTTGATCGGCCGGCCGGGCACGGGCCGCGCCACGCGGCATGAGATGATCGTGTTTGTGAACCAGCGCCCGGTGGACAGCCGGACGCTGAACTATGCGCTGATCGAGAGCTACCATGAGTCGCTGCCGAAGGGCCGCTACCCGCTGGCCTTCGTGTTTTTCGAGTGCGACCCCGCGGCGGTGGACGTGAACGTGCACCCGGCGAAGCGCGAGGTGCGTTTCCGCAGCGAACCGGCGGTGCGGGCGTTTGTGATCCGCAGCGTGCTGCAGCGGCTGCGGGAACTCGGGACGGCCGCCAACCCAACCCTGGTCACGCCGGGTGGCCCGGCTTCCAGCCCGGGCGTGCCGGCGGATTTTCTGCCGGCGAAAGCCACCTCGGGTGCACCGGAGCCGACGCGCTGGATTCAGCCGGCGGCGAGTCCGGCGGTTTTCCGTCCCATGGCCGCGGCCCCGGCCGCCCCTCCGCCATCCGCGCCCGGTCCCGTTTCGGCCGCCGCCATTGGTTCCAGCCCGGTGGAGCTGCCGCCCCGCCCGGCGGCGGCGTTGAACTGGCGTTTCGTGGGACTTGCCCACAGCAACTACGCGTTGTTCGAGACGTCGGCGGGGCTCGTGCTGCTCGACCGCCGGGCGGCGCACGAGCGCGTGTGGTTTGAGCGGTTGCGCGAGCAGTTTGCCACGGGGACGGTGCCGAGCCAGCGCCTGCTGCTCCCGATCCCGGTGGAACTCGATCCCATCCTGACGGCCCTGCTGCTCGACCGGCTGCCGTTTCTCAACGCCCACGGCTTCGAGGTTTCCGAGTTCGGCCGCAATTTCTTCCGCGTGGAGGCCGTGCCGGCGTGGATGGAGCCGGCCGACGCCGAACCGTTCCTGCGCGACCTGCTGGGGGCGTTCCGCGAGGGCCGCGTACCCGACAACAACCCCGGCCTGGCCCGGGAGGAGCTCGCCCGCCTCGCCGCCGCCAAGGCCATCCGGCTGCCCGCCACGGCCGGCGAGGCCGAGGTGCAGGCCCTCGCCGGGCAACTGTTTGCGACCCGCTCGCCGCTGACCAATCCCGCCGGCCGGCCGACCTATATCGAGTTACACCACGGTGAACTTGCGCGCCGGTTCCAAAAATAGGCGTGCCATCGGGGCACTGCTGGCACGAATCTTGGTCTCCTTCCCGCAACTTTGACCATGCCGACCGCCGCCAATAAGAAATCACCCGCCAAGCCCGCCGCCGCCACACCCGCCGGGCGCGCCCATCCGGACTCAGCCGAGGAGATCATGCGCTCGCTGATCCAGCGGCACCTGGTCTCGACCCTGGCGCGTCATGCCGGCTCGGCGACACCGCGCGACTGGTGGGTCGCGACCGCCTTGGCCGTGCGCGACACCATCCATGAGCGCATGATCGCCACGCAGACGCTGCACAACGAGCTGAACGTCCGCCGCATCTACTATTTTTCCCTCGAGTACCTTATCGGCCGGCTGTTCGGCAACAACCTCCTCGCCACCGGCCTGTTCGATGCCGCCAAGGCCGCACTCGAGTCGCTCGGGCAGGACTTCGAGCAGATCCGCGAGACGGAGGTCGACATGGGCCTCGGCAACGGCGGCCTCGGCCGCCTGGCGGCATGCTTCCTGGATTCGCTCGCGACGCTCGATTACCCGGCGCTCGGCTACGGCATCTATTACGAGTTCGGGCTCTTCAAGCAGGAGTTCGTCAACGGCAGCCAGATCGAGCACCCCGACAACTGGATCCGCTTCGGCGACCCGTGGGAGGTCGTGCGGCCCGAGTACACACAGAAGATCCACCTCTACGGCCGGGTGGAGAATGTGTTCGACGACCGCGGCAACTACCGGCCGCGCTGGGTGGACACGAAGACCATCCTCGGCGTGCCGCATGACATCCCGACCGCCGGCTACGGCACGGGCACGGTGAATCTCCTCCGCCTGTGGGCGTCCAAGGCCGACGAGGGCTTCGACCTCGCCGCGTTCAACACCGGCGGCTATGTCGGCGCGGTGCAGGAAAAGGCGATCGGCGACTCGGTGTCGAAGGTGCTGTACCCGAACGACAAGACCGAGAGCGGCAAGGAGCTCCGGCTGGTGCAGCAGTATTTCTTCATCGCCTGCTCCCTGCGCGACATCATCCGCCGCCACTTCCGCACGCCCGGCAACTCGTGGGGCAATTTCGCCGACAAGGTGGCCGTGCAGCTGAACGACACGCACCCGGCCATCTCCATCGTGGAGCTGATGCGCATCCTCGTGGACGAGGAAAACATGACGTGGGAGGCCGCCTGGGCCATCGCGAACAAGACCTTTGCCTACACCAACCACACGCTGCTGCCCGAGGCGCTGGAGAAGTGGGGCGTGGGGCTGTTCGAGCGCATCCTGCCACGCCATCTCCAGCTCATCTACGACGTCAACACCCGGCTGCTGCAGGTGGTCGACGCGAAGTGGCCCGGCGACAACGACAAGAAGCGCGTCTGCTCCCTCATCGAGGAAAACGGCCACAAGCTCGTGCGCATGGCCAACCTCGCCGTTGTCGGCTCGCACACCGTCAACGGTGTCGCCGCGCTGCACACCGCGCTCCTGAAAAAGGACCTGTTCCCCGAGTTCGACGCGCTGTACCCGGGTAAATTCCAGAACAAGACCAACGGCATCACGCCGCGCCGCTGGCTGCTCAAGAGCAACCCGCGCCTCGCCGACCTCATCACGCAGAAGCTCGGCGGCGAGGCCTGGGTGCGCGACCTCGACCTGCTGCGTGGCCTGGAGCAGTGGGTGGACAACGCCGCCTTCCAGCGCGAGTTCATGGCCATCAAGCACGCCAACAAGGTGGAACTCGCCTCGGTCATCCAGCGCGAGTGCGGCATCGAGGTGTCGCCCGACGCGCTCTTCGACGTGCAGATCAAGCGGCTGCACGAGTACAAGCGCCAGCACCTGAACCTGCTCCACATCCTCGCCCTTTACCGCCGGCTGCTGCAAAACCCCGGCCTCGATATGGTGCCGCGGGTGTTTGTCTTCGGCGCGAAGGCCGCCCCGGGCTACGATCTCGCGAAGAACATCATCCGCGCGATTAACCTCATCGGGGCGCGGATCAACGCCGACACCCGCATCGGCGGGAAAATCAAGGTCGCCTTCCTGCCCAACTACCGCGTCTCCCTCGCCGAGAAGATCATCCCGGCGGCCGACTTGTCCGAGCAGATCTCGACCGCCGGCAAGGAGGCCTCCGGCACGGGCAACATGAAGCTCGCCCTCAACGGCGCCCTCACCATCGGCACGCTCGACGGCGCCAACGTCGAGATCAAGGAGGAGGTCGGCGACGACAACATCTTCATTTTCGGCCTGACCGTGGAACAGGTCGTGGCCCGCCAGGCCGCGGGTTACCGCCCGTGGGACGTCTACAACGCCGACGAGGAACTGCGCGCCGTGGTGGACTGGCTCGGTTCCGACTACTTCGCCCCGGGCGAGCCGGAGCCGTTCGCCCTCACGCGCAACAGCCTGCTGCAGGGCGGCGATCCCTTCATGGTGCTGGCGGATTTCCGCGCCTACAGCGACGCGCACCTGCGCGTGGATGCGGCTTACCGCGACCCGGTGAAGTGGGCCCGCATGGCCATCCTCAACACCGCGCGCATGGGCAAGTTCTCCAGCGACCGCACCATCCGCGAATACGCGAAGGACATCTGGAACCTGTCACCGGTGCCGGTGAAGTGAGTTTCCGCGGGCGGCCCGCGACCACCGGCCGGGTGTTGGGCGGACCCAGCGGTCCCGCCCACTCTCGATGCAACCGGAGCGCGCTTTAGCGCGCTTCCGCCTGCCGTCGCGCCCGCCAGGCTTCCTCCGCCCGCCGTGCGGCACGCTTGTGCCAGCGCGTGCTGATGGGCACGAGGATCGCGATGAGGAAATAGACCCAGCCGGCCTCCGCGTTCCGGCCGAGCTTCACCATCAGGAGGGAAAGCAGACACACGCCGATCGCGATGGCGTAACCCCGCACGGCGCTCACGGTGAGAATCTCCTCCGCCCGCGTGAGCCGGAGGCGGGCCCGGAGGTTGTAGGCGTGCTGGTAGAGGCCGGCATAGCAGCAGAAGATCCCGGCGAGCCCGGCGCCATAAATGTAGAGCAGGCCGGACCATTCCTGCTCGGAGCTGAGGCTGATCGCATGGGTCCCGTGCAGGCCGCTGCTGCCGAACAGGCCCTGGAACATGAGCCCAAAGAGGAACTTCAGCGGATAGACGGAAAACAGCACGAGCAGGAGCAGCGCGGCGTTGAGCCACTTGGAGAAATTATCCTCCAGGCCGTAGCGCCGGAAGTACCGGTAATGGTAGCTCCAGAAAAGATAAAGCAGCACGAAGCTCGCGATGAACCCGGGGAAGGCCCGCAACACCCCGAGCAGCTCGGCGTAGGTGTGCGGCACCTCGAGCGCGACGACCAGGAGCGAGACGGCAAACGCGAACACCGCGTCCGAGAAGCCCTCGATGCGGGTGATCTCCCCGCCGCGCCAGCGGAAGTACGGCTCGGTGGGCGGGGCGAAGTGTTCGCGGAAGGGTCGGTGGGCCATGGGGAGGGTGGGTGGGAGGGGCGGCAGCAGTTAGCTAGCCATCTCCCCGCGGTTGCCGAATCTTTTTTCCGGTTCCGGGCCAAAGAAACCCCGCGTTGGGCATTGATTCACCGGCGGCTTTTTCGCAGGTTGAGGACCGTTCTGCCGATGACCTCCCCCACCGCCTGTTTGCGTTGTTTCTCCTCACCGGCGCCGCCGCGCTGGTGTCCGCCAAGGATTTCCTCCCCGCCATCGTCTATGACTTCGGCGGCAAGTTCGACCGGTCCTTCAACCAGTCCGCCAGCGAGGGCGCCGAGAAGTTCAAGCGCGACACCGGCATCGCTTTCCGCGAGTTCGAGATCACCAACGCCGCCCAGCGCGAGCAGATCATGGCGCAGTCCGCCAAGCGCGGTGCCAACATCATCGTCGCGGTGGGCTTCACCCAGGCCTCGGCCGTGGAGAAGGTCGCCAAGCAGTTTCCCAACGTGAAGTTCACCATCATCGACGCCGTGGTGGACCTGCCCAACGTCCAGTCGATCAACTTCCGCGAGCAGGAATCGTCCTTCCTCTGCGGCATGGCGGCGGCGCTCGCGTCCAAGACCGGCAAGATCGGCTTCGTCGGCGGCATGGACATCCCACTCATCCGCAAATTCGCCCTCGGCTACGTCGAGGGAGCCCACTACGTGAACCCCGGCATCGAGGTCTTCCAGAACATGACCGGCACCACGCCCGCCGCGTGGGGCGACCCGACCAAGGGCGCGGAGTTGGCCAAGAGCCAGTTCGGCCGCGGCGCCGACGTGGTGTTCCACGCCGCCGGGGCCACCGGCATCGGCGTGATGCAGGCGGCGGCGGACGCCGGCAAACTCAGCATCGGCTGCGATAGCAACCAGGACTACCTGCATCCGGGGAGCGTGCTCACCTCGGCGGTGAAGCGTGTGGACGTCGCCGTTTACAAGGCCTTCGAGGACGCGAAAAACGGCACGTGGCAGCCCGGCCAGCTCGTGCTCGGCCTGGCGGAGAACGGCGTGGATTACTCGTTCGACGAGCACAACCGCACCGTCCTGACGCCCGCGATGAAGCAGCGGCTGGACCAGGCGCGCGCCGATATTGTCAGCGGCAAGCTCAAGGTCTCGGAGTACAAACCGTAACTAAACCGCGAATGGACGCGAATTCACGCGAATGATGCTTCGGATTCGTGAACGCTCAGACGATTCATTCGCGTGAATTCGCGTCCATTCGCGGTTACCCCGTCTGAATCCTCCGCGCCGGCGCTGGAGTTGCGCGGCATCGACAAGCGGTTCGGGGCCGTGCGCGCGAACCGCGCGATCTCGTGCGCCATCGCCGCCGGCAGCATCCACGGGCTCATCGGTGAGAATGGCGCGGGCAAGTCCACGCTCATGAACATCGTCTATGGGTTTCACCGCGCCGACGCCGGGGAAATCCGCGTGGCGGGGCGGGTGGTGGAGATCGGCTCCCCGCAGGACGCGATCGCGGCGGGGATCGGCATGGTCCACCAGCACTTCATGCTCGTGGAGAATTTCACGGTGCTGGAAAACGTCGTCCTCGGTGCCGAGGGCGGGCGCCGGCTCGCGGGCGGCATGGCGGCGGCCCGGGCCGGGCTGGAGCAACTCGCGCGGGATTACGGGCTCGATGTGCCGCTCGACGCGGTCGTGTCGGAACTGCCGGTCGGGCTGCAGCAGCGCGTGGAGATCCTGAAGGCGCTGCACCGCGGCGCGGACATCCTGATTCTCGACGAGCCGACCGCGGTGCTGACGCCGCAGGAGGCTGACCAGCTGTTCAAGATGCTCGCCCGGCTGCGGGCGCAGGGCAAAACCGTCATCCTCGTCACGCACAAGCTGCGCGAGATCATGGCCGTGACGGACCGCGTCACCGTCATGCGGCAGGGCGCCATCGTCGGGGAGGTTGAGACCAAATCCACCTCGCCACGGGAGCTCGCCGAAAAGATGGTCGGCCGCGCGGTGCTGCTGCGCGTGGACAAAACCCCGGCGCAGCCCGGCGCGACGCTGCTGGCCGTGCGGAACCTCGAGGTGCGCGACCGGCTCGGCGTGCCGCGGGTGAAGAACGTCAGTTTTACCCTGCAGGCCGGGGAAATTGTCGGCATCGCCGGGGTCGCCGGCAACGGCCAGTCGGAGCTGCTGGAGGCACTCGCCGGCATCCGGGCACCGAGCCGCGGCGAAATTGTCCTCGAGGGCCGCGACCTGGTGCGCGAGGGCATGGACGCCCGCGCGCGCCGCCGGCTCGGGCTTGCGCATGTGCCGGAGGACCGGCTGCGGATGGGGGTCGTCGCGGGTTTTTCCGCGGAGGACAACGCCATCCTCGGGTACCACGATCTCCCGGTTTACCAGCGCGGACTGTTGCTGAACCGCTCCGCCATCCACGGCGGCTGCACGCAAAAGATGGTCGCCTACGATGTGCGTCCGCCGGACCCGGGGCTGCACATTGCGTCCTTTTCCGGCGGCAACCAGCAGAAGCTGGTGCTGGCGCGCGAGATTGATTCCGACCCGCGCGTGCTGCTGATCGGCCAGCCGACGCGCGGCGTGGATATCGGGGCGATTGAGTTTATCCACAAGAAGCTCGTGACCTTGCGCGACGCCGGGAAGGCGCTGTTGCTGGTCTCGGTCGAACTGGACGAAATCCTCGGCCTGGCCGACCGGATCCTCGTGATGAACTCCGGTGAGATCGTCGGCGAGGTCGCGCGCGCCGACGCCACCGAGGAAAAACTCGGACTCATGATGGCCGGCGTGAAAGGGGAGGGCCGGACATGAGTACGCCGGCCAAACTCCCCCGCTGGGCTGAACTGGGCCTGCTCCCGGCGATCAACCTGCTCGCGGCGCTGCTGCTCTCGGGCGTCATCATCAAGGTGATTGGCGAGAGCCCGTGGGCGGCGCTGAAGCTCATGGCGGACGGCGCGTTCGGCTCGCAGGAGTCGGTGGGGTACACGCTCTACTATTCCACCAACTTCATCTTCACCGGGCTCGCCGTCGCGGTGGCGTACCACGCGGGACTCTTCAACATCGGCGGTGACGGCCAGGCCTACCTCGGCGGGCTGGGCACCGGACTCGTGTGCCTGTGGCTCGGGTCGTGGCCGTTCTGGGCCGTGCTGCCGCTGGCGGTCATCGCCGGCGCAGTGTTTGGCGCGGCGTGGGCGTTCATCCCGGCTTACCTCCAGGCGCGGCGCGGCAGCCACATCGTCATCACGACGATCATGTTCAACTTCATCGCCTCGGCCCTGATGACGTGGCTGCTGGTGAATATCCTGATCAAGCCCGGCCAGCAGTCCCCGGAGTCGCGCGAGTTCGCCCCCAACGCCACGCTGCCCGGCCTGCACACGCTGCTCGGGAAAATCGGCATCCCGTTCACCAGCACGCCGCTCAACCTTGCGTTTCTCTTCGCCCTGGCCGCCGGCGTCCTCGTCTGGGTGCTGGTCTGGCGCACGCGCTGGGGTTACGCGCTGCGGGTGGCCGGCCAGAATTCCGCCGCCGCGGTCTACGCGGGCATCCGGCCGTCGCGCATCACGATTCAAGCGATGCTGCTCTCGGGCGCGCTCGCCGGCCTGCTGGGCCTCAACGAGCTGATGGGCTCGCAGCACCGCATCCTGCTGGATTTTCCCGCGGGCGCGGGGTTTGTCGGCATCGCGGTGGCGCTGATGGGGCGCAACCACCCCGTCGGGATCTTCTTCGCGGCCGTGCTGTTCGGCGCGCTGATGCAGGGCGGCTCGCAGCTCTCGTTCGACATGCCGCGCGTCAACCGCGACATGGTCGTGGTCATCCAGGGCCTCGTGATCCTGTTCTGCGGCGCGCTGGAGAACGTCTTCCGCGGCCCGCTCGCCACGCTGCTGGCGCGGTTCGGCGGCCGGAAGGACGCCCCGTAACATGGAAACCTACACCCTCATCGTCCTCCTGCTGGCCGCCACGATCCGCGTGGCGACGCCGCTGCTGCTGGCCGCGATTGCGGGCCTGTTTTCCGAGCGCTCGGGCGTGATCGCGCTCGGCCTGGAGGGCATGATGCTGGGCGCGGCCTTTGCCTCGGCCGCGGTCGCAGCGGTGAGCGGCTCGGCCTGGCTCGGACTGGTCGCGGGCATCGTCACGGCCATGGCGCTGGCGCTGCTGCTGGCGTATGCCTGCGTGACGCACCGCGGCAACCAGGTCGTCGCCGGCATGGCGGTGAATATCATGGTTGCGGGCCTCGGGCCTTCGCTCGCGCTCGCCTGGTTCAATCTTGGCGGCCAGACGCCGCAGCTGGAGGGCGTGGGCCAGCGTTTCCTGGCCCTGCACTGGCCCGGGGCGGAAGCGGCGCGGGCGGTACCGCTGCCGGGTCTGCTCTACGCCGAGCTGCTGAGCGGACACAACCTTGTGGTCTATTTCGCGGCGGTCCTGGTGCCGATCAGCGCGTGGGTGCTGTTTCGCACGCGCTTTGGCCTGCGGTTGCGGGCGGTGGGGGAAAACCCGTCGGCGGTGGACACGGCCGGTATCTCCGTGGCGCGACTGCGGTACCAGGCGGTGCTCATTTCCGGCGCGTTGTGCGGCGTGGCGGGCACGTATCTGTCCACGGCGGCGAGCTCGGGCTTCGTGCGCGACATGACGGCGGGCAAGGGCTACCTCGCGCTGGCGGCGCTGATCTTCGGCAAGTGGAAGCCGTACCCCACGCTGGGGGCCTGCCTGCTCTTTGCGTTCACCGACGCGCTCGCCACCCGGCTGCAGGGCGTGGCGCTGCCGCTGGTCGGCGTGATCCCGGTGCAGTTCATCCTCGCCCTGCCTTACGTGCTCACGGTGCTGTTGCTGGCCGGATTTGTCGGAACGGCGGTTGCGCCCAAGGCCATCGGCGTGCCATATTCGAAGGAGAAATAACATGGCCATCAAAGACCAGCTCGCCCGCCATTTTACCAAGACGCCCGAGGTCGCCGGGGCGCTGTTCATCGCGGCGAACGCCACGGTCAACGGCGACGTCGTGCTGGGCCCGCAGACCAGCGTGTTTTACGGCGCGGTGCTGCGGGGCGACATCCATGAGATCCGGGTGGGCGAGGGGACGAATATCCAGGACAATGCGATCGTCCACCTCGCCGACGATTACGGCGCCTACATCGGCAAATGGTGCACGATCGGCCATGCGGCGATCATCCACGCCTGCACGATCGGCGACGAGTGCCTCATTGGCATGGGTGCGACCATCCTCGATGGCGCGAAGATCGGCGCGCAGAGCATCGTTGGGGCGAACTCCCTCGTGCCGCAGCATTTTGTCTGTCCGCCGGGCTCGATGGTCTATGGCTCGCCGGCGAAGGTGATCCGCCCGCTTCGGCCGGAGGAAATCGCGACCCTGAAGCCGTGGGCGGAAAAATACGTCGAGACCGCGAAGGCGCACGCGGCGGCGCAGCGGAGATAGAACCTGTTTTTTAACCGCGAATGGACGCGAATGAACGCGAACTTCGATCTCCGGAATTTATCGCGGAAGCGCGGAGGGGCGGAAACGCGGAGTTCTGACTTTGGTGTGTTTCCCGGTATTTCCGCTCCTCCGCGGTTCCGCGATAAAAGGCCTGGGCTTCGTGGTTAAAAACTACGGACGCTCGAGCGTGTAGAACGTGTAGCGGAAGTTGGCGTCGGCGCTCTCGCGGCGGCTGGTCTCGCGCCAGGCGAGGTGGCGCCATTCGGGGAAATAGGTGTCCCCGGGCACGTCGGCGTGCACGAGCGTCAGGTGCAGCCGCATGGGCCGGTTGAGGGCGAGGGTTTCCCCGTAGATGCGCTCGCCGCCGCAGATGTGGATCTCACCCGGCAGGGTTTCCGCGATCGCAAGGGCGGCGGTGAGCGAACCGGCCACGCGGACCTGGTCGGAGGCGAGGGCCGGATTCCGCGTGATGACCACGGGCTGGCGGCCGTCGAGCAGGACGCGCGGCCAGGTCTCGAAGCACACCCGGCCGAGCACGACGGTCTGGCCGGCGGTCTGGTCGTGGAAGAACTGCAGGTCCTCCGGAATCCGCCACGGCAGCTGGCCCTTGCGCCCGATGACGCGGTTCTCGGCACAGGCGACCTGGAGATGGAGGAGCTTGGGCATGGGGAGTCGTTCTGCGCCCAAGGGCAGGGTCCAATGGCAGACTGGCGCCGCGGACCGGCCTTACTTGGCCGGGACGAGCGTAATGCTGGTGACCTCGACGCGCTCGATGGGCGTGCTCTTTTCGCCGCCGCCGCCGGAGCTGGTCGGCATCGTCGCGATGCGCTCGAGGACGTCGTCGCCCTTCACGAGTTCACCGAAGGCGGTGTACTGGCCGTCGAGGAACTTGGCCTCGCCGTGGCAGATGAAAAACTGGCTGCCGGCGGAGTCGGGATGGGCCGAGCGCGCCATGGAAATGACGCCGCGCACGTGGGACTTGGTGTTGAACTCCGCCTTGACCTTGTGGCCCGGGCCGCCGGTGCCGGGCATGCCGG
>CAIOAO010000104.1 GCA_903855985.1 uncultured Opitutia bacterium | reverse complement strand
CACAAACTGATAACACAATGACTATGAACAACCTCCGCTTGCGGAAGTTCATGGCCGCGCTGTCGCTCCTGGCGACTTCCGGCCTCTTCGCGGTCTCCGGCTATTCGGCCGACCCCGCGCCTGCTACCACCACCACGACGACGACGACCACCACCACGGAAAAGACCGTGGAGATGGAAAAGTTCCAAGTCACGGGTTCCTACCTGACGCCGGCGGCCAATTCCGTGGCCATTCCGGTGATCACGGTTGATGCGAAGGCGATCGCCAACTCCGGCAACAGCACGAGCGTGCTGGAAATCCTCCGCAAGACGGTGCCGCAGTTCAACGGCAACACCAACATCGGCTCGGCCAATGCCAACGTCGGCAGCGGTTCCACCAACGGTGGTTCCCAGCTGGCGCTGCGCAACACGGCGACCCTCGTCCTCATCAACGGTCGTCGCGCGGCTTACGCCCCGATCGACGCCCGTGGTGGTTACCAGTTCGTTGACGTCAACCTGATCCCGGTCGCCGCGATCGAGCGCATCGAAGTCCTCGCGGACGGTGCCTCGGCCATCTACGGCACGGACGCCGTCGCCGGCGTGGTCAACATCATCCTCAAGACGGATTACGAAGGCTTTGAAGCGGGGGCCCGCTACGGCTGGTCCACGAACAAGGGCAACACCTCCGAGCGCAGCGCCTACATCGTGGGCGGCGCCAGCAACGGCAAGACCAGCATGACGGTCTCGGCCGAGTGGGTGAAACAGGACCCGCTCTGGAACTTCGAGCGCCAGTACTCCGACCCGACCTATGGCACCCCGACCTTCGCCGGTTCGGTCAACATCGGTTCCAACTACTACCTGCTCAACCCGAGCCAGGCGGCCCCGACGGTCACCCCCGGTGGCCTCGATCCCGCTACGCTCATCGCGGCGGGCACCTACTCCGGCCCCCGCCTCGCGGGCGACCAGTTCCAGTTCTTCAACCTCGCGAAGTACGTCACCCAGCTGACGGGCAACCAGCGTGAGGCGGTCTCGTTCGCGTTCGACCACAAGATCTCCGACAGCCTCAAGGCGTTCGGCGACTTCATGTTCACGCACACGAACACCTTCTCGCAGATCAACGGCCAGCCGATCACGGCTTCCATTGGTGCGGGTTTGCACGGCAATCCGTTCAACTCCACGGTCACGGCCCGTAACCGTATCGTCACCAACCCCCGCCAGTACCTGGCGGACACGAACGGCATCCGCGCGGTCATCGGCCTCAAGGGCAAGATCACCGAGGAATGGTCCTGGGAGTCGGCGGCGGACTACAACCGCATCCAGCAGAACTACACCAACCCGGGCGTCATCAATCAGGCGCACCTGACGGCGGCCATCAACGGCGACCGCTTCAACATGTTCTCCCGCACGCATGATGCCGCCGAGCTCGTCGCTGACGCCATCGTCGGCACGGCCTTCGGTGGTTTCACCAGCAAGCTGAGCAACTATGACTTCCGCGTTAACGGCAAGCTGTTCGACCTGCCCGCCGGTTCGCTCGATATCGCCATCGGTGGCGAAGTCCGCCAGGAGTCGCTCAGCGCGATTGCGGATCCGCTCAGCCAGATCGACCCGATCACGGGCGCGCTCGGCTGGAACGGTGCCACCACGCTGTATCCCTTCACCGCGGGTCGCACTGTCGCCTCGGT
>CAIOAO010000103.1 GCA_903855985.1 uncultured Opitutia bacterium | reverse complement strand
GATGAACTGGATGGTGCCGGCGTTGTCCGCGACGGGCGCGGTGTTGGGCATGCAGACGACGGTGGTGAAACCGCCGGCGGCGGCGGCGCGGGAGCCGGTGCCGATGGTTTCCTTGTGCGTCTGGCCGGGCTCGCGGAAATGGACGTGGATGTCGACGAGGCCGGGGCAGGCGACGAGGCCCTTGGCGTCGATGATGGTCGCCGTCTTTTTCGCCGCGGCGGAGAGGGAGGGAACGAGCCGGCCGTCGGTGACAAAGAGGTCACCCACGCCATTGCGCTTGGCGGCGGGGTCGATGACGCGGGCGGAGCGGATCCAGAGGGAGGACATCGGGAAGGGGATTAGCGCGGGTCGGCGCCGGAGTAGACGTTTTCGGGCTGGCCGCCGGAGCAGAGGTAGAGCACGGCCATGCGGATCGCGATGCCGTTGGTCACCTGCTCGAGGATCACGCTGCGCTCGCCGTCGGCGAGTTCGCTGTCGATCTCGACGCCGCGGTTGATCGGGCCGGGGTGCATGATGATGGCCTTGGGGTTGAGCCACGAGGCGCGGGTCTTGTTGAGGCCGAACATGCTGGTGTATTCGCCCAGCGAGGGGAAATGCCCGCTGGCCTGGCGCTCGTGCTGGATGCGGAGCAGCATGACGACCTCGGCGTCGGCGAGGGCGGACTTGAGGTCGTGGGACACCTTCACGCCGAGGTCGGTGAACCAGTGCGGCACGAGGGTGGACGGGCCGACGAGGGTGACAGCGGCGCCCATCTTGGTGAGGGCGTGGATGTTGGAGCGGGCGACGCGGCTGAAGAGGATGTCGCCAAGGATGACGACCTTGCGGCCCTTCAGTGTCCCGAGGTGCTCCTTCATCGTGAACGTGTCGAGGAGGCCCTGCGTGGGATGCTCATGCGCGCCGTCGCCGGCGTTGATGACCGGGATGTGGAGGATTTTGGAGAGGTAGAGCGGCGAGCCGGCGGCGGCGTGGCGGATGACAATCATGTCGGCCTGCAGCGCCTGGATGTTCTGCACGGTGTCGCGGAGGGTCTCCCCCTTGGTCGTGCTGGAGGACGAGCCGTCGAGGGAGATGACGTCCGCGCTGAGGCGCTTGGCGGCCATGTCGAAGGCCATGCGGGTGCGGGTGCTGGGCTCGAGGAAGAGGTTGACGATGGTCTTGCCGCGGAGGGCGGGGACCTTTTTCACGCTGCGCCCGAGCGTGCGCTTGAAGGCGACGGCAGTGGCGTGGATCTGTTCGATCTCGGCGAGGGAGAGTTCCTCCAGGGTGAGCAGGTGCTGGCGCGTCCAGGGCATTAGGGGATTTCCGATTTTAGAATTTCGATTTTCGATTGGGCAGCACGCTCACAGCGTCTTGCTTCGGGTTCTTGGGATCAAGCATGACGACGACCTTTTCATCGGGGCCCGCCTTCACGGTCAGGCCGGTGAAGTCGGCGGCCACGGGCAGGAGCCGGCCGCCGCGGTCCACGAGGACGGCGAGTTCGACCTTGGTGGGCCGGCCGTGGTCGAAAAGCTCGTCGAGGGCGGCCTTCACGGTGCGGCCGGAGAACAACACGTCATCCACGAGGATGACCATCGCGCCGTGGACATCGGCGGGGATGTGGGTGGGGGCGAACTCCTTCGGAATGGGGTGGCGGCCGATGTCGTCGCGGTGGAAGGAGATATCGAGCGTGCCGACGGAGACGGACAGCTTGGGCCAGCCCTTCGACAGGCTCAGGGCTAACCGCTTGGCCAGGGTGACGCCGCCGTTGGCGATGCCGAGGAGCAGGAGGCTTTTTTCCCCCGCGTGGCGGGCGGAAATGGCCGCGGCCAGCCGCTCAATCGCAGCGTGGATTTCCCCGGAACCAATGGTCTTTGGCGTGGCCACGAGAACCGGTTCTGAAGAGGAGGGAGCCAAAGGGGAAGGGTAAAAAAAAGACCGCCCCAAAAATGGGGCGGTCAGGGAGTGGAGCCGGCCGGCCGGGCTCAGTTCGTGCCCTTGGCCGGGAGGTCGATGACCTCGCTGGGGCCGACATTGACCTTGCCGTTGCGGGTGAGGTTGCGGGCGAGGAAGTCCTCGACCTGGCGGTAGAAGCGCACGCGGGCGTTCTCGTTGCCGAAACCGTGGCCCTCGTTGCCCTCGCGGACGAACTCGTAGGGCTTGTTGTACCGGTCGAGCTCGGCCTTCAGGCGTTTCCAGTGGTCAATGTCCACGCGCGGGTCGTTTTCGCCGTAGGCGTGCAGCGTGGGCACGCGGATGTTCTGGACGAAGTTGACCGGCGACCGGTCGTGCAGGTACGTGGGATCGTCCCCGATCCAGTTTTTCTGGAAGAGACGCTCGCTTCCCGGAATGCGGGCGTGGCTGGTGATGATGGTGAGGTCGGAGGCGCCGACATAATTGACCGCACAGCGATAGAGTTCGGGAGTATAGGTGATACCGGCGAGGGCGGCATAGCCGCCGTAGCTGGCGCCCGAGATGGCGACGCGTTCGGGGTCGGCGTAGCCTTGGGCGATGGCCCATTTCACGCCGTCGGTGAGGTCATCCTGCATCTTCCCGCCCCATTCACGGCGCCCGGCAAGGAGGAATTCGGTACCGTAGCCGCTGGAACCGCGGTAGTTGGGCTGCAGCACGGCATAGCCCCGGTTGGCGTACATCTGGACTTCGGGGTCAAAGCCCCACTCGTCGCGAATGCCGTAGGGGCCGCCGTGCGGATGCACGATGAGCGGGACGCGCTTGCCCTCGGCGCCCGCGGGCAGGGTGAGATAGCCATGGATGGTCAGGCCGTCGCGGGCCTGGTAGCTGATCGGCATCTGCGGCCGCAGGTCCTCGGCGTGCAGATTGGGATTCGCGGAGCCCAGCATCATGATCGCGGGCCGGCCCTTGGCGGGATTCTGCAGGTTGAGGATGTAATAGACCGGGGTCTGGCGGTCGGAGGTGCTCACGATGATGTGCACCTGGTCATCGGCGGAGGAGCTGTTGATGAAATTGAACGTGCTGGGGAGGGCGCCGTCGATTTTCGCCTGCAACGCGGCGCGGCCGGCGTCGAACCAGTGCACCTTCCGCTTTTCGGTCGTGGTGTAAACGCCCAGCAGCTTGGAGCGATCCCATGACATCACGAGGCTATCAAGTTCACCTTCAAACGGGTAATCGAGACCGGGGAGAAACGACCGGGTCGCCACGTCGTAGGCGCGCAGGCGGTCGGGATGGCCCAGTTCGCGGGTGACGACGTAGAGGGTCTGGTTGTCCGCGCCGAAGAGCAACGGCTGCCAGCTCGGGGCGAGGATGGAGATTTCGGCGGGGGTCGACGCGACCTTGGTGAAGTCCGACTTCAGGTTGGTGCGGACATAATGGTTGACGGTCTTTTCCTGGAGGCGGTCGAGGCAGCGGATGAGGCCGGTGTTGTCGGCCATCAAGCCGAAGGCCCCCTCGACATCGGCGCCCGGCGCCTTGGCGCGGTCGCCATACTGGACATCGAGCAGATACACGCCGCCGGTCCACGTGCCGACGCCCTTGCGGCCGATGATCAGCACGTGCTGGTTGTCGTACTTCAAGCTATCGATGATTCTGGCAGTGTCGGCGTTGTCATCGATTCCCTCCTGGTGGGAATTGGCCAGCTCAACCGCCTTGCGCTTGGAAAGGGTGATGGCCCGGAGGGCGTTGGACTCATTGCCGCCCAGGTCGCCGCCGTAAACGATGCGGTCGTTGCCCTTCCACACGTAGAACTTGATGTTCTCGTCCTTGGCGGCGACGAGCGGCTCGATCTTGCCGGACTGGAGATCCATCAGCGCGATGCCGATCTTGCCGGTGCCGAGGGTCGTCAGGAAGGCCAGGTGCGAGCCATCGGGGGACAGCTGGACCGAGCGCATCTGCGAGTCGGCGAACAGCACATCCAGCGGAATCAAGGGGGGCGGGGCGGCGTGCAGGACCAGCGGGGCGAGGGCGAGGAGCGCGGTGGCAAGCAACGCGCGGAACGGGGTGGGTCGGTGCGTAATCATGTGTGGTGGCGAAAGCGTGGGGAGGTTTGCGCCCGAGCAAAAGGAAAAAGCCCCGGTCGCACCCACCGTTGGTCCCGCGGGGACCCCGCCGGACAAAAAAGGCTTGCCGTACTAACCGTACTAGTGCAAATAGAACAGTGTGCTGCCCTTCTCCATTGAACTCAAGGCCGGTCTCCCCGTGGCGGAGCAGATCCTGTTTGCGGTGAAGAAGGCCGTCGTGGCGGGGCAGCTGCGCCCGGGCGACAAGTTTCCCTCGGTGCGGGTGCTGGGCCAGGAGCTGAAGGTGAACCCGAACACGGCGCACAAGGTCGTGGCGGCGCTGGTCGCGGAGGGCGTGCTGGTGACGACGCCCGCGGTCGGCAGCATCGTGGCCGAGCGGGCCACGGGCGGACGCAAGGAACGCGCGGAACTGCTCGGCGCGGAAGTGGAACGGCTGGTCGTCGAGGCGCGGAAACTCGGGCTCGAGCTGGATGACGTGTCGGCGGCACTCGCCGCGCACTGGAAAAAATTGGGCGGCTGACAGGATTTTTCACGACTTCTCCATGAACATCATCGAAACCCACAATCTGACGCGGCGGTTCGGGCGCACCGAGGCGGTGCACGGGCTGGAACTCGCCGTGCCGGAGGGCAGCGTGTTCGCCCTGCTGGGGCCCAATGGCGCGGGCAAGTCCACCACAATCAAGATGCTCATGAACCTGATCGCGCCGACGGTGGGTGAGGCGCGGGTGCTGGGCGTGGACTCGCGTCAGCTGGGTCCGTTTGAACGGCAGCAGATCGGGTACGTGTCGGAAAACCAGCAACTGCCGCTCTGGATGTCGGTGCGGCAGTATCTCGACTACTGCCGGCCGTTTTACCCGGCGTGGGATGGCGAATTGGAAAGGACCCTGCTGGCCAGGTTCGAGCTGCCGGGGGACCGGAAGTTGCAGCATCTCTCGCGGGGCATGCTCATGAAGGCGGCGCTGCTTTCCTCGCTGGCCTACCGGCCGAAGCTGCTCGTGCTGGACGAGCCGTTCAGCGGACTCGATCCGCTGGTGCGCGATGAATTTGTGCGCGGCCTCCTCGAGGTGTCGGAGCTGGGCGGCTGGACCGTGCTGGTTTCGTCCCACAACATCGAGGAGGTGGAGCGCCTGTGTGACCGGATCGCCCTGATGGACGAAGGCCGCCTGCAATTTGCCGAGTCAACGGAGACCCTGCTGGGGCGTTTCCGCCGTGTGGAAGTGACCCTGCAAGATGGGCCGGCCGATCTGGCCTCGCCTCCGCCGGACTGGCTGGAATTGGAGCGCACGGGCGAACTGGTTCGTTTCACCGTCATGCACCATGAACCCGGGGTGACGGAACGGGCCTGTGCGCAACGCTTCCCGGGGGCGGCCGTCGTGATCAACCCGATGACGCTGCGCGACATTTTCATCGTCCTGGCCCGCGCGGGCCGCACGGCGAAGAAAGGAGCGGCCGCATGAACCTCACCTGGCACATACTTAAAAAGGATTTCGTCCGGCTCCGCCTGCCGCTGGCGCTTTGGGTCATCCTGATGGTGGGCCGTTTTCTGGTGGGTGACCGGATTCTCCGGGTGGAGACCAACGACCTGGATGCGCTCCAAGTCACCCTGGGCACCCTGAGTGCGATGCACAACGTGCTGTTTGGATTGCAGCTGATTCTCGGCTGCGTGCTTGTTGCCGCCCTGATTCATGAGGATTCGGTGGTCGGGGAGAATGCCTGGTGGGTCACGCGGCCGATTTCGGGGGCCCGGTTGCTGGGCGCGAAATTAACCGGTTTGGTCCTTTTCTTCGTGGTGCTGCCCCAGGTGGTGTCGCTGCCGTGGTGGCTCTACGCGGGCTTTGATGGCCGGGCCATCGGCGGGGCCGTGATCCAACTGGCGTATACCCAGGCGGCCTTGAGCCTGCTGGTGTTGGTGGTGGCGGTGCTCACGGCGAACGCGGCGCGTTTCGTCGCGATGGTGCTCTTGTTGGTTTTTGCGTGGATGTGCTGTTTCATCACCTTTCTGGCGCACTCGCCGGACGTCCCGGTGGGTGTGACGCAGACCCGGGCGCTGGCCGGCGTGGTGCTGTCGCTCGCGGTGATCGCGCTGGTGGTGGTGCAGCAATTCCTGACCCGGCGGCGGGGACGCTCCTGGGTGATGTTTTCCGCGGGTTTTGTCCTGATGCTGGTGCTGGCGAATTTCTGGCCTTGGGATTGGTCGCGCTGGGCCCTCTGGCGCGGCGGTGAGCCGCCGGCCCTGGCGCAGGTGACCGTCGCGCCGACCGGTGAGGTGGCTTTCACCAAGGCGGGTTCCAACCTGGATCCGTCCCTGGTCCGGATGGAAATGGGGTTCCGCTACACGAATCTGCCCGGGGACTATTCCCTGAATTTCGGCGGAGTCACCGGCACCTTGCGCTGGCCGGACGGCACGGAAAAAAAGCGGACGGGCTGGATTCAATCCTATCCCATGGCGATCAGCTGGCACATCATGGGCTTGAAGGCTCCGGCGGGGATCAGACTGGAAGAGTGGCAGAAGAACGCGCAAGGCCGGGGGGACGCCGCCATAACTTTTATTCCCCGCTCGTACGCGGCGAAGCTTCGTCAGCAGGCACCGGCGTGGACGGGCGAACTCGAGCTCGCGGCCTATCATGGTGAACTCGTGGCCGAGGTCCCGTTCCGGGAGGGAGCAGCCGACGGCCGGGCCGGGCACAAGGTCCACGTCATGCGGATTGAACACCTGGAGAGTGGCAGCCTGGTGGTGAATTTGGCCGAATCAGTGCCCATCCCGGCTGGCGATGACCTGCCCATTCCGCTGGATCTCTCGAGCCGCAGGCGCCCGCCGGTGTGCTACGTTTTAAGCAGCCGGGACCGGACCAAGTTCGTCCTCCTGCGGCCTTACGCGGAAAGCGGGACGCTGGTGAACTCGGTGGTGGTCCTGCGCAGCACCTTCAGCGTGAATGTCGCGCAGTTGGGGAATCCCGCGGATCCCCACTGGCTCGATCAGGCGGAGGTGCTGAAAGTCGCCTATTGGTCGGTGGGAACCCTGGTCCGGCCGGCCCACAGCGACGGACTGCATGAAACCCAATTCAGGAATGGCCACCGGGTGGAGCCGGCCACCGGGCCCAAGCCAGCGCCCGGAACCTAGCTTGCGCTCCGCAGCCACGCGGCGAGGTCGGCGTCGGTGAGGACGTTGGCGCCAAACTGGTAGTCGCGGGCGAGGAGGCTGGCGTAGGCGGGTTCGAGGAAGCGGCGGCAGTGCAGGATCACGCGGGCGCGCTGGCCGGGCGCGCGCACGAGGCGGCCGAGGGCCTGGTTCACCTTGGTCATGCCGGGGATCTGGTACACACGGCGGAACGCGGCCTCGCGGCCGAGCGGGGAGAATTCCGCCAGCCGGGCGCGCTGGATGGCGTTTACCTCGGGCAGGGCGGGACCCACCACCATCGCGTGGGTGATGCGGCCGCCGAGGGCGTCAATGCTCTCGGCAAAGCTCGAGCCCAGCACGAGGAAGAGCGCGTCGGTGAACGCGAGGGATTGCTCGACCCACGCGGTCTGCGCGGCGAGGTCTCGAAGACGCGGCTGCACCGCTACCTTCACGGGCGCGAGCCGCTCGAGTTCCTGCGCGACGGACTCGGCATAGGCGTACGAGGGAAAGAACACGGCGACGGGGCCGTTCGCGGCGGCTTGCAGCGCGGCGATCGTGGCGGCGGTGGTCGCGAAATAACCCGAGCGGTGTTGGAAGGTTGTGTCCACGCGCGCGTCCACCGCCACATCGTAGGCGCCGTCGCGCCAGGGCGTTTGGGCGGTGACGGAGCGGAAGGGGGCGATGGGCGATAGGCCTGGGGCGATGGGTGCCGGCTCCGAAGTCGTGAGCGCGAGTCCACAGGATTCGGCGAACTCGGCCTGCGGGGTGAGCGTGGCGCTGGCGAGGACCACGCCGCCGTATTCGCGGAGGGTGGCGCCGATGGCGTCGGCGGCGTCAATGCAGGTGAAGGCGAGTTCACCGGGGCGCGGACACCAGAGGAGTTTTTTCAGGCGCGAATCGGCCAGCCATTCGCCGAGCTGCTGGGTTTGCCAGAGCTGGTCGCTGAACTGCGGGCCGAGCGCGGCGTAGTCGAGCGGGAGGTCGCCGAGAAATTCGGCGATCTTGGCGAGCGTGTCGGTCACATCGGCCTCGAGGGCGGAATCGAGGGCGTCCACGGGCTGCAGGGCGAGCAAGAGCTGCGTCCAGCTTTCCCATGCGCGCACGAGCGGTGCGGCGGCGTTGACGTGGTCGAGCTCGGCGAGCAGCGCCGAGGCATCGTTGGCGCGGGCGGTGTGCGAGTGGGCGTCGGCGACGCGCGAGGGCAGGTTGTGGGCCTCGTCGAGGATGAGCAGCGTGCGGGCGGGATCGAAGCCGGGCTGGTTGTAGAACAGCGGGCGGTTGCGCGGGGCGAAGACGTAATTGTAGTCGCCGATCCACACATCGTTGAAGGCGAGGGCGGCGCGGGTGATCTCGTAGGGGCAGATCCGGGCGTCGCGGCCGGCGGTGCGCAGCGTCTCGAGGTCGCGGGCGTGGTTTTCGAAGCGGTAAAAGCGGGCGAGACCGCTGGCGGGCCAGCGTTCCTCGAGGCGGTCGAGATAGCTGCAGGATTCGCGCACGCAGTGGAAGACGGCGTTGATGCAGTGCTCGCTCTTGTTGCGGACATGCCAGACGGCGACGGGGGTCGCCGCCTCGGTCAGGGGTGATGGGTGATGGGAAATGGACTGAGGTGAGCCTGGCTTGGTGCCTATGACCGATGGCCCATCACCCATGACCTGCAGCGTTCTCACCACCTGCAGCTGCCCGGTGGACTTGCTCGTGAGGTAGAGGGCGCGGTCGAAGTGGCCGGCGCGGAGCTGGCCGAGGGCGAACTCGAGGAGGACGCCGGTTTTGCCGAAGCCGGTGGGCGCCTCGAAGAGCACGAGCGGGTGCTGTTCGAACGCCGTGGTCAGCTCGACCTGGGTCGTCTCCTGGCCGGGGCGCAGGACGGCGAAGGGCGAGTGAAAGCGGAGGTCGCGCAGGCGCGCGCGGGCGCGCAGCCGGAGGTTGAGGAATTCGGCGACCCGCTCGAGCTGGACCCGGAAGATCGACTCGTCGGCGGGCGTGAGTGGAACGGTCTGGGCGAGTCCGCTGGAGGTTTCGACGAACACCAATTCCGCGCGGAGCGTGGAATTGGTGAGTGACGAGTGACCAGTGCCGAGTGACGAGGATTCGAGACGGGCTAGCGTCAGATAGCTGGCGAGCTGGACGAAATAGCCGGGGTAATCGGCGCGGAGGGCGGCCTCGTCGGTGGGGAGGGGGCGGGTGACGGTCTTGATTTCGCGCAGCGTGACGGTGCCGGGGTCGCGAAGGAGCTGGTCGATGCGGCCGGTGAGGGTGATCGTCCAGCCGCCGTGGAAAATCCGGCCCGCGATCACGAGTTCGAACTCGGCGGTGGGCGTCTCGGCGGCGGCGCGGGCGCGGAGCTCGTTGTGCCAGTGCGTGCCGAGCTGGGCGCGCCAGAGGCCGGCATGGCCGCTGCCGGCGTCATGCGGGCCGGTGGTGAAGTCGGCGAACTCGCCGACACTCAGGCTGGCGGTGCGCTGGTCGAGGTTGAATTCCATCAGGAGACGGAAGCGGAAAGGGATTGGGGCACAGAGGACCCGGAGGGGTCACGGAGGCCACTGAGGAATACTCTGTGACCTCGGATTGGTTCCCCGGCGAACTCGGTGTCGAAAAAAAACATGGTTGGATTCAATCCAGCAGGATCTCCGAGTGGCCGGTGAGGTATTCCTCGAGGCGTTTTTGGAGGCGGGCGACGGCGGCGAGGGTGGCGGTTTGCTCGGCGAGCGGGCGGTTGAGCAAGGTGGCAACGGCCTCGCGGTCGGCGACGGGTAGAGTGGGGAACCACTGCTGCTTCACCGGATAGCCCTCGTCGCGGGCGAAGCAGTAGAGGCTCTTGAACCAGACGAAGTCCGGTCGCGCGCCCGTGGCGAACGAAGTGAAGGCCTGCCGGAGAAGGGCGGCGACCTGCTGGCGGCCGTCCTCGTGCACGGGATTGCGCGCGACGAGGGCGGCGAGGGCGGACGCGTGGCGGAGGGTTTCGTAGCTGCGGCCCAGGTTGGCGTGGCGGGTGATGAGGCGCGTCTCCTGCACGAACCAGGTCTGGCCCTGGTTGGAGCTCTCGAGGCGGAGCGAGACCTCGTCGAACAGGTCGAGCGCGACGGTGGTGGACCCGGTCTTGCCCGCGGTGCGCTTCGGCAGCCGCTGGTGGACGAGCAGCGCGCCGTGCTCGGCGGAGAAGACGTTGAAGCCCTGGAACGAGTCGGAGGGCGGACGCTTCAGCAGCACGAAGGCGTCGGTCTGGAGCGGGAGGCCGGGCACACGCTTAGGCCGGGTCGGCTGGTTTCCTGGCGGACTCGGCCCGGTGGGGTGGGACGACGGCGCCGCCGGAGATGACCATCTTCATGCCGTCGCCGACGGACATATCGAGTTCGGTGATCTCGGCGGGCGGGAAAAACAGGACGAAGCCGCTGGTGGGGTTGGGCGAGGTGGGTACGAAGACTGCCCAGAGTTCCCGGCCGGCGCGCGCCTGGGCCTCGGCCTGCGTCTTGCTGGTGAGAAAGCCGAGCGTCCAGATGCCGGGGCGCGGGTACTGCACGAGGACGACCCGGCTGAAGAGGTTGCGGTTTTGGGAGCCGAAGGTCGCGACGACCTGCTTGACCGAGCCATAGACCGTGCTGACGCCCGGGATGCCGGTGATGACGCGCTCGCCGAGGTCGAGCAGGTACTTGCCGAACAGGTAGTGGGAGATGAAGCCAAAGAGCGTGATCAGGATGCACACCACGAGGGTGACGGCGACGTCCCAGACGAAGGGAATGCTCTGGAGCCGGAGGGGCAGGACCAGGTCGAACAGCGGGCGGAAACTCCCGCCCACCACCCCGATGATCCAGATGAATCCGTAGATGGTGACGGCGAGCGGCGCGAGCAGCAGGAGGCCCGAGAAAAACGCAGTGCGGACGGTGACGATGTGCTGGGTCGAGCGGATGGCCATGGGACGCGACTAAGGTCGGAGAAACCCGCCCCGACGCAAAGTTTTTTCACCTTCGGCCCAAAACCCTGACCCGGCTCCCGGCCTCGCACCGGGACTAGGCCGATTTGGCGCCCAGCTGGAAGCGCGGCAGAGCACCCGCGTCACGGAGCAGCTTCATCGCCTTGGCCTCGGCGCGGCGCATGCGGCGCTTTTTGGCCGGCTGGAGGTCGTCGTAGCCGGCGAGATGGAGCCAGCCGTGGACGAGGTACAGCGTAAGTTCGGCGGAAAAGTCGCGGCGGGGGCCGACTTCGCGGATAGCGGCGTCAACGGAGACGCAAATTTCGCCGGCGGTACCTTGGGTGGGATCGCCCTCGAACGTGATGACGTCGGTGGGGGTTGGGTCGGCGAGGAAGTCGGCGTGGAGCTGGGCCAGGGCGGGGTCGGTGAGGAAGACGAGTGAGAGCTCGCCAGGGGCTATTTTCGATTTTCGATTCTCGATTTTCGAATGGTCGGACGCGGAGGCGAAAAAATGCGCGTCGAGGAGGTGGAGCACGCGGGCCACGGCGCGGCGGGTGAGGCGCAGGCGGGGATGGCGGTTGGCGATGAGGACTTCGCGGGGCATTGAAAGCGGATATTTGGCCCGCGAATCACGCGAAATGACGCGAAACAGCAGAAGACGTCGGAGTGACCGTTTCGGAATTCGCGTTCATTCGCGTGTTTCGCGGGCCACATCAACCGGGCCTAGGCCTTGGCTTCGGTCGTGGGCGTCTGCTCCCCGGCGGGGTAGGCGACGCGGGCGTGGAGCATGTTGAGCAGCGTGAACTGGAAGCTGTTCTTCACTTTGTTCAGTTCCTCAAAGGTGAGCGGGGCCTCGTCGAGCTGGCCGTCGGCGATGCGGTCGCCGACGATGCGGTCGATCAGCGGGACGAGCTGGCCGGCGCTGACGGAGCGGAGCGAGCGCGTGGCGGCCTCGACGCCGTCGGCGAGCGAGATGATGGCGCTCTCCTTGAACTGCGGTTTCGGGCCGTCGTAGCGGTAGGCCGCCTCGACCGGAGGCGCGAGCAGCGGGATCGGATGCGGCAGGTTCTTGACCGGGAACGGTACGCGGGACTGCTCGACGGCGCGCAGGTAAAACGAGCGCACGAGGGTGGTGCCGTGGTGCTGCTGGATGACATCAATCGCGGCGCGGGGCAGGCGGTGCCGGTTGGCAAGTTCCACCCCGTCGGTCACGTGCGCCTTGATGATCTGTGCGGAGGCCATCGGGGTGAGGCCGTCGTGCGGGTTGACGCTTTCGCGCTGGTTCTCGGTGAAATAGCCGGCGTGGGGCGTCTTGCCGATGTCGTGGAACAGCGCGCAGACGCGGGCGAGCAGCGGGTTGGCGCCGATGGCGTTGGCGGCGTTCTCGGCGAGCTGGGCCACGACGAGCGAGTGGTGGTAGGTGCCGGGCGCCTCGAGCTGCTGCTGGCGGAGCAGCGGGTGGTTGTAGTCGGTGAGCTCGAGCAGGGTGATGTCGGTGGTGCGCTTGAACAGCGACTCCAGCACGGGCAGCACGCCGACGACGGCCATGCCGGTGAGCAGGCCGGTGGCGACGGCGGCGGTCATCTGGCGGGCGAGTGTGGCGAACGGCACCTGGTCCGCGAAACCGATCGGCAGGGCGAAGAGGGCGAGCGTGAGCCCGCCGGCGGCGGCGGCGCGGACGACGCGCCCGCGCTTGTGCACGACGCGGCAGCCGAAGATGGCGACGAGCGACGCGAGGAAGGTGAGCACCACGAGGTCGAGCCGGTTGCCGTAGATGACACCGGTGAAGATCGAGATGAGCAGCGCCATGAAGATGGCGGAGCCGGCGTCAATCAGGATGGCGACGATGAGCGGGGCGAGGGCGGTGGGGGCGACGTACGGCAGGGTCGAGGCCCAGGAGCCGTCGTGGATGAAGAAATCGAGCCCGCCGATGGAGTAGACCAGCCGCACGAGCGCGAGGTTGAAGATCGTGACGAGCGCGAGGAGGCCGAGCCGGCCGTTGCGCTGGAGGGTTTCGGCGTCCTCGAGCCGGATGTAGAGGACGCTGGCGATGACCATCGCGAGCACGAGCAGGATGCGGCCGAAGAGGGTGAGACCCTCGTCAAACGCGGTGTCGGTGTGCTCGCGCAGGAAGCGGCGGTAGGCCATGAGCATCTCGAACTGCCCGGGCGAGACGCGTTCGCCGGGCTCGATGATGGTCTGGCCGCGGGCGACGCTGACGAGCACGGGTTTCACCTGGCGGCGGGCTTCGGTTTCGCGGGCCTGGGTGGCGTCACGGTCGAAGGCCAGGTTGGCCGTCAGGCCGGCGCGAAAGAAGCGGAAGAGCGCCAGCGCGGTCGGGCGCGGCACGCCCTCGACGGCCAGGCTGACGCGCAGAAAGGTCATGGCCTGCTCCATTGATTGAACGGGTCGGAGCGCGATCTCACCGGTCGGGCGCACGACTTGGAAAACGGTGACATTGCCGGGGGCGTAGCCGCCGAGATTGTCGTCATGCACGCCTTCGGCGGCGATGTCGCGAAGGGCGGCGAGGCCGGTGTCGAAAAGGGCGGCGCGCGCCTTGGCGTCACCGGCGGCGAGCACGGCGGCGACGTCCTCCGCGTTGGCGTGATAGGATCCCCGGGCATTGAACGCCTCCACCAGCGTGGCAAATTCGGCCCGGGGATTATTGAGGAGGAGGGCGTTGGCCGGATGGGTGCGTTCGAAGCCCTCCAACTGCACGAGCAGGGCCCGGGCATCGGCGTCGAAGCGGCGGGACGGCTCCAGGTCGAGCCGGTAAACCGGCGGCAGGCGGTTGACGACCTGTTCGCCCGCGGCGGTGGTCTGCTCGAGACTCTGGTAGGTGAACGGCGTCACCGCGACGACCCGGACGGTGGCGATCTGGTTGGGCAGGACGGGGACGTTAAGGGTGGTGAGCCCGGCTGAGCTGATGAGCACGATGGCGGTGACCGTGGCGACGAAGATGAGCATCGCGACCAGAGGGCTGCGGTCGAAGAACTCCCGGGTCGCGGAGTGGGCCGTCGCGGGGCGACCGGCGCGGCGCGCGCTGAGGCCGCCGACGAGAAGCTTGAGTTGGTTGCGGACGGACATGGGTGAAAGTGACGAGTCGGGTGGATCAGGATTTGCCGGGGGTGCCGGTGTCCGGGTTCATCGGGTTCCGGTACTGGTCGTAGGCCTCAATGATCTTCTGGACGAGCGGGTGGCGGACGACGTCGGCGCCGCTGAAAGTGTGGAAGTCGATGCCGGGGATGTCGGTGAGGATGTGGCGGACCTCGAGGAGGCCGCTGGCCTTGGAGCGCGGGAGGTCAATCTGCGTGATGTCGCCGGTCACGACCATGCGCGAGTCCTCGCCGAGACGGGTGAGGAACATCATCATCTGCTCGGCGGTGGCGTTCTGGGCCTCGTCGAGGATGATGAACGAATGGGAGAGGGTGCGGCCGCGCATGTAGGCGAGCGGGGCGATCTCGATGACGCCCTTTTCGGTGAGCCGGGCGGTGTCCTCGGGGTCGAGCATGTCGCCGAGCGCGTCGTAGAGCGGACGGAGGTAGGGGAGGATTTTTTCGCGCAGGTCGCCGGGGAGGAAACCGAGGGTTTCGCCGGCCTCGACGGCGGGGCGGGTGAGGATGATGCGCTCGACCTCGTTGCGCAGGAGGGCGGAGACGGCGGCGGCCATGGCGAGATAAGTCTTGCCGGTGCCGGCGGGGCCGATGCCGAAGACGACCGGGTGGGCGAGCATCGACTGGAGGTAGAGTTTCTGGCCGAGGGTTTTCGGGACGATGCTCTTGCGGTTGGTGGCGATGACCAGCGGCTCGTCGATGAGGGCGCGCATCTGCTCGCCCTCGCCGCGGGCGAACCCGTCGGCGATGCGGTGGAAGTCGGGCGTGCGGATGGTCATGCCCTGGCCGCGGGCCTCGTTGAGGAAGTTGAACAGGGCCTCGGTGCGGGCGATGGGGCCGGCGGCCTCGGTGGCGGACACGCCGTGGGCGGGCTCGATCTTCAGCCAGCCCTCCCGCGTGATCAGCTTAACGCCGAGGGTGCGCTCGGCGTGGGCGAGGTTTTCCTCGCGACCGGCATAGAGCGCGGACAGGTGGCGGGGACTGGGGAAATGGAGGGTCTTGGCGGACAATGCGGAAATTAAGAAGGAAGAGTTAAGAATTAAGAAATGTTCGAATCGAAGTGAGGTGCCGTTGTTACTTCTTCATTCTACCTTTTGCCTTCTTACTTAATTTTGCGGCGGCGGCGGAGAGTTTTTCCCAGGCGCGCTCGAGGGATTCGGGGAGGACGCGGGTCTGGCCGAGCACGGGCATGAAATTGTTGTCGCCGTTCCAGCGCGGAACGATGTGGCCGTGGAGGTGGGCGATGCTGCCGCCGGCGGCGGAGCCGAGATTGAAGCCGAGGTTAAAGCCGTCGGGCTTGAGCGTGGCGCCGAGCAGGCGCTTGGCGAAGGTCATCGTCTCCATCAGGTCGGCGCGGCCGGCCGGGGTGAGCTGATCCAGATCGGACACCTCCCGAAACGGGACCGCGAGCAGATGACCCGGGTTGTAGGGATAGCGGTTGAGGACGAGGTAGGACAGGCGGCTCCGGTAAACGATGAGCGCGGCCCGGTCATCACCCATGGCCGGTAACTCGGTGAACGGGCGCTTGAGCGCAGCGGGATAACGCGGCGCCTGAATGTAGTCCATGCGCCAATAGGCGTGCAGCTGCTGCATTTTCAAAGGGCGGCGAGCAAAACGAGCGGGGCCGGCAAAGTCAAAGAAAGGTCGGCTTGGTGGAGGGCTTGGGAGTGGGGAAATCCAGCGGCGCGGGTGAGATCGGGGCTGTGGATAGTGGTGGTCCATAGGACCTATGGGTCTTATAAGGCACATAGGACAAATAGTTTAGGACATATAAGAAAGTGGCGTGAGTGGCTGGACGGCCTGGAATTTTGCGCTGGCTGGCCTCAGTAAAGACTAGGGCTTGCCATTTGGTATGACGCTCGTCATTTAACCGCCTCCGATGCGTTATCCCCCCTCCCACAAGCATGCTACGCGTCGCCGCATCGTCGCGGCGGCGAGCGCGGCGTTTCGTGAACGCGGGGTGGAGGGCGTCGGGGTGGACGAGGTCATGCGGCGGGCGGGGCTGACGCATGGCGGGTTTTATGCGCATTTCCGGGACAAGACCGAGCTGGTCGCGGAGGCCTGCGCCGAGGCGTTTGACGAGGCGGTGGTGAACCTGGACCGCATCGCGACCCAGCCCACGGCGGCCCGGCGCGCCCGCCTCCTGATCGACAGTTATCTTTCCACCCATCACCGCGACAATCGCGGCTCGGGCTGCCTCGTGGTCGCGGTCGGCGCCGACATGGCGCGGCTCAGCGGCCCGGCGCGCGGGGATTATGCGCGGGGCTTTGTGCGGCACATTGACCGGCTGTGTGAGGCGCTGCGCCTCGCGCGCGATCCCGGCGAAAACCGCGACCGCGTCACCCACCTGATGAGTTCGCTCGTCGGCGCCCTGATTTTTGCCCGGGCCACGGACGACCCGGCGCGCAGCGATGCGCTCCTGTCGTCTTCCCGGCGCATGCTCCGCAAAACCTTCGCTTCCGTCCCATGAATCCTGCCTCCACTCCCGCCCGCCGCGTGGTCATCACCGGTATCGGCGCCGTCACTCCCTGCGGCAACACCGCCCCCGAAACCTGGGCCGCGCTCATCGCCGGCCGCAGCGGCATCGCGCGGATCACGCGCTTTGATCCCACCGGCTGCACCGCGCACATCGCGGGCGAGGTGAAGAACTTCGATCCCGCGCGGCCGTTGCCGGCGCCGCTGCACCCGCGCGGCCCCGGCTCCGACCCGATGACGCAGGCGATCACGCCGAAGGATGTGAAGAAATTCGGCCGCTTCACGCATCTCGGCGCGGCGGCCGCGGTCGAGGCATACGCCGACTCCGGACTCGATGCGCACCGGGCCACGCTCGATCCCGAGCGGATGGGCGTGAACCTCGGCGTCGGCCTCGGCGGCCTGCCGGAGATGGAGGCGATGCACGACACCTGGAAGGCCGGCGGCTTCCGGAAAATCTCCCCGTTCTTCATCATCCAGATCGCCCCCAACCTCCTGGCGGGCCAGGTGAGCCTGCTGCTCGACTGCCGCGGGCCGAACATGAGCGTCGCCTCGGCGTGCGCCACGAGCGGCCACGCACTGGGCGAGGCGGCGGCGGCGATCGTGCGCGGCGATGCCGACGTGATGATCGCGGGCGGCGCCGAATCGACGGTGACGCCGCTGGGCATCGGCGCGTTCGCGCAGATGCGCGCGCTCTCGACGCGCAACGACGCGCCGGAGCAGGCCTCGCGGCCGTACGAGAAGGACCGCGACGGCTTTGTGCTGTCGGAGGGCAGCGCGGTTTTTGTGCTCGAGGAATACGGCCAGGCCGTGAAGCGCGGCGCGAAGATCTACGCCGAGCTGCGCGGCTATGGCGCGACGGCGGATGCCTACCACCTGTCCTCGCTCGCCCCTGGCGCCGAGGGCTCGGCCCGCGCGATGCGGCTCGCGTTGAAGCGCGCCGGCCTCGCGCCGACGGAGATCGACTATGTCTCAGCCCACGCGACCTCGACCCCGGGCGGCGACGGCGAGGAAGCCGCGGCGATCGCGACGGTGTTCGCCGACAACAAGGCGAACCTGCACGTGAGCGGCGTGAAATCCATGATCGGCCACCTGCTCGGCGGCGCGGGCGCGATGGGCGCGTTTGCCGCGGTGCTGGCGATCCGTGACGGCATCGTGCCGCCGACGATCAACCTGACGAACCTGGATCCCGAGTGTGCGGCGACGGGGCTGAACTTCACGCCCAACACGGCGGTGCGGAAGCCGGTGCGCGCCGCGCTGGCGAACAGCTTCGGGTTCGGCGGCACGAACGCGTCGCTGGTGTTCAGCCAGGTCTGACCGGGATCGTCACCGCACAGACCGCGATCTCCCGTCGTCCTGCAGTGGCGATGACGCTGCTGCGCCGGGGGCGCGATTGTTCACTGGCAAAGATGCTGGCGCGCGGGAAGTGAACCGGGCGAGAAAATCCGCCCCGCGCAGGCGACACAAATGTCTCGGCAAATCGCCGGGGGCGATTTGAACTGGCCGGGATCGTCCTGATCCCCTTTTCGATGCTCTGGCTTTATCGCTTCCTCTTTCTTCCGGTGCTTCTGGTCTCTTCCCCGGCCTATCTGCGGCGCATGCGGCGGCGCGGCGGCTACGGCGGGCATTTTACCCACCGGTTTGGCGCGCATCCCGGCCTGCCGGCGAAGCGCGCGGGGGTCCGGCGGATCTGGCTGCAGGCGGTAAGCGTCGGCGAGATGCTGGCGATCGCGCCGATGCTGGAGGGGCTGACGGCGGATGGGAAGGTGGAGATCTACCTGACCACCACGACGAGCACCGGCTTCAAACTGGCGCAGGAGCGTTATAAAAAATTCACCGTCGGCATCGGTTACTTCCCGCTCGACTGGTGGCTGTTCTCGCGGCGCGCCTGGCAGCGGATCGCGCCCGATCTGGTGATCCTGACGGAAGGTGAACGCTGGCCGGAGCACATCCACCAGGCGGCGGCGCGCGGGGTGCCGGTGCTGAGCATCAATGCGCGGGTGTCGGACCGCAGTTACCGCCGGTTGATGCTATATCCCCCGGCGGCGCGGATCACCCTGGACGGGATCACGCGATTGCTCCCGTGCTCGACGCAGGACGAGGAACGGTTTGTGGCCCTCGGCTTTCCGCGCGAACGCCTGCAGACGACGGGCAACATCAAGCTCGACGTGGACATCCCGTTGCTCAGCGCCGAGGGAAAAAGCGGTTTGCGCCGCGAACTCGGGCTGCCGGCGGGACTCGTGCTGATGGGCTCGTCCACGTGGCCGGGGGAGGAGGCGGCGCTGCTCGAGGCGCTGCGGTCACTCCGGTCCAGCGGCACGGCGGGCTCACTCCTCATTGTCCCGCGCCATGCCGAGCGCCGGCCGGAAATCGAAACCCTGCTGGCGGGGTCCGGGTTGCGCTATCATTTCCGCACGAGCGGCGCCGCGCCGGGCGAGGTGGATGTGGCCGTGGCCGACACGACCGGCGAGATGCGCGCCCTGCTGCAGCTGGCGGACCTGGTGTTTGTCGGCAAGAGTCTGCCGCCGCACACGGAAGGGCAGACCCCGGTCGAGGCGGCCGCATTGGAAAAACCGATCCTGCTGGGCCCCGGCATGGGAAATTTCCGGGTGATCGCGCACGATCTTCTGGAGCGGCACGCGGCGATCGAGGTGGCGGACGTGGCGGCCCTGGCGGCGACGGCCACCGCGCTGCTGCCCGCTGCGGCGCGGCGCGCGGAAATTGCGGCGGCGGCCGGGCAGTGGCACCGCGAGAACAAGGGCGCGGTCGAGCGGACGCTGGCGGTGATCCGCGAGGAACTGGGAAAGCTCGGGCGTGTTTAACCGCGAATGGACGCGAACGGACGCCACTCCGGAAAGCGCGGGAAGTGATCCGATCTGAATTCGCGGCTAGCGGCGTCTATTCGCGGTTTGAAACCACTTTACACCTCGAGCTCGGACGCCTCGACGTGAGTTTCCTCGCCGGTTTCCAGTTCGACCGGTTCGTCCAGGGGGAATTCGCGGCGGAATTTCGTGAAGTCCACAAGTTCGTAGCGGCCGTCGTGATGCTCGACAATGGCGGTGAGGGATTCGACCCAGTCGCCGGAATTGAGGTAGTGGATGCCGCCCATCATCTTGTCTGCGGCGGTGTGGATGTGGCCGCACATGACCCCGGTGCAGCCCCGCTCGCGGGCGAGTTGAACGATGTGATCCTCGAAGTTTGAGATATGGCTGACGGCTTCCTTGACGCGGGCCTTGATCGCCTTGCTGAGCGACCAGTATTCCTTCCCGCGCCAGGCGCGCCACGCGCTGTAGGCGCGGTTGATTTTCAGCAGCAGGCTGTAGCCCCAGTCGCCGAGGTGGGCGAGGAAGACGAAGTTCTTGGTGACCGTGTCGAATACGTCGCCATGCAGCACGAGGTAGCGGCCGGCCGGGCCCTCGTGGATGTAGTCCTCGACGATGCGGAGATTCTCGAAATCGAGCGGCAGGAACGTCGCGAGGATGTCGTCGTGGTTGCCGCGGAGGTAGATGACCTCGGTGTCACGCTTCTCCATTTTTTTGAGGACGATGCGGATGAAGCGCGTATGGGCCTTGGTCCACTGGCCGCCGCGGCGGAGCTGCCAGCCGTCGATGATGTCGCCGTTGAGGATGAGCTTGTCGCAGCGGACGTGGCGGAGGAAATGGTTTACCTCGCGGATTTTGCAGTCGGACGTGCCAAGGTGCACATCGGAGAGGATGACGGTGCGGACGCGGAGGGTGGACTTCATGGGAAGGGGAGGGCGAAATCCGGGGCGGGGACGGGGTCCGCGGTGGAGACGCGGCTGTGCACGGGCACGATGAGGCGGAGGCTGCGGGGGTGGACCTTGACCTCGACGAGGGCGCCGGTCTCGTGGGTTTCGCCATCGGTGTGGAGGAGGCCGGGGCCGGAGCGCTCGATCAGAAAACGCGCGCTGCGGAGCCGGAACACCCCCGGGCTGGAGGAGAATTTGCCGAGGAACAGCCGGGCGATGAGCGGGACCGCGCTGGCGAAGCCGACGGGTCGCACGGCGACAAGGTCGAGCTGGCCGTCGTCCACGCGGGCGCCGGGGGCGATGCAGGCGTGGTTGCCATACTGGTCGGAGTTGGCGACGGCCACGAGCAGGGTGAGCAGCGCCTTGGTCTGGCCGGCGCCGTGGATCACGACCCATTCGGAGCGGCGCGAGCGGAAGGCGGAGAGGCCGATGCGGGCGTACGCCGCGAGGCCGCGGCGGGTGAGGCGGTTGAAGCGGCGGCTGATCTCGGCGTCGAAGCCGCAGCCCATGGCGTTGAAAAACGGCCGGCCGTTGGCGGCCCCGGTGTCGATCGCGGCGATGCGCGCGGCCGGGTCAGCGGCGAGGGCGAGCGCCTCGTTGAGCCGGGTGGGAATGCCGAGGTGCAGGGCCAGGCCGTTGCCCGAGCCGCAGGGCACGAGACCGAGCGCGGCCGGCGAGTAGAGCAGGGCCTGGGCGATTTCGTTCATCGTGCCATCGCCGCCGACGGCGACGACGCGGGTACAACCAGCGGCGATGGCGGCCGACGCCAACGCGGTGGCGTGCTGCGGGCGCGTGGTCGTGACGAGCGTGGCGTCGAGACCACGCGTGGCGATGAACTCGCGGATGTGACCCGTGAGCCACGGCCGGCGGGCATTGCGGCCGGAGCGGGGGTTGAGGATGAAGCAGAGTTTCATGGGCGGGCTGCGGCGGGGGCCGGTGTGCTGGCAGCAAGCACGTGCTGCGCGATGTCGCGGGCGGCCGTGGGATGGGCGAGGGGGGAAAGCGCAGCCCGCCATTCACCGAGGACGCGGCCGTGGTCGGCGAAGGCGTGCTTCAGGGCGGCGATGACGGCATCGGGTGACTCGGCCAGCGTACCGGCACCGTGGCGGCGGAGGAGCTCGTAGTTGCCCTCCTCCTGGCCGGGCACGACCTGGCTCACGATCATGGGGCAGAGCGCGTTGATGGCCTCCTGGGTGGTTGCGCCGCCGGCTTTGCTGACGACGACGTGATGCGTCATCAGCAGCTGCGGTACTTCCTTCGTCCAGCCGAGGATGGTGGCGGGGCGCCGGCGGCCGGCCGCGAGGGCGGTGAGTTGGCGGAGGAGGCTTTCATTGCGGCCGACGGCGCAGGTGACTTCCCAATCCTGCTCGGCAAGGAGCCGGCGCGCGGTCTCGGCGGCGTGGCGGGTGCCGGAGTTGATGATGTGCAGCACGCGCGGGGCGGCACCGGAGTTGAGGTCGGGTGGCGTGAGCAGGCCGGCCTGCTCGGTGAAAATGGCGGGGACGGGAAAACCGGAGACGTGGACGAGGGCCGGGTTGAGGCCGGCGCGCAGGACGACGGCGGCGGAGTCCTCGTTGGGCACAAACCAGCCGTCGCATGCGCCGCGGCACCAGAGCGAGTGGATGCTGATGGAGTCGGTGACGATGTTGTAGCGCGGCAGCCTGGGCCCGCCGGTGCGGGCGAGGTGCTCGAGCAGGAGCGTGGCGACAGGAAACGTGCAGCAGACGGCGTCGGGTTTTTCGCGTGCGAGAATCCGCCGGAGCACGCGAAGTTCGCGGAAGAACAGCGCCGGGGTGTTTGCCACCAGCGACGAGCGGTCGCTCCAGCGGTAGAACCGGATCCAAAGCTTGGGCGCGCGGTTGATGAGGGAGAGGTAGCTGCGGCGGACGAGCTCGTTGTAGCGCGGGGCGGCAAGGGCGAAGATGTCCTCGGTGACGGCGGTACCGAGGCCGGCCTCGCGGTCAATCGCGGCGGCGAGGGCGCGGGCGGCGGCATTGTGGCCCTCGCCGAAGCTGGCGGTGAGAATGAGAATTTTGCTCATGAGAGACGGTGGGCGGCGACGATGCCGAGCAGGTCGGCCTCGAAGCGCGCAATGACATTAGCCCAGGATTGGGGCTCGATGGTGACGCGGGCGGCGCCGGCGAGCCGGGTGCGCAGGTCGGTGTCGGTGGCGAGGCGGACGGCGGCGGCGATCAGCGCGGAGGGCTGGTCACTGGGCACGACCAGGCCGTTTTCGCCGTCGCGGATAAACTGGCGGGCGGCGGCGTAGTCGAAGCTCGCGACGGCGAGTCCGCTCGCCATCGCCTCGGTGAGAACGTTGCCAAAGGTCTCGGTGAGGCTCGCGTGGACGTAGATGTCGGCCGAGGCGTAATGCCGGGCGAGTTCCTCGCGGGGGATGAAGCCGGTAAAAAGGCAGTCCGGGTGCGCGCGGGAAAGTTTAGACCGCAGCGGGCCGTCGCCCACCATGACAAAGCGGCAGCGGGGATTCGCGGCGCGCATGGCGGCGAAGGTGCGGAAGATGAGCGGGTAATTTTTCTCAGCGGCCATGCGGCCGGCGTGCAGAACGACCGGGTCGGCGGTGGCGGCGCCCCACGCGGTGCGCAGGGCGGGCGAGCGCTTCAGCGGGGTGAACTGTTCGATATCGACGCCGCGCGACAGGAGTCCGAGCCCGGTGAACCCAAGCGCCGTCAACTCCGCGCAGAGCTCCGTGGTCGGCGCGAACGTACGGAGGGTGCGGTTGTGCACGCGTCGCAGCCAGCCGAGGGCGGCGTGCTGGAGCGGGGCGAAGCCGTAGTGCTTCGTGTAGGCGTGAAAATTGGTGTGGAAGCTGGACGTCACGGGAAGGCCGAGCGTCCGGGCCGCGCTGACGGCGGAGGAGCCCAAGGGGCCCTCGGTCACGACGTGAACGAGATCAGGGCGATCGGCGCGCCAGCGGCGGCGGAGGGTGCCGCCGGCCGGCAGACCGAAACGGAGCAAGGGATAACCCGGGATGGGCAGGCCGGGCATGGGCACCGTGTGGAACCCGCCCTGCGCGGCCCCGTTGGAGAGATCGTCCCGTCGCGGATGGCAGACCGTCACATGGTGACCACGCCGTCCAAGCTCCCGCGCGATGTGGCCAAAGGTCATGGCCACGCCGTTGATTTCGGGCGGGAAGGTTTCGGTGACAATGGTTAGCTTCACATCAGGCGTGAATCAGGCGGCAGGGAATACCCGTAAAGTGACCGAAGTGTGTGCCGGACGCGTGACGTCCGCGTTACGATTCGGGGAATTCAACTGCTGGGGTGGGAGTTGCCGGTCCGGTGTAAGCGGCCGTAAATTTCGTGATAAAATCGCCGGCTAGAAATGTAAGATTTTGATTGCGGGCACTTGGTTGGAACCTACGGTCCAATCTTTTAGCGGATGCAATCGCACGGACCGAAGCGCGTTTACACTCCTCATTCCCTCGAGTCCTGGTTCGACCGGCTTGAAAATGACTGGTCTGCCGCGTTTAGCGATTCACAGCTCGAGGAAGGCCGGCGCATCTATCGCGATGGCGAGGTCCGCGAGTTGGAACTGACGGCCAAGGACGCCATCATCCACCGCCGGGTGGAGAAAAAGGACGAGTATGTCGTGATTGAATGGGAGGAGGGCGGTCTGGCGGTACGCTCCTCGACGACCGATCTCGACATCGCGCACGCGTTGGCGGTCGCGGGTTTACATGAGATCGAGGAGCTGGTGGCTGACGAGATCTCGCCCCTGCCGGGCGAGCCTGCGCACTCCCCGCGCCTGGCGGCCCCGGCCGCGTCCAACGGCCACAGCCATGGCTTCAACGGGCACGGCCACTCCCACGCGCATCCCCCGGCGGCGCCGGTCAAGCCGGCCGGGATGGCCGCCTCCGCCGGCTCCGCGCCCCCGGTGGCCGCCCCCGGCGTTTCGCGGACCCTGCTGCTGGTCTTCAAAACGAAGACGGCCGGGCTGACCTTTCAAGCGTACTGGTCCGAAGCCGACGGCGAGACCCGGAACCCGGCGCTGGGCAATGTCGCGCATGTGAACGGCAACGGCCATGTCACCTCCGGCGAGCGGGCGAAGCTCATCGGCCTCGCGGCCTACGCGCGCAAGGCGCACTTTCATTATCATCAGGACACGGGCCTGTACGTGCTCGAGTCGCTGGTAGAGATCCCGAATTTCCTCAAGACCACGCTGCCGGCCTGGCGCCGGATGTTTACGGTGGAGCTCGACGAGCGCGCGGCGAACCTGCTCAAGGGCACGCGCATCATCGAGATCGAGGCCGTGGCGGAGCGCCGGGCGGGGGCCGGCGGCGCGAATGACGGCGCGGGTCTGAACCTCCGCTGGATTTTCCGTGCGGGCGAGCGGATGCTCACGGACTCCGAGGTCAACACGCTCCTCAAGCGCGGCGGCTCGCCGGTGATCCTGCCGAACCTGGGCATCGTGGCGCTGCAGGGCGAAAAGTGGGAGTCGTTCAGCGCGTGGCGGCACAACATCGCGGAGACGCACGCCGACGGCACGCTTTCGCCCTACCTGATTTTCTCCCTGTTCAACGATGCGCGGCTGAAGCTCACGCTCGCGCCCGAGATCGAGGCCTGGCGCCAGCAGGTGCTCGCCCCGCCGCCGGAACCGCCGGCGCTGCCGGAAATCCTGCGGCCGTACCAGCGCCGCGGCGTGGAATGGATGGCGCACCTGTGCGACGTCGGCTGCCACGGCCTGCTGGCGGACGAGATGGGCCTGGGCAAGACGCTGCAAGTGCTGACGATGCTGGCTACGCGCCGCGTGGCGGACAAACCCACGCTGATCGTCTGCCCCGCGAGCGTGGTCCCGGTCTGGCGCGAGGAGATCGCGAAATTTTATCCTGAGCTCGCGGTGGACGTGCTCAAGACCGGCCACGATTTCACGCAGCGCCCGGACCCGTGCATCTGGCTCGCGAGCTACACGCAGCTGCGCAAGCACCGCCACCTGCTCGACGGGCAGGAGTTCGGCTATGCGATCCTCGACGAGGGACAGTTCATCAAGAACCCCGACGCCAAGATCACGCAGACCTGCTTCGCGGTGCGGGCGCGGCACCGGATGGTGCTGACCGGCACGCCGCTGGAGAACCGCCAGCTCGACCTGTGGAGCATCTTCCGCTTTCTCCTGCCGGGCCTGCTCGGCTCGCGCACGGGCTTCGAGTCGGCGCTGAATGCCGACCGCGTCGTCACCCTGGAGCGCCTGCGCGCCCAGCTGGCGCCGTTCATCCTCCGCCGCACCAAGAATGAGGTGGCGACGGAGCTGCCGCAGAAGGTGGAGATGGACCTGCTCTGCCCGATGACCGACGTGCAGCGCGCGGAGTATGCGCGCATCTGCACCGAGGGCCTCGCGCGCCTCGGCGACGACGTCGGCACGGCGATGCGGGAAAAGTCCTTCGGCTTCCTCGCGCTGCTCACGCGCCTGCGCCAGACCTGCTGCGACCCCGACATGCTGCCCTGGCTCAAGTCGCCGCTCAGCGACTCGGGCAAGATCAACCTGCTCGTCGAGAAACTCGCCGAGGTGGTCGGCAGCGGGCACAAGGTCGTGATCTTCTCGCAGTTCGTGATGCTGCTCGACCGCGTGCGCGAGGCGCTGATCAAGAATTTCCCCGACCTGCCGCGCTACGAGCTGACGGGCATGACGCTCGACCGGCTGAAGCCCGTGCAGTCGTTCCAGGGCGCGACCGGCGCGGCGGTGATGCTGGTGTCACTGAAGGCGGCCGGCACGGGCATCACGCTGCATGCGGCCGACTACGTCTTCCTGCTCGACCCCTGGTGGAACCCAGCCGTGGAGGCGCAGGCCGTGGACCGCGTGCACCGCATCGGGCAGAAGAGCACGGTGTTCGTTTACCGCATGGTCACGGCCGGCACCATCGAGGAGCGGATCCAGGCGCTGAAGGCGTCGAAGAAGGACCTGTTCGACAAGCTCATCGGCGGCCTGGGCGGCGACTTTGACCTGAGCCAGCATTTCACCTCGTTGCGCGGGCTGGTGCAGCTGACGGCGCAGGTCGTGGCGGAAGTGCCGGTGGAGCCGGTCGAAGTGCCGGCGCCAGAAGCTGCCGTGTCTGCGCCCTTGAGTGGGGCGACGGAGCCAGCAGCCGCTGAGCCGGCTGAATCCGATCCGGTGGCGTGAGCAAAATCCCAAGCGAATCCGGCGGAATTTTTACCACGGATAAGGCGGAGGACACGGATCACTCCCAATTCCTTCAGAAGTTTGGCCGCAAAAAGGCACAAAGGGCTTGGGGCTATGAAAGAGTCGCCATTGCGCCCACAGGCATGCGGAAGCGTGTTTCGCCGCCCTGGAAATTTTTTGCGCCTCTTCGTGGTCAACCGGCCTTAAATTCTGAACCGTGTTCACCCGAGCTATCCGTGGTCAAAATCCTGAAGTCCGGTCCGGACAGCTCGGAGGATTTATCACGATAAATTTGCCGAGCGCGGGCTTGTTTCGCCGCGTCGCGCGGCTAGGGTGATGGCGACGTGGACTTGCCAACCTCATTACTCGCCCGACCGGACGCGCTGATGCTGGATCTGGCGGTGAATTCGCGCGAGGCGGCGATCTGTGCGCTGCATGCGTCGCTGGCGAAGAGCCCGGCGGTCAAGGATGCGCCGCAGTTTTTGCACGGCCTGCTGGAGCGTGCGATGCTCGCGCCGGTGTGCATCGCGCCCGACGTGGCGCTGCCGCATGCCCGCACGGACGCGGTGGAACGCGCGGTGATCGGCGTGGCGCGGGTGGCGGCGCCGGGGGTGGGGTTTGATGCGGAGCACCCGGCGGTGCGGCTGATTTTCATGGTCGGCACGCCCAAGCCGCAGGTGGAGGAGTATCTCCTGACGGTGGCGGCGATCACCCGGACGCTGAAGGCGCCGGGGGTGCACGACGGCCTGCTGGCGGCGAAGTCTGAGGCGGAATTCACCGCGCTGCTGGCGCGCGGGGCGAAGCGATGAGCACGACGGTACCCGCGACCACGACCGAGCTGTTGCAGCGGCTGCAACGCCTGTTGCGCTGGCGGCTCTGGATTCGGGAGAAAATCCAGCTGACGGAGTGGCAGGTCACGCTGCTGTGGGCGGCGCTCGCCGGTTTTCTCGGCGCGATGGCCTCGATGATTTTTTCCGTGCTGGCGGAGGGGGTGCACGAATTCATGACGGGCCGCACGAGCGGCGTCGTCGAGTCGATGCGGCAGCTGCCCTGGTGGGGCTGCCTGCTGGTGCCGACGCTGGGCGGCGCGGCGGCGGGCCTGGTGCTGCTGTACGGCTCGCGGCTCACGCGCTCGGAGAGCTCGACTGACTATATGGAGGCGATCGTGATCGGCAACGGCCGGATACCGGTGCGGTCGAGCCTGGTGAAGACCACGGCGGCGCTGTTTTCGATCGGCTCGGGCGGTTCGATCGGGCGGGAAGGCCCGATGGTGCAGATCTCCTCGGTGGTCGCCTCGCTGGTCGGCCGGTGGCGTAATTTCACGGGGCCGCAGCTGCGGCTGCTGGTGGCCTGCGGCGCGTCGGCGGGCATTGCCTCGGCCTACAATGCGCCGATTGCCGGGTCGTTTTTCGTGGCGGAGATCATTCTCGGGACGATTGCGATGGAGAGCCTCGGTCCGCTGGCGGTCTCGGCGGTCGTGGCGACGCTGACGATCCGCGTGCTCACGGCGGCGCAGGTTTTGTATAAGGTACCGCCGTTCCAGCTCAATTCGCCCTGGGAGATGGGCCCGTACGTGCTCCTCGGCCTCCTTGCGGGCGGCCTCGCACCGGTGTTCCTACGCTCGCTGAAGCAGGCGGAAGAATTTTTCATCTCGCTGCGGCTGCCGTTGGTCGCGCGCCTGGCGCTCGGCGGCCTGCTGGTGGGCGTCATTGCGATCAACGTCCCGGAAGTTTGCGGCAACGGCTACACGGTGGTGGTGGACATCCTCAACGGCCGGCTGCTCTGGACGGTGCTGCTGGGCATCTTCGCCTGCAAGTGGCTCGCGACGATGTCGTCGTTCGGGTCGGGCGCCCCGGGCGGCGTGTTCACGCCGTCGCTGTTCATGGGGGCGAGCCTGGGTTACCTGTTTGGCATCGGGGTGCACCGGATCTGGCCGGCGGCGGCGGTGGACCCGGGGGCGTTCGCGCTGGTCGGCATGGGGGCGTTCCTCTCGGCGGCGAGCCGCGCGCCGGTCATGGCGGTCATCATGCTGTTCGAAATGACGCTGAGCTATGACATCATCCTGCCGCTGATGCTCTGCAACGTGATCGCGTATTACACCGCGAAGGGCGTGGCGGGGGAGTCGCTGTACAGCGCCTCGCTGCGGCGCAAGGCCGCCGCGGAACCAGCGGCCACGCTGGCTGCGGCCCGCGTGTCGGACCTGATACGGGCCGATCCCCCGACGATCCCGCCGGGCGCGCATTTTGCCGAGATCGCGGAAAAGTTCCTCTCCGTGCGGGTGAACAACCTTTACGTGTGCGAGGCTGACGGGAAATTTCTCGGTGCGGTGTCGCTGCACGACATCAAGCCGTATCTCGGCCAACTCGACCTGGCGGAGCTGGTCATTGCGCGTGACATCATGCGCGAGGACTTCCCGCGGATCGGGCCGGACCAGTCCCTGAGCGAAGCGCTCGGCCGGTTCCTCGGGCTGACGTCCGAGCGGCTGCCCGTGGTGGGGCCGGAGACCGGCCGGCTCATGGGCAGCCTGGCCAAGGGCGACCTGCTGCTGGCGCTGGTGGAAAAGCGACGCCGGCCCGCGGCGTGAGCGCGGCGGGAGTTGAGCGTTGAGGGACAGAATTGACTGACCGCTGGGAGCCTCCGCCGAGGCGGATGGCAGGCTTTCCGCCCCCAAATGTCGCCGTTCAACCGCCCCGCCGGAGCGGGCCGGGTAGGGAGGGGCTTTTGCCGGTTTGTCACGCAGCCGCCACACAAACGTAACAATCGGACGGTATGATGACGCCGTTCCTAAAACCAAACACTGAACGCATTCACCATGTTACACCTGAAATCTAAATGGCTCGCGCTGCTCGCGGGTTCCCTCATCGCCACTGGATCCGCCCTCGCGCAGGACAGCGGCCCGCTCGTCGATCTCCTCGTCAAGAAGGGCATCGTCACCGATCAGGAGGCCGAGGAACTCCGCGTCGACCTCGTGAAGGACTTTGTGGCCAACACGTCCGCCGGCAAACTCAACCTCAGCTCCTCGATCAGCGAACTGAAGTTCTCCGGTGACCTCCGCATGCGCTATGAGTACAACGCGCAGGTGCCGGAACTCGCCACCGGCGCCGCCGCCGTCGCGAACGAAACCTCCCGCCAGCGCTTCCGCCTCCGGTTCAACACGGACGTGCTCCTGCAAAAGGGTTTCAGCGCCGGCTTCGCGCTCGAGACCGGCCAGGCGTCCGATTCCGCCAACCAGACCTTCACCGGCGCGGCGGATGACTACGGCGTCTTTGTTGCCAAGGCCTACATCGGCTGGTCGCCCAACCTGAACTGGGCCTTCGTGCTCGGGAAGCAGAAGAACATCATGTACACGACGGATCTGCGCTGGGATGCGGACATCAATCCCCAGGGCGCGAGCGAAATCTACAAGTCATTCCTCACCGGGAAGGACACGTTCGAAGTTCGCGCGATGCAGCACGCCATGCAGGACAATAATGAACAGGTGACCGGGGCCGCCCACCGCGATGCCTGGCTGTTCGAACAGCAGGCGGTTTACACGCACTGGTTTGGCAAGGAAAACCTGAGCAGCCTGATCGTGGCAGCCGGCTACTCCGCCTACAACCAGTCGGTGATCCCGACGGGGGCTCTTAACTCCGCGGCCTTTATCGGCACGGTCCGCGCGCAGAACTACGGCACGTTCGCCGGCGAGGCGAACCTGGCCAACGTCAACGGTGCGGGCACCGCGTTCAAGTTTTACTGGGACTCATCCTATAACTTCGAAGCCAGCAACCGTGCGTACCAAGTTTATGGCCTCAATCCCGCGCTCTTCAGCAAGGGCGCCAGCGCCTGGCTGGCCGGCGTCGGTTACAGCTACGGCACGGGCAAGGTCATGGGCGACTACAGCCTCAAGCTCGACTACCGCAGTGTCGGCGTGGCCGCGGTTGACCCGAACATGAACGACTCCGACTGGGGCTTCAGCAAGACCAACCAGAAGGGCTTCAAGCTGGCTCTGTCCTATAACCTGACCGATTTCGCCAACTTCAACGTCACCTACTTCGACACGCAGATCATCCAACAGGGCATGACGTTCTCCCTCGGCAACCTCGACAAGTCGCACGAGGTCCTCGTCGACCTCGTCGTGAAATTCTAACGCAGTCCACTCCCGACTCTTTACTCACATGAAAAAACTTATCCTCCTCCTCGCCGCCCTTACGGCCGTCGCGACCGCCTCTGCCCAAAAGCTCGTCATCAAGGGTTCCGACACCCTGGGCGCCAAGCTCGTCCCGACCCTCGCCGAGGAATACAAGGCCAAGAATCCCGGCGTCTCGTTCGAGATCGCGGCGGAAGGTTCCACGACCGGCATTGCCGCCGTCATCGACGGCACCGCGCAGATTGGCATGTCCTCCCGCCGCGCCAAGCCGACCGAGGTGTCGGCCGCGTCGGCCAAGGGCGTGACCATGAAGCCGACCATCGTCGCTTTCGATGGCATCGCCATTATCGTCAATGCCGCCAGCCCGATCACCGGCCTGACCAAGCGCCAGGTGGAGCAGATCTTCGCCGGTGACATCACCGACTGGTCCGCCGTCGGCGGCACGCCGGGCGCGATCTCGATTTACACCCGCAACACATCGTCGGGTACGTACTCGGACTTCAAGGACCTCGCGATGAAGAAGCGCGACTACGCCTCCTCCTCGCAGAAGATGGCTGGCAACGAGCAGATCGTCTCCGAGGTGGCCAAGAATCCGAGCGGTATCGGTTACGTGGGCCTCGCCTACATCACCGAGCCCGGGATCAAGGTGATCCCGGTGGCCGGCTCCACGCCCAGCAAGGAGAGCGTGCTGGCGAAGAAGTATCCCTACGCCCGCCCGACCTTCTTTTACACCAATGGCGAGCCCACCGGCGAAGCGGCGAAGTTCGTGGACTTCACCCTCAGCGACGCCGGCCAGAAGATCGTCTCCCAGATTGGTTTCGTGCCGATCCGTTGAATTATCTTCTCATGAGCATCAGCCCGCCGGACAATCTGTCGGCGGGCTTTTGTGCTCTCTTGACCTGCGCCGTTCCGCCGTCCGTTTAATTCCCCATGGCTTCCTCCGCCCCCGCCGATGACACGCATTTCATCGCCTACAAGGGAAGCTTCCGCCTGTTCGGCCTCACGCTCGATGACTGCATCCGGGTCTTCTTCGGCGGCAACGCCGTGGTCTCGATCATCGTTCTCGCGCTGATCACGTATTTTCTGTTCCGCGAGGGCTCGGGGTTCTTCGGCCAGAACCGGGACAACCTCACCGTCTACCGGCACGCCGGGCTGGAATATGTGGATTTCATCCGGACGCAGCAGGACGACCATGCGGCGCTGACGCGCTATTTGTCCGACCTGCGGGTGCGGCAATTCAACTTTTACACGAAGGACAAGGGGCTTTCCCTGGCGGCCGCCAACGCCGCGCTGGTGGGCTTCGATGACTTCGCCGGCCAGTATGGCGACTCAGTTGAGCCCATCCGGACCCTGGTCTCGGACCTCACCGAGCAGACCACCGCCATCAAGGAAAGGTTCACCGTGATGGAGGACAAGAAGGTCGAGCGGACCCAGTTGCTTGCCGTGGGCAAGGAAGCCGAGGCTGCCGCCGTGAGGATTGTGCCCATTGATTTTGTCGCGGAGCTCAAACCCATCCTCGGCACCCTGCCAGCCTACCGCGAGGCCAGCGCGGATTTCGCCAAGCGCCTTACGGCCGTCCTGGCGGAGGCACCGGCCATGCCGGCGTCGGAGTTGCAGACCCGGATGGACCGCTTTCAGCAGCTCAATGCGGAGTACATGGCGGGGTTTCCCGCCGTCACGCGGAACCTGGAAACCTGGGATTTTAACAAGCCCGTGCCGGTCACGCAGGCCTTCTCCTCGTTTCTGTTCGGCCGGCAGTGGCTGACGGCCAGTTTCTGGCAGGATTGGTACGGCGTAATCCCGCTCGTGGTCGGCTCGGTCATGGTCTCCCTCGTCGCCCTCATCATCGCCGTGCCGCTCGGCGTGGGTTCAGCGATCTACATCAACCAGATCGCCACCCCGCTGGAGCAGAAGTTCATCAAGCCCTGCATTGAGTTCATCTCAGCCATCCCGTCGGTCGTGCTCGGATTTTTCGGCATCGCCGTGCTGGGCCAGGCGCTGCGGGCCCTGTCGCAGGTGGCGTGGCTTTCGTGGGTGCCGGGCTTCCCGTACAGCGAGCGGCTGAACATCCTGACGGCGGGGTGCCTCCTCGCGCTGATCGCGGTGCCGACGATTTTCACGCTGGCGGAGGACGCACTGAACAACGTGCCGCGCGCCTTCAAGGAGGCGTCCTTCGCCCTCGGGGCCACGCGCCTGCAGACCATCATCCGCATCATCGTGCCGGCCTCGCTCTCCGGGATTATTTCCGCGGTGCTGCTCGGCCTCGGCCGCGTCATCGGTGAAACGATGGTGGTGCTCCTCTGCGCCGGCAACCGCATCGCCATCCCGGACTTCACGGCGGGCCTCGCCGTGATTACCCAGCCGGTGCACACCATGACCGGCATCATCGCCCAGGAAATGGGCGAGGTGGTCCACGGCAGCATCCATTACCGCGCGCTGTTCGTTGTCGGCATGCTGCTCTTCTTCCTTTCCCTCGCCATCAACTACGCCGCGCAGCGCATCGTGCGCCGCTACCGCATCTCCATCGGCTGACCATGAGCGCCGCCGCCACCCATCCGTTCCAGACCCAGCCCTCCGCCGCGCGCCGCTCGGAGTCCGCCATCTTCTGGCTGTTCCGTGGCGCCACGTACTTTGTGCTGCTCTGCGGCGCGGTCGTGTTCCTGAACATCTTCGTCAAGGGCTCGCGGACGGTCTTCCAGACCAAGGCGCCCTTTGTGAACACCGCCTTCTTCACCGAGTCGCCCGAGTCGCTGTATGTCTTCCAGTGGCAGGGGCAAAAAATGGAACTCGGCGACAAGGAATTCCGGGCCTTCAAGGAAAAGAACCCCGCGGCCGCCAATGTGAAGGCCGAGAGCTATGTCTACTGCGCCGGCGGCATCTTCCCCTGCATCGTCGGCACCGTGCTGCTCGTGGTCGGCTCGATGACCATCGCGCTGACCCTGGGCGTCAGCGCCGCCGTCTACCTTAACGAATACGCGCGGGACGGGACGTTCATCCGCTTTGTCCGCCTCGCCATCCTCAACCTCGCCGGCGTGCCCTCGATCGTGTTCGGCCTCTTCGGCTTCGGGATGTTCGTGATCTTCTTTGGCTGGAACGTCTCGCTGCTGGCGGGGTGGTTCACCCTCGCGTTCATGGTCCTGCCCGTGGTCATCACGGCCAGCGAGGAGTCCCTCAAGGCCGTGCCCAAGGGCTTCCGCGAGGGCTCGCTCGCGCTCGGCGCCACCAAATGGCAGACGATCTACAAGAACGTCGTCCCGTACGCCCTGCCGGGCATCCTGACCTCGTCCATCCTCGGCATCGCGCGCGTGGCCGGGGAGACGGCACCGATCATGTTCACCGCCGCCTATGTCGTCCGCGACAAGCTCCCGTGGCAGGTGGACCATTTCTCGGACTTTTTCTTCCAGGGGGTGATGGCCCTGCCGTACCACATCTACGTGGTCAGCTCCAAGATCCCCCAGAACGAATACACCGAGCGCGTGCAATACGGCACCGCCTTCGTTTTCCTGCTGATTGTCGCCCTCATCGCCACCGCCTCGATTGTGCTCCGTTCCAAGCTCCGCAACCGCTACAAATGGTAGCCGCCTCCCTCATGGACACCCTTGCCCCCGCGCCCACGCTCCGCCCGCCGTCCGCGCCTGCCGCCGCCGCCTCGGCGCCCGGCGCCGTGCCCGCGCCCGCGGCCGAAACCCTCATCGAGATCGACCACGTTGATTTCTTCTACGGCGCGTCGCAGGCGCTGCATGACATCAACCTCTCGATCCAGGACAAGAAGGTCACGGCCTTCATCGGGCCGTCCGGCTGCGGCAAGTCCACGCTGCTGCGCTGCTTCAACCGGATGAACGACCTGATCGACGGCACCCGCATCGCGAAGGGCACGATCAAGATCCGGGGGATCGACATCCACCGGCCCGACGTGGACGTGATCGAGCTCCGCAAGCGCGTCGGCATGGTGTTCCAGAAATCGAATCCCTTCCCGAAGTCCATCTACGAGAACATCACCTACGGCCTGAAGCTGCAGGGTGTCAGCAACCGGGCCCGCCTGGACGAGGTGGTGGAAAAATCGCTCCGCGGCGCCGCGCTCTGGGACGAGGTCAAGGACCGGCTCCACACCAGCGGCCTGGGCCTCTCCGGCGGCCAGCAGCAGCGCCTGTGCATCGCGCGCGCCATCGCCGTCGAGCCCGAGATCATCCTGATGGACGAGCCGTGCTCGGCCCTCGACCCGGTGGCCACGGCCAAGGTCGAGGAGTTGATCCAGGCGCTGCGCACCCGCTATACCATCGTGATCGTCACCCACAACATGCAGCAGGCCGCGCGGTGCTCGGACAAGACCGCCTTCTTCTACATGGGCAAACTCATCGAGTATGCCGACACGCGTAACATCTTCATGAACCCCGCCAGTCCCCAGACCGAGGCCTACGTCTCGGGCCGGTTCGGCTGAACTTTCCCCCCACCATGACACACTTCACCGAAGAAATGACCAAGCTGAAGGAGACCATCCTCGCGATGGCCAGCCATTCCGAGTCGGCGGTCGCCCGGTCCATGCGCGCGCTCGTCGAGCGCGACGACGCCCTCGCGCTCAAGGTGCAGGAGGACGACAACATCATTGACCAGTTCGAGATCGAGATCGACGACATCGCGATCCACCTCCTGGCCAAGGCGCCCCTGGCCACCGAGCTCCGGCTCATCACCGTGGCGATGAAGATTTCCCAGAACCTCGAGCGCGTGGGCGACGAGGCCTGCACGATCGCCCGCCGCGCGCACGACCTCAACGCCGAGCCGCAGCTCAAGCCCTACATCGACCTGCCGCGCATGACCACGATGGCGCTGGAGATGCTGCGCGACGCGCTGACCGCCTTCATCGAGCGCCAGCCCGACAAGGCCCGCGCCGTCATCCCCCGCGACAAGGACGTGGACGACCTGAACCGCCAGTTGCACCGCGAGCTCTCGAGCTACATGGTGGAGCGTCCGACCACGATCAGCCGCTGCCTCAACCTCATGGTGATTTCCAAGTGCCTCGAGCGCATTGCCGACCACGCGACCAACGTCGCCGAGGAAGTCGTCTATCTGTACGAGGCCAAGGATATCCGTCACGCCGCCCAGCAGAAGCCGAATGAAGCCTAAAATCCTCGTAGTTGACGATGAACTCGACGCCCTGGAAGTCCTAAGCTTCAAGCTGCGCGAGGCCGGCTTTGCGCCGATCTTTGCCACGGACGGGCTGAAGGCCCTGGCCGCCATCCGGGCCGAGCGGCCCGACCTGGTCGTGCTCGACCTCATGCTGCCCGAGCTCGACGGACTTGAGGTCTGCAAACTCATGCGGCGCGATCCCGCCACCGCCGGCATCCCGGTGCTCATGCTCACCGCCAAGGCGGCGGAGATGGACCGCGTCGTCGGCCTCGAGCTGGGGGCGGACGACTACGTCACCAAGCCCTACAGCCCGCGCGAGCTCGTGCTGCGCATCCGCAAACTCCTGAAGCGCACGAAGGCCGGTGATGATCCCGGCGACCACCTCCACATCGGCGTGCTCGAGATCGACATCCCGCACCACGCCGCGCTGGTCGGCGGCAAGTCCGTCACGCTCACCGCCACCGAGTTCAACCTGCTCGCCCTGCTGGCCAAGCGCCGCGGACGGGTGCAGACGCGCGAGCGGCTGTTGCAGGACGTGTGGGGCTACGAGACGGCCATCGACACCCGCACCGTCGACACGCACATGCGCCGGCTGCGCGAAAAGATCGGCCCGGCGGCCGACTACCTCGAGACGATTCGCGGGGTGGGGTACCGTTTCAAGGCTGACTCCTGACCCCCGGGCCTCCTTTCTGCCTGTCGTGACCGTCTTTTTCGTCCTTCTCGCCGCCGCGGCCCTTGCCGCCTGGTGGCATGTCCGGCGCCAGCGGGCCGAAGACGCCGCCCAGCATGGCCGCGACCTCGCCGCGCTGAAGGAGAAGCACGCCGGGACCCTGGAATTCCAGCAGCGCCGGATGGAGACGCTCCTCGACAGCATGCTCGACGGGCTGATCGTGCTCGATGCCACCGGCCGCATCGCGCTGGCCAACCACGCCGCCGAGATGCTCTTTGGTTTTTCCCGCCAGATGATCGGCGGCTCACTGCTGGAGGCCGTGCGGCATCACGAAGTCGCCGCACTCGCGGCCCGCCTCAACACGGAACAAGCCATCCTCGATCACGAACTCCTGCTCGAGGGTTCGCCCCCGCGCGTGCTCCAGGTCAATGCGATCGCGCTGCACGACGCGGCCGGCACCGGGACCGGTGCGATGCTGGTGTTTCACGACCTCACGCGGCTCCGGGAACTCGAGGGCGCCCGGCAGGAATTTGTCGCGAACGTCAGCCATGAGCTGCGCACGCCGCTCTCGTTGATCAAGAGCGCGGCCGAAACCCTGATTGACGGCACCAAGACCGATCCCGTCGCGCTGGACCGGCTGCTGCAGATCATCGACCGCCACGCCGACCGGCTCACGCTGCTCATCGATGACCTGCTGCTGCTCGCCAAACTCGACTCGGAGCGGCTCGTCCTGCACCGGCAACCCGCGCCACTGCGCGCCGCCGCGCAGGAGGTGTTCGAGGACCTGGCGCCGCGCGCCCGGGCGCGGGAAGTGCGCCTGGACAACTCCATCCCGGACGGGTTGCTGGCCTCAGCGGATCCCGACCGCCTGCGGCAGGTGCTTTCCAACCTCGTGGACAACGGCATCAAGTACGGCCGGGCGGGCGGCGTGTTGACCGTGACGGCCTCGCCGCTGACCGGCGGGCGGATCGAGGTCTGCGTGCGCGACGACGGCCCCGGCATCCCGCGCGAGGCGCTGGCCCGGGTGTTTGAGCGTTTCTATCGCGTGGACAAGGCCCGGTCGCGCGAGCAGGGCGGCACGGGCCTCGGCCTGGCCATTGTGAAGCACGCGGTGCAGGCCCACGGCGGCGAGGTCCGCGTGGAAAGCGAGCCCGGCCAGGGTGCGGCGTTTTACTTCACCCTGCCGGCGGTCTGAGGGTTTGTTTTCTCACCGGAGGAAACCGAGGAACGGAGCAGGTTCCTGACCTGGATTCCCCTGACAGTGGACACCAGGCCCAAGCACTCTTCTCCGTATTCTACGTTATCTCCTGTAAAACAGGTCAGATCCCGAACGCGTGCAGCAGGCGGACGATGCCGTAGCCGAGCAGGCCGGTCAGGGGCAGGGTAAGGACCCAGGCCCAGACGATGCGGCCGACGAGGCCCCATTTCACGGCGCTGTAGCGCTTCATCGCGCCGACGCCCATGATCGAGGTGGCGATGACGTGCGTGGTTGAGACGGGCACGCCGTAGGTGGAGGCGGTGTGAATGATGACGGCGGCGGTGGTCTCCGCGGCGAAGCCGTGCACGGGCTGCATCTTGACCATCTTGTGGCCCATGGTGCGGATGATGCGCCAGCCACCCGCGGCGGTGCCGGCGGCCATGGTGAGCGCGCAGGTGAGCATCACCCAGTACGGAACGGTGAACTCCGGGGTGCGGAGGAAACCCGCCCAGGCCGGCAGGTCCTTGAACGCGCCCGAGGTGGTCCCGGTGAAAAGCGCGAGGGCGATGATGCCCATGGTTTTTTGGGCGTCGTTGGAACCATGGCTGAAGCCCATGAATCCCGCGCTGAGCAGCTGGGCTTTGCCGAAGATGAGGTTGACGATCCGCGGGGTGACTTTCCGCAGGATGACCGTGAGGATGAACATCAGCAGCGCCCCGCCGAAGAAGCCCAGCAGCGGCGAGAGCACCATGGGCATGACGATTTTCGGCCAGAGCCCGGAATGCGCGCCCGAGGCGCTGGTGATGGACCAGTGCAGCACGTTCCAGTTGCCGTCGGCCGTGCCGAGGGCGGCACCGCACAGGCCGCCAACGAGCGCGTGGCTGGAACTGGACGGCAGGCCGAGCCACCAGGTGACGAGGCCCCAGATGATCGCGCTGATCAACGCACCCAGCACCGTGGCCATGGTGACGTACTGGGTGTCCACGAGACCCTTGCCGATCGTGGTGGCGACGGCGGTGCCCGTGAGGGCGCCGAGCAGGTTGAAACCGGCGGCCCAGGTGATGGCCCAGCGGGGGGACAGCACCTTGGTCGAGACGACAGTCGCGATGGCGTTCGCCGTGTCGTGAAAACCGTTGATGTACTCGAAAACCAGCGCGGCCAGCAGAACGAGCAGGAAGAGCGTCATGAGGGAGGCGGCGCCCGGCTCAGGAGTGCTTCAGGACGATCTGGACGACGATGTTGCCGGCGTTGCGGCAGCGGTCGACGGCCTGCTCCACCATCTCGTAAATCTCCTGGAGGATGACCAGTTCCTTGGCGTCATAGGGACCATGGTAGAGGTCCTTGAGCAGCGTGAGCATGACCTTGTCGGCCTCGCCCTCGGCGTATTGCAGCCGGTCGTTGGCCTCGCGGATCTTTTCAATGTGGGTGCCACCGCGCAGCTGCTGCACCATGAAGGCGACGGCATCGGCGGCGAGGTTGAGCAGCTCGGCCTGGCGCTGGAAGGCGGCGTGCGGCACCCGGCCGGGATAAATGGAGAGGCGCTCGACGATCTTCTCGACGGCCTTGGGGATCCGATAGAGGGCGAACGAGAGGGCCTCGATGTCCTCGCGCTCGAGGGGGGTGACAAAGGTTTTGCTGAGTTCCTCGGTCATCTCGTGCCGGATGCGCTTTTCCTTGCGGCGGGACTGGACGAAGTCGTCGAGGTTGGCCGGCGGACCGCCGGCGCTGAGGGTGTGGAGGTAACTGGCCAGCAGATTGACGCTGGTTTTGGCTTCCTGGGCGCCCGCTTCCAGCAGGTCGAAGAATTTGTCCTCTTTGCCGAAGATCTTCTTAAGCCATGAAATCATAGGGTGTTTGTTTGGGTAACGGGGGAGGGGGTATTGGCGAGGCAAAAACGGGCTAACCGCGATTGGACGCGAATGAACACTTGGGCCGAGGCCATCCTTTCAGGATTAGCCGAAATCGCGTAAACTCATTTCCATTAGCAGTTAAAAAATCAGATCTTACCCTGAAGTTTTGCCCAAGCCGTGCCCAGGCGCTCGTAAATGGCCCAGTTGCTCTGTTCGAGGCCGGAGAGATCGAACAGCCAGTCGCTGGCGCGGGTTTCGCCGCTGGCCCGCGAGACCGTGCCCGCCGGACAGGGCAGCGGGGTCATCCCGGCCCGCCGCATGAGGCCCATCGCCCGGGGCATGTGCCAGGCTGACGTCACCAGCGCAAAGGGGGTGTGGCTGCCGAGCAGCTGTTTCACGGCCTGAACCTCGTCATCGGTGTCCCGGGCGGTGTCAATTTGCACGATGCGACGCGGGTCAATCCCGAGCGAAACCGCCGCGGCGGCGAGCACGGAGGCATGGGTGGGGCTGTTTTTGCCCGCGCCCGGGCCGGAGACGATCAGGGTGGCGTCGGGCAGCGACCGCGCCAGGCGCACCCCCTCGGTCAGGCGGAACAGGGAGGAGGCGCTGAGTTGGTTGAGGGCGGACAGGCCGGCCTGGTCCGAGTGCCCGCCGCCCAGCACCACAATGGCCCGGCAGGCCGCGAGCGGGGCGGGCAGGGGTGAGCCGGCCGGCAGTTCCGGCTGCGCGGCGTACTGGCTTTCCAGCGGACGCAGCAAGGCCTGCCCGACCTGTTTGTTGCTCAGCAGAAAAAACAGCACCCAGCCTGTGATCAGCAGCCGGCGGCCGGCCTTGGGCCAGCGGGTGGAGCGCAGCAGCAGCAGGCCGGCCGCCATAAGTGCGACGCACAGCGGCAGCGGCATCAGCCAAAAAGAGACCGCTTTTTTGAGCCAGAACAACATATCGTGTCTTTCAATTGGGTCGCCGCGGGGTTTCGATTTTGAGGACTAGTCTTCCATGAAGCCCCGGCCCCCGGGGGTGACAAGCGAACTTCCTGCCTTTTTCCATGCGTTTCCACCGCCAGCAATACCTCGACCTCATGACCAGCGCATCCGCCCCGCGGCCGATGTTTGTCGAGCTCTTCGGCACGCTGATCGGACTGGAGGACGAATGGCGGGCGCAAGGCGCGACGGAGGACGAGATCAACCTCACGGCCTTTGACTGGGATTATGTGCCGATCGTGGATTTTGGGGGCTACCCGCTCCCCCGGGGCGCGGCACCCGTGACCCTGGAGGAGACGGACGAGAAGCGGGTGCAGCGGGACTTTCTCGGGCGGACGCTGTTGCTCTTGAAGAAAACGGCCACGCACGCCCTGCCGATGGATTTTCCGGTGCAGAACATGGATGACTGGCTGCGGGTGAAGCCGTTTTACGAATTCACCCCCGACCGGATCAACTGGGACGAGGTGGCGGCGGCGAAACGCGCCCGGGAGGAGGGCGCGCTGATCCGCGCATACATGCCGGGAGCGTTTGACATGCCCCGCGACCTCATGGGCGAGGAAATCGCCTGCCTCGCGTATTACGAGCAGCCGGAGCTGATGGCGGACATCATGGCGACGCTGCAGGACACGATGCTTCGGGTGCTCGAGCCGATCGCCGCGGAGGTGCAGATTGACCAGCTCTCGGTGCACGAGGACTTCGCGGGCAAATCGGGTCCGCTGGTGGGTCCGCGGCAGATCCAGGAGCATTTCCGGCCCTACTACCGCGCGATTTGGGAGCCGCTGGCGGAGCGCGGCGCGAAGATCTTCCAGATGGACACGGATGGGAACATTGACTCGGTGATTCCGGCGCTCCTGGACTGCGGCATCACCTGCCTCTACCCGATGGAGCCGGCCGCCGGCATGGACATGGTGGCGGTGCGGAAGCAGTACGGGAAGAAACTCCAGATGCTCGGGGGCATCGACAAGCACGTGCTCCGCGAGGACAAGGCGGCGATCCGCCGCGAGCTCGAGTACAAGCTGCAGCCCCTGATGCGGGAAGGCGGATGCGTGTTCGGGCTGGATCACCAGATTCCCAACGGCACCTCGATTGAGAACTACCGGTATTATGTGGACCTGGGCCGCGAGATCCTCGGTTTGCCTCCCCGCGACCCGAGCCGGAAAGGCTGGGAGCGGATGGGGATGTAGCCGGGGGCGGACGCCCCTGACCGGCCACGGAAGGGATTGACAGTGCCCGGCCGGCTCGCGAAGTTCGCCGGCTCTTTACGGCGGTCATAGCTCAGTTGGTTAGAGCACTAGATTGTGAATCTAGGGGTCGCGGGTTCGAGTCCCGTTGGCCGCCCCATTTTAAGCGTTGATCATCAATGCTTCGAGAGCCGGTTTGCAGACGGGATTTAGCCGCGCAACGAACCTTGATCCCGTGCCACCGGCGGCATTCCCACGGGTTTCCGGTGACCCGGAACATCCCTCGCTGGACGGGTACAGTCCTTTTCGTTCCGCCTTTGCCGTTGCCCTGTTTCGGACGGGTTTCAGTCTGGGCAGAGTTCCATGCCGCGCCTGCGTCTCCTTACCTTCAACATCGCGCATGGCCGCGGGCTCAATCCCATCCAGGGCCTGACCTCGGCGCAAAAGCTGAAGAACAACCTGCGCAAAATTGCGAAGCTGATTGAGAAGCTGCAGCCGGACATGGTGGCGCTGCAGGAAATCGACGAGTGCTCGCGCTGGGCGGGGAATTTCGACCATCTCGAGTACCTGCGGCTGTACGCCGGCTTTCCCCACGCCGTCTTCGGCATCAACACGCGGCGGAAGGGCCTGCTCAATCTCTGCTATGGCAACGCGCTGCTGTCGCGGCACCCGATCCTGGCGACCGAAACCGTGGTCTTCGGGCAGGCGACGGTAGGGGAGAAGGGGTTTCTTTTTGCCGAGTTCGACGTCGGCGGCCGGATCGTGCCGGTCGTCAACATCCACCTGCACTTTGGCTCGCGCGAGCACCGCATCCGGCAGATCGGCCGGCTGCTGGCGTGGCTGCGTGAGAAACTCCGCGAGCGCGGCCCGCACTGGGATTTGCCGCCGATCATCTGCGGGGACTTCAACAATCCCGGGCACAGCCCCGACGCGACCGCGGCCCTGCTCAGCCATCTCTCGGATTACGCCGACTACGTGCTGCATCCGCGCAAGGGGAAGACGTTCCCCTCGCCGCTGCCGCAGCGCCTGCTCGACTTCGTGCTCCTGCCGCCGCCCTCCGGCCGGGTGCACAGCGAGGTCCTGCGCGTGATGTTGTCCGATCACCGCCCTGTGCTGGTGGACTTCGACCTGGCGTAGGCCGGCGGTGCTTTCAAACCCGTGTCACGGCGGCCCTGGAGAAATCCCGGAGCTTGCGAGTTGGCCGGTTCATTCGCGGTAAAATCCCGTGGGTTTGCGAGGGTGGGCCGGGTTTGAAAACGACAATTGCACCGCGGCGCGAATGCCTCTGAGCTAGACCCTCGCATGTCCCGCCTCGCCTCCGCTTTTGCCCGGGCCAAAGCCCAAAACCGCGCCGCCTTCATCGGCTATGTGTGCGCCGGCGACCCCGATTTCGAGACCTCGCTCGCCGTCTGCCGCACGCTGCTCGGCCGGGGCGTGGACATCCTCGAACTCGGCGTGCCTTTTTCCGATCCACTGGCGGATGGCCTGACCAACCAGCTGGCCGCCCAACGGGCGCTGGAGGGCGGCATGAACGCCGCCCGCGTGCTCGAGCTGGTGCGCCGCCTGCGCGCCGAGTTTCCCGAGGCACCGCTCGTGTTCTACACGTATTACAACCTGGTGTTTGCCAACGGCGTGGACGCCTACGTGCGGGCTGCGGCGGCCGCGGGCCTGGACGGGATGCTGACGCTGGACCTTCCGCCGGAGGAGGCGGGCGAGGTGAGGACAGCGGCGAAAAAACACGGGCTCGACACGGTTTTCATCATTGCGCCGACCACGCCGGATGCGCGCATCCCGGTGATTGCGGCGGCGACGACCGGTTTCATTTATTACGTCTCGCGCGAGGGCGTCACCGGCGTGCGGAAGGATGCCGCGACGAACATTCCCGAGGCCGTGGCCCGCATCCGGGCGCACACGCGGCTGCCCGTGGCGGTCGGCTTTGGCATTTCCACCCGGGCGCAGGTCGCGCAGGTCGCCGCGCAGGCGGACGGCGTCGTCGTGGGCAGCGCCCTGGTCAACTGCATCCGGGAAAATCTCGGGGCGCCGGATAAAATGACCGCCCGGCTTGCCGCGGTGACGGCCGACCTCGCCGCGGGGACGCACCGCTGACATGTCAGCTTGCCCCGTGCGAACGGGGCGCTAACCCTGCCCATCATGGCCAAGATCCTCGTCACGGGTGCCGCCGGCTTCATCGGCAGCCACACGACCGATTGCCTCCTGGGCGAGGGGCATGCGGTCGTCGGCGTGGATAATTTTCGCACCGGGCGGAAGGAAAACCTCGCGACCGCGCTGCGTTCGCCGGCGTTTGCCCTGCACGTGAAGGACGTGGCGGCGCCCGGCGTGCTCGCGGCGCTCGTGGCCGCGGAACGGCCCGACGCCATCATCCATCTGGCGGCGCTGGTGAGCGTGCAGGAGAGTATCGCCAACCCGGAGCTGAATTTTTCCCTCAACGTCCAGGCCAGCCAGCTCGTCGCCGAGGCCGCGCGGTTGCACGGCGTGGGCCGGGTGGTCTTTGCCTCCTCGGCCGCGATCTACGGCGATGCCGCCGAGCGGCCGATCCGCGAGTCGGCGGAAAAACGCCCGGTCAGTCCCTACGGCGCGGCGAAACTCGCGTCCGAGGACCTGCTGCTCGGGCATGGCGCCTGTTACGGTTTCACCGTGCGCTGCCAGCGGTACTTCAACGTCTTCGGGACGCGGCAGGATCCCGCCTCACCGTACTCGGGCGTCATCTCGATCTTTGCCCGCAACTACCGCGAAGGGAAACCCGTGACGCTGTTCGGCGACGGCCGCCAGACGCGCGATTTCATCGCGGTGCGCGACGTGGCCCGCGCGAATGCGCTGGCGGCGACCCGGCCCGGGCTCACCTCGGGCGCCGCGAACATCTGCACCGGCCGGGCGACCTCGCTGCTGGACCTCGCCGGGATCTTCGCCGCCGCGCATCCCGGCGTGGGCGCTCCCGTGCACCGCCCGGCGCGGGCCGGGGACATCCTGCATTCGCTGGGCGATCCCGCGGCGGCGGCCGCGCTGGGCTTTACGGCGCGCACCGGCGTCGCCGAGGGTCTGGCCGAACTCATTTCCGAACCTCCGGTCCCCGTGCTCCCATGAAACGACGCATCCTCCTCATTGACGACGACCGGCTGCAATTCCGGCTCACGCAGGCGCATTTCAAGAATTTCCGCGGGGAGTCGTTCGACCTCGACTGGGCCGAGACGTACGAGGAGGGGCTGGCGCAGCTCCTCGAGGGCAAACACGCCGCGTGCCTGCTGGATTACCAGCTGGGGGAGCGCAACGGCCTGGAACTCATCCGCGAGGCGGTGGCGGGCGGCTCGCACACGCCGATCGTTTTCCTGACGGCGGAGTCCTCCGAGCGGATTGACATCGAGGCGATGAACGCCGGCGCGCTCGACTATCTCGTGAAGGGCGAAATTTCCTCGCACAGCCTGGAGCGCTCGCTGCGTTACGCCCTGAAACTGGCGGAGACGCTCGCGGCGCTGCGGCAGCTGGCGACGCGCGACCAGCTGACCGGCATGCTGAACCGCCGCGAGTTCGACCGCATCCTCGCGGAGGAAGAGGAGCGCTCCCGGCGCTTCGGGCACCCGTTCTCGCTGGTGATGCTGGACATCGACCATTTCAAGTCCGTCAACGACACGCACGGCCACCAGGTGGGCGACCTCGTGCTGCAGGCGGTGGCCGCCCGGGTGTCGGGCGGGTTGCGCACGGTGGACCGGGCGGCGCGTTTCGGCGGCGAGGAATTTGCCCTGATCATCATGCAGGCGGACCGCTCGGCCGCGATGGAGACGGCGCAGCGCGCGTGTGCCGCGGTGGCGAGCGCCCCGATTCCGATCGGACCGGACCAGGCGCTCAAGATCACCGTCAGCGCGGGAGCGGCCGAGATGCCGGCCAATGCCAGCACGGGGGCCGAGCTCGTGGCAGCGGCGGACAAGGCGCTGTACGCGGCCAAGGCACGCGGGCGGAACCGCGCGGTGGCGTTCAGCGACCTGTGACCGGGGCCGGCGCGAGCACGCGCAGGCTGGCGGGCCGGATGCTGAATTCGACGCGCCGACCGGCGGGGTGGGTCTCGCCGTCGGTGTGGATCAACCCCGGGGCGGGCCGTTCGACGACAAAACGCTCCGCCCGCAGGCGCAGCACGTTCCAGGCGTGACCGAATGAGCCGGCAAACAGCCCGGCGATCATGGGGACAGCCTGCAGGACTGAGACCGGGGGAATCACCGTGAGATCGAGCAGACCGTCGTCCACGCGGGCCCCGGGGGCGATGCGGGCATTGTTGCCGTATTGGTCGCTGTTGGCCACGGCCAGGGTGAAGGCGCGTGCGGGCAGTCGTTCGCCGTGGCACTCGATCCAGCAGTCCTCCGGGCGGTGAGTGCGCCAGAGCGCCGCACTCGTGGTGAGATAGCGGAAGAATCCCCGCTCCTTGAGCTGGTTGAAACGCGCGGACACCTCGGCCTCGAACCCGAGTCCGGCCGCGGTGAAAAAAGGATGGCCGTCTGCGAGGCCGCTATCAATGAGGCGCGGCTGGCCGGTGCGGAGAAGGTCGAGCGCGTGTTCCACGCGGCCGTGAATCCCGAGATGCCGGCCCAGGCCGTTGCCCGAACCGCAGGGCACAAGACCGAAGGTTGCCGCGGTGCCGACGAGGCGGGCGGCCACCTCGTTCAACGTGCCGTCGCCGCCGACGGTGACGATCAGCTCGCAGCCCTCGGCGAGGGCGCGGGAGGCAAGTTCCGAGGCGTGGCGCGGACGTGAGGTCAGCTCCACACGGGCACCCCGGGCGGCGGCAAAGGCCTGCACGCGGGCCATGGCCCGGGCGGCGCGGCCGGAGCGGGGATTGACGATGAAAAGGGTTCTCACGCGCAGGCAGAGAAACGGTGGCCGGCCGCCAGGGCGAGCGCCGAGCGGACGGTTCGCCTCGCGCGGCGGGGCAAAGATGGTTTGGGTAAGGCATGATGAAACCCACGATCCAGGTCCTGACCGGCTGCACCGCCGTCGGCAAAACGGAGTGGGCGCTGCGCTGGGCGGAGACGCGGGGCGCCGAGATCGTGTCGTGCGACTCGCTGCTGTTTTACCGCGGCATGGACCTCGGCACCGCGAAACCGACGGCCGCGGAACAGACGCGCGTGCCGCATCACCTGATCGACATTTGCGGCGTGGGCGACCGGATGGATGTCACCCATTACGTGACGAAGGCGCGGGCGGCGGTGGAGGGGATTTTGGCGCGCGGCCGGCCGGTGCTGGTGGTGGGCGGCAGTGGATTTTACCTGAAGAGCTTTTTTGCGCCCGTGGCGGACGAGGTGGCGGTGTCCGCGGAGTTGCGGGCGGAAGTGGCCTCACTGGGGCTGGCGGAGGCGGTGGCCCGGCTGCACACGCTCAACCCGGCGGGACTCGGCGCGCTGGACACGGCGAATCCCCGGCGGGTCAACCGCGCGCTGGAGCGCTGCCTGGCCTCGGGCCGGACGCTGGCGGACCTGGCCGAGGAATTTGCCCGGCTGCCCGGGCCGTTCGCCGGCTGGACGGTGGCCCTGACGCGGATCGAGCGGCCGCCGGCGGAGCTGGACCAACGGATCGAGGCCCGGGTGGCGGCGATGCTGCGCGACGGGCTGGTGGCGGAAGTGAAGCAGCTGTGCGCGGACGGATTGCGGGAGAACCCGAGTGCGGCGCGGGCGATTGGCTACCGGGAGACGATTGATTTTCTCGACGGGAAACTGGCGGAGTCGGAGCTGGCGGGCGTGATCGCGCAGAATACGCGGGCACTGGTGAAGAAGCAGCGCACGTGGTTTCGCACCCAGCTGCCCCCCCACCGGGAGGTGAAGGCGGACGGGCTCACGCTGGACCGGCTGTTCGGGGCGTGAAGGTTTCGGGCGAGGCGGCGACTAGGCCGCTTGTCAGCCTGAACCGCGGCGAGGGCGCCGCGGCTCCAATTTCCCGAGCAACGGGTCGGGAACCAGGCGTTTCAACCGCCACTCAGTCGGCGAGGGCGATGTGGAAGCGGTCGATCGAGGAGCCGTCGAGCTGGTGCAGGTTGGCGACCGCGATGCGCAGGTTGACCTTGGCGGAGAGCTCGTTGACGCGGGCGGTTTCGAGGTCCGTCTGGGACTGCAGCACGTCGCGGCTGGTGGAGAGGCCGGCGTCGAACTTGGCCTTCTGGAGCTCGTACTGTTTCTCGGCGAGCTCGGTGGTCTTGGCGGAAATCTGGACACTCTCGATGTTAGTGGAGACGGCGAGGACGGCGGCGCGGACCTGCACGAGCAGGTTCTGCTCGATGGATTGGAGCTGGGCCTGTTCCTGGTGGAGGTTGTTGAGGGCGATGCGGGCGCGGGCGCGGTCGGCGCGCAGACCCCACGGCACGCTGAGGGACAGGTCGGCCTGCCAGTTGTAGTTGTCGCCGGTCCGGAGGTTGTCGAACGAGCTGTTGGTTGAGCGGTCCGTGCCGTTGAAGCCGAGGGCGGCGCCGGCGTTCAGCGTGGGGAGGCGGCCGTTGTTGGCGACGGAGACGGCGAGCTCGAGCTGCTTGATGGTGGACTGGGCGGCGACGTAGGTGGGCTGCAGGTCGCGGGCGTGCTTGAAGGCGTCATCGATGGAAGGCGCGGGATCGTAGTAGGCGCTGAAGCTGACCGGCCCGGGAGGCGTGTTGAATTCGAACTGGCCGGTCAGGGCGAGGAGGTTGTCCTCGCTGTTGCGCACCTGCTGCTGGGCGAGCACGACGCCGTTTTGCGCGGTGGCGACGCCGACCTCGGCGGTGAGCACATCCAGGTCGGTGGCGACGCCGGTGTTCTTCTTGACCTTGTTCTCGTCGTACAGCTTTTGCGCGAGCTCGAGGCTGCGCTGCTTGACGGCCAGCTGGCCGCGGGCGAAGGCGAGGGTGTAGTAGGCGGCTTCGGTGTCGCGGACGGCCTGCAGGACGCTGCCCTTGTAGTTGAGGTTCGCGATGGTGATGCCGAGCTTGGCGTTCTCGATCGAGGCGCGGTTGACCTTGGTGCCGGCGCCCTTGAGCAGGGGCTGGGTGGCGGACAGGGAGAGGTCGCTGTTGTAGGACGGATTGACGGTGGTGGTGGGCAGGTTGTTGCCGCTGCGCAGGACGCTGGCGCTCAGGTTGACGGTGGCGCCGGTCTGGATGGTCTGGTTGACGCCGACACGGATGTCGGTCTGGTCCTGCCGGTAGTTCGAGCTCGTGGTGGTCCCGAGGGAATTGTTGAAGGTCGTGACGCCTTGCGTGTGCGTGCGCTGGCCGATCGCGGTGAAGGTCGGGTCAAAGCCGGCCTTCGAGATCACGAGGTTTTCCTGGGCGTTGGCGGTGTTGAAGCCCTGGACGCGGAGGTTGAAGTTTTTCTGGAGGACCCGGTTGATGCATTCCTCGAGGGTCAGGTCCGGCCCGGCGGCAACCGGGGCGGGTTCGGTGCCCGGGGCGGTTTCCTTGGCCGGGGCCGGGGTCGCGGCGGGGAGGTCGGCCGGGGTGGGCGCGGGGGCCGGGGCCGGTTCCTGGGCCGGCAGGCGGGTGAGCGCGGCTAGGCAGAATGAGGACAGGAGGACGCGGGCGGTGAGGCGGGACATGTTGGAAAGGACGTGGACGGGAAGTGAAAAGAAGAACACGGCAAGTGTCGAAAAGTTACGGTAATTCAAACCGTTGGGTCAGCCGGGAACGAAGTCCGGCTGAGCCGTGAGACGTGCGGCGGGCGCAAAAGTTTCCCCGGACGGAAGGAATGGGGGACGGATGGCGCCATGGCGCGTTGAACTACCGGCCGCCGGGCGGCAGTTCGAGGCGAATTGAGTCGAGCGGTCCGCGGCGGGGATGAACGGTTGGCGCGCGACGGCGCCAAGGGTTCACTTGACCGGCGGCTCGGACTTCTTGAGTTCCTGCTCGACCATCGCGGCCAGGTAAGAACTGGTGCCGATGCGGGCATTTACGGCGGAGAGTTGGGCCCGCATCGCGGCGAAATCGGCGCCGGACTCGCTGAGGTCGGGCAGTTTCTTGTCCACGGCGTAGATGAGGACGCCCTGGTCCTTGACGATGCTCATGTCCGAGACCTGGCCCTTGGCCAGACGGTCAAGCGCACCGAGGACGGAATTATCGGCATCCTTCGGAGGGGTGCGGCGGGAAAACGGCGGGAGGACCTTGGCGGTGAGCTTGGTGGACGTGGCGCTGCCGGCGGCGGCCACGGCGGCCTCGAAGGTGTCGCCCGCCTTGAGCCGGGCTTCCAGCTGGCTGCGGATGAGGCGGCCGGTCTCGACGAAACGCTTGCGCTTCTCGTTCTCGGAGAAGTCGGCGGCGACCTTGGCGCGCACCTCGGTGAGCAGGGGCTGGCGCGGGGGCAAGGTGCCCTTCCAGAATAGCACCACGGCGCCGTCCGGCGCGCCCAGGGCATCGGAATAGGAGCGGCTCTCGCCGAGCTTGAACGCCTCGGTGGCGATCTCGGGCGAGCCGCCGAGTTCGGCGGGGCCTTCCTCACGGGTGAACGGGGCGAGCGGCTTCAGGGTGACGTGCTGGGCGGCCAGGAGGGTGTCGAAGGCGGGGGAACCGGGGGCGATCTTGCCGTCGTAGAGCGCGAACGAGAGGTCGGAGGCGACCTTGGCGGCGATGCGCTGGGCGCGCTCCAGCTTCAGGGCCAGCTCCACCTGCGGGCGGACGGCGGCGTAATCAGCGGCCGGGTCGGCCTTGGCGCCGGCCTTGGCCGCGGGATTGGGCCAGCGGGCGGGATTGGCGGAATAGGCGGAACGGACTTCGGACTCGGTCACGCTGACGCCGCCGGAGTAGGCGGTGGAGGGAAAGAAGGCGGCGGAGACGGAGACGCGGGCCGGGATGGTGTAGCGGAAGGAGTTTTCCTCGTAAAACTTGGTGAGGGCCAGGTCCGAGACCGGGATGGATGGGGCGTAGCTCGCGTAGTCGGCGGTGGCGGTGGCGAGGGTCCAGACGGAATCAGCGCGGTCGAGCTGGGTCTTCACGTCGGCCGGCAGCACGTAGCCCGGGCCGGCGATGACCTGTTTGACCTTCTCGGCGCGGACATCGTCGGCGAGCACGCGGCGGACGACGGCCTCGGTGAGGCGGGGGTTGGACTTGAGGGAGTCGCGGAAGGATTCGTAGCGCTTGGCGTCAAACTGGCCGTCCTCGCCGGCGAAGGCGCGGAGGCTCTTGATGAAATCGGTGATTTCCTGGTTGGTCGTGGCCGGGAGGCGGAGCTGGTCGGCGAGGGCGAGGGCGGCGGCGCGCTGGAGCGCGTAGTTCTGGAGATCGGCGTTATCGAGGGAGCTGTAGCCGGTCTGGAGGGTGGCGCTCAGGTTGGCGTCGCCAAAGAGGCGGGCCTGGTCGTCCGAGGAACTCAGGTTGTACCCAAAAAACTCCCGGGTGAGGGCGGCCCGCTGGCCGGTATCGCGGCCGACGTTCGAGCCGGAGAAGGCGATGATGAACGAGATAATCGTGGCGATCAGCACCAGGCCGAAAACGATGCGGAAGTGGTGCTGAAAGTAGCGTTGAATCCAGGAGATCATGGAGGGAAAACCGGCGACGCTAGGTCGCCGGCGGTGTGAGGCAAGGGCGAAGTGGCCCCTTAACGGCGCGGCGGTTCGCCCATGGCAAACGGCGGCCGCGAGTCCTCAAACGCATGCTCGGCAAAGAGCTGCTCCAGGCTCTTCTGGAAGAACTCCTGCCGGCCCAGCTGTTCCAGGGCCGTGTTGTAGTGTGGCAGGATGGGGTCGATGCGCTCCAGGACCGGGCCGAGGGGATCGTCGCCGATATGGTCCTCGAGGCGCTTGAAGTCGTGCAGGGTGATATGGCTCAGCGGCCGGCTGGGCTGGTAAACGGGGTCGGTGACGGGCGCGCCGGGGGCCGGGCGCAGGGCGGTGATGAGGTGCATGTCGGCCAGGCGGTTGAGGCACTCGTTGAGCAGCTGGGCCGGGACCTTCACAAAGGTGCTGAGCTGGGAGGCGGAGATGGGCGGCAGGCAGGCGTGAAACCGCCGGCAGATGGTGAGGAACACGACGAGTGAAAGGCGCTCGCGCATCGCGTCGGTGAGGCCCTTCCACGCGGCCTGGCTGTTGCGGAACTGCACGTTCTGCAGGGCGTAGGTGAGCGCACCGCCGATCAGCACGTAAAACCAGAAGATATAGAGGCCGAACATCAGGACGGGCAGGATGCCGAGCGACCCGTAGAGGCTTTTCTCGAGGTAGACGCGGCGCACGTAGATGAGGGCGATGAAATTGTTCACCATCAGCAGCGCCGCGACGAGCAGGGCGCCGGTGAAGGCCACCCGCCAGAGGACCCGGGTGTTGGGGATCACGCGGTAAAACACCGTCAGCACCACGACCAGCAGGGTGAACGAAAACGCCGGCAGCGACCAGCGCAGCACCCGCAGCAGCTCGGTGCCGCCGGGAAGCTTTTCCATGAAGACGTTGATGAACGCACCGGCGCCCAGCAGGGCCACCGCCGCAAAAAACAGGACCGCGCCGAGGGTCAGGATCGTCCAGTAGAAGACCACGCGCATCAGGAGCGAGCGGCCGAGGCGGACGCCCCAGATGTCATTGAAGGCGTCCTCGATCGACTTGAAGAGGAACAGGACGATCACGATGAGGGTGAGCGCGCCAAACACGCCGGCCGTGCTGGAGTGGGCGCCGGAGATGATGCCGTTGATGAGATCGACCAGCTTGGGGTCGACGGCGATCTGGGCCGAGGCGGGGCCATGACCGGTCGACGCGTGGGCGGCGGCTGCGGCCTGCTGGCTGTTGAGGGTTTCCAGCTGGGCGAGTTGCGGGGCGGCGAGCTTGATCAGGTCGCTGAGCTTGTTGGCGACCAGTTGGGGGTCGTTGTTCTGGCCCAGCATGAAGCCGCCGACGAGCACGCCGATGGCGATGAGCGGCCCGAGGCCGAGGAGGGAGCTGAAGCTGAGGGCGGCGGCGCGGCTGGCGGCCTTGTTCTCGTTGAAGACGGTCCAGGTGATCGAGATGACGCGCAGGGTGGCGTAGAGCCAGCCGCGGGGCGAACGGTCCTTCAGGTGGGCGGTGGCCCAGATCTCCTTGCGGAAAAAATGAGCGATTGAGTGCCGGTGCTCGGCAAGGCTGGCCATGGGCGCGCGGCGGGACTCAGGAGATCAGGAACCAGGAGACGGCGCCGAGGCCCGCCAGGCCGAGTGCGGCCGCCAGAAACACCGGCATGTAGCTCACAAAGATGGTGCAGGTGTACAGGCCGAGCGAACCGGCGCCGAGGTAGAGGAGCGGCATCACCTGGCCGTTGGTCCAGAAGATGAACCCGATGAAACCCAGGCCAAGCGCGGCGCGGAAGCGGACAAAGGGATAGAGGCTGACAACGCCGAGCCCGAGCAGGGTGGCGAGCACCAGGTCGATCGCCCCGATGAGCACCATGGGATAGGGCAGGAGCTTCATCGGGTCCATCGACATGACGGCATCCGACGCGGGGAGCAGTTCGCCGACGGCGCAGACCAGAAACATGAAGATGACCGCCCAGCGGCCGATGGCGGCCGCGCGGGCCATCGCGATGGTGGGATCCTGCCGGCCCGCGGTTTCCGCGGTGCGGCCCTCGGCGGCGGCGAGCATCTCGTCCACCGTGATGGGGGGCGAGCTGTCGCCCTCCTCATTCAACAGGGTAAGCTTGGCCTTGCTCTTGATCTTGAGCTTTTTCCGCTGGGGCAGGATCTGGCCCATGAGCTCCTCGTTGGAGCCGATGGCGCACCACTGTTCGGTGGTGGCATCGTAAAAAAGGGTCTCGGCGGTCACCTGGCCGGTGTCTGCGAGCGAGACCAGCTGCTCCAGATTGAACGGACCGCGGGCCTCGGTCTCGGATTCGCTGCGGATGTAAATTTCCTCCATGGCCATGGCGCGGACTGTGGCTGCGGCCCGGAGGCGCAGCAAGAGTTTATTGGGCGCGGTGTTGCGCGGTTACATGCGCGTGAGCGTGCGCAGTCCGAGCAGGTTCAGGCCGGTCTCGAGCACCAGCAGCGTCCGCGCGCAGAGCAGCAGTCGACGGGCGCGCACGGCGGGGTCGTCCACGGCGACCTTGTCGGCGCTGTAGAACGCGCTGAATTCACCGGCCAGTTCGTAGAGGTAGAGGCTGAGGAAGTGGGGGCGGAGCGTCTCGGTGGCGATGCGGATGGCGTCGGCGAACTTCACGAGCTTGCGGGCGAGCATGAGCTCGGCGGGCGTCTCCAGCGGGCTGGCTGCAGCTTCGGTGGCTGCGTCGCCCGGGGTGACCCCGAGCTTGCGGAAGATCGAGTGGATGCGCGCGCCGGCGTAGAGCAGGTAGGCGGCGGTGTTGCCCTCGAGGGAGATCATCTTGTCCCAGGCGAAGACGTAGTCGCTGGAGCGGTTCTGGGAGAGGTCGGCGTATTGGACCGAGGCCACGCCGACCGTCTTTGCGATCTGGGCACGCTCCTCGGCGGGGATGTCCGAGCTCCGTTCACTGACGAGCGCGAGGGCGCGGGCCTCCGCTTCGTCGAGGAGTTGCTTGAGGCGGATGGTGCCGCCGTCGCGGGTGCGGAGCGCCTTGCCATCCTCGCCGGTCACCGCGCCAAAGGTCACGTGGTGGAGTTCCGGCAGGCGGTAGTGTTTCCCGGCGAACCATTTTCCCACGGTCAGGAAGAGCTGCTCGAAGTGGTCGGCCTGGCGGTAGTCGGTGACGACGACGATGCCATCGGCCTTGAAATGTTCGAGCCGGTAGAGGGCGGTCGCCAGGTCGGTGGTGGCGTAATTGCTCGCGCCATCAGCCTTCCGCATGATGAACGGCTGGGTCTTGAAGCGCGGGTGCTCCGGGTGAAAGACCACGAGCGCGCCCTGGCTTTCCTGGGCGATCCCGCTGTCCGTGAGTTCGCTGTAGATGCGCTTGACCTGGTCGTTGTAGAAACTTTCGCCGAGCATCACGTCGAACTTGATGCCGAGCTGGTCGTAAATCACCTGGAACGCGGCGAGCGAGTCGCCGTTGATCTGGCGCCAGATGGCCAGGTTTTCCGGGTCGCCGTTCTGCAGTTTGACGAGTTCCGCCCGGGCCTGCTCCATGACGGCGGGATCGGCGTCGGCCGCCTCATTACCCACCTTGTAAAGCCGCTCGAACTCCTCGAGGGGGTCGAGAGCGATGGCCGCCTGGAGGGCGGCTTCATCCCGGGCGCGCGCCTGCTTGCAGGCCCAGATCAGCTTGCCGAACTGGGTGCCCCAGTCGCCGACGTGGTTGTCGCGGACGACCTTGGCGCCGTTGAAGTCCAGCAGGCGGCAAATGGCCTCGCCGATCACGGCGGAGCGCAGGTGGCCGACGTGCATCTGCTTCGCCGTATTCGGCGAGCTGTAGTCCACGACCCAGGTCTGGCCCGACTTGGCAGTGCCGGCACCGGCCTTCAGATGGGCGGCCGAGTCATAGGTGCGCAGCCAGCCGAGCAGGACGGCGGGTTTGAGGGTGAAATTGATGAAACCGGGGCCGGCGATGGCGACGTCGTAGGCGGCGGTGACCGCGGCGGGGAGGGCGGCCACGAGCTTTTCGGCGATGGCGCGGGGGTTGAGTTTGCGGGCCTTCGCGTAGCCGAGCACGCCGTTCGCCTGGAAATCACCATGCCGGGGATCGGCGGTGCGGACCTCCGGGGCGAAGCCGGCGGCCTCAAGTCCCGCGGTGGATGCGGCGGACAGGAGGACCGCGTCGAGGTCGGCGGCGAGATTGAAGGCGACGTGCATCGGCACACATTCCGGGCGGGGGCGGGGAGCGCGCAAGCGCGGAGTTGGGAATCGGAATGATGACCGGAATCACGGGTCGCGGACCCGGGCCACACCGGATTTCACGGGCCGGGACCCCGGCCGACCGGGGCAGTTTTGGCTCGACAAATTCCCGGGGGCAGGTGTGATGGCAAACTTTTCCGCGCCGCGGCACCCACCCGTGGCAAACTCCTTACCCTCATGAGCAAACGCAATATTCCCACCCGCCGGTTCATTAAACCTACCTTCGAGTTTCTGATCGAAAAGAAGCGCGACGGCGGTGAGTTTACCCAGGAGGAAATTCGCTATATCATTGATAGCACGCTGGATGGCGAAATGCCCCAGCACCAGCTGTCGGCCCTGATGATGGCCATCTACTTTTCCAACATGTCGGCCCAGGAAACGGCTGACCTGACCGAGGAAATGATGCTTTCCGGCGAGGTGATTGACCTTTCCCACATCGCGAAGCCGAAGATCGACAAGTATTCCACCGGCGGCGTTGGCGACAAAACGTCCCTCGTCCTCGTGCCCTTGGCCATGGCCAGCGGTGTCGTGGTCCCGATGATGTGCGGCGTCGAGCACGACTACGTCATCAACACCCTCGACAAGCTCGGCTGTTTCCACGGCTTCAAGAGCCACCAGACCATCGAGCAGTTCACGTCCCAGCTCGCCCGCATCGGCGGTGCGATCGTCGCCCAGAGCGAAGCCCTCGCCCCGGCGGACGCCAAGTTCTACGCCCTCCGCAAGGAGACCGGCACCATCCCGAGCCTCCCGCTCATCACCGGCTCCGTGCTTTCCAAGAAGCTCGCCGAGGGCTCCGAGGGCCTCGTGATCGACGTGAAGTGGGGCAACGGCTCCTTCATCAAGGATCTCGAGCAGGCCAAGCAGCTCGCCCGCTCCATGACCCGCGTCGGCCGCTCCATGAAGCGCCGCTGCGTCGCGCTCGTGACGGACATGAACCAGCCGCTCGGTGACACCGTCGGCACCTCGCTTGAGGTCAAGGAAGCCATCGCACTCCTCAAGGGTGAAGGCCCCGAGGACATGAAGGAACTCGTCCTGAAGCTCGGCATGGAGATTGTCCGTCTCGCCGGCGTGGCGGGTTCGACCCTCTCGGCCAAACAGACCGTGCAGCGTCACCTGACCGACGGCTCGGCCCTCGCGAAGTTCAAGGACCTCGTGAAGGCGCAGGGCGGCGACACGACCTTCATCGACCACCCGGACAAGTTCCCGGCGGCGAAACACATCCGCAAGCTCCCCGCCCCGAAGCGCGGCTACGTGCACACCATCAACGCGGCGATGATCGCGCGCGGCGTGCACCTGCTCGGCGCCGGCCGGGAGAACCCGCATGACAAGCTCGACTACTCCGTCGGCGTTTCCGAGATCAAGAAGGTCGGCACGCAGGTGAAGCAGGGCGAGCCGCTGATGATGATCCATTACAACGACGAGGCGAAGCTCGAGCAGGCGCTCGACCACTTCAAGAACGCCTACCGCCTCGCGCCGAAGCGCCCGACGCCCCCGCCGCTCATCGTCGAGCGCGTGGCCGAAGGCTCGCGTCGCCGTTCAATCTCAGCCCCGGCCGAATGGCCGGGGCTTTTTTGGGTCCGGATCAAGCGTGCTACGCCTTCAGGCTAAGTTTCACGGCGACGCGCAGTGTCCCGCTCCGGCCGCGCTGGCGGATCGTGAGGCGGGGCTGGGTGTCGGCGTGGCGGAGGCCGAAGCGGACGATCTCGCGGCGGAGCTCGTCAATCGCGCGGCGACCGGCGTTGATCAGGGGGAGCTGTTCGATGTCGGCCTCGGTGCCGGCGGGGATGGTGATCTCGACGGTGCCGCGGCGGCCCTCGATGATGACCTTGTCGCCTTCGCGGCGCATGGGGAGAGGGGTCGTCCAGTGGAAGATCACGCCCTCGCCTTTTTCCACGGCCCACTCGTCGGTGATGACGAGCGTGTCGGGGGTCGGCGAATCCCAGGTGCGCACCCATTGCTTGTACCAGCCTTCCCAGCCGGCGGTGGCGTCCATCGTCGCGTGAAAGTGCGTGGCGTCGCCGCGACCGGTGGGCCGGATGTCGGCGTTGATGGGATTGGATGGTTTCGGGCGCAGTCCGGCCGACAGCGGCGTGAGCATGTTGTGGCGCTGGGCGGTTTTGAGCTCCTCGACGAGGGGGTTGCTGTAATCCACCACGCCGAAATCGAGGGCGAAGCTGTCGCCCGCGAACTCGAGGACGAAGTTGCCCTTGTCCTCATGGGTGTGGCCGGCGCCGGCCTTGTTGCCCATGAGGAAGAGTTTCACGGTCTCGCCGTGGAGCTGGCGGACGGAGCACATCATGCCGGTGTCGGGCATGTCCACGAACGCGCGCAGCGGCGGGCCCTTGGCGGGGATGGTGGCGGCGAGGCTCATCGCGAGCAGGGAGGGCGCGGCGCCGGCGCCGGGGCGGTTGAGCTGCTTGTGGTACATCGTCACCCAATGGCTCTCGGGCATGAATGCCGCGAGGTAGGCGAGCGCCTCCGGGAAGATGTACATCGCGTCGCAGATCAAAATCGCGTCCTGCCCGTCGTTGGTCGAGTAGAGCATCTCGGCCAGCAGCGCGGTTTTCTTCATCTGCGCGGGCATGAGGTCCTGGAGCGACTTGCCCCGGGCGCGGGCGTAGAGGTGGAGGGCGACGAACGCCTGCCGGGCGACCCAGGTGAAATAGGTCGGGCCCTCGACGTAGCCGCCGTCGGGCTGGAGGCAGCGGTTGAGGTTTTCGAGGAGGTCGTTGAGGGCGAGTTCCGTGTAGGGGGCGACGCGCGACGACTCGGGCTTGGGGTAGTTTTCAAAGCGCGCCGGCATGGTGCGCTCGAGCAGGAGGTAGCCGAGGATCCGGCCGGGGGCGAACCACGCGAGCTGGTTGCAGTGGAAGATGTATTCCCACCACCACGTGCCGAAGTTCATGTTGCCGATGCCGTCCTCGGCGATGCGCCGGAGGATGAGCTGGCGGCCGAGTTCGGTGAACCATTCCCCGCAGAGGTCGAGGATGAGGGCGCACTCGAACACGCAGACGCACTGCACAAACGGGCGCTGCTCCCACGTGCTGCCGGGCATGAAGCACACGAAGTTGTCGTCCCAGCGCTCGCAGTGCGCGATGCTGAGGGCGTAGCGCGCGGCGAGCCGGCACAGGGCCTTGTCCTTGAGCAACAGGCCGGCCTGGGCGGCGTTGGCGCCGTGGATCATGATGACCTTGCCATGGTCCCGCTCGCGGCGGAGCGAGTTGGAATTCCACATGTTCACATACTGTCCGATGAGGCTTTCGGGCCGGATGGCCCGGGCGTCGGCTGCGGCCTCGCGCATGGCGTCGGCGGTGGGCGATGCGGCGAACTTCGCGCGGACGGTATCGAGTTCCTCGGCCGTGAGCAGGAGGCCGTGGGTGGGTTTGAACGCGGGCTCGAAGCTTTCGGGCTGCAAATATTTCTCCCAGCGCTCGTCATAGCCGGCCCACTGCGCGAGATGGGCGGGCAGGCGGGCCGTGCTCTGCAGGGCGAACCAGTAGATCCACCCGTTGCCGGAGCCGCCGGGCGGAAAGAAGGCTTCAATCGTGAGCGCGGTGATGCGTTGGGCGCCCTCGAGGGGCAGCCATTCCTCGCGTTTGGTCGCGCCCAGCGGCTCACCGCGGCGGGTGCGCGGACCGGCGTCGGTCTCGGCGCGGACGGTGAAATAGCCGCCCTCGGGCGTGGCGGCGCAAAAGATAAGGCGGTCGTAGGCGGAGCAGTCGAGGTCGAGGGTCCGGTGGAAACGCACAAGGCGGCCGTCGGGCGCGGGCTTTTCCCATGCCCACTGGACCCAGATCCAGTTCTGCCAGAACTTGAAGCCGGGGACGCCGTCGCCGGTGACGGACCACTGGCTGAGTTCGCTGAGCTGGGGGTCGTGGAACGCCTCGAAGACGGCCTCGGCGCTGTTGATGGGAGTGAGTTTCATGGGAAGTTAGAGGTAAGAAGGAAGAAGGAAGAATCCGACAATTCGGAATTATGATTTAGGAGTTAGGAGTAGGGAATTATGAGTCGTGGGTTCTGTGATTTGGGTGCTCCGAACTTCCTAAATCATAAGTCATAAGTCCTAATTTCCGTCCCTTCGCCCCGCGGCCGCGAGCTTGGTTTCCATCAGGTACAGGTGGAGCTCGTTGAGGTGCTGGCTGGCTTGCTGGTGGATGTTTTCGGCCTGCTCGGCGGGTCCGAGGAACGAGAGGGCGGCGAGGGCGGTGTCGCGGCGGCGCAGGTTCTCGCGCTGGATGTGGATCTGCTTGCGCAGGTCCGACAACACGATTTCCCGGACCTGGCGCTCGAGCACGCGGGTGTAGGCCTCCACGCCGCCATCGGGGGCGTAGAGCACGTGGAGGTTGGTCTCGAACAGTTGCGTGTAGGCCGCGCCCGCCCCGTTGACCAGCTGGGGGCCGTTTTGCACGTCCGTGATGATGTAGCCGTTGTTGTTCTGCTGGAAGGGCTGCAGCTCCGGCGCGATCTCCACGCCCTCGACGGAAGGCATGCAATGGCTGGCCTGAGAAAAGAGCCGGTTGCCTTCCAAGCTCGTCACGTAGCGCAGGAAATCGATGGCGGCCTCCGGATGCCGGCTTTGGCGGGCGAGGTAAAACGGCAGGGCGGTCCCGGCGCCGCCGTCGGAAACCGGCAGCAGCGCGTAGCCGCCGTACTCGCGGTCATCCGGTCCCGGCAGCGGCAGGCGGAATGCGCCGATCTGGAACTTGGCCGTTTCCCGCATCGTGGGGTAATCCCAGGTGCCATCGGGCAGGGACAGCGCCTCGCCGCGCATGAACGCCCGCATCGCGCTGTCGCGGTCGAGCTGGAGGAATCCGGGAGTCATCTCGCCGCCAAACGCCTGCATGATGCGCAGCGACGTTTGCAGCGGCGGGCTGCGGAGATCCCAGCGGCCCGCCACCATGTCGCCGAACACATCGAAGCCCGTGGCGGCAAACCGCAGCTCGTGGTCGCCCGTGAGGATCCACTTGGCCATCGCCTGGTTGATGAGCGTCGGCATCAGCCAGATCGTGTTGTCGTGCGCGCCGGCGACGTGGATGAGCCCCGGGCGATGGGCGCGGACCTTCTTGCCGAGCTCCAGCCAGCTGCGGAAATCCGCCGGCGGGGCGTCGCTCCCGGTGATTTCGCGCAGGAGGTCCTTGTTGTAGAAAATCCGCATGGAGTGCGAACTCAGGCCGACGGCGTAATAGTTGCGGTACTGGTCGATGTACGTGGCGCGGTTCCGCCCGCCATCGATGAACGTCAGGCGCCACGGCACGCCGGCGAGTTTCGTGCCGGCGTTGTACGGATTGGGCTCATCCATCCAGCGCGTGATGGCGGTGAAATTCCGCGGCAGCTGGGCGACATCGGACTGGTCGGTGGAGTTGAAGCAGACGAGGTCCGGGACGGTGCCGGCGGCCAGCTGGGTGCTGAGCCACTGGCGGTAGACGCGGCCCGGCACGGCGAACTGCTCGACGCGGATATCCGGATGCAGCGCCATGTAGCGGTTGGCGATAAGGTCGAAGGCCTCACGCATGCCGGACTCGAGCTGCCAGTGGGCGAAGCGGATTACCAGCCGCGGCGGACCATGGGGGTTGGTGGCCGTCCGCCGCAGGTGCACGATATATATCACCGAGGCCAGGTAGGCGGCGCCGAGCAGGCTGAGGGCGACCAGGAGATGCAGGCGGCGGTTCATGGCGGGAACGGACCGTCGAGCTGGACCAGGGCCGCGTTGACCGTGAAGGCGCGGCGCTCCTTGGGGTAGTCCTGGAGGAAACGTTCGTAGTGTTCCTTCGCGATGGCGCGATCGCCGAGCAGGCTGGCCAGCCGCGCCACTTGGATGAGCAGGTCGGCCCGCATCGTATCCGCCTCGCGTGTGGTCGCGAGGGCCGCTCGCAGGTGGCCGAGGGTGGTGGCGTCGTAGAGTTCGTGATTCAGCCGGGCCTCGGCGAGGACCAGGTGCAGGTCGTGCTGCGTGGCGGGATCGGCGGTGCGGGCCAGCAGCGGCTCGACCGCGGCGAGTTGCGCGGGGAGGGGGCCCGCCGCGGGCAGGACGGTGAGGCGCAGGATTGCGAGTTTGACCAGGGCGAGCCGGCACCAGGTGTCATCCGCGCGCGTGGCGACCAGGCGCTCATATTCCTGCGCGGCGGCAGCGGAGTCCGGCGTCATCGGGTGGATCTGCCGCAACCGGCCCAGGAAGTAGCGCGCGGCGTGGCTGGTGGTGTCATTGCCCGCGGCCAGCTCCGCCAGCTGGCGGTCTGCCTCCGCCAGCGACGAGGGGGTGACCGGCGGGCGGTTGAGCTGGGTCAGCGCGAGGCCGAGCGAGGCCTCGCGGGATTTGGCCGTGGCCGTGAATTGGTCGCTGGCGTCGGAGTAAAACCCGATGGAGAGCGTCTGCCACGCCTCGGCGAGCGAGGGTGGAAGGGTCTTTTCCGTCGCCCGGGCCGCCCCCGCGGCCAGCAGGCCGGCGGTGAGCCAGGACAGCAGGCGGCGGGTGGCGAAGCTCATGCCGGCGGGTTCAGGAACAGCTTCACTTCGACGCGCAAGGTGCCGGACTGGCCGCGCTGCCGCAGCGTGAGCCGGGGCTGCGTCTCGGCTTGCGCCCAGCCGAACTGGATCATTTCGCGCCGTTGTTCGTCGGTCGCGCGGCGGCGCGGATCCATCAGCGGGAGCTGCTCAATCACGGCCTCGACTCCTTCCGGCAACTGCAGCTCAGCGCGGGCGCGGCGGCCCGGGATGATGACCTTGCGGCCCTCGAGCCGGATCGGCAGGCGGGTGGTCCAGTGGAAGAGCGCGCCTTCGCCCTGCGCCATCGCCCACTCGTCCGTGATGACGAGCGTGTCGGGCGCGGGCGAATCCCAGGTCCGGTGCCACTGCGTGAACCAGCCCTCCCAGCCGGGAGTGCAGTCCATCGTCGCGTGGAATTTTTGGGCGTCGCCGGCACCGCGGGGTTTCACGTCGGTGCGGAGGGGGTTGTCCGGCCGGGGGCGCTCCGTCTCGCACCACGGCGTGAGCATGTTGTGGCGCTGGCACTGTTTCATCAGGGTGGTGACGGGATTGGCGTAGTCCATGACGCCAAAGTCGAAGGCGAAGCTGTCGCCCGCGCACTCGAGGATGAAGCTGCCCTTGTCCTCATGCTGGTGGTCGCCGCCGGCCTTGTTGCCGAGGATGAACAGCTTCACGAGCTCGGGGCCGAGTTTCCGCACGGAGGCCATGTAGCCGAGGTCGGGCATCTCGAGGAAGGGCGCGAGCGCGGGACCGGCGGCGGGGATTTCCCGGTCGAGGCGCAGCGCCATGAGCATCGCGGCGGCGCCGGCGCGCCGGAGGGACTTGCGGTAAATCGTGACCCAATGCGATTGCGGCATCAGCCACGCGAGGAAGGCGAGGCTCTCGCCGGTGCAATAGCTGGCGTCGCCGGTGAGCAGCATGTCCTGGCCGTCATCCGTGGAATACAGCATCTCGGCCAGCCGGTCGGTTTTGAACAGCTGGGGCGGGACGAGCTGGCGCGCATCGCGGTTGCGACCGCGGCCGTAAAGCAGGGCGGACAGGGCGGCTTGCCGGGCGACCCAGGTGAAATAGGTCGCGCCCTCGACGTAACCCCCGTCGGACAGCATGGCCTTGCTGAGGTTGTCCTGCAGGTCGGCCCAGGCGATGTCCGTGTGCGGCGCCACGCGCGACGCCGCGGGCAGCGGGTAGTTCTCGTGGAACGCGGGCATCGTCTGCTCGAGGATCAGCAGGCCGTAGATGCGGGCCGGCGTGATCCAGGCCATCTGGTTGGTGTGGTACATGTACTCCCACCACCACGAGGCATGGCACATCGCGCCATGGCCCTCGGTTGCGATCCGGCGCAAAATGAGGTTGCGGCCCAGCGGCGTGAACCATTCGCCGCACAGGTCGAGGATGATGGCGCAGTCAATCACGCCGATGGACTGCACGAAGCCGCGCTGGTCCCAGTTGGCGCCGCGCATCCAGGCGAAAAACACGTCCTCCCAGTGGTCGCAGTGCACGATGCTCAGCGCGAACCGCGCGGCGAGCCGGCACAGCGCCTTGTCCTTCCAGAGCACGCCGGCCTGGGCGGCGAACGGGCCGTGGTGCATGGTCAGCGTGCCGTCCATGTCGCGCTCGCGGCGGAAGCCGGTGAAATTCCAGAAATTGATGTTCTCGCGGATGAGCCCCTCGGGCCGGATCTTCCGGGCCATGTCCGCGACGGTGCGCAGCTCGCGCGTGACGGCGGAGCCGGCGAAGTCGCGGCGTACCGCGGCGAGTTCCTCCGAGTTGATCATCAGCCCGTAGGTCGGCTCGAACGTGGGCTCGAATTCCGGCGGCTGGAGATACTGGTCCCATTTCTCGTCGTAGCCCTGCCACTGGGCGAGGTGGAAGGGGAGCCGCGCCGTGCTCTGCAGGCCGAACCAGAGCAGCCAGCCGGAACCGGCGGTGGGGTGCGGACTGCGCACCTCCACGGTGAGCGCGTCGATCCGCTTTGCGCCGTCGAGCGCCAGCCATTCCTCGTGACGCGTGGCGCCGCACGGCGTGCCGGTGCGGGTGCGCGGGCCGGCGTCGGTTTCGGCGGCGATGGAAATGACGCTGTCCTCCGGCAGGTTGATCGTGATGAGCACCCGGTCGTAGGCGGAGCAATCGAGGGCGTCGAAGCGCCGGTGGAGCCGGAGCACGAGCCCGTCGGCGGCCGGCCGCTCCCAATTGATGATCACGAAGGCCCAGCTTTGGGTGAGCTTGAGCCCGAGGGCGCCCGGGGCATCCGCGGTCCAGCGCGGGAGTTCGGCAAGGCGTTCGTCAAAAAAGGGCGCGAAGACGGCTTCGGCGCTATTGATGGGGGTAAGGCGCATACCGGCGGAAAGCAGACCGGGAACGCGGGGGCAGGACAAGCCCTACCTCGCGTTTCTTGGAAACCAGCCCGACCGGCGGAACACGATAGCAGGCATGAACACCAGTCTCAGCTACTTCCTCTCCATCCTGTGGTTTGTCCTGTGGATCGTGGCGATCATCGACTGCGCCAAGAGCGACAATCCCAACAAGATCGTGTGGATCGTCGTGATCATCCTGCTGCCGTTCCTCGGCTCGATCCTGTACTTCATCTTTGGCCGCCGGAACACCTGGGCGTGAGGCGGGTGGGGCGGGTCTTGGACCCGCCCTGGCTTGGACCACCCCCGTCCTGCCTCCGGGCTCGACCCGGCTGGCCGGTGGGCTTTTTCTCGGCGCATGATTTCACTCCGCCTGTCCGCTGCGTTGGGTCTGGGATTGCTGGCAATGGGGCAGGCTGCGGCGACCCCGGTGAGCGGCACGGTGTTTGAGGACCGCAATGCGAACGGCCACCACGACGCCGGCGAACCCGGCTTGGCCGGCGTGGCGGTTTCCGACGGCACGGCGGTGGCGCTGAGCGATGCCGCCGGGCACTACCAGCTGGCCGCGGCGGCGGCGGTGGATTTCCCGCTGCTCGCGGGCGCGGAGCCGGACCGGTTTCACGCGCTGGTTTTCACGGACCCGCAGCCGGCCTCGGCGAAGGAGGTCGGGTATCTCGAGCGCACCCTGGTGGACCGGCTGGCGGGGACGAAGGACTTCGCGTTTGGCGTGACCCTCGGCGATGTGGTGTACGACCGGCATGATTTGTTCGTGCCGCTCAATGCGGTGATGGGCCGCGTCGGCGTCCCGTGGTACAACCTCAACGGCAACCATGACCTCGACCTGGACACGCACGACGACCGCGGTGCGAGTGCGAGTTTCGAGGCGGTGTATGGCCCGTCCACCTATGCGTTTCATTACGGCCGGGTACTGTTTGTCGCGCTCAATGACGTGCGCTTCCTGGGCGGACCGCGGTACATCGGGGGCTTGCGGGCGGACCAGCTGACGTTCCTGGAAAACCTCCTGCGCGTGACGCCGCGCGACGAACCCGTGGTGCTGATGATGCACATCCCGTGGTTTTATCCGAACCCGGCGAATGCCGAGACCTTCCGGCTCGCGGACCGGGCGCGGCTCTTTGCGCTGCTATCGGACCGGCCGCACAATTTCTGGCTGTCCGGCCACACGCATTACCAGCGGCATGTGTTCTACGGCGCCGCCGATGGCTGGAAGGGTGCCTCCCCGCTGCACGAGTACAACGTGGCCGCCGCCTGCGGTGGTTTCTGGGGCGGCCCGCCCGATGCCAGCGGCATTCCGGTCGCCACGATGTGGGACGGCACGCCGCACGGTTATGCCGTGCTCAACGTGGACGGGGACAAAATCAGCGCCGACTACCGCGCGGCCCGCGAACCCGCCAGTCACCAGATCGGCCTGCACGCGCCCGAAGCGGTGAAGGCCCGGCTCGGCTACGTTTCCTATTTTGCCAATGTCTTCAACGGCCACGACGGCTGGAAGGTCGAGTCGCGCCTCGATGGCCGGACCTTCAACGCGATGAAGCGCGTGCTCGAATGGGATCCCTCCTACGCCCAGCGCTACCTCGCGCAGGATGCCGCCAGCGCGCCGCTGACGGAAAAGCGACTGCCCGACCCGACCCTCTGCCACCACCTCTGGCGTGCCTACCTGCCGGCGGATCTGCCAGCGGGGGAGCATACAATCGAGGTCCGCGCGACGGATCCGGATGGCCAGATTTTCGACTCGAAGCAGACCGTGGTGGTCAGGGAGTGAGTGAAACCCCGTGAAGACGAAACCTTCACCCAAGGCCGCCCTGCCGAGGAAATACCGGCTCAAGACCCTCGCGCAGGCCCATGCGTACGTGCTGGCGCTCGGCAAGTGCACGATCTTCGCGGACAAGAAAAAGACCGGTCCGAACCTCTGGGATGCCGTGGACCTGCCGGAGAAGCAGCCGGGGGAGAAAGGCTGGGGCAAAAAGATCGGCGCCGTGTGGAGCTGGAAGAACCAGTTGCCGGCGGAGTTTCCGGACGAGATTTTCTACGGCAAGGACGAGCACGGGAGGGCCGTGCTCATGACCCTCGAGCACCTGGCGAAGGAGCATTACCCGCGGCTGCACCGGCCGGTGGAGGAGTGCAGCGTGATGGCGCGAAAGATTTATTCGCTGGTGAAGGTGGAGCCGGTCACGACCACGGTCCTGCGGAACACAGTGGCGGGGAAGGACAAAGCCCTGCGCGCGGCGTTCGCCAAGGCGCTGGTGGAATTGCAGGTGACGCTCAACATCGTGCGGTCCAACGCGCCGGAGATCGAAAGCGACACCTGGCTGCGGTTTGCGGAGCTGTACCCGGCGATCGCGGCCCGGTCGTAGGACGGTCCGCGGAATCTAAAGGGTTGCGAGCGCGGCCGGGGCAAATCAAGGTCAGGGCCAAGTCTCGAACCCCCCGCCCCCGCGAGAATCCCCCCATGAACGCGACGTTACCCCGGATCCTGGCCAAGGGCCATGCCTTGGACCTGACGGAAAGCTCCTTTGGCGAATTGCGCCGCTCGGATGACGTGGCGACGGACTTCGCGGCGCTGCGGCAGCGCTTCGACGCGGACGGCTACCTGTTTATTCCCGGTTTCTTCGCCCGGGCCGACATCCTCGAGGCCCGGCGGCACATCACCCAGAAGCTCGCGGAGAAGGGCCTGCTTGATCCGGCCTATCCGGCGATCGAGGCGGTGAAAAAGACCGGCGCCGACATGAGTTTCCTCGCGGATCCGCGGCCGGCGGTGGAGTTCATGAACTCCCTGGCCAAGCCCAATGCCGCGATGCAGCGGTTGCTGTACTCGGGGAAAATCATCGGGCTGTTCGAGGGTTTCTTCGGCGAGAGCATCCGGCATTTCGATTTCACCTGGGTGCGCACGATGGGGAAGGGCTTCGGCACGGACCCGCACTGCGACAACGTTTACATGGGCCGGGGCAGTTCCCGGCTGTGTTCCCTGTGGGTGCCGTACGGCGACCTCACCTACGACATCGGCGGGCTGATGGTGCTGGAGGGGTCACACCGCCAGGCGGAACGGTTGAAGAACTATCTCAACCGCGACGTGGACAACTACTGCGAGAACCGGCCCGAGGGACCGAAGATCAAGGCCGGCGAGATTCCCTGGAAGTGGGGCGGGGTGCTCTCGAACAACCCCTACAGCCTGCGCGAGCACCTGGGCGGCCGCTGGCTGAGCACGGAGTACCGGATGGGCGACCTGCTGGTCTTCGGCATGCGCACGGTGCACGCCAGCCTCGACAACCAGACGCACTTTTTCCGGTTCTCGACCGACACGCGTTACCAGCCGGCGTCGGAGCCGATTGACGACCGCTGGATCGGCGAAAACCCCATCGGCCACGGCCTCGCGGCGAAGCGCGGGATGATCTGCTGAGCCCGGCGCCGGGCGCGGGACTCAGAGCGCCTTGTGCGAGCCGTCGCAGAACGGGCCGTTCTTCGAGTGCTTGCAGGCGCACCACGCCACGGTCTTGGTCTCGGTCAGCTCCGTCTTGTGCGGGGTGAAGCCGGTGCCCTTGTGCCCGCCGTCACAGAACGGCTGGTTCTTGGAATTGCCGCAGGTGCACCACCAATAGGTGCCGGGAGGCATTTCCTTAACGATGGGCGACTTTTGCGGGATGTTGGGTGTGGGCATGAAGGGGGGGGGCTTATTTGACGGCGGCCCAGACGCGCTGGACGTCGTCGTGGTCCTCGATGGCCTGCAGGAATTCGCCGACGTCGGCGCGATCCGCATCGCTCAGTTCGGGGAAGGTCTTGGCGAGGTGGCCGATTTCGCTCGTGATGACGGTCCAGCCGTTCTTCGCGAGCCAGACTGAAACCGAGTGCACGGCCGTGCGGTCGCAGATGAAACGCGCGCCGGCGCGGCCTTCCGGGATGTCGTCGTTCTGCTGGTGGGAGATCGCCTCGACCTCGTTGGCGCCCGCCTCGATGGCGGCAGTCTCGCGGTCGATCGTCAGGTCGGCGTGGTGGGCCTCCACGAGGCCGACGTGTTCAAAGAGGAACTTGTTGCTGCCGGCGTGGCCGAGGATGCCGCGGCGGAAGAGCTGGCGGATGTCGGGCGCGGTGCGCTGGTGGTTGTCGGTGTAGACCTCGACGATGACCGGCACCTTGTGCGGCGCGTAGCCCTCGAAGATGACGTGCTCGAGGGCGCTCTTGTCGCTGCCCGTGCCGGCGCCCTTGGCGATGGCGCGCTCGATGACGTCACGGGTGACGCTCGCCTTGCGGGCCTTTTCGACCACCGCGAAGAGCCGGGCGTTACCACCCAGATCGGCGCCGCCGAGCTTGGCGGCGACGGTAATTTCCTTAACCAGTTTGCCGACCGTCTGGCCTTTCTTGAGGTTGACGATCGCGCGTTTCGCGTGGAGCCACTGACGTCCCATAAGGCCGCCCAGTGTGCCGGGTGATTGGGCGTGGGCAATGCCGAAACCGCCGCATTATTGGCCACAATGCGGCGCAAGAAGCGCGTAGAGAAGGCCGCATACCCGGGCACGCCCACCGGTTATTGGCACTGCTTGGGCCTCTTTGTGGCCAATCAGTTGGGCCGCATCACGGGATTCGGGGTGGACAATTTCTGCGGGGTTTCGACCATGCCAGTCGCATGGACACGTTGCCGCATCTGTTTAAGCAGAATCAGGACTGGGCGGACGCCATCCGGAAGAAGGATCCGCAGTTCTTCGAGAAACTTTCCCACCAGCAGAACCCGGAACACCTTTGGATCGGCTGCTCGGACAGCCGGGTGCCGGCGAACGAGATCATCGGCCTGTTGCCCGGCGAGGTCTTCGTGCATCGCAACATCGCCAACGTCGTGGTGCATACCGACCTGAACTGTCTCTCCGTGATCCAGTTCGCCGTGGATCTGCTCAAGGTGAAGCACATCATGGTCGTGGGCCATTACGGTTGCGGCGGCGTGCGGGCGGTCGTCCGCTGCGAGCGGGTGGGGCTGGCCGACAACTGGCTGCGCCATGTGCAGGACGTGTCGGAGAAGCACCAGGGGTGCCTGTGCCAGCTGGAGGAGACCGTCCGCAGTGCGCGGCTCTGCGAATTCAACGTGATCGAGCAAGTGGCCAACGTCTGGCAGACCTCGATCGTGCGCGACGCCTGGGCCCGCGGCCAGGACCTGACGGTGCACGGCTGGATCTACGGGCTGCGGGACGGCCGGCTGCGCGACCTGAACTGCTCCGCGAACAACCTCAAGGACGCCGCCGCGAACTACGCGAGTGCGGTGGCGGCGCTGACAAAGTAAGAGGTCAGAAGGAAGAATGAAGAAGTCCGGAGAAGCAGCTACCCGTTAGCCGCAGCCTCACTGGTGACCGACTTCTTAATTCTTCCTTCTACCTTCTGACTTCCGCTCAAACCCGGCCGAGGTAGCTGCCGTCGGCGGTGCTGACCTTGATGATCTCGCCTTCCTTGATGAAGAGCGGGACCTGGACCATGAGGCCGGTCTCGAGCTTGGCGGGCTTCTGGACGTTGCTGGCGGTGTCGCCCTTGATGCCGTCGGAGCTCTCGACCACCTTCAGCGCCACCGTGGAGGGGAGCTCGAGGGTGAGGGGCTTCTCGTCGACGAACAGGACGTCCACTTTGCCGCCGGCGGTCAGGTAATTCTTGCTGTCACCCAGCAGCTGCGCGCTGAGCTCGATCTGCTCGAAGGTGTCGGGGTCGATGAACGCAAACGCCTCGCGGTCGGCGTAGCTGAACTCGAGGGACTTTTTCTCCGTCGGAAGGACCTCGATCGTGTCAGTCGAGGCGAAGCGCTGGTCGAGGGCCTTGCCGTAGCGCAGATTGCGCATCTTGACCTGCACGAACGCGCGGAGATTGCCCGGCGTGCGGTGCTGGGTTTCCATGACGAGGTGGGGCTCGCCGTTGAACTTGATGACTTGGCCTTTGCGGATGTCGTTGGCTGCGGGCATGACGGAGGTCGGTTGAAGACGGGTTTTAAGTGGTGAAAGGGTCAAGAGTGGGGAAACGGCTCCGGGGCTGTCAAGGCCGCGCGCCACATCGCGCTTGCGCTCCGGCGGGCGTGTTTCCGAGACTGTTGCAACCCTATGAAACAACGCACCCTCGCGCGCGAGGTCTCGATCCAAGGCAGCGCGCTGCACACGGGCGAGGCGGTCACGCTGACGATGAAGCCCGCCCCGGCGGACCATGGCATCGTGTTCAAACGCATCGACCTGAGCGGCAGCCCGGAGCTGCGGCCGCGGATCGCCGACGTGACCGACCTGGTGCGGGCCACGACCATCCAGTCCGGTCATGCCAAGATCCACACCGTCGAGCACGTGCTGAGTGCACTGAGCGGTTGCGGGGTGGACAACGTCCTGATCGAGATGAACGCCTCCGAGCCCCCGATCATGGACGGCTCCGCGAAGCCCTACGTGAACATGATCCTGGAGGGCGAGCCGATGGAGCAGGACAAGGAGCGCGAGTATTTCACCCTCGACGCGGCGGTGTCGGTCACGAAGGGCGACTCGTCCATTATCGCGCTGCCCTGCGACGAACTGAAGATTTCCTGCACCTCCGCGGACAACCGCGGCATCCATACGCAGCACCTCTCGCTCACGATTGATCCCGATGTGTACATGACGCAGGTCGCGGCGGCGCGCACCTTCACGATCTACGAGGACATCGAGGAGCTGTTGAAGCTCGGCAAGATCAAGGGCGGCTCCCTGGACTGCGCCGTGGTCATCAAGGGGGACAAGATCATCTCGAAGGAGCCGCTGCGCTTCAAAGACGAGTTTGTCCGCCACAAGATCCTCGATATCATCGGCGACATTACGCTGCTCGGGATGCCGCTGAAGGCGCATATCGTGGCCACCCGTCCGGGCCACGCGATCAATGCCGAGCTGACCAAGGCGCTCTTTGCCAAGCTCGAGGAGCGCAAGAAGGGTCCGAAAAAGAAGCCGCGGCCGGCCGGCGTGCTGCCGACCGAGACGTCGCTCGATATCCGGCGCATCCTCGACACCCTCCCGCACCGCTATCCGTTCCTGCTGATCGACCGGGTGGTCGAGTTCATCGGCCAGGACGAGCTGGTCGCGATCAAGAACGTCACGGTCAACGAACCGTACTTCAACGGGCACTTCCCGGCCGGCAACCACGGCGCGGCGAACCCCGTGATGCCCGGCGTGCTGCAGCTCGAGGCCATGGCCCAGGCGGCCGGCATCGTGATGCTCCGCCGCGCGAACAACGCCGGGAAGGCCGCGTTCTTCATGAGCGCGGACAAGGTGAAGTTCCGCAAGCCCGTGCGCCCCGGCGACCAGCTGATCATCAACGCCAAGATCACCAAGTACCGCGGGGACAAACTGGCGACCGCCGAGGCCAATTGCACCGTGGACGGCCAGGTCGTTTCGTCCGCCGAGATGATGTTCGCCGTGATCGAAGAGGACTCCGAGTAAACGCATGGCGACGACGATCCATCCCACCGCCGTCGTGGAGCCCGGGGCCCAGCTCGGGTCCGGGGTGGAGATTGGTGCGCTGGCCTACGTCGGCCCGGGGGTGGTCCTCGGTGACGGCACCCGGCTCCATCACCATGCGTCGGTCGAGGGTTTCACGACCCTCGGGGCGCACTGCGAGGTCTTTCCCTACGCCTGCATCGGCGGGAAAACCCAGGATTTGAAGTACAAGGGCGGCAAACCCGGCCTGCGCGCGGGCGACCGCAACGTGTTTCGGGAGTTTGTCACCGTCAACGCGGCCACGAATGACGGCGAATATACCACGCTGGGTTCCGACAACACCGTCCTCGCCTATGCGCACATCGCGCACGACTGCGTGCTCGGCAGCCACATCGTGATGAGCAATGCGATCTCGATGGCCGGTCACGTGACGGTCGAGGACCACGTGGTCATCGGCGGCGCCGCGGGCATCCACCAGTTCTGCCGCATCGGCGCCTACGCGATGCTCTCGGCCATGGCCAAGCTCGTGCAGGACCTGCCGCCGTATTTCATCGCCGACGGCACCCCCGCCGAGGTGCGCGCCTTCAACAAGGTCGGCCTCGAGCGCAGCGGCCACACCGCCGAGCAGCTTGAGCGGGTGAAGCAGATTTATCGCATTCTCTACCGCGACGGCCTCAACCGTTCGCAGGCCCTCGAGAAACTCACCGCGCACGAGCACGCCGCGAGCGCCGAGTTTCAACGCGTCATCACCTTCGCCAAGTCCAGCGAACGCGGCCTTGCGCCCGGCGCGAGCTGAGGGTTCGGAGTCGGGCGGGGTCTACCACCCGCCCGGGCTTGAAATGGAGCCGCGGTGTCCCCACCGCGGTCAGACCCGAGACACGGCGAGGGCGCCGCATCCCCACTCAAAAAGGCGGGTCAAAGACCGCGCCTTACTTCTTTTTGTACACCGTCGCCGGGTCGAACACCCGGCGCGCCGCCAGCTCGAGCTTGAGCGTGGCCGGATCCGCAACGGTCGCGCCGCCGGAGAGCTTGCGGTAGAAGCAGGAGGGATAGCCGTTGTGGCACGCGGCGCCGCCGACGTTCTCGACCTTGAGCAGGATCACATCCTGGTCGCAGTCCACGCGCAACTCCTTCACGATCTGGGCATTGCCCGACTCCTCGCCCTTGATCCAGAGCTTGTTGCGCGAGCGGCTCCAGTAGGTGGCCTTGCCCGAGGAAAGGGTAAGCGCGAGCGCCTCGGGGTTCATGAAAGCGAACATCAGCACCTCGTTCGTAATGTGGTCCGTCGTGATGCAGGGGAGCAGCCCGTCGGGGCCGAACTTCGGCTGGAGCGTGGTGCCGAGCTCGATCTCGGCGGTGGTGGTGCGGGCGGGGAAGACGAACGTGCTCATGGGAAAGCCAGAAGTAACCCGGCAATCGCCGGAAAGGAAATCCTGATTTTGAGCGAAACCATCCAAGGCTTTTCCGCGGATGGCGCGGATGAACGCGGATGCCGGATTGGATCCGCGAGCATCAGCGAAATCCGCGGAAATGATCGGGGATCTTTTCCTGGTTCGGATTGATCCATGTCCTCCGTGTAATCCGTGGTAAAAATCTGGATCAGGATGCCGCCAACTTTCGCAGGTAGTCGTAACTGTAGAGTCCCGTGCGATGGCCGTCGCTGAAGTCGAAGCGCACGGCGTAGTTGCCGATTTTCTCCCAGCCGAGCACCGACACGCCCGGGAAAGTCTTCGGGCCGTCGCCGCCGTACTTGTGGCCAAAGATATCCCGCTCGCCCTGGGTCTCGGCGCTGGGCGAGGCGGCGCGGAGTTTTTCCGCCGCGAAATAGCTTTCCACGCCGTCATCCCAGACGATGGCGACCTCGGTACCGATGAGCTGGATGTTGGTGGGGGCGTGCATGCGCGGGTCGGCATGAGTAACGTGTTGGCCCGCCAGAAGAACAGCAAATTGTCCCGCACCTGCGTTGCCATCGGGGGTCAGTGGGGCCACCCTAACGAACCATGAGTAACAGACATCATGCACCGCTGCCGCACATCGTGGTCATCGGCGCCGGCTTCGGCGGGCTGGCTTTCTGCCAGAAATTCCCGGCCACGCTGGCGCGCATCACGCTGATCGACAGGCAGAACCACCATCTTTTCCAGCCGCTGCTTTACCAGGTGGCGTCGGCGGGACTCTCGGCTGTGGACATCGCACAACCGATCCGCGCGATCTTCGGCGCGCGGCCGAATTTCACCGTCATCATGTCGGCGGTCACCGGATTTGATCTGGCGGGGAAACGCGTCCTCCACGAGCACGGCGAACTCACCTATGACTACCTCGTCGTCGCGGCGGGTGGGATGACGAGTTATTTCGGGCACCCGGAATGGGAGCAGTTCGCGCCGGGACTCAAGACCCTCGACGACGCGTTGCAGATCCGCCGCCGGATCCTCCTGGCGTTTGAGCGCGCCGAGATCGAGACCGACGCGGCCAAGCGCGACGCCGCGATGACGATTGTGGTGATCGGCGGCGGCCCGACCGGCGTCGAACTCGCCGGCACCTTCGCCGAGCTCACGCGCACGGTGCTCAACCGCGATTTCGACCATATTGATCCCTCCAAGGCCAAGGTCATCCTGCTCGAGGGCAGCCCGCGCGTGCTCGCGGTTTATCCGCCGGATCTATCGGCCAGCGCGCAGCGGCAGCTGGAGCACCTTGGCGTGGAGGTCCGCACCGCCACGCGGGTCGAGAGCATTACCGAGGGCCAGGTCATCGCGAACGGTGAGGCAATCAAGTCCGACAACATCGTCTGGGGCGCGGGCGTGGCCGCGGTGCCGCTGGCGAAGCAACTTGGGGTGGAGCAGGACCGGGCCGGCCGCGTGAAGGTGCGGCCCGATTGCAGCGTGCCGGGACATCCCGAGGTCTTTGCGATCGGTGACCTCATGTCGCTGGTGGACACGAATGGCGTGACGGTGCCCGGCGTGGCGCAGGGCGCGATGCAGACCGGTGCGCACGTGGCCAAGATTATCTCCCGGGAGTTGCGCGGGGAGAAATTCGCGCCGCAGGGCCGTGCGGCCTTCGCCTATTTCAACAAGGGCACGATGGCCACGATCGGCCGGTCCGCCGCGGTGGCGGAAATCGGCAAAGTGCACTTCAGCGGGTTCCCCGCCTGGATCGCCTGGCTCGGAGTGCACCTGCTGTTCCTGGTGAGTTTCCGCAGCAAGCTCTCGGTCCTGTTCCAGTGGACCTACTCGTATTTCACGTACAAACGCGGCGCGCGGGTGATCACCGGCGCGACAGGCGGCCCGCCCGCGGGTTCGGCGTAGCGGCCAATCGTTGGCTGCGCTTTGCGCGCACTCAGGCGCGCTCGATCCACACCAGTTCCGAAACCAGCAGACCGCGCAGCGCCATCATGAAACCGTCCTGCATCAGCGTGGAGCCAGGCAGGGTCACCGCCGGGTTGCTGCCGTCCTCGAAGGTCAGCCGGTAGCTCCGGTCGGCCTCGAGCCCCTTGAGCTTGATCCCGTGGGTGTCCGGGCCGGTGCCGGGTTTGAAGACATACACGACGCCCTGACCCGTGCCGGGATCGAAGTATTCGATGGCGTCCCAATTCACGCCGTCCGGCCGGGGCAGCACGTGATAGAGATTGGCGTGGCGGATGAGCGGCCGCAGGCGCGTCTTGTAGGTGACGACCTCGCGCGCGACGGCACGCCGCTCCTCCGCCGTCCAGACCTGGCCGCCGTTGGTCGGGGAGGGGCTGTCAATCCACCACATGAACGCGCCGAGGCCCGCCGAGCGGAAATCGTAGGTGATCCCACCGGGTTCGCCGGGACGCGCGCGGGAGTGCCACCCGAGGAAACCCTGCATCTGGATCGGGTGCAGCGCATGCGAGCTGTCGTGAAACACCCGCCGCGTCACAATGGCTTCATCGACGGAGTCACAGATCTGGATCTTCGTGGCCCGGCGCATGGCCCCGTAGTCCTTGATCGGCCCGCCGCCGCTGCAGTTTTCCCACTGGAAGCCGGGCACCTCCTTCATCAAGGCATCCAGCACGTCGTAGAATCCTTGCACCGACCAGTAGTCCGGCGCGATGACCTGGCCGCGGGTCGCGTCGGATCGCCACGTATCGGCCCCATGCTCGGCGAACAGGCGCTGGATCCGGCGGGTCCGGGTCGCGCGACCCTCGGGCGTGGCCATCGGCTCGGCGTCGGTCCAGTAGAGCACGAAGCGCAGACCCCGTTGGTGGGTCGCGTCGGCCGCGGCCCGCAGGCCCTGCGGCCAGTCGGTCAGATCGGGGTCCGGTTCCAGGCCGTTCCACCAGCCGACATCCACGGTCATCTCCTCAAAGCCGAGCGCGGCGGCCTCCTCGAGCACGGGATAATATTTTGCCTCCACGGGATCCCAGGCCTTCGGGTCGCATTGCGACGTCGGGCACATGCCGGTCGCGGTGAACGCGTTCCACTCCAGCTTCGGGTAGGTGGGATCCGTGCGCAGCTCGGCGGGCATGCTGTGGGCGAAAAGGTATTTCCGCAGGCTGTTGCCGGCGTCATCCACGTCGCCGCGATAGGCGCCGACCAACACCGGCGGAACCGCAAACTCACCGCCGGCGGGCAGCTCGACGCGAAAATCCGCGGGATTGCCCGCCACCAAGCGCGCGCCGTGACCCGTCGGGGCGTGCCGGCCAGTGACACTGAGCTGCGCATGGCTCCACTCGATGCCGGCGTAAATACCCTCGGCCGCGGCCGCATCGAGGATCACCAGCGGGATGTCATCGTATCCGGGGGTGGCCACGACCTGCTTCTCATAACCGGCTGTGACAGCGTCGCGAAAGATTCCCGGCGCCTCAAATTTTCCGCCACCGCCCTCATCGCGGACATGCCAGCAGTGCAGGTTGTCCCCGGGTGGGGCGGCGAGTTCCAACAGCAGGCTGGGCTGCCCGCCGATGCCAACCGCGTGCGCGGAGGAATTGCGGATTGTCATCGCGTGCCGCACGGGTCCCGGCCCCGGGCGGGCCCACCACTCCGAGTCCAGTTCCAAGCCGGTGGCGGCGCAGCGAAAACGCAACGTCAGCTGGGTGCCTTCGGCCGGGGTGAACCGTGCGTCCAAAAACCGCCAGCGGGTCCCGGCCGATTTACCCGCGAGGGTCGCCTCGACGGGGAAAGGGAAGTCAGTCCTGGCTGCGGCCCAGTTCCATTCGCCGCCGACATGTCCCAGCCGGGTGACCTGCAAGGCATGGCTGTGCACCGCGAGCGAGAGCGCGGTATCGCCGGTGGTCAGGTTCCAGGCTTTGGCGGGCAGGGTCGGCATCTTGCAGGTTGCTACCGCGAAGTGACCGCGGACACACGGGTAAAATGGAGCGGGTCACCACCTGTCAGAGTGGTGACCCGCTCACGCCCGGCGAGCGGGCGCCGGATATTTTACGGTGAGATCGAGCGCAGCCGCAGGTCAGCTGCTGCTCTCCAGGGCCAACACCCAGTCGTGCTTGTTGCCCGCGGGCGGTGCGACTTGCGACTGGCCCTTTGCGTCGGCTTTGACGGGGAATTTCTTCCCGGTCTTGCCGGTGACGGGGTCGAAGATCGAGGCGGTGTAGCTCGCGCCGGACTTGAGTCCGGAGACGACGATGGGCTCGTGGTAGGGGACGTAGGTCACGCGCGTTTGCGCGCTGCCGGCGGTTTGCGGACCGTAGAAGCTCGTGTCGAAAGGCGTGAACTGGCCCCAGGGCTGGTCGCCAAGCTGGCCGATGACCTGTGCCGCGGGCCAGGCGGAGTCGTCGAACGCGCGGGTTTCCCAATCGCTGATCTTGGACTTGAGCGCCTTCCACGAGCCGTCGCTTACGATGCGCTGCTTGCTGCCGTCAGTGAACTTGATCTCGAGCACCGCCAGCAGGGCCGGTACCGGGTCGCCGGCGGCCGGACGGTACTCGGACCAGAGCGTCAGGGAATTCTTGCCTGGCTTCAGCAGGTGGGTGCGGTCGTTGAACTGGTGGCCGCCGTGCCAATCCCAGGCGACGCCGGAGGGGGCGCCGTTCAGCTGCGACTCGCAGTGATGCATGCCGGAGAAACGCAGGCGGGCGTCGGCGACTTTCTTGCCCGCGGGGAGATCGAACGTCTTGCGGAAATAGCGCCGGCTGTTGGGCGCGTCCTTCGCGGCGCCTTCCTCGCGCGACGTCCAGATCCACTGCGCGCCATCCATGGCCAGCGAGACGTTGCCCGTGTACGCGGCCCACTCGGGATGCGGCTCGAACGTGGACCAGTCGTAGCGCGTGAGCAGGGCCTTGCCGTGTCCGCACTCGGCGGAGCCGGTGAAGTTCATCGCCTCGATCCACGGGGTGTTGCCGTAATTGCCGCCGTGCGGCGACGCGCCGTGCGGGATGCCGGGCTGGTTGCACTGCCAGATGCCGTTGCCGCCGTAGGTGTGGCCCATCGCGCCGTTGAGCACGCAGGACCAGAACGCCCGGCGGGGCCAGGGCGCGGTGATGGTGCCCATGAGCATCTCGTAGCAGGGCTCGCCGTTGATCACGGGCATGCGCGGTGTCGCCGCGTAGGTCTCGCGCACGGCCTTGATGGCATGTTCCACCGACTCATTCTGCGCGTGCATGACCTGGAGCAGGTCGAAATCGAGCAGCGTCTCGTCATCGGTCGCGTTGCGCGCGGTGTAACGGTTGATCGCGGTCGGGTGGATCGTGACGGGACGGTTGAAGGGGTCGTTCTCCTGGAGGTAACGGATGAGCTTGGTCCAGCCCGTGACCATTTCGCGGTCATCCATCGGGAAATTCTTCGCGAGGTACCACGGCAGGTTGGCCTCGCCGGCGGTGCACCAGAGGACGGGCCACGCGGCGTAGCGGCCGATGAGGTAGCGCCAGTGCGCCTTCAGCTGGTCCTGGGTCATCCAGTTCACGTACCAACCCCACGCGCCGACGATGCAGGGCGTGATGCCGTTCGCGACCAGGTAGGCGAGTTTCTTGTCGGCCTCGTCAAAGAATGCCGGGCGGATGTGCGAGTAGCCTTCCTCCCAGGGAAATCCGGCCTCGTTCGCCCCGCGCGGGTCGAAGGCATGCATGTCGGGGAACAGGCCCGCGACGATCTGCACGACGTTGAAGCCCTTCTTCACGCGGTTCGCCGTGAGCGTCTTGAAACCCTGCGGCCACTTCAGGCGGCTGCTGAGACCCATCCACCACGTGTCACCGAGCCAGAAAAACGGCGTGCCGTCCGCGTGCTCGAAGTGGCGCTTGTCGCCCGCGATTTGCACGGGCCCGTGCGCGTAGAGCGGGTTTTTGCCGGTGTAGGGGGAAATCGTGACGGAGCCCGTGAGGCCGTGCAGGCCCGCGTCGGTCGCCGGCTGGCACTCGGTGCGGTAGGGGTGCGTGCCGGTGAGCGGCGACGCGTAGCGGACCTTCCAGACCTTGCCGCCAGCCCAGAAGGCGGGCACGCGGAACTCCTGGCCCGCGGGATCGGTGAAGATCACGTCGAGCACCACCTCGTTGAACGCGTCCGCATAGCCGTTCTGCGCCGTGAAGGAGCGCTCGACCGGCGTGTTCGCGGGGGTGGCGCGGGGCGTCTGGGCTTTCGGCGCGCGGCGGGTTGCGGTGCGGGCGGGAGGGGACTTTTTCTTCATGGGGGAAAGGGGAAGGGTGGAAGTTCTATTTGCCCACGGAACCCACGGAATACACGGAAATATTCCTGTGTCCGTGTGTTCAGTGGGTTCCGTGGGCCAGGGAGGTTTTCAGTTTCTTGATCTTCGGCTTGATGACGGCGGCGCAGTAGGCGCGCTCCGGATGCTGGGCGAAATAGTTCTGGTGATACTCCTCGGCGGGCCAGAATTTTTTCAGCGGCGAGATTTCCGTCGCGATCGGTTTCGTGAGTGTGGCCTGCTCGACTGCGCGGGATTTTTCCGCGGCGATCCGCTGCACCTCGCTCGTGGTGTAGATGCGGGAGAGATAACGCGTGCCGATGTCCTCCACACCCTGGCCGTCGGCCCGGGTGGGGTCGTGCACCTGCCAGAAAAATTCGAGCAACCGCTCCAAGGTGATTTTCGCCGGATCGTAGTCGATTTTCACGACCTCGACGTGGCCGGTCTTATCGGTGTAAACCGCTTCATACGAAGGGTTATCAACATGTCCGCCGGCATAACCGCAGGTCACGCGGGTGACGCCGGGCAATAGCTGATAGGCCGCGTCCAGACACCAAAAACAACCGCCGCCGAGGACCAGCGAATCAAGGTTTGTCATTGCGAGGAGCCCGCTCGGGGGGCGACGAAGCAATCCATCCGGATGGATCGCCACGCTTGGCTGCGCCGCGCTCGCGATGACAATCTAGATGAGGCGTTCATCGTTTGCTGGGGAAGTCAGTCGGCGAGGTACTGGACGTCGGAGCCCTGCAGGAAAATCTGCGCCACTTTTTCCAGGCCGGCCGCGTCGGTCGCGTCGAAGCGCGCGAGCGACGGGCTGTCCACGTCGAGCACGCCGATCAGCTTGCCGGCCTTGATCAGCGGTACGACGATCTCCGCGCGCGAGGCGTGATCGCAGGCGACGTGGCCGGGAAATTTTTCCACGTCAGTCACGACGACCGTGGTGCGCCGCTGCGCCGCGGTGCCGCAGACGCCGCGGCCGAGTTGGAGCCGCACGCAGGCGACCTTGCCCTGGAACGGCCCGAGGACCAGTTCGCCGCCGCGCAGAAAATAAAATCCCGCCCAGTTCACTTCGCCGAGCCCGGCGAACAGCAGGGCGGCGGTGTTGGCGGCGTTGGCCAGGCCATTCGTTTCCCCCGACAACAGCCCGGTCAGCTGGGTCGTCAGCTCGAGGTAGATTTCCGCCTTCGAGGCGCCGGCGGTGGTTTTGACTTCGAACATGCGGGGAGGGGGACGGTGTATTTTTGACGGCGGGGCAGGCGAGCGAATTCCCAACCGTTTTTGCCCGCGAATCACGCGAATTGACGCGAACAAAACCCAGCCCCACCCGGCTTGGATCGAATTCGCGCTGATTCGCGTGTTTCGCGGGCCCCCATCCGTAAACGCGCCGCGTTTGCGAAATGTAACAAACCCTCCGTTTGGGAATAAGATGTGAACAAAAAATCGCGTTTTTTCAGGGGTAATTGCTTGACGGTCGTGGGGTAAAATGGGTTGAAATGGGGCGTTGTGGGACGAATAGCGCCCCGCGACCCAAATGGCGTTACCCGGCAAACCGTTTTATACCGGCCTTTTCAGGCACACCCTCGACGACAAGAACCGTCTCACGGTCCCGTCGGCGTGGCGGTACGCGCACGAGGAAGCCGACACGTTTTTGGCGACGCCGCACCCGGACGGTTACATCGCGGTGCTGCCGCCCGCCGAGGTGGATAAGCTCCACGCGAAGATCGCCACGATGGCGCTGAGCGACGGGGCGGGGCAGGATTTTGTCGCGCGGTTTTTCGCGCAGACGCAGTCGTTCTCGTTCGACAAGGCCGGGCGCATCAGCCTCGACGAGGCGTTGATGGCGCATGCCGGCATCAAGCGGGACGCGGTGCTGGTGGGTTCGCTGACGAAGTTCAACATCTACGCGCCGGCCCGGTGGGGCAAGGTGGAGGATCGCACCTCCGGCGAGAACTTCGGGGACCTGATGCGCCGGATTGGAATTTGACCATGAAAAATTCCGCGAAAGCCAAGGTTTCCGCAGTGCGCAAGTCACTGCGTCAGGTCGCCGCCGCGTTGAACACGCTGCGCCCGGCCTATCCGGCCTGGATTGATGCCGACTCGGGCCTGTCGTTCTCCGCCACGGTCGTCACGCCCCGCGTGCGCGACAGCCTGATTCTCCGTCTCGTCACGCCGGCCAAGCCCCATTCGCTGCGGCACGCCTCCCATGCGCACGGTGCTCGCTGAGGAATTTTCCGCGACTGTCATCATGACGCCCGGTCACCAGCCCGTCCTGCTGCGCGAGGTGCTGGAGTTCCTCGCCCCGGTGACCGGCGGCCGCTACCTCGACGGCACGTTCGGCGGCGGCGGGCACACCCGCGCGATTCTGGCCTCGGCCCCCGGCATCCAGGTCACCGCCTTCGACCGTGACCCGGCCGCCCAGCCCCGCGCCGCGGCGCTCGCCGCGGAGTTTCCCGGCCAGCTGGAGCTCATTGACCACGATTTTGGCCGGCTCGCGGAGCTGGCGACAGGGGAGTTTGACGGCGCGCTCTTCGATCTGGGCGTTTCGTCGTTCCAGCTCGACGACACCGAGCGCGGTTTTTCCTTCCGGCACGACGCCCCGGCCGACATGCGCATGGACACCCGCAGCGGCGTCCCCGCCTCGCGCTGGCTCGAGACCGCGACCGAGGAGATGCTCGTCCGCGCCGTCCGCGACCTCGGCGAGGAATCCCACTGGCGCCGCGTCGTCCGCGCGCTGCTGGCCGCCCGCGGCACGGGGGCGCTCAGCCGCACCGCGTCGCTCGCGGGGGTGATTTCCGAGGCCATTCCCGCCCGCGACCGTTTCACGATGAAGATCCACCCCGCGACGCGTGCCTTCCAGGGCATTCGCATCGCGGTCAACGACGAGATCGGCGCCCTCGAGCGCGCGCTGCCCGCGGCCTTCGCGAAGCTCCGCGCCGGCGGCGTGCTCGCGGTCATCAGCTTCCATTCCCTCGAGGACCGGCCGGTGAAGCAGTTCTTCCGCCGCCAGTGCGGCCAGCCGGAAAGCGCCGATGACGCCACGCCGCAGGACTTCCGCGTGAAGTCCGCCGAGCCGCTCACGCGCAAGCCCGTCACGCCCGGTGACGCCGAACTCGCCGCCAATCCCCGCAGCCGCTCCGCCAAGCTTCGCGCCCTCCGCAAACTCTGACCCGCGCCCGTCCGTCCATGAAATTCTCGAACCACGCCTTTGTGAACCAGGTGCTCGTGTACACGCTGGTCATGATCTGCTTCACCGGCTCCATCGGCCTCGGCATGGTGTGGATGCGCCACCAGATCTCGCTGACCGCCAACGCCACCAAGGTCCTCGACGCCCGGATCGCCGAGTGCGACCGCCGCCTGAACGAGACCAAGGCCACGCTCGAGGCGGAACAGGACCCGGCCCTGCTCAAGCAGCGCAACAGCGAGTGGCACCTGGGCCTGATGGCCCCGGCCGCGGATCAGATCGTGCGCCTGCCGTTCGATCCCGTCATGCGCCTCGCCGAGAAGCACAACCGCGGCCTCTTCAACGACGGCGTCAAGTCCGTCACCGTCTCCCTCCGCGTCGCCGGCCTCGCGCCCTGACTCCCATGTCCAAGGGCTTTGCCTCCAGTTACCGCATCGTCCTCCTGGCCGCTGTCATCCTGGTCTGCTTCGCCGGGCTCGGTGCGCGGCTGGTCTTCCTGCACGTCATTGATCGCGACGTGCTGGTCCGCTTCATCGACAAGGCCCGCCGCCAGATCATCGTCGAGAGCGCGCGCCGCGGGGACATCCTCGACTCCAAGGGCGGCATCCTCGCCACCAGCCGGACGCTCATCGTCCTCGGCGTGGACCCGCAGTCGCTCCGCAAGGAGGACGAGCGAAAATGGCCGCAGCTCGCCGCGCTCATCGGCATGCCGCTGGCCGACCTGACCAAGACCCTTCTCACCAAGTCCCGCCCGGCCGTCCCGACGAACGCCTCACCCGCCTCGTCGCCGGCGAAACCGGGGGATTTGGTGATCAATTTCAACTTTGCCGCGGCCGCGAAGGTCACGGGCGCTCCCGCCGCCGCCGCGACTGACACCCCCGCCGATGACACCGTGCTCGACGACAACGCCGACGAAAACGGCCAGCACCCGATCCGTTGGGCCAAGTTGAGTGAGACGGTCGAAGAATCCACTTACGCGAAGATCCAGGCGCTCGATATCAAGGGTGTCTACGGCCAGCGCGCCTACCGCCGCGCCTACCCGCACAATTCCCTCGCCGCGCACGTCATCGGCTACGTCAACAAGCAGGGCGAGCCCGCAGCCGGCATCGAGCGCTACGCCGATTTTTACCTGCACGGCCGCGACGGCTGGCGCGAGGGCGAGCGCGACGGGCTCCGCCGCGAACTCGCGCAGTTCCGCACCCGCGACGTCCCGGCGTCCGACGGCTTCACCGTCCGGCTGTCCATCGACTCCGCCATCCAGCACATGGCCGAGGAGGAACTCGACGCCATCGCGAAAAAATACTCCCCGCAGAAGGCCACGATCATCATCAGCGACCCGCAGACGGGTTTCATCCTCGCGCTGGCCAACTACCCGACGTTCAACCTCAACGAGTACAACCTGGTGACGGCCGAGGAGCAGGGGTCCATGCGCAACGTGGCGGTGTCCGACATGTACGAGCCCGGTTCCGTCTTCAAGATCGTCGCCGCTTCCGGTGCGCTGAACGAGGGTCTGGTCACGTCGGCGTCGCGCTTTGACTGCTCGATCGACAAGATCGACTACAAGGGCCGGACGCGCGGACTGCCGGGCGAGGACCACCACTTTGACGAGCCGCTGTCCGTCGCCGAGATCATCTCGCACTCCAGCAACCGCGGCGCCGCGCAGCTGGCGATGAGGCTCGGGGATGAGCGCTTCTACGGGTACGCCCGGGCGTTCGGCTTCGGCCAGCTCTCCGGCTTTCCCGTCGGCGGCGAGATTGTCGGCTCGATGGCGTCCCCGGCGAAATGGGACGGCCTCACCATCACACGCATGCCGATGGGCCAGTCCATCGCCGCCACGCCGATGCAGATGCACATGGCAATGGGCGTCATCGCCAGCGGCGGCTACCTGCTCCGGCCCCAGATCATCAGCCAGATCAATGACTCCTCCGGCGAACCCGTTTACCGTTACCTCGGCGTCGCGAAGTCGCGCGTGATCACGGCGGAAACCGCCCGCACCATGGCCCGCCTGCTGACCGGCGTGGTCTCGGACCGGAAGACCCGCTATGGCAACGAGGGCACCGCGCCCGAGGCGGCCATCCCGAACTACGAGGTCGCGGGCAAGACCGGCACCTCGCAGAAATACATGCCCGAGGTGATGGCCAACGGCACCACCCGGTTGCTGCCCTCGAAGAAGCACCACGTCGCCTCCTTCGTCGGTTTCTTCCCCGCGAGCCACCCCCAGGTTGCGATTTCGGTGATTGTGGACGATGCTGACGCCCACTCGCCGGGCGGCGTCGCCTACGGGGCGAAGGTCGCCGCCCCATCCTTCAAGCGCCTCGGCGAACAACTCATCCAGTATCTCGATCTCAAGCCCGTCTACGACACCTCGGGCCGCACGGCCCTCGCCATGGAAGGAGGCCGCCGGTGATCGGTTACCTCACTCAAGATTATCCCCTGATCCACGCGTTCCGTCCGCGTCCCGCGCACCGCACGCGTCAGGAAACCCTCAGCCGCAACCGCGTTTTCAAAATGGCCCCGAAACTCTCCGATTATTTCGCCGACGGTGAGATCGTTGCCCTCAAGGGCAGCCTCGACCGCCCCATTTCCGGCCTCGTGATGGACAGCCGCCGCGTCGTCCCCGGCAACCTCTTCTTCGCGCTGCCCGGCCTCCGCGCCGACGGCGGCTCGTACATCGACGAGGCCGTGAGCCGCGGCGCCGTCGCCGTCGTCACCCAGAAGCTGCCCGCGCACGCCCCGGCCAAGGTCACGTTCATCGAGGTCGCCGACGCCCGGGCCGCGCTCGCCCGCGTGGCGCAGCGCTACTACAAGTATCCCGACCGCGACCTCACGGTCATCGGCGTCACCGGCACGAACGGCAAGACGACCGTCACGCACCTCATCAAGCACTTCCTCAACGGCGACCAGCGCGTCGGCCTGATCGGCACGATCAACTACGACCTCGGCGCGCGCACCGTGCCGTCGTTCCGCACCACGCCCGAGTCCCTCGACATCTACGGCATGATGGCGCAGATGCGTGACGCGGGCTGCAAGCAGGCCGTGATGGAGGTCAGTTCGCACGGCCTCGACCAGCAGCGCGTGCTCGGCCTGCAGTTTGGCGCGGCAGTGTTCACCAACCTCACCCGCGACCACCTCGATTATCACAAGACGCTCGACGCCTACTTCGCCGTGAAGACCCGGCTCTTCAACGGCCACACGGGCGCCGCGCCGAAGGTCGCCGTCGTCAACCTCGACGACCCCTACGGCGGGCAACTCCTCACGCACATCCCGGCCGGCGTGAAAACCGTCACCTACGGCGAAAGCCCGTCGGCGGTCGTTCGCGCGGAAAACGTCGCGCTCAATTTCAAGAACACCACGTTCCGCCTCGTCTGGCCCGGCGGGACCATGGACCTCGATTCCCCGCTGATCGGCCGCTACAACGTCAGCAACCTTCTCGCCGCCATCGCGACGGCGTGGGGCCTCGGTCGCGACCCGGTCGTGTTCCTCGCCCGCCTGCGCGCGTTCGCCGGCGTTGCCGGCCGCATGGAGCGCATCGAGGAGGGCCAGCCGTTCAACGTCCTCGTGGACTACGCCCACACCGACGACGCCCTGCGCAACGCCCTCGGCATGCTCCGCGCCATCACGCCCGGCCGGCTGCTGGTGGTGTTCGGCTGCGGCGGCAACCGCGACCGCACCAAGCGTCCGCTGATGGTGAAGGCCGTGCAGCAGTTCGCCGACTTTGCCTTCGCCACGGCGGACAACCCCCGCAGCGAGGCGCTCACGCAGATCTTCTCCGACATGAAGGCCGGCGTCACGGCGCCGGACAAGATCTCGTGGACCGAGGACCGCCGCCGCGCCATCAGCCTCGCGCTCGATGTCGCCAAGGCCGGCGACTGCCTGCTGATCGCGGGCAAGGGCCACGAGAGCTACCAGGAATTCGCCGACACCGTCATCCCGTTCGATGACCGGCAGGTCGTGCGCGAGCTGATCGGGATCAAGACACTGAAAGACTGATGCCCACCTTTGCCCCAGCCCAACTTGCCTCGTGGACCGGCGGCCGCTGGACGGCCCCGCCGGCGGCGGCGTTGGCGGGCTTCACCATGGACACGCGCCAGCTCCGCACGGGGCACGTGTTTGTCGCGCTGAAAACGGAGAAGCGCGACGGGCATGAATTTCTCCCGGCGGCGCAGGCCGCCGGTGCCAGCGCCGCGCTGGTCGCGGTCGCGAATCCCGCGCTGGCCCTGCCGCAGCTCGTGGTGGCGGATCCGCTCCTCGCGTTCCAGGCCATCGCCCGCGAACACCGCCGGACCTTTCGCGGTCCGGTGATCGGCGTTTCCGGCAGCGCGGGCAAGACGTCCACCAAGAATCTCCTCGCCCTCTTGCTCGGCGGCGAGGCGGGTGGGGTGCTCGCGACCGAGGGCAACCTCAACAACCACCTCGGCGTTCCCCTCACGCTCACCCGGCTCGATCCCGCCGCGCACAAATTCGCCGTCATCGAGGCGGGCATCAGCGGGCCGGGCGAGATGAAGCCGCTCGCGGACATGATCGAGCCCGACGTGGCGCTCATCACGCTCGTGGCCGCGGCGCACACCCAGGAACTCGGCGGACTCGAGGGCGTGGCGCGCGAGAAGGCCGTGCTGCCCGCCACGATCCGGCCGAAGGGCGTCGCCATCTTCCCGAAGCAGTGCACGCAGTTTGCCGCGTTCCGCGACATGTTCGTGAACCAGCTGGTGCTGGAGCGCTCCACGCTGCTGCGCCCCGCCACGCAGCCGCGGCACACGATCCATTTCAACGTCCTCCAGCGCCCGGCCGAGACGGTGATCGTCATCGCCTACGGCCCGCCGCCCCCGGCGATGTTCAAGCTGCCGCGCATGACGGACGGCATGGCGCAGAACGCCGCGCTTGCCCTGACCGCCGCGATTCACCTCGGGGTGGCGCCGGCGTTGCTGCAGTCCCGCCTGGCGGGCTGGACGCCCGCCCCGTTGCGGGGCGAGATCCGCCATGAGGACGGCCGGCTGCTCTATCTCGACTGCTACAACGCCAATCCCGCCTCGATGGCCGATGCGCTGGCGATGTTCCACGCCATCGCCCCGGCGTCCGAGCCGCGGCTGTACGTGATCGGTTGCATGGAGGAGCTCGGCGCCGAGGCCGCGACGTACCACCGGGCGCTCGGCCGCTCGCTCAACCTGCGCGAGTCCGACCGGCTCCTGGTCACCGGCACGCTGGCGAACGAGGTCTGCGCGGGGGTGCTCGAGCAGGGTGATTTCCGGCGGCAGATCCAGATCGTGTCCGCCCTCGAGACCATCGCGGGCGTGTACGCCGAATGGCGCGGCGCGGTGTTTGTGAAGGGCAGCCGCCGCTACCAGCTGGAGCAGGCCCTGAACGGCGCCGTCGCGCGGGAGGCCGCCCATGCTTAGCTATCTCGCGGATTTCGACAATTACTTCCACCCGCTGCGCCTGCTGCGGTCGCACATCTTCCGCACCGTGATGGCGACCATCACGGCGATCTTCATCGGGTTCCTCGTCGGCCCGTGGCTGATCGCGAAGCTCCGCCGGTTGAAATTCGGCCAGCATTACGATGACGACCGGACGGGCGACCTTGCGCAGCGCTTTGACAAGAAAAACACGCCGACGATGGGCGGGCTGCTGATCTTCGTGTCGGTCTTCGTGAGCTCGGTGCTGTGGGCCGCCCCGAACATCTGGGTCGTGGTTGCGCTGTTTGTGTACACGGCGCTGACGGCCGTGGGCTTCCGCGACGACTACCTGAAGGTCGTGCACAAGTCCCGCAACGGCATTTCGTCGTGGGAAAAAATCATCTGGCAGACGCTGATCACCGTCGTCGCGCTCGTCGCGCTCCTGCTGCACCACGACAGCAAGGACAACATCCGCGAGCTGTGGGTGCCGTTTGTGAAGCACCCGATCACGAGCCTGCCGATCTGGGCGCTGTTTGGGTTCATCTTCCTCTGGCTGGTCGGCTTTTCCAACGCGATCAACCTCACGGACGGCCTCGATGGCCTCGCGATCGGCTGCACGATCTCGGTCGCTTTCGTCTACGGCCTTCTGGCCTACGCGGCGGGCAACGTCATCATCTCCGACTACCTGCTCATCAACCACGTGCCCTACACGGGTGAACTCACGATTGTCTGCGGCGCGGTCGTCGGCGCCGGCCTGGCTTTCCTCTGGTACAACTCCTATCCGGCCGAGGTGTTCATGGGCGACACCGGCTCGCTCGCCCTTGGCGGCCTCATCGGGATCATCGCCTTCATGGTGCAGCAGCCGCTCACGCTCATCATCGTCGGCGGCGTGTTCGTCTGGGAGGCGGTCTCCGTCATCATCCAGGTGGGTTGGTTCAAGTACACCAAGCGCCTCAGCCCGACGGGCGAGGGGAAGAGGTTCTTCCTGATGGCGCCGATCCACCATCATTTTCAAAAGCAGGGCTGGCCGGAGACGAAGGTCGTCCTCCGCTTCTGGGTGCTCTCGTTCATCTGTGCGCTGGCCGGGCTCGGCACGCTGAAACTCCGCTGACATGCCGCTCACCCCATCACCTCTCCTGCAGCCGCTGCTCGCGCAACCCGTCGCCATCCTCGGCGGCGGGGTGAGCGGCGAGGGCGTGCGCGCGCTGCTGGCGGCGTTGGGGGTGACGGGCACGGTTTACGACACGAAGGGCGCGGACTTCACCGCCAAGGCGGCGTCGGGCCATTTGCTTGCGGTGTTTTCGCCGGGCTTCGCCCCGGCTCATCCCTGGCTGGCGCGGGCGCGGACAGCCGGCGTGGAGTGCCTGACCGAGCTCGACTTCGCCGCGCTCTGCTGGAGCGGCCGGGTGGTCGCGATCACGGGCACGAACGGGAAGACGACGCTGACGGAACTTCTCACCCACGCCCTGCGCTCGATCGGCCGGGCCGCGTGGGCGACGGGCAATGTCGGGCACTCCTTCTCGCAGCTGGCCGCGGAGACGGCGGGCGGCACCAAGGACGCGCTGGCGATCTGCGAGGTGAGCTCGTTTCAGGCCGAGATGCTCCGGCACCTCGAGCCGGAGGCCACGCTGTGGACGAATTTTGCCGAGGACCATCTCGAGCGTCACCCCGGCATGGAGGCGTATTTTTCCGCGAAGTGGAACCTGGTGGCGCGCACGGTACCCGGCGGGGTGCTGGCGGGCTCCTCGGTGGTGCGCTTTGCCAGGAAATTTGACCGGCCGCTGGCGGCCGACGCCGCGGTCCCGACCGAGGGCCAGCCCGCCGACCCGCGGCTGGTGGGCACGGTGTTTGAGGACTATCCGCAGCGGGAAAACTTCCTCCTCGCCGCCGCGTGGTGGCGCCGGGCGGGACTCGACGAACGCGCGCTGATCACCGCCGCCAAGACTTTCCGGCTCGGCCGTCACCGCCTGGTGCGCGTGGCGGAGCACGAGGGCGTGGGCTACTGGAACGACTCGAAGGCCACCAATTTCCACGCCGTCGAGGCCGCGCTCGCGCGCTTCCCCGGCTCGGTGATCCTGATCGCCGGCGGCAAGGGCAAGGGCGGCGACCTCGCGGGCTTCGTCCACCGCATCGCGCCGCGCGTGAAGCACGCCATCCTCATCGGCGAGGTCAGCACCGAGCTGGCGTTCCACTGCTCGACCTTCCGCGTCGCCCACACGTCCTGCGCCAGCCTCGACGAGGCCGTCCGCCGCGCCGCCGAGCTGGCGGTGCCGGGCGACCAGGTGCTGCTCAGCCCGGGCTTTGCGAGCTTCGACCAGTTCCGCAACTACGAGGACCGCGGCGACCAGTTCGAGCGCCTCGCGCGGGAACTCAGCGCCGCGGCCAATTTGAGATAGCTTTAACTCCACCAACCCACCAACACTTCTCCCAATGAAAATCCTGAAAATATTCGGCATCGTGGTCGGCATCCACGTGTTTGCGCTGATCCTGATTTTTGCGAACCCCGGCTGCAGCGCGATGACCAAAACGTCCCCCGCGCCGGCCGACACGGTCGTCAAATCCGACGCCCCTTCGCCCACCATCACGGTGCCGACGGTCGCGTCCGGTGACACCGCCACGGGCTTCGACCCGAACTCACCCGCCATCTCCGTCTCCACCGCCATCCGCTACAGCCCGACGCGGCCCAACACCCCGGCCGCCGGGGCACTCGAGGCCGAGCCGGTCGCCGATGTGACGCCCGCCACCACCTACACCGTGGGCAAGGGTGACAGCCTCTGGTCCATCGCCCACAAGAACCACCTGACCAAGGCCGAGCTGGCCGCCGCGAATAACCTCCGGCCCGAATCCACGCTCCGCCAGGGCCAGAAGCTCATCATCCCCGGCAAGGCCCCGGCCACCACGGCCGCCAAGTCCGCCGCCCCGGCGTCCACCAAGGGGACAATGGCGGAGGCCGCTCCGGCCGCGAAGGGCCCGGCTGATTCCGTGAAGCACACCGTGAAGCCCGGCGAGACCCTCGGCGCGATTGCGCGCAAGTACCAGGTGAAGGTCGGCGAGATCGCCACGGCCAACAACATTTCCGACCCGGCGAAGATCCACCCGGGCATGGAACTCATTATTCCCGGCTGGCAGACGCCCGCGGGGAAAAGCACCGGCAAGTCCGGCGCGAAGGGCGCGGCCAAACCCGCCGCCGAGCCCGCCAAGCCCGTGAGCATCCCGACCATCTCGGTCGGAGATGACGCGCCGGCTCCCGCGAAGGCGGCCGTGGACGCGCCGCCCACCATAACCGTCGAGGACGCCCCGGCGCCGAAAAAACCCTGAGCTTACGACGATGTCCCGTGACTTGCCGACCGAGGCCCCGCGCGCGCGGTTCGTCGTCAACCCCGCGGCCATCATCGTCGTCTGCGCCATCGGGCTCACGATTCTCGGGCTGACCATCCTGTTCAGCGCCAGCGCCTCGTACAAACAGGGGCCGTATTACTACCTCAGCAAGCAGCTGATCGGCGTGGTGCTCGCCGCGGTGGTCTGCTTCGTGACGAGCCGGCTGAACCTCGACTATCTCCGCAAGTACGCCTGGTGGATCGCCGGGGGCTTTGCCGTAATGCTGGTGCTCGTGCTGATCCCGGGCATCGGCGTCTGGCGCACCGGGGCACGCCGCTGGCTCGGCTACGGACCGGTCCTCCTGCAGGTCTCGGAATTTGCGAAACTCGGCCTCGTGTTCTGCCTCGCGCATTATCTCGCGCTGAACCAGTCGCGCCTCGGTGAGTTCAAGCGCGGTTATGTCTATCCGCTCGGCATCATCGGCGTGTTTGCGCTGCTCGTGCAGCGCGAGCCGGACTTCGGCACCGCCGCGCTGATGGTCGCCGTCGGCCTGGTGCTGCTCTTTCTGTCGGGCGCCAAGTGGCGCTACATCGTCCCGACGGTGGCCATGGTGGTCGGGCTGTTCGCGGTCGCCGTGGTGCTCAATCCCAACCGGCTCCGCCGCTTCCTCGCGTTCCTCGATGTCGAGGGCAACAAGCAGGGCGGTACGTACCAGCTGTACCAGTCGCTCGCGGCGTTTGCGTCCGGCGGCGTGGACGGCGTCGGGTTGGGCCAGGGCCGCCAGCAGTTGAATTTCCTGCCCGAGGCGCACACCGACATGATCTTCGCCGTGGTCGGCGAGGAAATGGGCCTGTGGTTCACGCTCGGCGTGGTCGTGGTGTTCACGGTCATGTTCATCGCCGGCCTGATCCACCTCCGCCGCGCGCCCAACCTGTTCCAGTTTCTCCTCGTCACCGGCTGCCTGCTGATGATCTGCCTCCAGGCGATCATCAACCTCGGCGTCGTCACGGGCGTGTTTCCGACGAAGGGCATGTCGCTGCCGTTCATCAGCGCCGGGCTGTCGAACCTGCTCCTGATGGGCCTGCTGCTCGGCATCCTGCTCAATACCCAGCGCACCTGGGGCCGCGTCGCGCTCGGCGGCCGGCTGCGCTCCATGCACGAGGTGCTCGCGTGAGCCGGTACATCATCTCCTGTGGCGGCACGGGCGGCCATCTTTCGCCGGGCATCTCCCTGGCCGAGGGACTCATCGCCCGCGGCCACACGGTCACGCTGCTGATCAGCCAGAAGAAGGTGGATGCGCGGCTGATCGAGAAATACCCGCAGTTTGAATTTCTCCGCGTGCCCGGCACCGGCTTTTCCTGGTCGCCGATCAAGCTGGTGCGCTGCGTCGTGACCCAGACGCGCGGGTTCTTTTTCTGCCTGAAGCTCGTGCGGGAGACGAAGCCTGACGGCATCGTGGGCTTCGGCGGCTTCACCTCGGCTGGCATCGCCGTCTCCGGCTGGCTGCGGCATGTGCCGGTTGCGCTGCATGAGTCGAACCGCGTTCCCGGCCTCGCCATCCGCGTCCTCGGCCGGCTGGCCACGCGCGTCTATCTGCCGACGGGCATCAAGCTGCCCGGCGTCCACGCCGCGGCCACGCGCCACGGGGGCATGCCGGTGCGCCAGGAAATCCAGCGCCTGCCCACCGCCACCGCCCGGGCCGCGCTAGGACTCGATTCCAACCAGAAGGTGCTCGTCGTCTTCGGCGGCAGCCAGGGCGCCGGCCCGCTCAACGAGTGGGTGCGCCAGAAGCTCCCGCTTTTCGCCGCCGAGGGCGTGCAGGTTTACTGCGTGACCGGGCTCGACAAGGGTGGGGCGAACGATTCGCGCGAACTGCGGACGAAGACCGGTGCGCCGATCCGCGCGGTGTTCAGCCCGTTCTGCGACCAGGTGGCTGAGTTGCTTTCCGCCGCCGACCTCGTCGTCTCGCGCGCCGGCGCGGGGACGATCGCCGAGCTGATCCGCTGCGAGACGCCCGCCATTCTCGTGCCATACCCGCATGCCGCCGACGATCACCAGCGTGCCAACGCCGCGTTCTTCGAGCGGCAGGGCGGCGGTCTGGTCGTGGAGCAGGCGTTCATCGCCGCGCTGCATGCCGAGGTGCTGGACACGATTTTCAACGACTGGCTGCTCCGCAAGTTCCGGGGCAATCTCCAGCGTATGGACCGGGCGAACTCGCTGGAACTGATTCTCGATGACCTGGATGAAATCGTGACGCCGCCGCCGGTAGCCCCGGTGGCGCCGCTGCCCTCCGCCGCATGAGACCCGCGGCGTGGCCCAGGCTGTTCGGGCGCGAGGTGCGCCATCTTCACTGTGTCGGCGTCGGCGGCATGGGTGTCGCCCCGCTGGCCATCTATCTCGCCCAGGCGGGCTTCGCCGTGACCGGGGAGGACGATGCGCTCACCGACGACGTTAAGACCCTGCTCGCGCGCGAGTCGGTGGTCGTCGGGCCACTGCCCGCGGACTGCGAACTGGTGGTTTACTCCTCGGCCATCGCCAAAACGCATCCGGCCTACGTGGCGGCACTGGCCCGGAAAATCCCGTTGGTGCGCCGCGGCGAACTGCTGGCGGAGGTGCTGAAAGGGAAAAAGCTCGTCGCCGTCTGCGGCTCGCACGGCAAGACAACCACCACGGCCATGCTGATCACGGCGCTGCGGGCCGCGGGGTTTCCCGCGGGTTGGGTGCTGGGCGGGCTGTTCGCCGACGACACGCCGCCGGCGCGGACCGGTTCCAGCGACTGGGTGGTGGCCGAGATCGACGAGAGCGACGGGACGATCGAGGCGTTTGCCCCCGAGGTGACGGTCGCCGTGAACCTCGATTGGGACCATCCCGACTTTTACCGCCGCGAGGCCGACCTCGAGGCGACATTCGCCGCCCTGTTCAAGCGTACGCGTGGCCCGGTCTTGGTGAGTGATGCGTGTGCCGTGAGCGCGCGGGTGGCGCCGGCGGCGAAAACCTTTGGCCGGACCGGCAGTTTCCGGGGCACGATCGCTAGTGAGTCAGCGGGCCGCATGACGCTCCGGCTCGGCGGTGAGTTCACGCTCAACGAGGCGGGCGTGAAGGCGCAGGGCGATTTCAACGCCGCCAATGCCACCGCGGCGCTGGCCGCGGCGCAGTTGCTGGGCGCGGCACTGACCCCGACGCTGCTCGCGGACTATCCCGGCGTGCGCCGCCGGCAGACCACCTTGCATGCGGCGGATGGGCTGACCGTCATCGAGGATTACGCGCATCACCCGGCGGAAATCCGCGCGCTGCTGACGAGTCTGCGGCGGCGGGTGGGCGAGGCCGGCCGCCTGGTCGTGGTGTTTCAACCGCACCGCTTCAGCCGCACCGCCCAGTTCAAGGCCGAGTTTGCGGCGGCGCTGGCCGTGGCGGACAGCGTGCACCTGCTGGATGTCTACGCCGCGGGGGAGGCACCGACTGCGGGAGGCACCACCGCCGATATTTATGCCGAGCTGAAGCGGATCGCGGCGGCGCTGCCCGTCAGCTATCTGCCGGGTGGAGGCGCCGCGTTTTTCGGGGCACTGTCCCGGGACGTACGCCGGGACGACCTCGTCGCGTTTGTTGGCGCGGGGGACATTGATCGCCTCGCGCGCAGCTGGCTCGATATTTTGCGGGAGGACGCCATGAAAGCACAACGCTGGGATGAATTGTTCGCGGCCCTCAAGCCGCTGCTGGCCAAGGAAACCAAATTCAAGCGCGAGGAACCGCTGGCGGCCAAGACCACCATGCGCGTCGGCGGCGCGGCGCGGCTTTACGCCGAGCCCGCGTCCGTGGCGGACCTGCAGACGCTGCTGCGCGAGGCCGCGGCGCGCGGGATCGGGGTGTTTGTGCTTGGGCGCGGCTCCAATCTCATCGTGCCCGACGAGGGTGTGGACGGGCTGGTGCTTTCGCTGCAGCACGAGACCTGGGCGGGCTTCGAGGCCCGCAGCGACGGCCGCGTGTGGGCGGGTGCCGGGCTGCGGTTGAAGAACCTGTGCGGGAAGGCTGTGACGGCCGGGCTCACGGGCTTTGAATTTCTCGAGGGCATTCCCGGCAGCGTCGGCGGTGCGCTGCGCATGAATGCCGGCGCGATGGGCGGCTGGATGTTCGACGTGGTGGACGAAGTGCAGCTCATCACGCTGGCCGGCGAGGTCCGGACGCTGGCGAAGGCCGCGATGCACGTGGATTACCGGCACTGCGCGGAGTTGCATGACGCGATTGCCCTCGGGGCGCTGCTCCGGCCGGCGGCGCAGGCGGACGCGGAGGCGGTCGCGCGGCAGATCGACGTTTACAAACGGAAGCGCCAGGAGTCACAGCCGCGCGAGCCGAGTGCAGGCTGCATCTTCAAGAACCCGCCGGGCAATTCCGCCGGCCGGCTCATTGACGAGAGCGGACTCAAGGGCGAGCGGGTGGGGGACGCCGAGGTCTCGACGGTGCATGCCAATTTCATCGTGAACCGCGGGGCCGCGACCGGCGCGGATATCCTTGAGCTGGTCCGCCGCGTGCGGGCCCGCGTGCAGCAGGTCAAGGGCGTCGTGCTGGAACCCGAGGTGCTGCTCTACGGCAAAAATTGGAAGGACGTATTATGAAGGATCCGATCATCGCGGTGTTCGCCGGCGGCACGTCCGCCGAGCGGGAGGTGTCACTCGGCTCCGGCCTGGCCTGCGCGGTCGCCCTGGCGCGGTCGTATCCGACGCGGCTGTTCGATATCACGGCCGATGCACTCCCGGCCGGGCTGGATGCGGGCACCCATGTGGTTTTTTCCACCCTGCACGGCACGTTTGGCGAGGACGGCGGGATGCAGCGGCTGCTCGACGCGGCGCACGTGCAATACGCGGGCTGCGATGCCGCCAGCAGTGCGCTCACGATGGACAAGACCAAGACGAAGGAAGCCGTCGCCGCCCGGGGCGTGCGCGTGGCGAAGGCCATCCTGTTTGCCGGCCAGGCCAAGCCCTCGGTTGAAACAGTCGTCGGCCAGCTGGGCGAAAATCTCATCATCAAACCCAATGCCGAGGGCAGCAGCGTCGGCCTCAGCGTCGTAGGCAACCGCCAGGAACTGGCCACCGCCCTCGCCAAGATTTCCAGCGGCTCCTGGCTGGCGGAACAGCGCATCTTTGGGCGCGAACTCTCGGTCGGCGTGCTCGATGGCAAGGCCGCGGGGGTGGTGGAGATCAAGCCGAAGTCCGGCGTCTACGACTACGCCAGCAAGTACACGAAGGGCGCCTCGGAGTATTTTGCCCCCGCCCCGCTCGATGGCGGGATCACGGCCGCGGCGGTCCGGGACGCCGAGACGGCCTACGAGGCGTGCGGCTGCCGGGACTACGCCCGGGTGGACTTCATGCTGTCCGCGCAAAACGAGCTTTATTTGCTGGAAATCAACACTCTACCCGGCATGAAGGAGACCAGTTTGCTGCCGATGAGTGCTCGCTGCGTGGGGTTGGATTTCACGGCTCTGGTCAGGGAAATGGTGACACCCGCGCTGCGTCGTTTTCGCGCGGCCAACGCGTCTTCCGAACCATGACACCCCGCAACACCACGGCCCCGGCCCGCAACTGGAGGGATATTCCCCAACAGATGCACCCACGCGCCATGTCCACCGAGGGCCGCCGGCGCGTGACCTACAGTGTGTTGAAGACCGTCGGCTTCGTGGTGGTGATCGCCGGCCTGGCTTGGGGCGGCTTCGAGGTGGCCGGGACTTTCCGGGAGACGCCGACGAAGGGTTCCGAGGCGATGCAGACTTCGCCGGTGAAGGATCTCGTGCTCGTGACGGACGGCGTACTCGACCAGGCGTGGATGAATCACGCGCTCGCACTCCCTAAGAACACCTCGCTGATGGCCCTCGATCTTTACCAGTTGCGCGCCCGCCTGCTGGCCTCCGGGCAGGTGCGCACGGCGACGCTCACCCGCAGCTTTCCCTCCACGCTGGCGGTCAGCATCTCGGAGCGCGCGCCGGTCGCGCGGCTTTCCGCGCAGGACAAGGACGACCTGCCGCGCACGCTCCTGATTGCGCGCGATGGTGTGGTTTACGAGGGCGTGGGTTACGATGCGGCCATGATCCAGACCCTGCCGTGGCTGGCCGGCGTGAAGCTCACGCGGGTGGGGGGCACGTTCCAGCCCATCGCCGGCATGGAGTCGGTGGCGGAGTTGCTGGCCAAGGCGAAGCTGGAGGCGGAGCACCTCTACAATACCTGGAAGGTGGTGTCGCTCGCCCGCCTGGAATCCGACGGCGAGATCGAGGTCTCCACCAAGGACGCCACGAAGATCACGTTCGGCATCAACGAGGATTTTTTCCGGCAGCTGGCGAACCTTGACGCGATCCTTGACGCCGCCGCGGCGCACCCCGAGAAAACGCTGCGTGAAATCAATCTCGCGGTGGGCTCGCAGGTTCCGGTGGCGTTCGCGGATGCTGCGCCCGCGTCCTCCGGGCCAGCGGCAGGCCGGCCTGCTGTTCTCGTCGCTCCGGGCCGCGCTCCGGTTCCGGCGCCCGCGGCTCCGGCCTCGCGCCCCCTGGTTCTTCCCTCCTTCACCATCCGCTAGCTTTTTGCCCTTCGCCCCGTGAGTTCCCGTTCCACCTTCATCGGTGCCGTCGAAATCGGCACCTCCAAGATCACCGCCCTCGTCGGCGAATACACCGGCCGTGAGCTCGCCATCATCGGCCACGGCGAATGCTCGTCGCGCGGCGTCATCAAGGGCGCCGTCGTCGACTACAAGGCCGCCAGCGAGTGCACGCACAGCGCGCTGGAGCAGGCGGAGCGTGACGCCGGCGAGCGGATCGAACTCGTGTTCCTGGCCCAGACCGGCGGTCACCTCGAGGGTTTCTACAACGAGGCCGCGGTCAACGTGAAGGCGGCGGACAACATGATCGACGCCGCCGACATCCGGACGGTGAGCGACCTCGCCAAGTCAAAGGAGCTCCCCGCCGGCCGCATGGTGGTGCACAATATCCGCCGGCCCTTCCGCGTGGACGGCCGCCTCATCCCGGGCACGCCGGAAAATCTTGTCGGGCAGCGCCTGGAGGTCGGTTATTGGACCGTCCACGGCCAGGAACAGCGCCTCGCGGACAATATCCACGTCATCCGCGGCTTTAATCTCGAGGTGCGCGAGCTCGTGCTCGCCAGCCTCGCCTCGGGCCACATGGTCACCACCCCCGAGGACCGCCAGCACGGCGTGCTCGCGATCGACCTCGGTGCGGGCACGACCGATTACGTGCTGTACCGCGATGGCGGGCCGCACACGACGGGCGTCGTGCCGGTCGGCGGTTCCCACCTGACCAACGACCTCAGCATCGGCCTCCGCCTCACCGAGGGTCAGGCGGAAAAGCTCAAGCTCCGCTTCGGTCGTGCGACGATCCAGGCCCGCGACAAGGCCGAGAAGGTCTGGCTCGACGGCAACTTCTCCATCGGGGACCGCCAGTTTCCCCGGCAGGCCATCGAGCAGATCACGGCCGCGCGCACGTGGGAACTGCTCGAGGTCGTGAAGAAGCGGCTGGGCAACGCCTTTTCCCCCGACACCTGCGCCGCGGGCGTCGTCCTCACTGGCGGCACCGCCAAGCTTCCCGGCATTGCGGAGACCGCGGCCAAGGTGTTCGGCGTGCCGGCGCACCTCGGCGAGACGCCCACCTGGGTGGCCGACAACCTCCGCGACCCGGGCAACCACACGGCCCTGGGCCTGCTGTATTATGGCGTCCAGGCCCAGAGCGAGCGCCTGGCGACCGACCGGCGCCGCGGCGGGTTCCTCTCCAACGTCAAACGCCTGTTCGCCAGCGCCTGACCGCCATGAATCTCAACGAACTGCCCCTCGAACACTCGCTGCTGGCGGACCGCAGCATCGCGATCAAGCTCGTCGGCGTCGGCGGCGCCGGCTCCAACGCCGTGGACCGGCTGAAGATGGAAAACCTCGAGCGGCTGCAGCTCGCGGTGATCAATACCGACTACCAGGCACTGGCCAGCTCACCGGTGCAGGACAAGGTGCTGATCGGCATGAGCGTCACGCGCGGCCTGGGCGCCGGCGGTGATCCCGACCTCGGCCGCGAGGCCGCCGAGGCGGACCGCGAAAAAATCACCAGTGTGGTGAAGGGCTGCGACCTTGTTTTTCTCATCGCCGGCATGGGGGGCGGCACGGGCAGCGGCGCGATGCCGATTGTGGCCGAGATTGCCGCGGAGTCCGGCGCGCTGGTCATCGCCTTTGTGACGCTGCCGTTCAGCTTTGAGGGCGGGCGCCGGCTCAAACAGGCGGAAGAGGGCATGCTCGCGCTGCGCAAGGTGTGCGACGCCGTCATCCCGCTGCCGAACGACATTTTGCTCCAGGAAGGCGCCGATGACACGAGCGTGCTCGACTCGTTCGCCCGGGCCGACGAGTGGATCGGCCGCGGCGTGAAGTCCATCTGGGCGATGCTGTTCAAGACCGGCCTCATCAACCTCGATTTCGCCACCCTGCGGCAGATGTTCCAGCAGCGCGGCGGCAAAACGCTGTTCGGCCTCGGCGAGGGCACGGGTGACAACGCGGTGGCCGACGCCATCGCGCGCCTGAAGCTCTGCCCGCTCCTGCACACCCCGGAATTTTCCCGCAAGGCCGACCGGCTGCTGGTGAACATCATCGGCGGCACCGACCTGACGCTGCCGAAGGTGAATGAGCTGATGACGTCCATCACCGACCAGTTTGGCCGCGAATCGCACATCATCATGGGTGCGGTGATCGACGAAGGCATGCAGAACCGGGTCGAGGTCTGCGTCCTCGGCACCAGTGACATGGGCGGCCGCAGCGTGCCGTCGCGCCGGCTCGCGCCCACGCGGACCAAAAGCCCCTTTCCGCGGGTCGAGGAACCCGCCCCGGCCTCCCGCGAGGCCGCGGTGCCGCCCGAGTTGGTTTCCGTCCCGGCGACGCGCCCGACGGCGGACAAGACCGCCCAGGACGAGTTTGGCTTCGGCGAGATGGAGAGCCGCGGGCATTTCGAGAAGACCGACCGCAACCTGTTTGACGGCCAGGACCTCGACGTGCCGACGTACCTGCGCAAGGGCATTAAGATCGTCCTTTGACGCCAAACGCGGTCAGCGGTCAGCTTTCAGCCTTTGTTCTCCGGGCCCTGGGTCGATTTCCGGGCCGGTCGTGCAGGCTGGTCGCCCGGGCCGCGTCCGTGGATTTTTCGCGGTAATTGTGCCGTCGTCCGGGGAGCTGAAAGCTGAACGCCGGGTGCTGATCGCGCCTGTGCAGCGTGGGCCTTGTTAAACCTGGCCGGTTCTGCATCGTGGGGCGCATGTTTGTCGACGAGTGCACAGTAAAACTAATGGCCGGTGACGGCGGGCGCGGCTGCGTGAGCTTCCGCCGGGAAAAATACGAGCCCTGGGGTGGACCCAACGGCGGCGATGGCGGCCGCGGGGGCGATGTCATTCTCGTGGGGGACGTGAACACGAACAATCTCGTGGATTACAAGTACAAGCCCCACTGGTACGCGGAGCGCGGCGAGCACGGGCTCGGCTCCGACCAGTTCGGCAAGGACGGCAAGCACTGCGTCATGCGGATGCCGCTCGGCACCGTCGTGACCGACCTTGCGACCGGCCGCGTCGTGGCCGAGATCATCGAGGACGGCCTGCAGATCGTCCTGTGCAAGGGCGGCAACGGCGGGTGGGGGAACACGCATTTCAAGTCTTCGACCAACCGCGCCCCGAAGCGCGCCAACCCCGGGCATCCCGGCGAGGGCGGCGGCTACCGCTTCGTGTTGAAGAGCATCGCCGACGTCGGCCTCGTGGGGTTTCCCAACGCCGGCAAGTCCTCGCTCACCACCGCGATCACCAAGGCGCGCCCGAAGACCGCGGCCTATCCCTTCACCACGCTCCACCCGCAGATCGGCGTCATTGACTATCCCGATGACAAGAAGGGCGCCCGCCGCCTGCTGCTGGCCGACGTGCCCGGCCTGATCGAGGGCGCGAGCGAGAACCGCGGCCTCGGCCACCGTTTCCTCCGCCACATCGAGCGCTGTGCGGTCCTGCTGGTGCTGCTCGACATGGCCGGCACCGACGCCCGCGACCCCCGCGAGGATTACAAGCACCTGCTGCACGAGCTCGAACTCTACGACCCGGCGATGCTCGACAAGCCCCGCATCGTGGTGGCGAACAAGCTCGACCTGCCCGAGTACGCGGCGCACCTCGCGAAGTTCCAGAAGCGCTACAAAAAGGCCGAGATCATGGAGATTTCCTGCCGCACCGGCGCCGGTCTGGAGACGCTGAAGAAACAATTGCTAAAACGGGTTTCGGCCCTGCGCGCCAAAGAAAAAATATCGCCTCGCCCGCCGACGCCGGCCTAATTTCACCGCGCCATGCTCCCGGAACACCGCCAGCTCCTGATGCGAGCCAACCGCCTGCTCGGCGCCGGCCTTGTCGAGGCCAACCTCGTGAAACTCGAGGATCTGGAGAAGGCGAACGAGAAGCTGCTGGAGATCATGCAGGCGGACCAGCCGCGGCAAAGCACCGTGCTGGGCATCCTCGCCTACCAGATGAAGGTCCTGAAGGAAGAGGACCTGCTCAACCACATCGTGGACAATGAGGGCGCGGGACTGGTGGACCTCCGCGGCTATGACGTGCCGGACGAGGTGAAGAAATCCACGGACATCCCGACCTGCTGGGCGACCTGGTCCGTGCCGTTCGACCACGACGAGGATTTTCACTTCATTGCCACCGCCTACTACCTGAGCCCGGCGGTGCGGAGCTTCTGGGAAAAACAGTATTCCGGCCCGATCCTCTGGTTTGGCAGCACGCTCGAGGTCATCGCCGACTATCTGGAGAAACTGATCGCCGAGCGCGTCGCCCCGCAGCCCCCGGCCAACGGCGGTTCCCGCCAGCCGTTTGCCAGCCTGGGCACGGCCACCGGCACCCGCTCGCCGTTTGGCACCGCCTCGCCGTTTCCGGCCAAGGGCCCGGTGCTCGTGCCGGCCGGGACCTCCACCCCGCCCATTCCGCTGGTGCCGCCGCCGCGGAACTGACCCATGCCCCTCGGAAAAGTCCAGACGCAGATCGTCTCCAAGCTGGTCGAGATGGGCCGGCTGTCCGAGCGGCAGCGCGACGTCATCGCGGCCGTCACCGCCGACTTGAACGGCGACGCCCTCGACCGGCTGCTGCAGGAAGAGCACCGCATCTCGCCGCTGCAGATCCTCGTGGCCAAGGGCAAGGCCCTCGGCCTCGCGCCCTACAATATCTCCCGCTACCGCATCACCCCGAGCACCTACGAGCGCATCTCGCAGGAGTTCTGCGTGGAAAACCTCGTCATCCCCGTGGGCCAGGTGGGCGACCTTCTGCTGGTGGTGTTTGCCAATCCCTTCGAAGTCACCGTCCCGGCCAAGATCCATGAGATGACCGGCCTGCGCGTGGTCCGCATGCTCGGTCGCGAAAAAGACCTGCGCGAAAAGTTCAGCCAGGGCGCGAACAACCAGTCCACGGGTTTCGACGACGTCGTGCAGCAGATCGGCGCGGAGTACGGCAGCGTGCTCCAGGTCATCGAGGACGACCTCGTCAACGAGGAATCCGGCCCGATCATCCAGCTCGCCAACCGGGTCATCGAGGATACGTATTTTGCGGGGGTGAGCGACATCCACGTCGAACCGCAGGAGAACGAAATCATCGTCCGTTACCGCATCGACGGCATGTGCCAGGAGAAGCTGCGCCTGCCCGCCAAGGTGGCGCCGGCCCTGGTCGCGCGCATCAAGATCATGTGCAACCTCGACATCTCCGAGCGGCGCCTGCCGCAGGACGGTCGCATCATCTTCAAGCAGTACACCAAGAAATCCCTCGACCTCGACCTGCGCGTCTCCACCGCGCCGCTCAACCACGGCGAGGGCGTGGTCATGCGTATCCTCGACAAGCAGAAGGCGACGCTGCCGCTGCCTGCGCTCGGCTTCTCCGAGGCGAACCTGGCCCGCTACCGCGAGATCATCCGCCAGCCCTACGGCATGATCCTGCACTGCGGCCCGACCGGCTCCGGCAAGTCGATGACGCTCTATTCCGCGCTCAACGAGATCAACTCGCCCGAGATCGTCATCCGCACCGCGGAGGACCCGATCGAGTACACGCTCGCCGGCATCAACCAAATGCAGATGCACCGGCAGATCGGGCTCACCTTCGCCACGGCGCTGCGCTCTTTTCTCCGGCAGGATCCCGACATCATCCTCGTGGGCGAAATTCGCGACAAGGAAACCGCCGACATCTCCGTCGAGGCGGCCCTCACCGGTCACTTGCTGCTCAGCACGCTGCACACGAACGACGCGCCCAGCACGATTGCCCGTCTCACCGACATGGAGATCGAGCCGTTCATGATCTCCTCGTCGCTGCTGTGCGTCTGCTCCCAGCGCTTGGGCCGCCGCGTGTGCAAGACCTGCCGCATGCCCTACACCCCCGTCAGCCGGGAAAAGGAAATCATCGAGAAGGCCATCGGCTGGAGCGGCCAGATCTACAAACACAACGCCCGCGGCTGCTCCAAGTGCAACAACACCGGCTACAAGGGCCGGATCGGCATCCACGAACTGATGGTGACCAACGACGAGCTGATCGAGGGCATCAACAAGAAGACCGAGACCTCCGAATTGAAGCGCATCGCGATGCGGGGCGGCATGAAGACCCTCCACCAGGACAGCATGATCAAGGTCAAGGAAGGCCTGACCACGATGGAAGAGGCGCTCACCACGGTGCCCGCGGACATGTGAGGCGCCGGTTTTGCCCGCCCGCACCGCGTTGTCCGCCGGGGCGCATCGGGCCGGATGAGGGTCCCGCAATGCCTTGGCTTGCCTCCCCGTTTCCTTCGTTGCCTGCTGTGCAGGCCCGGCCTCATCCCGTCGGCCCCAATCTTCCCATGCACCGCCTCCTTTGCCTGCTGCTCCTCCTGTCCGCCGTGTTCACCACGGGGTGCGGGCGCAAGGAGATCACATCTCTCCAGCGCAAGGAAGCGGCGAATATCGCCAGCGAGGCCCAGTTCGCATTCACGCTGCGCAACTACGCCCGGGCGGAACCGCTGCTGATCAAGGCCACGGCGCTGTGCCCGGACACGCCGGAGTACTGGCAAAGCCTCGGCGTGGTCCGCCGGCGGCTCGACAACCGGGCCGGCGCCAAGCAGGCCTACGAGCAGATGCGGGATGCGGCGCGCGACCAGTACAAGGCGGACGACAAAAAGACGGAAGCGCTGCTGCAGCAGGTTTACGCGCTGGCGCTGCTTGGCCGGGCCGACGATGCCCGGAGCCTGTTGGAAAAGGCGCAAAAGAATCACCCGGATGATCGCGCCCTCGGCGCCTTCGCCGACGGCAAGCAGCTCGACCGCATCCTGGCGAACCCGGCCTTCAAGGACATCGCGCTGTGAGGATGAGGTTGCCCGCGAAGCACGCGAATTTGCGCGAAGTCTAATCTTCTGCTTCGCGTCCATCCGCCTCATTCGCGGGCAAAAGCCACCTGACCGCCCATGCACGATTACTGGATCGAGTTTTCCCAGGTGGCGCTCGCCCACCTGCTGGCGGTGGCGAGCCCGGGACCCGACTTCGCGATCGTCCTGAAGCAGAGCCTTACGCACGGCCGCCGCACCGCGATCTGGACCAGCCTCGGCATTGGCGTGGCGATCCTGTTGCACGTCACGTATTCGCTGCTCGGGCTCGGCCTCCTCCTCCGCAGCTCGGTGCTCTGGTTCAGCGTGGTGAAGTATGCCGGCGCCGCCTACATCGCGTGGATCGGCGTGCAGTCGCTGCGCGCGAAACCGCGCCGCACCGCGGAAATCACGGGCGCCGGCACGGCGTTGATCCCGAAGCCCCATGGCGCGTTCGCCACGGGCTTTTTGACGAACGCCCTGAACCCCAAGGCGACGCTCTTTTTCATTTCCCTCTTCGTCCTCGTCGTCAGCCCGACGACGCCAAAGCTGATCCAAGCGGGCTACGGTCTGTGGATGAGCTTGGCGACGATGGCGTGGTTCACGTTCGTCTCAGTGGTGTTCGCCCGGGAGGACGTCCGCGGAAAATTCCTGCGCTACGGTCACTGGATCAACCGCGCCCTCGGCGTGGTCTTCCTCGCCTTTGCGCTCAGCCTTGCACTGGCGTCGGTGCGGTGAGTGGCCCTGCGGCGCCTTCCGGTCACTTGGCCCGCGCGGGAAGAGGTCTCACCAAGTTTGATTCGCCGACTCAATGGTCACGGTTAGGGTGGCCCGCAGCCAGCTGAACTTCTCCTTCATAAAGTCAAAATCCGGGCCGGAGGTCATGAACCGCCCCTGGCCCTTGATCAGGTACCCGGCCCCTGGACCATGCAGGCCCGCAATCTTGCTGCTCCCCAGCGTAATCAAGACGTGGGGATTGTGCTTAATGTTGGCCTCGGTCTTGTGCATGTAGCCGGCGGGGATGAGCAGCCGCCCGTCCGGGGAGATTTTGAGGTAGCTGTTCCACGTGTTGACGAGGTGCGGACCGTCCGGCCCCACGGTGGCGATGGCCACCACGCCGTCCTTCTCCATTATTTTCAGCAGCTGGTCCGGGATCATGGGGCAGTCCTTTAAAGTTTGGGGTAAGGAACGGGTCGGGGCGGTGGGGAGCTAAGCGGGCAATTCCCTCAACCCCAAGCCCCAAACCCCGCTCCGTTTCAGATCCCTGAACGAGGCTTGCCGGCCAAGACTTCCGGCGGAGATGGCACGGTCACCCCAGGGCGGTGACGGGAGCGGTCGCGTCGGTGGGGGGCGAGGCGGCGAGGAGCATGGCGCTCAGTTCGAGGGCGGCGCGGCTCATTTGGCCGAAGACCCAGTGCTCGCGCGCGACGTTCGCGGCCGGGATGGGGGCTTGGTAAGATTCGAGTGCGGAGAGCAAATGGGCGAGTGCAGCGGGGGACTCTGCGCTTGCGCCGGCGCTCACCGCGAGGGCTTCGAGGGCGTCGCCGGCCAGCGTTCCAAAGCGTGCGGCCTCGGGCTGGGCGAGCGGGGAGCCGGGCGTGAGGTGGAGGGCGATGGTCGTCAGCGCGCGGGTGAGGCGCTGGTTGCCGTTGGCGATGGCCGCGGCCTGGGTGAGGCCGTACTGCTGGTGCTTCGGATCGGCCGCCATGCGCTGGAGCGAGGCGAAGACGACGCCGTTGGCAGTCTCGACGCGGCGTTTCGCGGCGATGGCGGGGGCGTCATAGGATCCGCCGGCCGTCAGCCGGGCTTGCAGGAGTTGCAGATAAACGCGGTTGGCGCGCAGGGCGTCCGCGAGGTAGGCGGGGAAGCGCTGGCGCTCCCACACCGGCCAGAACAGCAGCGCGGCCAGCATGGCCAGTCCGCCGCCCGCGGCCGTCGCGACCAGACGGGAGATCGTGAACTCGAGCGTCACGGCGCTGGAGGCCTCCGTCAGCAGCACGATCATCAGCGTGATGAAGAACACCGCGAGCGCGTAGTTTTTCCGCAGCATGTAGGCAAAGCCGAAGATCGTCGCCGCGGTCGCGGCCAGTAGGACCAGGGCGGGCAGTTTTAGCCAGAGCAGCAGGCTCGCAAGGATGCCGCCGATGAGCGTGCCGATCAGGCGTTGCGCGGCGCGCTGGCGGGTGGAGCCGTAGTCGGGTTGCAGCACGACTACGATCGTGAGCGGCAGCCAGTAGCCGCGCGGAAGATGCCAGTATTCGAAGAGGCCGACGCCGACCATCAGCAGAACCGCCAGCCGGGCGGTGAAACGCACCAGAGCCGGGTCGATGCGGCGGCTCTGGTTGAGCGTCGCGGCGAACGGTCGCAGCGTCCACGCATCGAGGTCGAACAACTCGAGGGAAAACGCGCCGCTCTCCGCCGCCCGGTCGCTCGTGGCGGACAGTTGCGGGAGCAGCACGGCCACCTGGGCGGCGACCTGGCGCAGCAGTTGGACCAGCTCGGTGCAGCGTGGCGACGTGACGGCGTGGGAGGTGATGCGCGCCTGCAGCACGGCGATGAGGTTGGTCAGCCGGCTCAGCCGGACCTCCGCGGTGGCGAGGTGGGCGGGCTGGCGGGACACGACGGCGAGCGCGACGGTGCGGGCCGTATTGGTGAGCGAGGTGAACACCGGCTGCACGGCGGGGGCGAGCTGGGCGAACTCCGGGCCCGGCCGCAGCGCCTCGAACGCGGTGTTGAAGACGCCGACGCGCGTGGCCAGCCGCGCGGCGGTGAGATTGAGGGCATCGAGCCGCTGCTGCAGCCGGCTGGGCGGGGTCGCGCCTGCGGGCGCGAGCAGGGCGCTGGTGTGGTCGAGCGCGCTGCGCAACACCGCCTCCTTTTGGGCGATGTCATGCTGACGAGTGGTCTCGTCGCGCTCGTCCTCCAGTGCCAGTGCCGCGAACAGCTCGCCGACGGCCAGCCAGGTCTCTGCCAGCGATTGCCGCAGCGGGTGCTGGGGCCGGAACGGCCAGAACGAGGCCTGCAGCGCGACACCCCAGAGCGCGCCGCAGAATGCGTAGCGCGCGACGTGGGCCGAGGGAATCTCGGGCGTGGCGAGGGCGATCAGGAAGAGCAGGGCGGACGCGGCCGCGACCGACGGGCCGTAGTCCGCGCTTAAGTGGCGCCACAGGCCCATGCCGACGGCGATCAGGGCCGTCGCGAGCACGGCGGCGACGAGGCTCCCGCCGACCATGCAGCCGAGCCAGGTGGCGGCGGTGAGAATCAGGGCCTTGCCCAGCAGCAGGCCGAGGCGGACGCCGTAATCACCGCGGATATCAATCAGCGCCACGTTCTGGGCCGCGATAGCGGCGAACACCACGGGCCCCGTCAAGAGGCCGTAGTGGCCCAGGATGAGCGGCACCATGAACGCCACCGTGGTACGCAGCGCCCGCCCGAGTTCGGGATAGAGGGCCTCGCGCTCCGCGAGCTTGTCGATGCTGGCCTGCGGCGCCTGCGTCATGGTGCCGGAGAGTGTGCTGGCATGATTCGCGGCGTCACGCGTTTTGCGGGAGGATGTTTGCGCGTCGGTTCTGGGATGGGCTTCGGTTTTCCGACCGACGCTTTGGGCGCGAGCTCGCCGTGGAGTCGACAGCGAGAAGTCGCTGCCATGCAAATCGGCGCCCACCTTGGGCCGAAGCCCGGCCGCCGCAGCTTTGCCTTATTGATACACGCCGCCGCCCAGCAATCGCTCGCCGTCGTAGAGTGCGAGAATCTGGCCGGAGGCGAGGCCACGCTGGGGCTCGGAGAACTTGATCAGGGCGCTGCCGGCTTCGGTGGGGATGAACTCCAGTTTGACGCGCGGGTCGCGGTAGCGGACGCGGCCCTCGAGGGTCTGCGGCGTAGTGAGGGCTTCCCCGGTCCAGCTCAAGCTATGGACGCGGACTTCGGTTTGAAACAGGCCGGGGGCGTCGGCGTGGTCGAAGGCGACAAGCAGGGCGCGGTCGGAGGCACGCTTGCCGACCACGACGTATGCCTCGTTGTCCGTGTTGGACGGCACCCGAATGCCCCGGCGCTGGCCAATCGTATAGAAGTGGAGTCCGCGGTGCTGGCCGAGTTCGCGTCCATCACTGGCGCGGACGATTGGTCCCGGCGCGTCGGGGACGTAGGCTTGCAGGAAATCCGCCATCTTCACCTCGCCGATGAAGCAGATGCCCTGGCTGTCCTTTTTACCAGCGGTGGTGAGGCCGGCCTCGCGGGCGAGCGCGCGCAGCTCGGGTTTTTCGAGGTGGCCGATGGGGAAGCGCGCGAAGCGCAGCTGGGCCTGGTTGAGCAGCGCGAGGAAATAGGACTGGTCCTTGTTTTTGTCCAAGCCCTCGAGCAAGGCGAACTCAGTTCCCGATGTGGGTCGGGCTTTACGCCCGACCTGCATTTCGGATGTCGGGCGTAATGCCCGACCCGCTTCGGATGTTCCTGCCTCCACCCGCCGGGCGGAGTGCCCAGTGGCCAGCGCGGAGAACCCCTCGGCCTCGGCGTAGGCGCGGAACACGCCGAACTTCACCCGGCTGTTGCACATCACGTCGGGATTGGGCGTCTGGCCGCGCTGGTAGCCGTCGAGCAGGTAGTCCACCACGAGCCGACGGTAGTCCGCCATGAGGTTGACGACGCGAAACTCGATCCCGAGCCGGTCGCAGACCGCGCGGGCGTCCAGGATGTCCTGCTGCCACGGGCAGTCGCCGAGGACGTTGTCCTCGTTGATCCAGTTCTTCATGTACGCGCCCACGACCGGCACGCCCGACTGCTGGAGCAGGAGCGCGGCGACGGAGCTGTCCACGCCGCCAGACATCGCGACGAGGACTTTTTCAGGAGCAGGCACGGCACGAAACGACGCGAGGGCGCCGGGGTTTGTCAAACGAACGCGTGCGGTCCGGCCAACACGGTTGGCGGCATGAAGCGGTCCACGCGCGTGTCCGCGCCGCCCTCCGCCGCGCCGGCCAGCCGGGGGCCCGCCTCGATCCCTTGTAACCTATTGGGTTACATTCGCCCCGGAGGTTGGGCTGGATGGGGCGGGCGGCGTACAGCGTTACGGCACGCCGGGCGTGACGAACTGCGGGTCGATCGTGCGGTGGAGGAGGGCCTCGAACTTGGCGAACGGGACGTCAAAGCCGGGGGTGTTTTCACTGCAACCGGGGATGAAGATGGGGGCGATGGCCGGGGGATGCTCGAGCGACAGCGGGGGGAGATGGCGGATTTGGTCGAAGGTCTGGCTCACGTATAATACGCGGACAAAATAGCCGCCCGGGGAGTGTTGCCGGAGTTCGAGCACCAGGGCGCCGCCGGGGAGCAAGGGGTCCTGCTGGGTGCCGGGCAGATACCAGTGGGCGCCGAGCAGACTGGCGAAGTTGATGATGTTGGTGTCGTGGCCGCTGATCAGGACGAATTTTTGCCCCGGTTCGCCGAAAGCTCCCTCCGCCGAACTGCCCCGGACGGTGCGCTGCAGGGTCTGGAGGACATGGTCGGCGAGGTTGGAGGCCTGCGCCTGGGCCGCATAGAGCGTGGACTGCGTCAGATCAAAGTAGAGCGAGTGCAGCTTGAGCAGCTGGGTGAGGGTCGCGGAGTCGAGCCGGCCCCAGCCGACATCCTTCATCGGCATGCCCTCGGTGTATTCCAGCAGGAGCGCGTCGGTGATCTGCATCGCCAGGCGCACGGGGCCCTGCACCCCCACGGTGTGGTCAAACTCGCCGTGCACCACCGCGCCGGGTAGCTCGATCACGGGCGTTTTGCCGGGTTGGCCGCTGACTGGCCCAAGGACGCGTTGGAGGGCGTCAAACTCCGCGCGATAGGCCAGTGTCAGGTTGGCCGGGTCGTTGCCGATGCGGCCCAGCACCGCGGCCACGGCGAGGTCGCGGTCAGGCTTGGAGGTCCCGGCCTTGACCGGCTGGTACAAAGGATCGATCCGACCCTTGGGCAGTGTGTGCAGGTTCGGCTCGGGGGTCCCGGGCAACAGGCCGGCGGCGAGGGCAATGGCGGACTCCATCGTGCGCGGTTCGTTGTTGGCCCGGAAAAAAACAGCCGGGGCATCCTTGGCGGGGTCACCGGTCAGCAGGCCGGCGGCGACGTAGCGCGCCCGGTAGTATTCGCCCATCCTGACCATTTGCTGATGGCCGTGCGGGGTGAGCAGGCCGGGTTTCACGCTCCATTCCGGCCAGGGCTCGGCGGCGAACTTGCCCAGAATCTGGTTCGTCTGCAGCGGCGAACGCACGCCATGGCGCGTGAGCACGATGACCAGCTTGAGCTCGCCCTCCGGCTCGGCGGCGCGCACGGCGGGCGCGGCGGCCAAGAGGCTGAGGCTGAGGAGGACGAGGATACGGAGGGATGAGGAGGTGAGGCGGAAAGAGCGGAGGAAGCAGGGCATGATCGTGGACGAAGGCATGAGAGTTTTGATGGCGGGAAAAATGGGCGAGTCGCCACCAAAATGGGCGCTACGCGACCCATGCCACGCTTTCGGCCTTGTTACTTTTGGGTGTCGGTGGGCGGATGAGGCTGGTGATCAGACGCGGGGCGCGGCGCTTTCGCCAGGGCGACGGGGACTGTGCGCTTGCGGTGCGCCGCGCGCGGGGGAAAATCCGGGTGAAATGAGAAACCTCCTGCTGGCCGCCCTGTTGTTCACCGCCGTGATTTTGTTGTGCGGACAGGGCGCCGAATCTGCGCCCCGGCCGGCGCGTCCGCTACCCGCAGTCGAACACGTGGTGATTCTCATCGTGGACGGGCTGCGGCCGGATGTGCTGCTGCTCTCCGAGACCCCCGCGATGCACGGGATGATTCGGGATGGTGCCTACACGATGTGGGCGCGCACGACGGATATGGCGGTCACGCTGCCCTCGTGCACCAGCCTGCTGACCGCGGTGAAACCGGCCAAGCACCGCGTCAGCTGGAACACCTCCCAGCCCGCGTCCGGCCAGCTCTACCCCGCGGTGCCGACGGTGCTGGGGATGGCCACGGAGGCTGGCTACGTGACGGCGCTGGTGGCGGGCAAGTCGAAGTTCGCGGCGCTGGCCAAACCCGGCACCGTCACGCATGTCTTTGTGCCGGACACCGCCAAATGCAGCGACGAGCAGGTCGCCGCGGAGGCGGTGAAAATCATCGAGTCCGCGAAGCCCGCGCTGATCTGCATCCATTTTCCCGGCCCCGACGCTGTCGGTCACGAGAAAGGCTGGGGTTCGCCCGAGCAGCTGGCCCAGCTGGTGAAAACCGACGTGCAAATTGCGCTCGTGTTGGCCGCCCTGGATCGCGCGGAAATCCGGGACTCAACGGTCGTGTTGTTGACGGCCGACCACGGCGGCACGGGCAAAGGGCATGGCGCGGACGATATGCGCAGCCGGCACATTCCGTGGGTGGTGGCGGGGCCGGGGGTGAAGCCCGGCTACGACCTCACGCAGGACGCCAAGTTGCAGGTGAACACCGAGGACACGGGTGCGACGGTGTGCTGGCTGCTCGGGCTGCCGCGGCCGCTGTATTTCGACGGCAAGCCGGTGACGGCGGCGTTTGTGCAGTAGCGCAGGCGCCCCCG
>CAIOAO010000102.1 GCA_903855985.1 uncultured Opitutia bacterium | reverse complement strand
GGCATGGGGAATGCCGCCGCCGACGATGCCGTTGGTGCCGAACACGCCGTGCCCCGGATCGTACAGATGCATGCTGCCACCGCGGCCGCCGCAGCAGCCGGTGGCCTTGGCGTAAAGCTCCGCCATGAGCGCGGTGGGCGGCAGGCCCTTGGCGAGCGCATGGCCGTGGCCGCGGTGCGTGCTGGTGATCCAGTCGGCGTCATCCAGGTGGGCGCACACGCCGACGGCGACGGCTTCCTCGCCGATGTAGAGATGGATGAAACCCGGCATCTCGCCCGCCTTGTAGCGGGCCTGCGCGGCCAGTTCGAACTGGCGCAGCAGGACCATCTGCTCGTAGAGCCGCAGCAATTCGGCGCGGCCGGGCAGGGTGGGCGCGGTCTTTGGGGTCGCGGTGCGCGCGCGCGGGGGTTGCGGTTTGCGGAGGGGGTTCGCCACGGCAGCCGGAAGCATTGGCATCCGGGCCCGGTGGGCGACTTTCTTTTTCTCGTGAACTTCGCCGGTTCCCCGGCGATGCTGCCGGGTAATGAAAGCGGATCTCTCGAACCAGGTGGCCCTCGTGACCGGCGCCGCGCGCGGCATCGGCTTCGCCACGGCCCGGTTGCTGGCGGCAAACGGGGCGCGCGTCATCCTCGCCGACATTGATGAGGCCGGGGCGAAAACCGCCGCGGCGGGCCTGCCCGGCGCCACGGCGCTGCGCATGGATGTTTCGTCGGCCGACGAGGTCGACGCGGGCGTAAAGAAAATCCAGGCGGAGTTCGGCCGCATTGACCTCCTGGTGAACAACGCCGGCATCAATACCACGAGCCACCGGGTGACCATTGACCAGTTTCCGATCGAGGAATGGGACCGGATCATGGCCGTGGATTTGCGCGGGGTGTTTTTGGTCAGCCGCACGGTGTCCGCCCTCATGGTCGCGCAGAAGTCGGGCCGCATCGTGAACATCGGGTCGGTGCTCGGCCTCGTGCCGGCGCGGCTGCAATGCGCGTACACGGCGGCCAAGGCGGGCGTGGCGCACCTCACGCGCACGATGGCGATCGAGCTGGCCCCGGCGGGCATCGCGGTGAATTGCGTGGCCCCGGGCTCGACATTGACCGACGCCACCGCGCAGCTGTTTTACGGCGGCGAGGATCCCGCGAAGCAGGCGAAGGCCCAGCGGATGCTCAGCCACGTCCCGGCCGGCCGCCCGGGGCAGGTGGACGAGGTCGCGCAGGCCGTGCTCTTTTTTGCCGCGCCGGAAACTGGCTACGTCACGGGCCAGGTGTTGAGCGTGGACGGCGGCTGGACGGCCGGCGGATTCCTCCGGGATTTTTAGGCGCCGCCGGCTTCAGCCGCGGCTCAGGACTCTTCCTCTTCCTCGCCCTCGAGCTGGGCGCGGAGCATCCAGGCGGACTTCTCATGCGCGGCCATGAGGCCGGTGAGGAAATCTCGATCCGTTTCCGCGCGGTGATGTCGCGGATGTTGCACTGGATGACTTCGTCCCCGCCCTCCCGGTAGAGATTGCTGACAAATTCCACCTCGAGGCGGACGCCGGACTTGGATTCGAGCGGCAGGTCCTCGTACCGGATGAACCCGTTTTTCTTCAGCGCGCGGAAAGCGGCCTGGCTGGCGGCCTCATCCTTCAGCAGGCCGATCTGCCAGAGTTCCTTTTTGAGGAGCTGCTCCCGCGTGTAGCCGAGAAACGTGGCGATGAAGGGATTGGCCTCGGTGATTTTCCGCGTGACCGGGTCGAGCATGAGGATGCCGTCCTTCGCCGCCTCGAAGAGGCGGCGGTAACGCAACTCCGAGCGCCCCAGCTTGGTTTCACTGCGGCCGGTCTTGGCGGGCTTTGTTTTACCGTTCGACATGTTGCGTGGATCTTCCAGATGCGGCCAACGACCAAGAGGTTGCACGGGCAGTGACTCGTCGGAGTGACGAAGCGTCCGTCTGCGTGCCATTAAACACAGGCGATTGCGGATTAGCGATAGGGTAAAACCCTACCATCCGCCTCGGCCCCAACGACTGCCGGCTTATTTCTCGAGCACGGCCTCGATTTGGCGGCTGGCGGAGCGGAGCACCTCAAGCCGGGCAAAGCGCTTGTTGTCGGCCGGCACCAGGTGCCAGGGGGCGTGCTCCTGGTCGGTGAGCGCAAGCATGTCCCCGACGGCGATCTCATAGGCGGCGCGCTTCCGGCGGTTGCGCCAGTCCTCGGCGTTCATCTTGTGCTGCTTGTGCGGCGTGGCCTCGCGCTCGCGGAACCGGCGCAGCTGCTCGGCGTGCGAGACGTGCAGCCAGTATTTCAGCACGATCGTGCCGTGGTCCGTGAGCTCGCGCTCGAAGGCGTTGATCTCGCCGTAGGCCCGCCGCCATTCGTCCTCGCGGCAGAAGCCCTCGAGGCGCTCGACGAGCACCCGCCCGTACCACGAGCGGTCGAACACCGCCATGCGGCCGTTGCGCGGGATGTCCCGCCAGAACCGCCAGAGATAGTGCGCATGCTTTTCCTCCTCGGTCGGCTTGGCCACCGGGATCACGCTGTAATCGCGCGGGTCGATCGCGCTGGTCAGCCGGCGGATGGCACCGCCCTTGCCCGCGGCATCCCAGCCCTCGAAGGCGAACACGATGGACCGGCCCGCCCCGAGGGCGGCGCGCACGGCGCGGTTCAGCCGGCCGAGCCATTTCTCGCGCAGCGCGTCGTAGTCCTTTTCCGACAGCTCCTGGTCCAGCGGCAGCGCGCGCAGCCGGTGCAGGCCGGACGGACGCAACGATTTGACCGCATGGTGCCGGGTCGGCCGCATCAGTCGCGCCATCCGCTTTTGCTGCAGCCGGACCTGGGAGAGCAGCAACCGGCCGACCGCGAGGTCGCGGGCGCGCTCGTCCCCCGCGTCAATGAGGTGCCAGCGCGCGCCGGGCCGGTCGGTCTTGGCGCGGATGAGCCGCGCGGTCTCGGCGAGGCGGTCGTAGATGCGGTGGTGGTGCCAGTCCTCCTCCGTCACGCGCCAGGCGGTGGCGGGGTCGGCCCGGAGCGTGCGCAGGCGCCGGCCCTGGGCTTCCTTCGAAAGGTCCAGCCAGACCTTCACGATGAGCGTGCCGCCGTCGGCGAGGAGCTTTTCGAAGTCGCGGATGCGTTCGGCGTCCTCGGCGACGTGGCGGTGGGCGCGCTCGGTGCGGGCCTCCTCGCGCAGGGTCTCGGTATACCACGAGCCGGCATAAAGCCCGATGCGGCCGATCCCCGGCAGGCTCCGCCAGAACCGCCACTGGTGCGGGTGGGCGAGCTCATTATCAGTCGGCGCGTGGTAGGAGAATGTCTCCACGCCGCGCGGGTCGAGCCACTCGGCGAGGGTATTCAGGAGGCTGCCGCGGCCGGCGCCCTCGGGGCCGGTGAGGATGAGCAGCACCTTGAAGGGCATCTTCTTCAGCTCCACCTGCAGCTGGACCAGCTGCTCCCGGAGGATGCGGGCCTGGTTCTGGTAGGCCTTCTTCGTCAACCGCTGCCGTGCTTTCGCCATGCGCCTCCAAGCTGGCGCCGGCGCCCGGGATGTCGAGCCGGAGGTGCGGGGCGGGCCGTCCGGGCCAGGATCCGTCCGCCCGGGAACCGGTCCGCCCATGTCACGGTCAGGTTAAATCCCGCCGTCCCGCGGCCGGCCGCCTGCTGCCGGCTTGCCCCGTGGCCGCTCGACTTCCATCCTCCGCACCTCCATCCCGGATTCCATGGCCAAAGACCCTCTCGCCCACGACAACCAGCTCATCAAGCGCGTCCACCGCGAAATCATCGACGACTACGACGAGGAGTTGGAGATGGAGCGCGAGGACTGGGAGCACGTGGATCCCAACGCGCCCGCGCGGCCGGTCGAGGCGGATGCCACGGCGGCGGCCCGCAACAAGTATTTCCGCGAGCTGTTCCGGCTGCAGGGCGAGCTGGTCAAGATGCACGACTGGATCGTGGCCAGCGGCCACCGGCTGGTGATTGTGTTCGAGGGCCGCGACGCGGCCGGCAAGGGCGGGGCAATCAAGCGCATCACGCAGCGGCTCAACCCCCGCGTGGCCCGCGTCGCCGCGCTGCCCGCCCCCTCCAGCCGCGAGAAGACCCAGTGGTATTTCCAGCGCTACATCGCGCACCTGCCGGCGGCCGGCGAGATGGTGCTCTTTGACCGCAGCTGGTACAACCGCGCCGGCGTCGAACGCGTGATGGGTTTCTGCACGGACGCGGAATACGAGGAGTTTTTCCGCTCGGTGCCCGAGTTTGAGAAGATGCTCGTGCGCTCCGGCATCCAGGTGATCAAGTACTGGTTCTCCATCCCGGACGAGGAGCAGGAGTTCCGGTTCCGCTGCCGGATCAACGACCCGCTCAAGCAGTGGAAGCTCAGCCCGATGGACCTCGAGTCGCGCAAGCGCTGGGAGCTCTACACCAAGGCCAAGGAAGTGATGTTCGAGCGCACGCACATCCCCGAGGCGCCGTGGTGGGTGGTGCAGGCGGCCGACAAGAAAAAGGGCCGGCTCAATTGCATCCACCACCTGCTCTCGCAGGTGAAATATTCCGAGGTGGCCCACGAACCCATCGCGCTGCCGCCGCGGGTGCATCACCCCGACTATCACCGCGAGCCGGTCCGCCGCGACATGATCGTGCCGGAGATTTACTGAGGAGGGGTGGCGACTGTGCGCCCCGGCCGGGAAACGCGCTTGCCGCCCGGGAGCGGCATTTCACGCTCGCCGGATGATTTCCGCCATTGATCACATCAACATCGTGGTTTCGGACCTGGAGCGCTCGGTGCGTTTCTACACGGAGGTGCTGGGCTTTCGCCAAGTCCGGGAAGCCCATCTGCACGGGGAGTGGATCGGCCGCATTGTCGGCTTGCCCACGGTCAGCGCCCGCGTGACCTACCTGCTGGCGCCGGCGGGCGAGCCGCGCATTGAACTGCTCTGCTACGACCAGCCGGCGGGCGTCGACGTGGCGGCGAATTCCCGGGCCAATACCGTGGGGCTACGGCACGTGGCGTTCCGGGTGGACGACATGGCCGGCACCTGCGCCCGGCTGCGCGCCCAGGGCCTCACCCTGTTCAGCGAACCCGTGGCGGTGCCGGCGGGAGTGGTGAGCCACGATGCGGGCCGGAAGACGCTCGTCTATTTCCTCGATCCCGACGGGGTCATCCTCGAACTGGCCCAGTACGATTGAGCGGCTGGGCCCCGGCTCAGGCCGTCGGCTCGGACGGCGGGATCACCACCGGGATGGCCACGTTTTCAACCGGCAAAGGGGAGGTTTCAAACCGGGTCGTGCTGGTCGCGGGCGCCACGATCAGGCGGACGCGCTTGGCCGCCGGTTTCGGCGCGGCGGGCGTGGGCGCCTTGGGTTTGCGCCGGGTTTTCTTCATGGCGAGCGCGGCCAGCTCGGCCTTCAGGGCCTTGACCTCCTTGCGGAGTTTCCGGGCGGTACGGCGCGCATCCTTATAGATCTGCTTGGCGTTGCGAAAATCGAGCTTGGCCAGCTTGGCCTCCTTCTTGGCGGCGTCGGCCAGCTTCTGGGTGGCGGCGATCCGGGTATGGAGTTTCTTGTTGGCCGCGGCGGCGGGGTGGGAGGGTTTCGTGGGCATGGCAGGGTAGGGTTCCGGGTAAACCCCCAGCCTTGCCCGCCGCCATGGTTCCCGCAACGCTCCCAATGTTACGTTTTTGCCTGACCCCTCCCGTCTGGGAAGGGCCGAAACCTGGCTGCCCGGGTAGGGATCGAACCTACGACCAAGTGATTAACAGTCACCTGCTCTGCCACTGAGCTACCGGGCAACGTGGCTTTTGACCCGGCCTGCGCCGGGCGAAAGAGGGCACGAAAAACAGACCCACGCACCCTGTTGTCAATGCCCGTTTTACCCCGCCCGGGCGAAAATCACCGGCCCGGCCAAGTTTTGGTTGCTTTCGGGCGGTCCGGCCGTATCACCTGACCCTCTTTTCCACTACACCTGCCCTCAATTCCGGGGCGACAGGGGGAACGAAAACCATGAACCAACAGTACAAACTTAACGTCGCAGTGCGTGCCCAGACGGGCCGTAGCGCCTCCCGCCGCCTGCGCAAAGCCAACCGCGTTCCCGCGATCCTTTACGGGAAGCACACCAGCCCGGAGTCACTCTCCATCGAGGGCCCGGAGTTTGTCCGCCTCCTCCGTTCCGTGGCCGGCCGCGCCGTCCTCGTCGAGCTCGACCGGGCGGAAAATGCCGGCAAGGCACTGTCCTTCCTCCAGGAGATCCAGCGTGATCCGCTGACTGACAAGTACCTCCATGTTGACTTCCAAGAGGTCAAACCGGACGAGAAATTCGAAATCCGCGTGCCCGTGCAGGTCAGCGGCGAGTCGTTTGGCGTGAAGAACCAGAGCGGCGTGCTCGAAATGAACGCGCACACCCTCCGCGTCCGCGTCCTCCCGAAGGATCTCCCCGAGTTCATCGTGGTCGATGTCACCGAGCTCAAGGTCGGTGAGACGATCAAGGTCGGCTCGATGAAGCCCATCGCGGGCGTCGAATTCCTCGATACCAAGGGTCAGCCCGTCGTCTCGTGCGTCGAGCCGGTCGCCGAAATCGTCCAGGAAGTCACGGCTGCCGCGACTCCCGCCGACGGTGCCGCCGCCGCTCCCGCCGCCGATGGTGCGGCCGCTGCTCCCGGTGCCGCCGCGGCCCCGGGTGCTGCGCCCGCCGCTGGCGCCGCTCCCGCGGGCGGTGCCGGACCATCGGTCCCCATGAATTTTTCCGATTTTTCCCGTATTTCGTGGCTGGCGTGGCTGGCGCCCTTCGCCCTGGTGTTCGGCCAGGTCCGGGCGTGGATCGGCCGGGCGTGGGGTCTG
>CAIOAO010000101.1 GCA_903855985.1 uncultured Opitutia bacterium | reverse complement strand
GGTCCAGGGCCTTGGTCAGGGAGCTGCCATCGGTTTTTTTTTGCGCCAGTGCCGCCAGGTAATCCGCCGCCCCGACGACCGCGGGCCCGCGGGTGCTGATGTCCTCGGTCAACCGGGGGGTGATGGCGCCGGGCGCGATGGCGTTGATGTCCAACGGCCGGGGAGATTCCTCCGCGGCCACGGTCTCGACGAGCCGGACGATCGCGGTCTTGGCGACACCGTAGGCGGAAAAATTGGCGCGGGCCTTGGTGGCACCGCCCCCGGAGAAGCAGACGACCTTGGCACGCCGCGGGGCGCGGGCGAGTTGCGGGGCCAGGGCGCGCAGGGCGAAAAACGTGCCATCGAGGTTGGCGCGGACCGTGGCGCTCCACTGGGCGGGATCGGCGGCCAGGGCCGGGCCGACCTCGCCATGCACGCCGGCGCAGGTGACCAAGCCATCCACGTGCGGCCAGGCGGCCGCGATCTCGGCCGCGACGCCGGCGACCTGGGACCATGCGGAGACATCACAGCACGACGCGCAAAAGGCTCCGGGATGCTGGGCCGCGAAACCGGACTGGTCGCTGCGGGCGAGGCCCCAAACCTGATGGCCGCTAGCCAGGAGCCGCTCGGCGAGAGCGTGGCCAATGCCGGTGCTAGAGCCGGTGACAACGAGGTTCATAAAGGCGGAAGGGTAAGGGAGGGCGCGGCTGGGCCGGTCAGGCTGTCACCGGGGAATGTCAGGAGCCATTCCGCTTTTCGTAAAGCGACATTTCACGGCCGAAGAGGAAGAACGTCTGCGTGTGGCGCAGGTGACCCTCGCACCACGTCTTCACCTGGGGGAATAGCCGACGCATTTGGTGGTCGTACGGCCAGTAACCGTTCCCTGGCATTTGGTCCGTCAACAAGAGGTAGTCACAAAGATTCAGGCGGTAGAAAATCACTTCATCCGATTCCTCGAGGATGCTCTGAGGCAGTTGCAAACCGAAGGGCACCCACACGCCATGGCGCTCATAGCAGACTATCTGCAAAATCTGCGCATCCATGAAATCCACCACCTGATCCACGCCGATCACGGGATTGGTCACGCCCTTCGCCCGCGAATTTTGGTAGATGTAGTCTGTCATGGCCTTGACCTGAAGATCGTCCGCCAGGAATTGTGCGCTGTGCGCTGGCGCCACTTGGCGTAACATGTAGAATCCTCCGCCGGCTGCGCCCGCCACTACGGCGAGCGTCGCGGGGATAAACCGGAGCCTGCCTCTCGTGGTGGTGAAATCGATCCGGCGAAATAATCCCGTCCAGACCCACAGCACCAGCAACACGACGCCAGGAACCAGCACGCCGAGGACGTATTCCGACTTCTGTGGATGCATCGTCAGGATCAGAGCGGGTAACAGGAGGAAGCTCACGCCGGTGAAAAGCCAGTCGCGGTTCACGCCCTTGGCGGATCGGCGGGCGAACAGCACCAGCAGGATCAGCGCGCCGGTCAGTCCGGTGGCGGTCCAGCAAAACCAGGGGCCGAGGTGCATGTGGGCCAGATTCCCAAAGACAAACTGGACGGCATGCCAGTGATCCATGGCACGCAGCCGCGCGACGCTTTCCGCGCCAGTGATATGTCCCACCCAGTAATAATTGTAGATGGTGACGCGATTCAGCCAATATACGGGGCCCGCCAGCGCCAGTGCGACCAGCCCGGCGATACCCAGGTTGCGAAGTCGGATCCAGCGGTCGGCTCCGCATAGAATCCAAATTGTCCAGGCGACAAATATCGCCGCAAAATACATTCCCGTGAGAAAGCGTTCCAGCAGGGTGATCCCGACGACAGCACCGAGAACGATTGACCAGCGCCAGGAGCGGAATCCTCGCGCCACCAAGGCGACGGACGCTGTGATGCCAATCAGGCACATCGCGGCATGATCGAGCCGGAAATCCACGGCTGAACCGGCTTCGCCCGACCAGGGCCAAGCCAAGCTCAGCACCAACCCGAAGCCCATCCAACCGAGGGTGCGCGAACCGCTAAGCCGTGGAATTGCCAGCAGCAACGAGGCCTGCCAGGCTAGGAAGACGAACATATTTAGGCTCAACGCGGCGCTGCGCGAGGCAGACCCTGAAAGCCAGAAAATCAGTAATGCGGTGGTGTCATGCAGCGTCCCCTGTAGGGCGGGCTTGTGCAGCGCGAAACTCAATCCGGCGGTCAGCCCATGCACCTTGGCTTCCTCGTAGGCGGTGTAAGACTCCCGCAGATACTGGATCTGGTCGTTCCACCGCGGATAAATCGAGGCGTGGTGCACGGAGGTCATCCGGTCGAACAGCAGGAACTCCGCGAGCATCAGGCCCGCCGCCAGCAGCCAGAGCCAGCGCTTGCGCCCGGGTTTTTCGGTCGAGGTCATGCGCGCGGGGGCGGGGGCGCGCTCTCGCGGGAAGTGTAAACCCAGCGGTTGGCCTCCAGCCAGCGCAGCGTGCGCACAATCCCCTGCTCGATGCTGAGCTTGGGCTGCCAGCCGCTCGCGGTGATCCGCTGGGTGTCGAGAAAGATGAACGGATTGTCGCCGATCCAGCCCCGGTTGCCGCCGGTGAAGTCCAGGCGCGGCGTCACCCCCAGCGCGCGGCAAATCCAGCCGATGGAATCCTTGACCTGGCAGTATTCGGCCGTGCCGAGGTTGAAGACTGCGACGCGGTGCGGGGCCTTCGCGGCGAGGCCGAGGCGGGTGGCGTGGAGCATCGCCGCGAGGCAGTCCTGGATGTAGAGGTACGACTTGCGCTGCGAACCGTCGCCGAGCACGCGCAGGTGATCCGGATGGGCGATGAGCTGCTGGTAGAAATCGAAGACGTGGCCGTGGGTGTAGCGCTCGCCCAGAATGGAGACGAAGCGGAAGATATAGCCCTCAAAACCGAAGCCCTCGCAATAAGCCTGGATGAGACCCTCGCCAGCGACCTTGGATGCGCCGTAGAGGGAGGTCTGGATGGGGAAGGGCGCGTCCTCGGGGGTCGGGATGACCTTGGCCTCCCCGTAGACGGAGCCCGTCGAAGAGAAGGCGAGGCGCTTGATGCCGTTGGCGCGCATGGCTTCCAGCACGTGGTAGGTAGCGACGGTGTTTTGCTGGAGATCCTTGCCGGGATGATCGGTGCCGAAGCGCACGTCGGCGTTGGCGGCGAGGTGAAACACGAAATCGCACCCGGCCATCGCCGCGGTCAGGGCGGGCAGGTCGAGATTGTCCCCCTCGACCAGACGGTAGCCCGGATGCTTGAGCGCGTCCGCGACGAACGGCCGCAGACCGGTGGAAAAATTATCCCAGCCCACGACGGACAAACCGTCGGCGAGGAGCCGGTCAGCCAGGCTGCTGCCGATGAAGCCGGCGGCGCCGGTGATGAAGATTTTCTGCATGGGAGGGAGGTTCAGGCCGAAAGTGGCTGCGGCCGGGGCACAAGGCTGAGCCCGATGCAGAGGTTGCAGAAGACCCAGGGCACGCGAAGCGGAAAGAAACTGCGGGCCTCGATGGTGAACCAGGGCGCGAGTTCCGCGAGGATCTCGGCGGGGAGGTTGATGTGCTCCCGGCGGTAAAACTCCTCGTAACCGCCGCCGAACTGCCGGTTCCAGACGCGCTGGGCCGAGATCCGGCGGGCGAGCGAATAGGCGGGACTGCCCTCGGTCGGGATGACGACGAGGAAGCGTCCGCGCGCGGGGTTCAGCAGCCGGTGGGCCTCCCGGATCGTGGCGGGGAGGTTGGGCAGGTGTTCGAGCACATGAACGGCGATGACGCGGTCGAAGAAACCATCGGTGAAGTCCAGACGCTGCTGGCAGTCGCCGATCACGGTCTGGACGCGGGGGTGGCGCCGCCGGATTTCCGCGGCCATGTTTTCCCGGAACTCGTTCGCGTAGTAATTCTGCTCCTGGGTGGGCGTGAGCTTCTCGTACTGGAGGTGCTCCCCAAGTCCGGCGCCGATCTCGAGGGTGGTCGTAAAGCCGGCCGGCGAATGCCGCACGGGAAAGCGGTGGTTGAAGCGTTCGACGAGGCCGTAGCGCTGGGGCAGCACCTCGTGCCACAGCTTCATGAATGCGTCGCTGCGCTGCTTTTGCTCGGGCGTGAGGGGTGGCAGCACCTTGGGCCACTTGGCGGCGTTCGCTGCGGGCATCGGCGTCAGCTTTTGAAGCCCTCGGCGCGCTCGACGATGAACTTGGGCCGGGCGCGGACCTCCTCATAGATGCGGCCGATGTATTCGCCGAGGATGCCGACGCTGATCAGCTGGATGCCACCCATGAACAGGATGAGGATGACGACGGTGGGATTGCCGAGGGGAAACGGGAAGCCCGCCAACTTCATGATCAGGTAGGCGAGGGCGATCAGGAAAGAGCAGGAGGCGATGGCAAACCCGGCCAGGGTGCTGAGCGACAGCGCGTAAGTGGAGAAGCAGAAGATGCCGTTGAAGCCGATGCGCAGGGAGCCGAGGAAACGGTTGTAATTGGTCTCGCCGGCGAACCGCGACGGCCGGTCGAAGGGGATCAGGCACTGGCGGAAGCCGACGACGGCGACCATGCCCCGGAGGAAACCGTGGGATTCCTTGAGCCGGACGACTTCCTGCACGACGCGCCGCGACATCAGGCGGAAGTCGCCGGTGTTGGGCGGGATTTTCACGTCGGCGATCTTGTTGATCACCTTGTAGCCGGTGGCGGCGACGACCTTCTTGATCCAGGGCTCGCCGGTGCGGTGGCGGCGCTGGGGCAGTACGACATCGAAACCTTCGCGCCACTTGGCGACCATCTCGAGGATGAGCTCGGGCGGATCTTGCAGGTCCACGTCCATGACGATGACGGCGTCGCCCCGTGAGTATTCCATGCCGGCGAGGGTGGCCATGGGCTGGCCGACGCGGCGGGAGAACTTGAGGAGCTTGAGGCGCGGGTCGCGGGCCCGGGCCTCGAGGATCACGTCCTCCGTGCGGTCGGGCGAGGGATCGAGCGCGAAGATGATCTCATAATCCGGGCTGACTCCGTCCAGGATCGGCTGGATGCGTCGCAGAAACTCCGGAAGGTTCTTTTCCTCCCTGAAAACGGGAACGACGATGGAAAGCAGCATGCGCGCTATTCATCGCGGAACGGCCCGACAAAATCAACCCCGGGCACAAGGTGGGGCTCGGAGGATGGATTTCCTTGATTGCCTGACAGGGGCGGGGCGGCAGCGTGGCTCGAAACGATCCCGCAAACATGAGTAACGCCGTAGTCTTCCGGAGAGATCATGCCCTCATCATGGCGGCAGCAGCAGTCTATGGGGCATTCGTCTATCTGATGCTTCCGGCCGAGGTCACCACCCTGGGAGACGATTTCGGGTACTACAAATCGATCGTCGAAACGATCCAGCATGGCCGCCCGTGGACGGATTCTTGGCTGGAGCCATGGGCGGCATCATTGAGCATCCTTTCCGCTCTCGCCTTCAAGCTGACGGGGAGCTTTCACGCAGCGACATATGGCTTATAGGCGGTATTGGGTGCAGCCGAGGTGGGCCTGGGTGTTCTTTTGCTTCGAAACCGGGGGCACACCCTTCTAGGGGCGATCGTCCTCTCGATGCTCTTTTTCACCTTCCCCACGATGTTGTGGAAATTTTTGTAGTTCACCGGGATTGTCCTTTATTGGCCCTGCCTGTTGGGGGCGCTTCTCGCGGCGGAAAAACGGAAATGGGGCTGGTTTTTCCTCGTTTGGGCCTTGGCCGTTGCTTCCCGCCAAAGTGCTTTGGCATGGTTGATCATCCCGGGCTGGGAAATTGGGTCTGCGCTAGTCACAAATGGGCCACGCCGGGAGAATTGGGAACGGCCGGCGCTCGTGGTGGTCGCCGGTCTGATTTTTTTCGCCCTGCTGGCGGCAGGAATGAATAAATCGCACGCGCAATCGGTCATTACCGATCATGTGTTTGAGCAGATCAGCCCGCGCCAAGTCCTGGTTTCTGCCTCGATCGGGCTGGTAGCGTTTGCACTCGCGGCCGGTGGCGGAGCCTTCCTGCTTCGGCTGGAGGGGAAACTTCGGCCCTTCAAGGCATCGCAGATAAGCCTCAGCTTGGGTTTCATTATCGTGGGGGCGGCCATCCTGAGGGGTTACGACGTCCGGCAGCTGATCAAGTTTGAGCATGCCTCTTTTGCGGGCCTGACCGGCGGTTGTTTCATTGTGGGCCTGCTGGCCGCGGCAATTGTGAGTTGGGTGGGCCGGGGGTTTTGCCTGCGTGGCAACATGATGGTGTATGCCTTGGGCAGTCTGGCCTTGGTGTGCCTGCGTGCGGATCTTTGGGATTATTATTTGGGAGATATCCTGATTTTTGGCCTTTTGGGCGTGAGCGTGTCTCCGGGGGTTTCGACAAAGCGCAGGGCGAACCGAGCTGGGAGCATTTTATTTCGGACTTCCGCCGGCCTGATGGTGGTGGGCTGCGCTGTGTTTAATCTTCGGGCCGGGCTGCAGTTGAAACTCAGGATTGACCAAGCCCACGCGACCAATTCGCTCATCGAGCACGCCTTCCGGGCGGGACAGGTGACCCCCGATCAATTTTACGGCGCTTCGTTCGGCTACATTGCCTGGCACCTGCAGCCGTATTTTATCGCCCATGAAGGTCGGCATGATCCCAAGATCGCCCATTTCTGGAATTATCTCCTCTATAGCATCGATATCAGAACCAAATACTTGGGCTGGCTGGGTACGATGGCGCCATTCAGGGACGAATTCCCTGAGGACCCCGCTAGGCTGATCACTAGCGAAATCCATCCGATATGGTGGTTTTTCACAGCCCGTTTCACACTGCAGAGGGCCACACTGCTGGCCAATCCGCCTACGCATGTGCCGCTGCGGCTGGAAGAGTACCGGCGCATGCCCTATCCCCTTAACGATGCGGAATGGCGCGAATTCATTGCCACGGAGCATTTATGAACGGGCGAAAGCCCGGACGGGTGGAGGGTTTTCCTCCTAGCTGATGGGAGGGAGGGTCGCTCAGGTTTTTTCCTTCTCAAGGACGATCAAAAGGCGGGCCGCCGATGCCCGGGGGAAGGGCGATGCGATAACATCGAGGCCGCGCATCAGGCTGTGGAGAAAGCGCCCGCCTAGCTGCGGCCCGGAAAATCCGCCGGAGGCGAAATACACGAACGAGGTGAGGGGCTGTACCTCCAGCAGCTGCCAGCCGGAAAGGCGGTCTTGGGCCTCTCTCCACCAGAAGAGCCGGGTGGCGGAGCCTTGGGCTGAGTAGTAATCCGCATCGGCCGCAGCGAAACCCTCGGGCGCTTCCCACGTGATTGGATCGCCCACCGTCATCGATTCATGGTGAAAGAAGCGATACACCATGCCCCCCAGCCAGCTGGCGGAGGGTTCGAAGAGGATAAGTCGACCCCCGGGAGCCAGAACCCGGTTGAACTCCCGCAAGGCGGTGCCAGGATAACGGAGGTGGTGCCACACGTCGAACAGGATGAGATGGGAAACGGAGCCGTCGGCGAAACTCAGTTGATAGCAATTCTCGCGGCGATCCAGCCACGGGTTGGGAAAGAGGTCGGTGGTGACGCACTGCGGGATGACATCCTTGATCCGGCCCATGCCTGATCCCAGTTCGACGATGGGACCCGGGATAGCCGGATTGATCCGGGCGGCGATTTTCCGGTAGAAATCATAATAGATTTCCCGTAGCAGTGGTTTACGGTCCCAGGCCCGGCGGTTGTGCTGAATTTCGATGTCATGCTGCCCAATGGGCAGGTCGTGGGAGGCGTTCATGGCAAAGGCAGCGCATCTGGCCGCGAACCCCGCTGGTGGGACGGGCAGGCGGTGGATTTTGAGCGGGACATCAGCTTGCTGGGCAGTTTCTGCGATTCCAAAATGAGTCCCAAGGCAGTCGGGTTTCAGCTTTTGCGTCGAGGAGAATAAGCCTTTCGATTCGGCCTATTCCCATTCCCAATTTCAGGCCGGGCGGCAGGGGTTAAAGAGCGCAAGCCTGTGCGCCGGAGGGTCGGTCAACGCGTAAAGGCCAAAAACCGCCAGTCGGTGACCAAGCTGTTGCCATCGGCGGCATGAATTCTGAACTCCCGCATGGTTTTGAACCCCACTGCGCTCATGCGGGCAACCAGATCGCCCCTTTGGGACAAGACCGAAATAGACTCCAGGTAGACCACCCTGGGCACGGATTTCAGGTCGGTCGTTTCTATTTCCGGCAACAGGATCACCCGGTTCGGGATGGGCCGGGTAAATGTGAGGTTAGTCCGGCAGATGAAATCATAGGTCACAAGGAGGTCGTTGGGCTCGATGATGCGCGCCAGTTCGGAGGTCGTGGTGAACCAGTTGGATTCCCGCGAAAGACCGGTGTCGAGCAGGGGATTCTTGTAATAGCTGATCGTTTGAAACACTCCCGAGGTCAGCGCCACCGCCGCAATCACGGCGATGCCGGCCGTCAGACTACGACGCAACCACCGCGATCCGCTGCTAGAAGCGCGAAATTCATAGAGGTAGTTGAACGTCGCGGCGGCCAGCCAGGTCAGAAAGAAATAATGGATGACGAAGTAGCGCGGCCAGACGGGTAGGTTGCTGTCCATCTTTACGAAATAGCCGATCTGGAACGCCAGCGAGATAACGCTACACAGGAACATCAGGAGGAATTGCGACTTGAATTCCGTATACTTTGTCCCGGTGGCGGCCCGGAACTTTTTGCCGAGTAGCAACAGGCCGCCGCCGGCAATCACGGCCAGCCAGAACCAGAAGAGGAAGTCGGTGAAACGATACTCACCGGGCAGGTGACCGGACAGTACGAGGTGGAAACCCATCGAAAGTTGGGGCCACAACTCTGTCCCGGATCCGCCCCACCGGCCGACGTCAACCCTTTGTTGGTGGCTGGGCAGATAGAGCCAGACGGCGGAAAGCACGATGGCGTAACTCAGCGCGAGATGGACATAGAAACGCGGCCGTTGATCCGCGCGGCGGGCGACCAGAAAGAGGAACTGCCCGAAAGCCGGGAAGACCACCCAGCTTTGGACGAAAAACCCCAGGGTGAGCAGGATACCATACGCCACGAACCAAGCTACGTCTGACCAGCTTCGTTCCAGCGGCCGGGCGATGAGGCGCAGGACAAGCCAGGTGGACCAAATGTAGAAGGCAACTCCGACGATATATTCGCGGATTTGCAGTACGTGCATGAATAAATAGGCATTGAAGGCAAAGATCCCCAGCAGAAACAGCCGGGGGAGCAGCCGCCACGTTTTCGACAGCGAAAGCAGTCCCTGTAGGGCGACCCAAAGGAAAAAGAGATTAACCAGTCGGAAAAAAATCACGTCATGGGTTTGGGCCGCGCGCATGAGCGTGTTTTGCATCAGATAATAAAGCGGCTGGTAAGCATACGGGTTTCCGGCCTTCAGCACCATCGCCCAAGTGGGAGAGATTACCGGCATGCCTTGCGTGAAGGTCTGCCCACCGTTGATGATGGCTAGGCGAATGCCCTCGTCCGTGCTGATGCCCTTCAGGTCGATCATCAGCCCGTAGAGGACGAGGATCACCAAGCAGGCCACGGTCAAAGTCGTCTGGGCAAAACGTGCGCTGGAATTGGGCTGGAGATTCATGGGTGTTGATGTCCGGAACGCGAGAGGAAGAGCGGTATCAATACCGATGCGCCGGGTCTGCCAGATAGCGGTCAAGCGCCTGGGCGAAGGCCTCTCGGCTGCCGTAATGGCGCTTCATTATTTCCAAGTAACGCTGGCTGTGCACGTCATGATCAAAAAGAAAAGTCAGGGTGAGTTCATTTACCGGCAGTGCAGCATCGTTCTGGTAAGAGGTGTATTTGGGTTCCAGTCGGAAATAGACGCCCAACGTCAGCACGAAAATTGCAGTAAGTATTACCGGGAAAGCCCAATGGACTCCGTTTGGCTGGGGTTCCTTCGGCCGCAACACGCTAAAAAAAGCGAAGAGGCAGAGTGCCCAGGCCAGAAGCAGCGGCACTTGGGGGAAGATGCCATATTGGGCGGTAAAATACCTTTTGCTCATGAGCAAGGCCATGCCCAATCCGGTCACCAGCAGGAGCCCGATGAACGCCTTGAGTCGCAGCGGAACCGGGCGCACGAACCAAACCGCGATCGATACCGCAGTGGCGCCAAGGAACAGGAAGGGGGCATCGGAAAAAAACCGCAGTAACTCCCGGGCTATCTCAGGCTTTTGAGCCAAAATATATGGCATCACGGAGTTCGGATTGACTAGGACGTGAAGCCCGCGGGCGCAATAATCCGCCGCGGTAGGTCCGGTCATAACCGCGCGCAACGCCCAGTAAGTGGCCGACATTGCGGCCAATGCCCCGGCCCCCAGCAGCGCCAGTTCGTGACTGCGAGCGATAAGGAATGACCAGAGCCGGTTGCGGCCGGTGCAGAGTGTGAGCAGGGGCAAGACGCTCACCCCCAGCGCGGCCAGCCGCAGCCGACCTACCGCCAGCGGATCGAGCACCGCATGGTATTTCGAGAGCTGGTACAGCAACACGTAGACGGACGCCCCACCGGCGGCTGACAGCAGGCCGCGCCAATAACTGCCTTCGTCCGGGTCCGAAGTCTGGGACCGGGCGGTAAGGGCCGCGAGCCAGCACCACGCATAGCAGGGTATCAGGTAGCAGATTCCCGGTAATTTCGTGAGAGCGGCGAGTCCCACAAATAATCCCGCGAGAAACAGCCAGATGTGATGCCGTAACTGGGAAGAGGTGGCCGTTGCCCGCCAGCTACACGTCAGGGCGAGCACATTGCCAAAGCCCACGCAGAGGAGTTCCGGCCGGGTGAGCAGGCCATGGAAAAGAAGGCCCGAGCATCCGCACAGCAATACTACCGTCAGGCCGCAGGCTTCCAAGCTGCGGGTGACTGAATATGCCAACCACGCGGCCGCCAGGATGACGAGGAAGACCATCGCGCGACTGTGCATCCGTCCGACGTGGATCAGCGCGGGCATCTCCCGCAACGGATCTGGGCTGTAACTGAATTTCTTCAGGTTCCAAACCGGCTGGATACCCGCGTAATGCCGAACCCGGTAATCCAGGGCCAAGAGATATTTTAACGGTAGCCCGAGCTGGTCGATGCCGTTGGGCGCCACGTCGGAATTGATGGAAAGGGCATCCACCATGTTGTGGCTATTCATGTCCGTATTGCGGTACCACGGATCGGAACGGGAGATCACGGTCAGGTACCCCCAGGCGAGAACCATCGCAAGCACGGCCAGGGAAACGACAATGAGACGATGGCCACTGCGTCCGGCGAATTCGCCGGACGATTTTTCCGCGGGAAGTTCCGGTGCGCGGGATGAAGGTCCGCCACTCATGGGGACTTGAGTCCTTCCAAACGGATGTTGCGGTACATGAAATAGTACGACTCGTAGGCCGGTTCGAGCTCTTCGGTGGGGCGCAATTTCACGGTCCGTCCCTCCGATTTGCCCTTGTTCAAGTAGTGGTCACTCGCTCCCCGCTCCAGCGGGATCTTTTGGGCCACGAGGTAGTCCTTCACGTCCGGATAGCGCTGGAGATAGTCGAGCCAGTCCGGCTTGGTCTGGAAAGTGGCATCCTTGAATTCCAACACATTCTCCCCCGGTTGGGGGATGAGGTCGAGGGATTGATCCAGCCATTTAAGCTTCTCGTCGAGATGGTAGCGATGGACGACCCGACCGTTGAATACCACCAACAGGTCGCCTTTTTCCCGTACATAGAGGCGGACGCTGAACGCGATTTGCAGGCGGGCCAGCTGATAAATGGGTGGAATCCTGAAGGTAACCAGAGGCTGTCGTGCCCAGCGGATAAAAGGGATGTTCCATTGCGGGAAGGGGCCTTCCGTGGGTAACAGGCCCTCACAGGTGATCACGGATGGGTTCGGTTCCAGGACCGCGTCGGTCACAAAAATTGCGTCGGCACTGGCGGGCTGAATGAATGAAGCATGGGCCGCATTTCCCGTCAGTGCAGTATCATAGGAAATCGCAGCGGATCCAACTTCCCCACCGGTTGCTAGCTCGATGGCTCGAAACAACAGGTGATGAAACGGCCGGGTAATCAAGAATGTGGTTTTGCCGTTGGTGGTGAGAGTGGCCACCTGATTCTTACTCCCGTCATCGTATTGCAAAACCACGTCGATCCTCACCCGGTCTTCCCGGTTCAGTCCCGCCAGGTTGAGCTGCGTCATCATCGGGCGGCCCTCCTGCCAGGGCTCGTGGGTTAAAGTGAGCAGGAGGCACCGATTATTGTCATTCGGGGCTGTGCGGCTGGTGGGAGGACCGAAAACATAATAATCCCGGGCTGCGGCGCCTTTCCCGAGGGTCGCGAGAAATTCCACGCCCGCGGTGCGTTTTGTGGGGATGGCTAGCATCACGCAGGAGGATAATTGATCCTGATTGTGATAGGCAGCGTTGCGGGCCAAGCCGGAACGCAAGATGAGGTTGCAAACCTCGGGGTCGACTTGGCCCTGACTGGTGAAGCGCTGGTAATGCCCGAGGGCCAGAAACGGGAAAATGGCTTCGAAATTGCCCCCGTCGGTGTCAATGTTGACGCGACTCTGGGTCGACAAATTGTACGCGAACACGAGTGGCAACGTGGGCAAGGCTGGGGGCACGAATCCGGCGCTCAGAAGCGGTGCAGCCGGCCGGCGGGTGTTATGGAGGAGATAATTTCCCGCGGACCATGCGGTGGCCAGCGCCATGGCGAGCAGCGCGACATTGACGGTATAACGTACGGCCCGCCGGCTGGCTTGGCACGCCACGATGACCGTGGCCACCCCCGGGCTTAGCAACAAGCCCGCCGGGATGAAATTCCGGGGGCTGGGAAATGATCCGCGGTGCAAGAGAAAGGCGGAAATAATCCCACCGATGCCCAGCCAGGCTAACCCCACGGGAGATTTCCTCGGCGGCTTCGCCCCATAAGCCGCGCAAACCAGGAACAGCAGGCCGAGCAGGCCGAATCCAACGACATCTTCATTTAACGCCGGGAGCGACGAGGATTTGCTGACGAGCGGTAGAAATCCAATCCAGAAACCGGACGCCGCATTCGCATCCGGGCTGCGAAAGAATGTCCCCAGAACCTGGCTGATCCTAGGTCCTTTCGCCGCCAGATTGATGAGGGCGAAGGGAAGTGAGAGGGCGCCGGCGAGCAACGCGGGAATGATCCATGCGCGGCGGTCGGGTAATCCCGGGATTCGCCCGCCCGGGTAGCACCAGGCCAGCGAAAATCCGCCGGCCACAAGCACCCAAAACAAAACGCCCCAGTCGCTGCCCGCTGACAACCCCAGGGCCAGACCCGACAGCATGGCATCGCGGGTTTGCCTCGTTTGTTTCCAGCGTAGGGCATAGACGAAGACGCACAACAAGGTGACTCCGGCGGGCAGGTCAGGCGTGGTCGTGGCGGCTTGGGCAATCACGGGAGGTGCCACGAGCACCAGCCAGCTCGTGAGGAGGGAGGCGTTGGCACCGAATGCGCATACCCGGCAAAGGCGATAGACGGCGATGCCGCCCAAAGCCCACGCGAGGACATTAAACAAATTCAGGCACTGCAGCGGGGGGCCATAGATGAAAGCGAAGGCCTGAAGGAGGTTGTAGTTAAAGGGGAGGTAGGTCTGGCGGAGATCAGCGGCGTCGAAATGAGCGAGGCTTCCTTGTCCCAGGTAATACAGGGCCCGAGGCAGATGATAGGTCAGCGCTTCGGGATTGTTGGGCTCGTAGGTGCAAGCCACCGCTACGGTGGCGCAGGCCAGCGGCAAAAGCGTCAACAGAAACGCGGCCAGCAACCAGGGATGGGGTTTCGCCTCGGCGATCGGTGTGGCGGGTAATTCGTCCGAATTCCCGTCCGGGAGAAGTATCACCAGCAGGCAGACCAGCACCGCGAGCAGGGTCGAGGTGCTCAAGAACCATCTGGGTTCTCCCAGCTGGTGAAGCACGGAGAGGAACAGGCTGGTGACCACGAGGTTGCCCCAAGCCAACAAACCCGCGGCCAGCAGCTGGTCCGCCAGACCGCGGGTCAACCGCCGTGCCGCCCCGATTGACGCCCAAGCAAGGATGAGGGTGTGGAGGAGAAAGAGATCCATGAAACCAATCGGAGAGTGCCACCAGCCATCCTTAGCTCATGGGCTTGCGCAACCGAATATACCAATGCAAGGCAAAGAGGCGATACAGGCCGCGTAGTGCCTTGTCCGTGCCGATGATGGCGGGGACGATGGCCGTCGGGAGCACATCGCGCCGCGTGACGCCGCCGCTGAGCAGGTAGGGCAGCCATGGCAGCCAGCGTTTTTCCTCGAGCACCAAGCCGGGATACTCCCGTTGGAACCGCGCGAGGTCGCGTTCAAACACTATCCAGGTCAGAGCCTGGTTCGAGTCCATCATCGAGTCATTCTGGGTAAAGACCCAGTCCAACTCGGGCGAGAAGGGCTCGGGGTGAAAGTGGTTGAAGAAAAACCGGGCGAAAGGCGTGGCTGCGACATCGATCATCCCGATGATGCCACCCGGGACCAGGACGCGTTCCGCTTCCCGCAGGAACTGGCTGACATCCGGAATGTGATGAAAGACATGGGTGAGAAATATTCCATGCAAACTGGCATCCGGGAAAGGCAGCTGCCGTGCGTCCACGACCATTTCCGCAATGCCCGGTGAGACGTCTGAGGTGATGATTCGCGGGTCGAGCTTCTTGAGGCGGCTCCCTCCACTGCCCAGTTCCAGAAACTTGGCGGCAGCGGGCGCGTTCCGCACGGCGGGGTCTTCCAGCAGCGTGCGATACCAAAGGTCGTAGCAATGCCGGAGGGCCGGGCGCTGGGCGATCAGCTCGTTTTGAATTCGGAAGAACTCCGGCGAGCCGACGGTGACGCCCTGCAGGCGCGGTTCGTGGAGGAAACTCATGGGGGCGAGACTGGAGCATCCCAGTCTACATCCGCCAGTGATTTTACCGTCAGGCCGAGGCGGGCGAGGCAGGGCGTGGTGTCAAAGGCGCGCAGCTGTTTTTGGCCGAGGAGATTTTCGCTGGTCACGGGTAGCTGCAGTCCCAGACCCTCGCATCCCCGAAGTAGCTGTGCCGTCAACCCGCCGGGCAGTGGCAGGAGCGGGCGGCGCAGCCGGGCCGCGGCCAGCATCCGGCCATAGAGTTCGCGAATGGTGAGATGCCCGGGCGTCGCCAGGTTAAAGATTCCGCTGAGGCGCCTAGATACGATCTGGACCAAGGCGGTCACCAAATCGTCCAAGGCGATCGGTTGGATGGGCTGCGTTCCGCCAAAGAAGACCGGCACCACCGGTGTACGGCGCAAGGTTCCCATCAGTCGCGCATAGAGCCCGCCGGGCCCGACGATCAGACCGGGGCGGACCACGGCATCGTGAGCGGGATCAAGCTGCGCTTCGATCCGCCATTTCGCGCGCCCGTAGGAGGAAGCGGCATCGGCGTGCGCCGACATGGAAGAAATAAACACGAAGTGCCGACCCCCGGCCCGCGCGGCGTCCCGCAGACGCAGGGCGGCGGTCAGATTCAGTTGTTCCAGGGCCGCACTGCCACGGCCCATGGCGAAGGCGGCATGGACGATCACATCAACCCCTTCAAGCGCCGCCGCGGAGGGAGACTCGTCCGCGAGATCATACGCCTGCCAGCGCACACCCGGTAGTCCGGGATCGCGGCGGGATAGGGCGAGCACCTCGGCGCCGGTCGCAACCAAGCGCCGCGCCAAGGCGGTGCCCAAAAATCCCCCGGCTCCGGTGATCGCGATCCGCCGTTTCATGGACGTTCAGTCAGGTCCTCCGCGACGCGACCGGCGACCACCCGGGCGCCCGCCATGGCCGTGAAGGTGGGGCCTTTGCAAGGCAGCCAGTTCCAGGCCGAGGTATCACCCACATACACGCGTTCGCTGCCACCCAGGCGTCCATCGGGTCGGGTATGAAACCGGGGATTGACCGGATTGGTCTGCGGGATCGTGCCACCGTAATGAATGCTGCCGGCCTGGCCTGGGTCCACCCTCGTCAGAGGAATGCAGCCCAGACGGCGCAGGCAGCTCCGCAGGCCGGACTCCATCGTGGCCTGTCGCCTCTGCTCGGCCGGTGACCGGGCATACGTGATGTGCAGGTCGTGAGCCGCAGACGTCGTACTGTTGCCGAGGCGCAGAACCTTGGCCGGGCTGGCCTCGTCAGGAAAAAACACCCCGAAGATTGCCAGGGCGTCCACCATCGCGCGGGCGACCAGCCGGCCGGCCCAAGGGGCCAGGGGCATTTCCTTCACCAGCTTGAAGAGCAGCAGTGAACGATAGGAATAAAGCTGCAGGCTGCAGGTGAGTTCTGGCCGGTCGAACTCGCCGTAAAGCGCGGTGAGTTGGGCCATGCTGTGCCGCCGGTCGGCGGCGGGCCGGCCCAGCATGCGCAGATTCAAGGTGGGATAATAGACGTACGCACTCGAGAGCAGGGTGGTCTCGCGTTGTTCGAGCGGCAGCGACGCCAGCGCCAGTCGGGCCGAACCAAAGGCCCCGGCGCAGAGTATCAGTCGACGCGCCTGGAAGGTGACCCGTTCATCGCCACGCAACGCCGTGAGGACAACGCCCGCAGGGTCTTCCTTGAAATTCAACACCAGGCAGCCAGGGACATAGCGGAAATTTGGCGCCGATTGCAGCCGCTCGATCGTATAGCGAGGCCGGTAGGCGGAACGACGCACATCGCCATAAAAATCGGTGTCGAAATAAGGATTGGCCGCGCGGCCCTGGTGGGGTTGCGAATTGATGGCGAGCGGGATCTTGCCGAGCGCAAAGCTGCGCCGAAGATGGGGCGCAGGATTTTTTGCGTAAGCCTCGAGGATGGAGGCGCCATTGGTGTCCAAATCGAGCGGCGGCTGGCATCCGGGCACGCCACTCCACCACAGCCGGCTGATATCGTCTTCCGCTGGACCGCTGATCCCGGCCTCGGCCACAACCTTGCCATACTGCGCGGATACTCCGCCAGCATCGAGCCCGATGCGGGCCGTCTCGGTGGCGGAGTAGGTGAAACAGGCCGTGCCCCACGCGGCGCCGAGTCCGCCCAGGGCGAGTGATTGCATGGGGTGAAAGTCCGGGCTGTGGATGGGGAAAAGCCGTTCGGCCGCGCGGCTCGCGAACTGGCGGGGCGGAGTCAGCTGCGCGCCGACGCGCACTCCGCTGCGTGGCACGCCCTCCAACTGGTCGCCGAGCAGGTAACCTCGCTGGGCGGCATCTTCGCAGTGGAGCTGGCTGAACGGCTGGTCCGGCACCCGGCCGCGCAAGGCCGGATCGTCGTCCCCGTAGTCTACGAGTGTCACCTGCAAGCCTCTCTCCACCAGCTCGGCGGCCGCCATGGCTCCCGCCGGACCCGAACCCACGATCAGGACATCAGTGATCGCCATGGCGGGTGGAGGAAAAGATTCGCCGCTGGGCCGCGGCCAGTGCGGCGTGGAATAGGCCCAAGCTGCCGGCAATCAGGATAATCAGGAGGTTGCCGAGCGGACCGCGGCGAATCGGCGTGAACCGGGCGCGCTGGGCCAAGTCGGTCTCCGCGAGCGCCATTTCCTCTATGGCCGCGTCGGTGGGCTTGAGCGGCTGCAGCATCGGGGGCTGCCCTTCAGCGGCTGCGACGACCGACTTCCATGGCGAGTAGGCGGCGCTCAGCGTCGTGCCGGTGGATGCGCACCACGCTGTCGAGCATCAGGGCGACGGCAAAGGTGATGAAGGCGGATACCATAAGCCCGGACGCGAGGATGGCCGAGGGAATATGCAGGATCAGGCCCGTGTGATAAAATTCCGCCACCGGCAGCGAACCGATGGCCAAACCGAAGGCGCCGAAAATGGCGGCGATCGAGCCAAAAAAGAAGAACGGCCGGTTGTACCGGAGGATCGAAAAGAGCGCGATCAGGACCTTCCGGCCGTCACGAAACGTCGAGAGCTTGGAGAGATTGCCGGCGGGGCGATCCTGGTAGGCGATGGGCAGCTCGACGATGCGGAAGCGTTTGTCCACGGCGTGAAGCGTGATTTCCGTCTCGAGTTCGAAACCCGCGGACAGAATTGGAAAGGATTTAACGAAAGTGCGGGTAAAGACCCGGTAGCCAGAGAGGATGTCGTGCAGGTTGACGTTGAACAGGCGGTTGATCAGCGAGCGGACCAGGTTGTTGCCGAAATTGTGCATCGGCCGCTTGTTCTCGCGCAGATAGTGTCCCTGGGCGTGGCGGTCACCGACCACCATGTCGGCCTCGTCGGCGAGGACGGGGGCGAGTAATTGGGCGAGGTCCCCAGCGCTGTAGGTGGAGTCGGCGTCACACATCACGTAGATGTCCGCCTCGATGACGGTAAACGCGCGGCGCATGGCGAACGCCTTGCCCTGGCGTTTTTCCGTGAGGATGAGCGAGCGGCAGCTGGGCAGGGCGGCGCAGGTTTCGCGCGCAACCCGGGCGGTATCGTCGTTGGAATTGTTGTCCACCACGCAGAGCAGCGCGGAAGGCAGGGCGCCATGGAAGTCCCGGAGGGTGGAGCCGATGGTCTTGGCCTCGTTGTAGGCCGGCAGGATGATTGCGATTTCCATCTAAGAAAGGGAGTGGAGGGTCGGGCGGGCAGAGGAGTGGATCACCACGGCTGGTGGATCAGGACGAGGCGATATTGGCGGACGCGGGCCACCGTGGCGACGTAAAGGTGCTTCGCTCCGGCGAGCAACAGGCAGGCGGAGGCGGAAATCATCAGGATGACTTCGGGCATTTGGCGGCAGGCTTCAAGCACTTCAGCATGGCGCCACGCGCCTTCGTAGAGAAGCAGGATATGCCAGAGGTAGATGTCCAGCGTGTAGGGCCCGAGGAAGGCCGCGAGGTTCGGGCGCCAGTTCCAGCCGAGGGCAATGCCGACCGAACAGGCGGCCACAACGGCCAGGTCGTAAAGCAGGAGCGGGGGCCGGGAGTAGGCAAAGTCGGTGTTGTTGAACTCGAAATGTGCGCCCACCGCCGTGCGATCGAGGAGGTAGCTGAAATCCATGAACATGGCGCCGGCGGCGGCCACCAGCGCCGCCCCCGCCAGGATTTGCCAGCGGCGGCGGGTCAGGAAGGCGGACAGCCCCTTGAAGTGCAGCCCGGTGAAAAAATAAACCATCCAGAACAGGCTGCAGGGCCGGCACCACGTGTAATAGCTGAGCGTCCCGCGATAGCAGAGCACGCCCAGTACCAAGTGCAGCCCGAGGAAGGTGGCGGCCCAAAGCAATGCGCCATGGCCTTCCGTAAAGGCGGGGCCCACCACCTTGCGTGCGATCGCCTGAGTCCAGCGGGGCAGGGCCTTCAGCGCGGGTTGCAGGAGATAGAGCTGCAGGATCAGTGGGATGAAATAGAGCGTCGGCACAACGCCGTAGTAGGACAGTTTCCAGGCTAGCCATGCGGTTTTTTCGCCGAACGTGGACAGGGCCTGCCACTCGGGATAGTGGTTGAGGACAAAGAAGGAAACGAGGCTCGCTGCCAGATAAGGCAGGCCGATCCGGGTCAGGCGGCTGCGGTAATAGTCCCACAGCGATCCCGCGTCCCGGCTCGAACTGCCGGCCAGTACGCCGGAGAGAAAAATAAACAGCGGCACCGCGAAGTTGAAGATCTGGCCAAAGCCCAGCCCGAGATAGAACGAGGGCGACCAGGCGTGGTCGACATTCACGAAGCTCCCGCCAAAATGAATGCAGGCCACGCCGAAAATTGCCACCCCGCGGAGCGTGTCGATGTAGGCGCTGCGCGCTTTGGCCGCGGGACCGGCCCGGTTCGCGTCAGGCGAGAGGGAGCTCATTGGGTGAAGCCCTCCATTTGAAGGCTGGCATAGAGGAAGTAGAGCGAGTCCGGCGGCGCCGCGTTGGGCGTCGGATTGGAATGCATTGGCAGCGGACGGTGCTCAGCCTGGCCGTGATTTTCATAGTGCCACCGCGCGCCTTCTTCCGGCGCAACGCTGGTGGACGCCACATAGGCCTTCACGTCAGGATTCTGTGCCAGGTAGGCGAGCCAGTCGGGCACTTCGTCGGTGGTCCGGGTTTTCAGCGGCAGGGCGCGATGCTCGGACTTGCCGTGGGAGAAGTAATGCTCCCGCGCACCGGCTTCCAACGGCTGGCCGGCAACCAGGATGGCCGCCTTCACATCGGGATTTTGCGCGAGATAGGCGAGCCAGTCTGGAACCTTGTCGTTGGGCCGATCGCACAGCTCGATCACATTGTCGCCGGGCGTGGGCTGGAATTCGATCACCTCGTCGTGCCACTCAGCCATGCCCTCGAGCCAGAAATCTCCGATGAGGTTGCCGTTGTGCAATACGCTGAGGTGGGCCTTGTCGCGCACCTGCAAGCGCACCTTGAACGAAAGCTTGAGGCGCCGGAGCTTCGGGTTGTCCGGGATTTCGATGCGCACGGTGGGCTGCTTGGCCCAGCGGAAGGTGGGTAGATTCCATTGTCCGTATGGTCCCTCGAGGTCGGCCAGACCGTTGACCAGCAGGTTGCGCACGGTGCCCGGGGCGATCAATTCAGTCCGGAACAGGGTGTTCGCACTGAGCGGAGCGGGAATGTCACCGTCGGTCGGCTTAGTGGTGTAGGGCAGGTCGCCAAAGCCAATGCGGCGCCCGGTCGCGAGGTCCAGCACCTGAATGCTCAGCCGCTTGAACGGCGCATGCAGGGAGAACTTGATCTCGCTGGAGTGCGTTTGGGACATCAGCGGGACAACGCTGCCATCGGTCATCTCGGCCTTGACCACCACCCGGGCCTGGTCGCGAGCATTCAGCCCATCGACGCGGAGGAGGCAGTGGGCGAAACGCTCGGGGTCGCCGGGTCCATAATGGACGAGCACCACGATGTTTTGGTTTTCAGGCTGCGAGGTGGTTTCATTGGCGTGGGCCATCAGGCCGACGTAATCGAAGGCATTGACCCCCTCACCGACCGTGCCGAGGAATTCCACGCCAGCGGTCCGTTTGTCGGGCACATGCACCACCGTATGGGACGCAATGTGGGCGATGTTGCTGAAGATGTTGTTGCGCGTGAAGCTCCAGTACGAAAGTACGTTGTAGCGTTTCGGATCGACCTGCGGCGTGGAGGTGAACCGCTGGCCGTGGCCCGAACGCATGAGCAGGAAAATGCGTTCGTTGGTGCCCTCCGTGACCACATTGATATCCGGATGCTCGGCCAGACGCTGCTTCAGCAAAGGCGGCATGTGGGGCAGCACCCGCGGCGCCACGAAACTGCTATAAGGCAGAGTGAAGGGGCGGTTGTGGTTGAGCGCCAGATAGACGATGGAAAACCACGCCGCCGTGAAGGCGACCGTGTAAAATATGGCGCGCTTGGCGTTACCGAGCAGTCGGGATCCACCCCGGCCGCCATCCCACACCGCGGCCGCGCAGGGCGCCATGAGCACGATGGCGGTCAGGAAGTAGCGTTGGATATAGAGCGACCACTTGTTCATCGCAAAGTACGTCGCAAACCAGCCGATCCCAAGCAGCGCGAACCAAGCCACGGGGCCCCGCAGGCGACGATCCCGCCAGAGGCAGATCACGGCGCACACGAGGAAGAGCGGGCCGACGAAACCATACCAGACGTGATCCTCGTTCAGGTCCGGCGGGATCACGTAGAAATTCGAAAACGTGTAGCCGTTGTTCCAGCTTTTGAAAAAGACGCGGGCGAACCAGTCGTTGAGCGAGCTGATCAGATCGAGATCGAAGGAGAAGCGGCCGAACGGTTCGAAAAAGAGCTGGAAGAGGTAGCCTTTGGCCGTCTGCAGCGCCACGGCCAGGTGGAAGGGCTTGTTCAGCGTGAAATCCAGCTTCTTGGTCATCCATTCCCCGGTCGCCAGCAGATTGTAGATGATGAAGGGCAAGATAAGGATTGCCGCGATCACGCCCGGGAGAATCCATGCCCTTATGCCAGTGATAAATGCCCGCGTCTCCTGCCGGCGCCAGTGCTGAAGCCAAGAAACCAGCAAGAGCAGCACGGCGGCGGGGCCGAAAAACACGACCGTAAGCTTGGCGCCCGCGGTCAGTCCCGCGGCCAGTCCCGCCATCCAGGCGTCCGGGGTGCGGCGGCCCTGCCTCCAGCGGAGGGCAAACGCGAAACCGGCGAGCAAGGCACCCACAGTGGGGAGATCCAGCGTCGTTGCGGTGGCTTGGGCAATCACCCCAGTGGCCGTAAGGGCGAGCCACATCGAGCCCAGCGAGGCATTGAAGCTGTTGCCGGAAAGCCGCGAAACCCGGAAAACGCCCAAGCCGGTCACGACCCAGGCCGCGACGTTCAGGAAGTTGATCGCCTGCCACGGTGGGCTGTAGGTGAAACAGGCCAGCTGGAGCAGGTTGTAATTGAAGGGGAAATAGACCTGCCGGATGTCGGCGGTTTGATACTGGGCGAGGTTATTGTGGCCCAGGTAGTACATCACCCGTGGGAGGTGATAAGTGAGCGAATCGTAATTGTTCGGCTCATAGACCCAGGCGATGCGCAGATGCGCCAGCAGGATGAAAAACAGCGAACCGAGCACACCGGTGATGAGCCATCCGCTGCGTTTCTCCTCGGCGGGGGCCGGCGGCAGGTCGGGCAGGGCATCAGGCGCCACACCGCGGCGGACCAACCATAAACTTAAGGCCCCGAGCAACAGGGAGCTGCGGAAAAACCAGGACGTTTCACCGAGTTTCCCGATTTGTGAAAGCAGCAGGCAGACGATTACGATGTTGGCCCAAAACAGCATGGCTGCCGCCAAAAACCGGTCGCAGATGTCCCGCGCCAGACGCGTGGCAGTAGCGTAGGAAATCCACGCCAGAAGGACAAAGTGGGCGATCAAAAGGGTCATGCCAGAGGTAGACTAAGCAAAAAGTTAAGGCGGGCCGAGGCGGGCGAAGCAACCGAAGAATCACGGCTGGACGCGGATCGAGTCCTTCCCGCTCAACCGTCCATTGGACAGCGGGTTGCAATTCGTGCCGGCGGGGCTGGAACGTCCAGCAGGCGGCCCGGTCCCGCCTAATTTTCGAGTTTCTGCACCACGTAAAGTGCGCAGCAACCATGAAAACCGAGCAGGCGTCCATATCCGGCCGCCGCCCATTCCTTCGCGGCCCGTCGGACGCCGATCTTACCCCCCTCGTTTTCGTCATTCAGGTAATCATGGACAAGGATCGGCGTTCCGGCGCGCAGGTACCGGGCGAGGATCTCCAAGCCAGCCTTGCACCCTTCATAACTTTGGTCGCCACCGAAGAATACCATCGTGGGAGTGATCGACCATCGCTGGGTGAATTCCGCCAGCACCCCGTGAAAAAGGTGACAGTACTGGCCGAGCATTTCCCCGGCCAGAATCTGCCGCGTTTGCGTGATGGAGTCGTCGAAAATGTCGATTCCGTAAAACTGGGGCGCGCGGGTTCGCGCCGGGTTGGCCAACGCACCGCGGAGCGCCACCGTGGCTGAGCGCCCGCCGAAAGTGCCGATTTCCAGGATCACGTCCCCGGCGTGATAGCCCATTTCGTACAGTTTAAAGGAGTCGCCGGGTGCCTGCCTGCCGGGCAGGGCGGAGGTCCGTTCGAAGATCGCCGCGTGTTCCGCGGTGAGAAAGGTGTCCGCCCCCGGCCAGGACGGCCGGTAACGTTTCAGCATCTCGGGTTCGCCGTCCGTCAGATCGTTGCCGGGGTAGTCGAGTGTCGGCGGATTGAGGCCGGTGCCGGTAAGCACATGCCCGGAAAGATAGTGGCGCCAGCGTTCTTCCTGCGCCCGCATGGAGAACCGGGCCGTGGCGTAGACGCGCGCCCAGGGGCCGGCCACGAGCATAAAGCGGGCGTCTCGTACCATCGTGCGGATGGCGGCGACGGCTTCGGCGACGTCGCCGTTGCGGACGAGCTTGCCGGTGATCTCATTACGAATGATTTCGTCCACGCCGCCCGCATGAAAGGCGATGGTGGCGACGCCACAGAGCTGGGCTTCCATGATCGTCTGGCCGAAGGCTTCCTCGGTGGCGGTACTGAGAAAGAGGTCCGCGGCCTGGTAGGCGCGCGCGAGCTTGTCGGCATTGAGATGATAGCCGAGCCCGATCAGGCCGGGAATTTCCTGCGCGTTGTGTCCAAACGCAGCGAAGGTCACTTCGCCTTGGAGGGCGGCGACGATGTCACGGAGCTGCTGTCCACCCTTGCGCGCTTCCTGGAAATTCACCGCGGCGCACAGGACGATGGGCCGGTCGTCCGGCAGGCCCAGTTCGCGGCGGGCCGAGTGCTTGTCGCCGGGTTTGAAGATTTCCTCGTTGGCGCTCAGCTCGACGGTTTCAATGTGTCCAACGGCGGGCAGCGCAGTCTGGAACATTTTTTTGTTCCACTGGCTGTTGGCCACGATCTCGATGCCATTTGGCCCGCCAAAGAGTTCGCGGCGGGTCCGCCAGGCGCCTGCAATCAGCGCGGGTTCAAGCGCCGGGTACTGGCTGGCTGTGGGGCAAGTGTCATTGCACCCGGTCAGGTAGAGGGTGCACGACCCGGGGTAGGCGCAACGGCCCGTGAACAGATAGGCATCATGCAGAAACGTGATCACCCGGCAGCCGATGTCGCGCAGGGCGGTGAGTAACTGGAATGGCCAGCGCGCGGCGTGGAGGTTGCCGACAAGGACGACTTCTGGCTGGAAGCGCGCCACTTCCATGAGCAGACCGGCGACGACGGCGGAGTCGGCCAGGGTCTTGCCACATTCGAGATGGTTGACCTCGCGGATACCCAGCCAGAGGTCGGGGTCGATTACCCGGGTGGCGACATCCTCGAGCTGGATGTTGCCGTGCGCCCACGTCAATACGCCGGCCTCGATGCCGAGGCCCATGATGCATTCCAGTTGCCGAGATTGGGCTATACCCGCGCCATATTGGAAACCCACATCATTGAGAAAGAGGACACGCCGGGGCAGGTCGGGCGTGCGGCGTTGGTCGGTCACCGGAATCATGACGCGGAGGCGACGGGGGTTTTCTTCAGCAGGAAGACACCGGTGATGGCCGGGCCGACGTGGCTGCGGTAGCAGTCGTCGATGTATTTGAGCTGGGGTTTCAGGTGCCGCTGGATGTGCTTCAGGAATTCCGCGTCGAAGAGCATGCAGTATTTCAGGTAATTCAGGAAAAAGACGGTGAAGCTGACGAACTCCGGCTGGAAAGGCGGGGCGAAGTCGCCAAACGTGGCGTTGGGAAAAAACTTCAGCTGCAGCCCGTAGGTCGCGCCGAGTTCGCCCAGTTCGTGGGGATTGAAGAGGTGCTTGTCCTCGGCCGTAGCCTTGTCGAGGTCGCGGCGGCAGTAGAACTTGATGGTGTCGACGAAGGTGCCCAGCTGCTTTTTCCATATCGGCAAAAGCTCCACCCCCGCCGCCTGCAGCACCGGTGCGATGGTCTGGCCCAGGGCCCCCATCAGCACATAGCCGTATTCGCACGGCTCGGCGCCCATGACCAGGGCGCCGCCGGGCCGCAGCGTGCGCGCGCACGCGGCGATGAAGGCCTCCACGCCGAGGATGTGGTGGAGCGTGGAGCGCATGGCGATGACCGAGAACATTTCCGGGGGCAGCTGGCCCAGGTCGTCAGCATTGAGCACTGCGAAATGGCGGCGGGCCGGATACTCGCCGTTGCCCACGTGGCGCTGGGTCAACCGCAGGAAAGCCTGCGACGGATCCGTGATGAGAAAATCGGGCCCGGGATAATGCCGGGCGAGGCCGAAGGTCAGGTAGCCGGTGCCGCAGCCGATTTCCAGGGCCGGGCCCGTGGTGTCGACTTGGTGCGTCTGGAGCAGCCGGCACAAACCATCGCCGTCCTCGGCCTCCATGGCCGTCACGCCGTATTGATTGTCATAGTCCTCCTCGGCGTGCGCGTAAGCTCGATCGGGCGACACCTGCAGCAGGCCGTGCCATTTCGGCAGGGTCTCGGCCCAGGCGTGGAATTTTTCGGCGGGGGATGACATCGGTCGGAAAATCAGCGGTGGGCGGCGTTGACCGCCTGCAACTCGGGCAGGTAGGGGACATTCAGCCCGCCGGTCTTTTGTTTATCGTGCTCGCGGAAGATCGCGATGATCTCGGGCAGGGCGAGGATGCGGGCGCCGGCCTTGGCCATGCGCACCCACAGGTCGTAATCCATGCTGTAATAGAGGTCCTCGCGCACCTTGCCGCCCGCGCGGTCGAAGAGGTCCCGCGTGAAAAAGACCTCGGGCTGGTGGAAGAAATTGCCCTTCAGCCAGCAGTTGCCGAGGTCCAGCAACTCATGAAGGGGCAGGGGCACGATGCGGCCGAGCGGCAGCGTGCTGCGGTGAATGAGCCGCGGCAGCGCCTGTTGGTCCATGACGCGGGCGCAGCGACCGACCATCATGTCCGTGTCATGCAAGAGGAAGGTCTGGCCCACGGTGAACAGGCTGCCGGGGGCGAGGCGGTCGTCGCTGTTGAGCCAGGTCAGGATGCGGCCGGTGGCCCGCGCGAAGCCCTTGTTGAGCGCCTCCGACTGGCCGCCGTCCTTTTCGCTGACCCACCACGCCAGTCGGTCGGCGTATTTGCGGATGATCTCAACCGACCCGTCGGTGGAGCCACCGTCCACAACGATGTATTCCAGGTTGGGATAATTCTGGTCGAGGACCGAGCGGAGGGTCTCCTCGAGGTACGCAGCCTGGTTGTAGCTGACCGTGACCATGGAGATTTTGGGCCACTCGGCGGGCTGCGCGGGGCGGGGCGGATAGACATCCTGGGGCCGGACGTTGGGCCAGTGGATCGCGAGCTGATTGGTGGGCAGACGCGGCCCCAGCCAGGTCGATGGGGGGCGCAGGCAGACGAGGGTGTCGCCGAGGATGCTCACACGGGCGGCATCCGGGGGCAGCCAGTCCGCGGTCGGCGGGCAGTGGGTGATGAAAAGCTTGTGGTGCGGCTGCATCCGGCCGAGCAGGCACGGCAGCAAGGTATCGCGGTCGGAGGCATCGAAGAGCACGGCATCGAATTCGGTCAGGCCGGTGCAGTAGGTTTCGGTGCCAACCTTCCGGCCCTCGCGCTCCCCGAACAGCTGGTAGTGATCCCAGCCGCTGGGCAGGTGCCCGGCCGCCACGGCGGTGCCCACGTCGGGGTTCTCGAGGAGGTAGGCCTTTTCGTTGAAGAG
>CAIOAO010000100.1 GCA_903855985.1 uncultured Opitutia bacterium | reverse complement strand
GGGATTGACAACCTTTGGATCTAAATTGGCGTCAGCGCAAAACCCCGGAGCTCACCGGGACGAAGACCGCTTAGCGTCAGGCTCACGCGCGGCCGGCGGGGGAGGGTGCGCGCGGGGCGTTGGCCGGTCAGGGAGAACTCTTCGCAGCGTAGCGACTTGGCACCGGTCAACCAGCGCGCCACGTCGATCGTCAGGGTGACTTTCGCCGGCCGGCCGCTCCGGCGCTCGTCCACGACGAACAGCAGCAGCTTGTTTTCATGGCGGTAGCCGGCGGTGTGGAGCCCATCGATTTCCTCGCGCACCAAACCTTCGCCGAGCACCTCACCCGCGGTGAAGAACTCCCGGTGCTCGTGCCGCAGCCGCGCGAGCCGGGCCAGCAGTCGCCGGAGCGCGGGGAAGTCGCGGAACTCGCCGCTGCCCCAGACGCCATTGGGCCGGCGGATCAGGAAGTTCAGATAAAAATTATCCACGAAGCCCTTCAAAATCCGCACCGGGTCGTCCTCGACGTTGAAGTTGAGGCGCGGCGCGGGCCACACGCTGAGCGCGGGCGCGGCGTAGTCGGGCTGGCGGTGGGCGGAGCGGAAGAGCAGCAGGACATCGCTCCGCCAGTTCCACGTGTAGTGCAGCACCTGCGACTCGGCCTCGAGCGTGCCCGTGCTCTCACCGCTGAACGTCGCGAGCGGGTTGTTCCGCCGTGAGCTCTCGTAAATCGCGCGGGCCAGGTCGTCGATGCTCCGGTCCTTCTGCCCGGCGATGTACTGGTCCCAGCAGATGGAAAATGGCCCCAGCTTCAGCAGCCGGCGCACGCCGCGCAGCACCTCCGCCTGCCATTTCCGGTTGGAAGGATCCACGCCCCAACCTGCATATGAGGTATAGTATCCGGGGTTGATGGCGGGGATTGCCTCGGTGTGGTAGCTCCAGCCCGCGTCGGTCTTGCCACCCGTGCCGAAGCGCTTCCCGGTCTTCGCGTCGAGCGTGTTGATGGACATCATCAGCGACACATTCACGCCAAGGGCCTGACACTGGCGCAGGGCGCGCGCGAACTCGGCCTTGGTCCCGAGCAGGGGCTGCAGCTGCAGCGGCAGCTTGAAGGCCTCGAGGCCGTTCCAGACATTCAGCTCCCGCAGGCCGAGGGCGCGGGATTCGCGGGCGAGCCGGGGCAGGTCCTTCCAGCGGAAATGGCAGTGCCGGGGATTGAACTCCTGCATCTCGAACATGAACACCGTGCGAAAGCCCAGGCCGTCGCGCACGTGGGGCGTGAGCACCACGCTGGGTTTCCGCCGGACGTGCTGGCGGTAGGTGGCGAGACCGTGCGGCCAGCTGCCGGCGTGGGGCGTCACGACGAAGTGCGCGCTACGCCACGTTTTCCCCGGCGCGACGCCCTCGCCAGGCGGCGTGCGCAGGTGGCCGTCGAGCTGCGCCCACTTGGTCAGCTCGCGCGTGAAGCACAGCCGCGCGCGGCGGGGCTCGTCCTCCGGCACGCGCAGCAGCACGGCGTGCTCGGGGTCGGGATGCCAGCCCGCCTCGAACACGCCGAGGCCGGCCTCCTGGCTGCCGAAGTGCGACCAGCGCCCGAGCGAGGTGCCGCCCCACCAGCCGTTGCCCGGCTCGAAGAACTCCCACCACGTGCCGCGCCAGAACTGGTTCACGCCGAAATTGCTGCCGCCATTCAGCTCGAGAAACGGCCGCATCTTCACGCCGCCCTGGCGGAACCACGTCCGCTCCATCCCGGACTGGGGCAGCAGGCCGCAGAAATCGGGAAAGAGGACCTGGGGCAGATGGACCGCACTGTGGTTCTCGACCGCGGCCTCAAACGTCAGCGAGCGGCCGTCCGCGTGCGCGGCGATGGTGACTGAGGCGGAGACGCGGCCCGCCCAGCCCGCGTCGTCGCGGCTGCCGCCCAGCCGCGGGTAACGAATCGTCACCGCGGTGGCGCCCACCGCGAACTCGCAGCCGCGCGAGAACCGCGACGCCAGCCGGAACGGCCCGAATTTTTTCAGCGGGCAGGCCACATCAATCAGCCCGCCAAGTTGCGGCGTGGTGTCGATCAGCCGGTGCCCCTCGGGTTCCGTCAGCGCCAGCAGCGCGCCGTTTTCCCGGGAAAAAACCAGCCGGGAACCGTTGAGCTTGGCGGTGACGGTTTTCATGCCTGGCCGGTGCGGGGTGGTCCGGCGCGCGCCGCCTCAGCCGCGGGAGGGTTCGGCCATTTCGAGGCGGGCCTTGTCGGCGAGCGCCTTGAGGTGGCCGTCGTTGGCGAGGTTCTGCTCGAGGTGCACCATGCGCGCCGGGGTCGCAGTCTGGATCATCGCGTCACCGTAGGCCCGCTCCACCCAGAAGCGCGCGCCGCCGGCGAGGTAGTCGCGCAGTTCGGGCAGCTTGGCGTCGGGGTAGCGCTGGCAGCAGTTCATCGTGAACATCCGGCGCCGCGCGCTGCCGCCGAACGCGCAGTGCTTGGTGTTGTGGTTGAACATCACCACGTCGCCCGGCTTCGTCTCGAGCGCCACGCAGGGCACGTCGCGCCCGTGGATACCCCAGTTTTTTTCGCAGTCGTAGATCTCGGCCTGCAGCCGGTCGGAGAACGTGTCGCCGATCCGGTGGCTGCCGGGAATCACGCGGAGGCAGCCGGTGTCCTTGGCCACGGGATCGAGGTAGAACGCCATCTTGATGTGGACCTGCTCGGGGTGCCAGCCGTCGGAGTGCCAGGGCGTGTCGCCGGCGTAGAGGTTGCCGTCGGAGCCCATGTAATTGAAGTCGTCGCCGAGGATGCTCGTCGCGATGCCGAGCAACCGCGGGTCATCGAGCATCGTGCTCAGGTAAACGCTCTTATCGATGCAGGGCGCGATGCAGGAGCGCCGCTTGCCATCGTGGGCCTGGCCGTGATGCCCGCCGTTCTGGGCCTGCCAGAGGATCTCGAACTCCGCGATGATGCGGTCAATGCGGTCGGCGAGCAGCCCCGGGAAACTCAGGTAACCGAAGGCGTTGAACTGGGCCAGCTGTTCCCGGGTCAGGGCGAATTCGCTCATGGGCGGGAAACTACGGCGGGACCGCCGCCCGAGTCAGCCTCGAACTGGCGGCGAAAAAATGCGGGCCCCGAGTCTGGCCGCTTGCCATGCCTTCCGCCCCCGGCTCATCCTGCGCCATGTCCAGCGAACCACATATCGAGAAGCATTTCACGGCCGGCGAGGCCGTCCGGGATATCGTCATCGGCATGTCCGACGGCCTGACGGTGCCGTTCGCCCTCGCGGCCGGACTCACCGGCGCGATTTCCTCGACGCAACTGATCGTCACGGCCGGCTTCGCCGAGATCGCGGCGGGCTCGATTGCGATGGGCCTCGGCGGCTATCTCGCGGCGCGCGGCGATGCCGAGCATTATGCGAGCGAGAAGGTGCGCGAGGAAACCGAGATCATCACGCGGGCCGAGGACGAGGCCCAGGAAGTGCGCGACATTTTCCTGACTTACGGCCTCACCCACGAGGAATGCCACACGGTCGTCGAGTCGCTGCGGAAGCGGCCGAAGGACTGGGTGACCTTCATGATGCGCTTTGAACTCGGGCTGGAGGAGCCGAATCCCCATCGCGCGTGGAAGAGCGCGCTGACGATTGCCAGCGCGTACATCGTCGGTGGCGTCATCCCGCTCAGCGCCTACCTGGTCCTGTCGGACGCGCACGCCGCGTTGAAGGTCTCGGTGACCGTGACACTGCTGGCGCTGGCGATCTTTGGCGGGATCAAGGGCCGCTTCACGGGTGTGCCGGTCGTCCGCAGCGCGCTGCAGACCACGATCATCGGCGGCCTGGCGGCGGCGGCGGCGTTTGCGATCGCCCACTGGATCTCGTGATCCGGGGCGGTCAGGCCTCGAACACGGCGCTGTAGGCCGAGAGGTTCCGGCCGTGCACGCGGAGGCGGATGTACTTGCCCGTGAGTTCGTCGAGGCTGGCCTTCGTTTTCCACGTGATCGCGGCATGCGGCTGGTCCCCGGTGACGGGATGGCAGTCCGGCTGGGCAAAACCCTCGTACTCGATGCCGTAGCCGGCGCGCTTGACGGACACGGTGACGTCCCCGGCAGCGACGAAATTGAGGAAGAGTTTTCCGCCCGGGCAGATGAAGGGCAGGGTCGAAAAATAGCCGTCGCCCTCGGTCTGCTGGCCGACGAGGCGGTTCTTTTTGAAGGTGGCGAAGGCGAGCGACGGTTTCAGCGCGGCGAGCTGCCCGGCGGCGGCGGCGTCATGCCGGTCGGCTGACGCGTAATAATAATAACGGTGCTCGTCACCGACGAGGATGGGCTCGGCCAGCCCGAGGTAGGTCCCGCCGCCATCGTAGGAGCCGGGGGCGCCGGGCCCGAGCAGACGGGGACGCGACGGCATGCGGCGCCAGTTGAGATTGTCACCGCTTTCCAGGAGCTCGATCCACGTGGTCTGGCTCGCGACGTCGAACACGTTGAGAAAACCCAGCGTGCGGCCGGCCAGGGTGAAGGCGGTCTGGTTGTAGAAGTTCGTGCCGGCGTTGTCGCCGTGGTCGGGCGTAATGACCCACTGCGGCTCGCTCCAGGTCTTGAAATCGTCGCTGTGCACCAGCATCCGGCTGCGCTGGTCGGCGAGGCGGTCCTTGAGGAAGCCGTAGTAGCGGCCCGCCGGATCCTGCCAGAGCGACTCCGCGTCCTGCGACGGCAGGACGGTGCCGGTGGGCGTCCATTGCAGCCCGTCGGGCGAGACCAGCAGGCAGCCGCCGCGCTGGTCGAGGTCCTTCACGTCGTGGTGGTACATCAGCATCTTGTAGCGTCGCGCGGGGTCGCGCTCGTGCCAGTCCTCGATGACGGAGACGGAGTCGTTGAAGTAGGCGGGCCAGTGGAGGATGATGTTGTTGCCGGGAAACCGGTCCGCGAAGTGCCGGTTCAGCGCCGGGCGGCGCCAGTGCAGGCCGTCGTCCGACTCGGCGTAGCACACGACGCAGTGTTTTTTGCCCTGCATCGAATTGTCGATGAGGACGGCGCCCTCGACGTGGCCGGGAAACTCGGTGCTGTAGAAAAACTTGAATTTCCCGTCGAGCCGCGAGCGGATCACGCTCCCCCAGTCGAGGCCGCTCTCCTCCCACGGCTGTTCGGCGGTGAAGACGGGATTGAGGGCGGATTTCTGCATCGGCTCGAAGCGGTCATAGCTGTTTTTCCGCTCTGCGGTGTTGCCGGGGGTGAAGAGGATCTCGCGCAACGGCCCCGCCTGCGTCCCTGCCGGCGGGACCACGGCCGGCGCGGGCGCAGGCCCGGCGCCGTCGAGCCGGAGCTTCGCCAGCGGCAGCGCCGCCGCGAGCAGGGTGGAGGCTTGGAGAAAGCGGCGGCGGGTCTGGTTCATGGCGGAGTGGTCAGGAGGCGAGCTGGGCGGTGCGGAATTTCAGGTAGGCGTCGTGCAGCTCAACCGAGCCCGGGGCGCCGATGTTCACTTTTTCGGACCGCAGGTTCATGAGGCCCTGGTACTGGTAAATGATGAGCTTGTCCGCGACCGGCGCCGCGGCGAGCAGCTGGCGCTCGAGGCGCTCAAACTGACAGGGCGTGCAGACGCGGCGGCCATCGGGGCGTTTCTCGGTGTACTCGAACACCTCGCAGTTCACCCACAGCTGCTGGCCGGCTTTTTCATGGAGGGGCTTGATCAGCGCGTAGCCGGCCGCCGCCTCGTTGAAATCCAGGTCCGGGTAGAGTTTCTCGAAACCCGCGTGGTCCTGGTAGGCGACGATGTCCACGTTGAGCTGCTCCAGCTGGCGCTGGAGCGGGTCGAGCTGCTCCGGCCGTGGGCGGCCGAGGTGGGCGGGGGACATCATGAGCTTCGCGCCCGGGACGCGCTCCCGGATGGATTTCACGAAACGCGCGGTCTTCGCGCAGTCCGCCGGCTCGAACAGGCCGCCGCCTTTCACCGCGTGTGCCTCGGCGGAAAGATAAAAGCCCCGCCACGCGGGTGAGGCCCCGTATTTTTCGCGCAGGTCCTCCGCCATGGCGGCCAGCCAGGTGTCGTGCTCGGGGGTGACGTCGGGATTGGCGTTGAGCGAGTAACGGCCGAAGGCGCCGAGCCCGAGGTAAAGCCCGAGGCCGTGCTGCTCGCAGGCGCGGACGATCGCGCCCACGGGATCCGGACACGGCAGGGGCAGCTGCCGGCCGACGGTCCGGGCGTTCGCGGGATAAAGCGGCCGGCCCCACAGGGCGCAGTTGGTCAGGATGGCGGTGTCGAGTCCCGCGGCCTTCATTTCGGCGATGAGCGCGGTCCAGTTTTCGTCCCGCCACTCGCGGCACTCGTCGATCCAGTATTGGGCGTCCCAGTAGTTGACGTGTTGGATGTCGAGAAAGCTGCCGGTGATCACCGGCCGGCGCCGGGGCGCGGGCGCGGCGGCGGTAAGGCCCAGGTGCGCCAGCGGCACGGTGGCCGCGAGCAGGGAGGCGTGCTTCAGGAAGGTGCGGCGGGTTTGGTACATGCGGGAGGGGGGACCACGCTGGGCTCCTGACCACAGCAGCCAACCGGTCCGCCCCCGCCCCTGTCAATCCGCGCGGACGGAACCCCAGCCGCGCGGGCGGGTCACCGGGCGGAAGGAACTCACCCCGGCCGCAACCTTTCCAGCGCAGCCGGGACCAAGCAAACGCCCTCATTGACCACGCCTGCGGCAGCTGACACTCAGGAAATACCCCCCCATGACCACCCACTCCACCGGACAGTCCCGCGTCGTTTTGCAACGGATTGCCCACCGCGTGATGATCGAGCGGGGCCTGGAGCCGGATTTTTTCCCCGCGGCGTTGCTCGAGCTGGCCGCGATCCACGGCCCGGCGGTGAAAACCGCCGCGACGCGCGACCTGCGGGCGCTGCTGTGGTGTTCGATCGACAACGATGACTCGCTCGATCTGGACCAGCTCTCCGTCGCCGAGGCGCTACCCGGCGGCGAAGTGATGTTGCGGGTCGCGATTGCGGACGTGGCCGCGCTGGTCAGGCAGAATTCGGCGATCGACGCACACGCCCGGGAAAACACCACCTCGGTTTACACCGCGGGCCAGATCTTCCCGATGCTGCCGGAGAAGCTGTCGACGAACCTGACCTCGCTCAATTTCGGCACCGAACGGCTCGCGGTGATCGTGGAAATGGTGTTCTCGCCCGAAGGCGAGCTGGTGCGGTCGGACGTGTTCGAGGCGGTCGTGCGCAACCAGGCCAAGCTGGCATACAACAGCGTGGCCGCGTGGCTCGACGGCACCGGACCCCGGCCGCCCGCGATCGGCGCCGTGCCCGGGCTCGAGGAAAACCTCCAGCTCCAGCACCGCACGGCGCAGCTGCTGCGCACGCGCCGCCACATGCGCGGCGCGCTCTCGCTCCAGACGATCGAGGCGCGGCCGGTGTTTGTCGGCGACATCCTGCAGGACCTGCGGGCGGACGAGAGCAACGTCGCCAAGAACCTGATCGAGGAGCTGATGGTCGCGGCCAACGGCGTGACGGCGCTGTTCCTGGCCGCCCGGAAATTTCCCTCGGTCCGGCGCGTGGTGCGCACGCCCGCGCACTGGGACCGGATCGTCGAGCTGGCTGCGGCGCGGAACTTCACCCTGCCCAAGGCGGCCGACGGCATCGCGCTGGAAAAATTCCTGCTGGCGGCGCGGGACGCGGACCCGGCGTATTTCCCGGACCTGTCGCTCAGCGTGATCAAGCTGCTGGGCGCGGGGGAATACGTCGTGGAATTTCCCGGCGGCACGGCGCCGGGGCACTTCGGCCTCGCGGTGAAAAACTACGCGCACTCGACTGCGCCGAACCGCCGGTTTCCGGATTTGTTGACGCAGCGGCTGCTCAAGGCGGCGCTGGCGCACCAGCCCGTGCCCTATCCGAACGACGAATTGACCGCCCTGGCCCTGCACTGCACCGAGCAGGAGGACGCCGCGAAGAAAGTGGAGCGGCACGTGGTGAAGTCTGCGGCCGCGATGCTGCTCGCCCCGCACATTGGGGACAAATTCGACGCCACCGTCACCGGCGCGTCCGGTAAGGGCACGTTTGTCCGCCTGGCCCACCCGCCGGTGGAGGGAAAGCTGGTCAACGGCTTTGCCGGTTTGAAAGTCGGCGACCGCCTCCGCGTGCAGCTGGTCTACACGGACGTGTTTCGCGGTTACATTGACCTCGAGGCCACGGGTTAAGCGCCGGAGCGGGGCGCAGAGTGCGGGTTACGCCTGGGTTGCCAGTTGTTTTTGCAGGTCGCGGGAGAGCTGGTCCCACACCGCGACCAGGCGGTCCTCCTGCGGGTCGCTGTCGGCTGGCGCGATTTTTTTGTGCTGATCCATCCACGCGACGGTGCGGCGCACGCCCTCGGCATACGGCATGGCGGAGCGGTACTCGGGCACGTCGCGCTTCAGCTTCGCGCTGGAGTAGACGCCGTGAAAGCGGAAGATTTCCTCGAGCGCGGCGTAGCGCGGACGGTCGAGCGTCAGCAGCAGGTCGGTGGGGATGTGCACGAGGCGCGGCGCCGGTGCGCCGATGGCCGCCGCGGTGCGCTGGGTGTACTCGTCCCACGTCACGATCTCGTCGCCGACAATGTTGTAGGCCTCGCCAAAGCAGATGGGTTGGCCCGCGGCATGGGCGAATCCCACGCCCACATCCTCGGAGTAAGCACTCTGCCACAGCCCGTGGCCGTCGCCGCTGACGACGATCGGCCGGCCCTGGCGCAGGCGGGCAATGAAGGTCGCCTCCCAGCCGAGGTTGTTGATGACATTGCCGCCCGGGCCGTAGGTGTGCGACGGGCGGAAAATCGTGACGGGCATTTTTTTCGCGGCATGGGCGCGCAGGAAAACCTGTTCGCAGGCGACCTTGTCCCGGCCGTACGCCGAGAGGGGCGCCTGCGGCGTGGTTTCGAGGGTGGGGAGGATGGTCTGCGTGTTGCCGTAAGTGCAGACGGTGCTGCAGAAGATAAAGTGCCCGCAGCGCCCGGCGAAGGCGCGCACGTCGCTTTCCGCCTGGTCGGGGCGGAAGCAGATCATGTCGATGACGACATCCCACGGGCCGGCGGCGGCCATGGCGGCTGCGAAGGCGGCGAAATCGTTGCGATCGCCGGCGAGGTGCTTCACCCCGCCGCCCAGCCGGTCATCGGTCTGGCCGCGGTTAAATACCGTGATGTCCGCCCCGCGTTTCAGCAGCGCCTTCACTATGCCCGTGGAGATGAGCCCCGTGCCGCCAATGATGAGTGTTTTCATAAATAGGGATCGGGACCGATGGGGACAATTTGGGTAGGGTTGATCTCGGTGTGGGTGACGTAGTAGTGGCGCTTGATGTGGTCGAAATTGACGGTCTCGGCGATGCCGGGGGTCTGGTCGAGATCCCGCAGGAGACGCCGGAGGTTCGGGTAGTCGGCGATGCGGCGCAGGTTGCACTTGAAGTGGCCGTGGTAGACCGCGTCGGCCCGGACCCAGCCGCGAAACGCATCCTCCTGCCGCTCAAATTCCCCGTCCTCGCTGCTCTTCCCGGGAAACTGCGCGCTCTTGGCCATGGCGGGAAGTGTGCGCGCACGCTCGCATCAGGCAAGGCGGGGAACTGAATTTGGCGGGCGGGCAGGTCCCGCTGCCGGCAGTTCCGTTTTCGAGGCGACCAGCCCATGCGGGCACGGGACGTGCCCGCCCACCCTGGCGGGATTGCAAGCGGGACGGAACATGGTAGCACCAACCCGCTTTCATTCCCCCATGAAAAACCTCGCGGCCCAGATCGGCATCCAGAGCTATTGTTTCCGCGGTTTCAAAACCCTCGCCGAGGTGCTGCCGCGGCTGAAGGCCTGCGGCGTCGCCACCGTCGAGCTCAGCGGCGTGCATGGCGACTTTACCCGTGACGCCGGCGCGATCATCGCGGCGTGCCGCGCGGCCGGGGTGCGCATCGCCAGCATCGGCGTGGAGCGATTTGCCGGCAACCTCGCCCGGGAGCGGAAGCTCGCGGAATTCATGCGCGCGGCGGGCGCGTCGGTGATCGCCGTGGATTTCGCCCCGGACGCCGGGCCCGAGGTCTGGCGGGCCGCCGAGCGGGTCGCCGACGAGTTCGACCTGCGTCTCGCGATCCACAACCACGGCGGACGTCACTGGCTCGGCAACTCGCAGATGCTCGCGCAGGTCTTCGCCAGCACCTCGCCGCGCATCGGCCTCTGCCTCGACACCGCCTGGGCCCTCGACGCGCATGAGGATCCGGTGGCAATGGCGGAGAAATTCGCCGACCGGCTGTATGGCGTGCACCTCAAGGACTTCGTCTTCGACCGGACCGGGCGCCCGGCGGATGTCATCCTCGGCGACGGCAATCTCAACCTGCCGAAGCTGCTGGCGCTGCTGTCGGCGAATGAACCCACGGCCAGCGTCATCATCGAGTACGAGGGCGACATCGCCGACCCCGGTCCGGCCCTCGCGCACTGTGTGCAGAAAGTCGCCGCCGCGCTCCGCTAGATTTCTCCCTTTCACTTTCTCACCCTCCTGTTCCTCCCCATGTCCTCCCGAAAAATCCGTGTCGCCATCGTCGGCTGCGGCAACATTGCCAACCGCTACGCCGACCGCATCCAGACCTACGCCGCCTGCGAGCTCGTGGGTTTCTCCGACCTCGACCCGGCGCGGGCGAAGGACTTCGCCGCAAAATACGGCGGCCGGGCCTACGCGAGCCTCACGGAGTTGCTCGCGGACCCGACCATCGAACTCGTGGTCAACCTCACGATCCACTTTGCGCACTACGAAGTCGTGAAGCAGTGCCTGCTGGCCGGGAAGCACGTGCACACGGAAAAGCCGCTCGCGATCCGCTACAGCGAGGCGAAGGAACTGGTGGAGCTGGCTGCCGCGCGCGGGCTGCGGCTCGGCAGTGCGCCGATCACGTACATGGGCGAAGCCCAGCAGACGGCGTGGCGGATCTTGCGCAGCGGGAAAACCGGCCGGGTGCGGCTGGTTTACGCCGACATCAACCATGGCCGCATCGAGGCGTGGCATCCGAATCCGGAGCCGTTTTATGCGGTCGGCATCCAGTGGGATGTGGGCGTGTACCCGCTGACCCTGCTGACCACGATGTTCGGCCCGGTGCGGCGCGTGACGGCGACGGGCAAGGTGGTTTACCCGGATCGCGTCACCAAGGAGGGCCGGAAGTTCAGCATCACCACGCCGGACTTCGTGCTGGCGATGCTGGAGTTCGAGGAGGGCCTGACCGCGCGCCTCTCGGCAAATTTCTACGTGCAGGGCGGCAAGCAGCGGGGCGGCCTCGAGTTCTCGGGCGACCTCGGCAGCGTGTACCTCGGGGATTTCCAGGGCTTTGATGCGACGGTGGAGTACGCGCCGCTCGGGGCGGCGTTTGAAAACGTTCCGCTGGTGCGCCCGGGCTTCAAGGGCACCGAGTTCGCGCGCGCGGTGGAGGAGATGGCGGAGGCGATGATCGCCGGCCGGCCGCAGCGGGCGAGCGGCGCGCAGGCGGCGCATGTCGTGGAGATTCTCGAGGCCATGGGCACCTCGATGCGCGATGGCGGGCCGGTGGCGGTCAGCTCAAACTTCGTGCCGCCGGCGCCGATGGACTGGGCAGGCGGAAAGTGAGAAGTCAGAATTAAGAAGGAAGAAGTGGAGAGACAGACTTACTCATGGCCACCCATCGCATCCCTCCCTGGAGAAAACCCCGCCCGAAAAGCGGCGCCAAGGTGAAGCTCACGCCGGCGAGCATTGCCTGGGCCAAGGCCCGGGCGAAAGCGGCGAAGCGCCGTTATCCCAATCTCGTGGACAACATGGCGGCGCTGCGCCGGCAGGTTGAGGCGGAGCAGGGGGGCCGCGGGGCGGATCATCCCTGAAGTGGGCGGGCAGGTCCCGCTGCCCGCATGGTTTTGTTGGGGATGTGGCGCCCTCGCCGCGTCGCGAGTTTATCCGCGGTGAGGGCACCGCGGCTCATTTCATTCATGCCGGCACGGGACGTGCCTGCCACCTCAGGCCATTGCCAGGCTTACGCCTTCAGCAGGCAGCACTGCTTGTACTTTTTTCCGCTGCCGCAGGGGCAGGGGTCGTTGCGGCCGACCTTGGGCGCGGCGGACTTGAACGGCGCGGGCCCGAGGCGGGCCTCGCGGGTGTAGAGCCAGGTGCCGTTCGTGCGGAGAAACTCGGCCTTCTCGTGGAGCACCTTCTCGACGCCCTCCTCGGTGCCGTAGGCGGAAAAATCGACGAAGGCCTTGTCGGGATTGTCGGTCAGCTCGTGCGCGTGCACGACGAGCTTCGTCCAGTGCATCGTCGGCTCACCCGCTTCGGCGACGTACGGCTTGTCGGACGTGGGGCGGTAGGTCTGGTGCAGGAACTTGAAATCGTGGGCGACGTGCGCGGTGAAACGGGCGCGCATCAGCTGCTCCGCGGTGGCCGCGGGCTGCAGTCCGGACAGGACCGGCTCACAGCAGAGCTCGAACAGTTTCCCACTGCCGCAGGGGCAGGGGAGTCCACGCTTGGGTTTGGTATCCTTGGCCGGCTCGGTTGACATCCCCCAGAGCTAGCGGGCCGGGGGCGGTCAGGGCGAGGGCAAAGGACCCGGCCGGATGATTTTGCTCAGGCCAGCGTGGCGCTGAGCGTGATCTGGGCGTTGAGCAGCCGGGAAATCGGGCAGCCGGCCTTCGCCTTGGCGGCGATTTCCTGGAATTTCGTGTCGTCGATGCCGGGGATCTTCGCGGTGAGGATGAGATGCGAGGCGGTGACGGTCCAGCCGGCGGGCGGGACGTTGTCGAGGGTGACCTCGGCGGTGACCTCGATTTTCTCCGGGGTGATCCCGGCCTCGCCGAGGGTGGCGGACAGGGCCATGGCGAAGCAGCCGGAGTGGGCGGCGGCGATCATTTCCTCGGGATTCGTGCCGGGGCCGGACGCGAAGCGCGAGTTGAAGGAATAGGGCGTGGAGGACAAGGCACCTCCGGGCGTCGTGAGACTGCCGGTGCCGGTTTTGAGGGAGCCGTTCCAGACGGCGGAGGCGGAGCGTTTCATGGCGCCACCAACATGCGAGTCCGCCCCGGGTTTGCAAACGGCCGGGCGGAATCCCGCCGGTTTTTGGCGCGTGCGCCGGAAGCGCCTTGCGCTGCTGCGGCGCGCCCGCAAAGGTCGCGGCCGCTGGCTGCCTTTCAGTTCAACACCCGGTCCGCTGACAGGAGTTCACCCCTCGCATGGACACCCTCTACACGCTTTGCCGCTCCGCCGACAAACACCACGCCCCGCCCTTCACGGCGGAGCAGGCCGCGGAAATCACCTCGCACAAGGTGACGTATTTCACCCACGAGGCGGCGGAAAATCCCCTCGTGGCGGAGATCCTGGCGGGCGGCTCCATCACCTTTTTCAACCTGAAGCAGCAGGACCGGCGGAAATTCCTCGAGGGGCCGGCGACGTTTTTTCGGACGCATGAGATCCTCCGCCGCACCCGCGGCTCGAACGCCCCGATCCTGATCGGCGGGCGGGAATACCCGCACAACGCCGTGGCCGAGATGTTCGGCCGCTGCGTGCCGAATGCGAAGCTCCAGCATCTCCCGTGGTTCTCGCCGACGCGTTACGTCACCTCGCTCGCCTACGCCTGGGGTGGCACGCTGCTGGTGGCGCTCCTGTTTGCGCGCGAAAACCCCGCGGCGGGCACGTTCGACCCGTTTGTGCTCTACCACGTCGGCCTGCTCACCACCGTCGTGGCGCTCTCCTACACCGCGCTGAAGAGCAACCGCGACGTGCGCCAGTCCGCCCCGTGGAATTCCGCGATCTACCTCGATCTCAACGCCGACCTCGTGCGCCGCAATTCCCCCGCGCTGGCCGCCGCCCGGAAGGAATTCCTGCCGGTGCAGAAGGGCTTCAAGCATCCCGATTTCTACTACGCGGTCGCGCGCCGCATCGAATCCCGCGGTTTCGACGGGGACCTCGCCCGCTGGGTGGGCGGGCCGACGCCGGCGTGAGCAGGGCTCCCGCCGTCGTGTCGTTGGCAATTTGCCGCATCCGGACATAGTACAGGATGGTTCCCTTCTCGGTCCTCGACCTTTCCCCGATCATCCAGGGTGGCACGGCCACGCAGGCGCTGCAGCGCACCCTGGAACTCGCGCAGCACGCCGAGCGCCTGGGCTTCCGCCGCTACTGGCTCGCGGAGCACCACAACATGCCCGGCATCGCGAGTGCGGCGACCGCCGTCGTGATCGGCCACGTTGCCGGGGGCACATCCACGATCCGCGTCGGCTCCGGCGGCATCATGCTGCCCAATCATGCGCCGCTCGTGATCGCCGAGCAGTTCGGCACGCTGAACGCGCTGTTCCCCGGGCGCATTGACCTCGGCATCGGCCGCGCGCCGGGCACGGACCAGCCCACGGCGCGGGCATTGCGCCGCGGCCGACCGGACCCCGTGGACACGTTTCCGCAGGACGTCGTGGAGTTGCAGTCGTATTTTCATCCGGCGGTGGCGGGCCAGATCGTGCAGGCGGTGCCGGGCGCAGGGCAGGACGTGCCCGTCTGGCTGCTGGGCTCGAGCCTGTACAGCGCCCAGCTCGCCGCGGCGCTGGGACTGCCCTTTGCGTTCGCCTCCCATTTCGCCCCGAACGACCTCGCCCACGCGCTCAAGCTTTACCGCCACGATTTCCGCCCGTCCGCGGCGTTGAAAAAACCGTATGCGATGGCGGCGATCGCGGTTTACGCCGCCGACACGGACGCGGAGGCCGCGCACCTGTTCACGTCGCTCCAGCAGAATTTCCTCAACCTCCGCCGCGGCACGCCAGGCCCGTTGCCGCCGCCGGTCAAAGCCATGGATAAACTCTGGACGCCGGTCGAGCGGGCGGGGGTCGAGCACACCTTCCGCGAGGCGGTGATCGGTTCGCCGGCGACGGTGCAGCGCGGGATCACGGCGTTCCTCGAGCGGACGGGCGTGGATGAGCTGATGGTGACCGCGGCGGTTTACGACCAGGCGGCGCGGCTGCGCTCATTCGAACTCGTCGCGCAGGCCCGCGAGGCGCTGGCGAAATAGTGCGGGCACGGGACGTGCCCGCCCACCCTATCGGACCGGGAAAATTGCCCCGGAAGCCGGCGGACAACCCCGGCGCCCTACGGATTGACGCACCCCTAGCGGGGCGGGATATTTGCCCGCATGAAAGAAATCCTGACCGATGCCGCCGGGCGCGCGATCCGTTATCTCGAGGGTTTGGAAACGCGGGCGGTTGCGCCCTCCGCTGCGGCGATGGCGCACCTGAGCGTGCTGGATGAACCGCTGCCGGCGCAGGCGGGCGACCCGGCCGAGACCCTGCGGCTGCTCGATGAGGTGGGCTCCCCGGCGACGATGGCGATGGCGGGTCCGCGATTCTTTGGCTTTGTCATCGGCGGCTCGCTGCCCGTCTCGCTCGCGGCGAACTGGCTCGCGGGCGCATGGGACCAGAACACCGCCTATTATCGCGCCACGCCCAGCACGGCCTTTGTCGAGCAGGTGGCGCTGCGGTGGTTGCTCGATGTCCTGCAACTGCCGCCGGACTGCAGCGGAGCCTTTGTGACGGGTGCGACGGTGGCGAATCTCTGCGCGCTGGCGGCGGCGCGTCATGCCGTGCTCAAGGCTGCGGGCTGGAACGTCGAGGCGCAGGGCCTGTTCGGTGCGCCTCCGATCACGGTCATTGTCGGTGCAGAGGTGCATCCCTCGGTGACCAAGTCGCTGGGCATCCTCGGGCTCGGGCGTTCCCGCGTCGTCAAGGTGCCGGTGGACGGCCAGGGCCGGATGCGTGCGGACCAGCTCCCGAAGATTTCGGGGCCCACGATCGTCGTCGTGCAGGCCGGCAACGTGAACACCGGCGCGTTCGATCCCATCGAGCAGGTCTGCCGCACGGCGCACGCCGCGGGGGCGTGGGTGCACGTGGATGGCGCGTTCGGCCTGTGGGCCGCGGCCACGCCGGCGCGCCGGCATCTGGCGGCGGGGATCGCGGGGGCGGATTCGTGGGCGACGGACGCGCACAAGTGGCTGAACGTGCCCTACGACTGCGGGCTGGCGCTGGTGCGCGACCCGCTGGCGCTGCAGGCGGCGATGGCGATCACGGCGGAATATCTCCCCACGCAGAGTGAGTTTCGCAACCCGGCGGACTTCACGCCGGAGCTTTCCCGGCGCGCCCGCGGCGTCGAGGTCTGGGCGGCGCTGCGTTCGCTCGGCCGCGACGGCATCGCCCGGATGATCGAGGCCAATTGCACGCAGGCGCAGCGCTTCGCAGCGAAACTGGCCGCGGCGGGTTGCGAGATTCTCAACGAGGTCGTGCTCAACCAGGTGCTCGTGGCGTTTGGCGACGCGGAGAAAACCAACCGCGTCATCGCCGCCGTGCAGGCCGACGGCACGTGCTGGTGCGGCGTCACCATCTGGCAGGGCCGGACCGCGATGCGCATCAGCGTGTCGTCGTGGGCCACGACCGAGGCGGATGTGGACCGCAGCGTGGTGGCGATTGTGCGGGCGGCGCGCGAAAGCTGAAAGTGAAGAGCTGAAAGTTGGAGGGCGGAGGCGGCGCCGCATGACTGCCTGCGCGCTTGCCGTGGGCCCGGCGGGTGCGCCTACTGCGGGCTGGTTCATGGACTCGCCGGACTTGCCCTCACCCCGCGCCAGCTGGCTTCGCCAGCTTGGACCCCGCCTGCGCACGCGCTGGGTGGCGAAGTGCCTCGGCACGACGCTCGGCATGACGGCGTTTTTCGCCGTTTATTTCCAGCTGCTGTACCACCCGGTCTTCCCGATCACGACCATGCCGCTGACGGTGGTGGACCGGTGGATCGCCTTCGCGCCCGATGCGCTGGTGCTGTATGTGTCGCTGTGGTTTTACGTCTCGCTCGCGCCGGCGCTGCTGACCGGGCGCCGCGAGCTCATCTCGTACCTGCTGGCGGCGACCGTGCTCAGCGTGATTGGGTTGGGGATTTTTCTGTTCTGGCCGACGGCGGTGCCCATTTCGGCGCAGGACTGGCCGCCGCATCCGTTTTTCGGGATGCTCAAGCAGGTGGATGCCTCGGGCAACGCGTGTCCTTCGCTGCACGTGGCGTTCGCGGTTTTCACCGCCTGCTGGTTTCACCGCCTGCTGGGCGAGATGCGGGCCGGGAAATTAGCCCGGGGGCTCAACTGGCTCTGGTTCCTGGGGATTCTCTATTCCACGATCGCCACGCGCCAGCACGTCGCGCTCGACGTCCTGGCCGGGGCGGCGCTCGGCGCGGTGGTCGCGGCCGTGCACCTGCGACTACAGCCGCGGGCGGCGTGAGGGCTATTTCTTGTCCACGCGGACCCGGAAGTGGTCCATGATCAGCAGGAGTCCGGCGACCAGGGCGAGGATGCCGATGACCCACATCGGGATGGACAGGCCCACGATGATATTCAGGCCGAAGACGATCAGGAAGATTGCGAGGAAGAGTAGAGCCATGGGGCGGGGAGGTTGAGGGGGGAGGTTGGGGGACGTGGCTTGGACACCCAAAAGGGAGGTTGGTTGGGCCGGGGGGGGGTTAAATAAGGCCCGGCTTGTGCCGTGGGGCGGGGCGGGACAGCTTGGGTTTGCCGCTCCGACCATGAAAAAGCCCACCGCCGGGGAGAAAAAACGCCAGTGCACGAGCAAGCGGAGGTACCGCAGCCAGGGTGATGCCCTCGATGCCGCCATGCTGGCCGGAACGGAGAGGCAGCGGAAAGCCTATCTCTGTCCGCTCTGCCAGCACTGGCACCTCACCTCGGCCTGAGGGTAGGGTAATTGGGTAACGGCGTGCGCCAGCGGGGATTTGCAAAACCCCCGGGCGGGACTAAATTGGGATCAACCGGCCATCCGGCCCCTTCCGCTTAAAAAAATCACGGCACTTTTTAAACTTTCCCACGGTCCCGATCGAAGTATCGGTCCATTCCTCTCCACCATGAAAACCAAACTTTTCCCTGCATTTGTCCTCGCGGCGGGTTTCATCACCCTCGGCGCCAGCGCCCAGGTGGCCACGCCCACGCCGCTCGCGCCGGCGGCGGACACCCAGGCTGCGCTGCAACCCAGCCAGCTCGTCTACTCGCCCCGGTTGCCCTCGGCGGTCGAGCTCACCAACGTGGCTGGCGCCCAAGGCCTGACCATTGACAAAATTGTGCAGACCACGTCGCAGATGACGGTGGTTTATCGCAACGCCAGCGGGCAGACGAACACCGTCGCCTATGTGCTGCTGCCGTCGGCCGGCGGCCCCGTGATCCCGGTCCCGGCCACGGTTTCAGCCCCGGCCACGCCGGCTCCGCAGGTGGTTTATGCCCCGGCCCCCACCACGCAGGTCGTCTATTACGCCCCCGAGCCCGCCCCGGCGCCGGTCTATTACTACGACCCCTTCTACTATCCTTCCTATTACAACGGATGGTATGCGCCGGTCGCGCTGAGCGTCGGCTTTGGGATCGGCTACCACTCCGGCTGGCATGGCGGTGGCGGCTGGCGGGGCGGCCACGGCGGCGGTCACGGCCGTCACTGACGGTAACTTGGCGGCAACCCTCAACGTCGTTCAGGTAACTCTCCTCACCATGCATCGCAAAAGTATCCTTCTTTCCTCCCTCGCGCTGTCCGCCCTCCTGACCGGTTGTGTGGGCACCGGGCCTAATACCCAGCAGGGCGCCGTCGGCGGCGCCGCGCTGGGCGCGCTCGCGGGCGCAATCATTGGCAACAACAGCGGCAGCCACAATGGCGCGGGCGGGGCGGCCATCGGCGCCCTGGCCGGGGCCCTGGCCGGCGGCACGCTGGGCAACGCCAAGGACAACGAGGAAGGCACCCTCTACACGTACCAGCAGCCGCAGCGGCGCGGTTATTACCGCACCGAGGTGGTCCGGCAGGGTCCCCCCGCGGCGCCGGCACCGATCACCGAGGTGGTTCCGCCCGCCCCGGCCGCCAACGCGCTGTGGATCCCGGACTACTGGGATTTCAACGGCGCGGGCTATACCTGGACCGCCGGGCGCTGGGAAATCCCGCCGCCGATGAGCACGAGCTATGTCGCCGCCCACTGGGAAACCCGCGACAACGTGTACGTGTTCGTGCGCGGTTCCTGGCGCTGAGCCCCCGCGCTGCTTTGCGACGCGGCGGTGCCCGTTCAGGGCCGCCGCGTTTTATTGTCAGCTGGAGGGCAGGGCGAGCAGGCTGTCCGGCCCCTTGCCCTCGTGCTCCGTCTTGAGATATTTCTGGCCGGCGTAGGTCACCACGACAATGCGCTCGGTGCGCTCCTTGGTGACGACGACAAACTCGTCCGTGCCCGACTCGATCGCGGAGATGGCGGCCTGCTGGGACAGCTTCCAGCGGCTCTTGTCGGAGTTGAGCCCGCCGATGGACTCGATGCGCTCATGCGGATCGTAGCTGTAGGCCTTTTGGGCAAAAGTGATGGTGCGGCGGTGAACGGGGCGGGCCATGGGAGTGATTTCGTTGAAATATATCTCTGCGGGAGCCCGCACCGTATTCGCGGATTGCGGCATTAGCGAATTAAACCTCCGCGCCGGCGAACTCCGGGTTGACCGGCGGGGCAATGTCTTGCCGGATGGGGCCCGATGGCACGAAGCGTGGTCCTCAAAAAAAGCCTGCGATGCGGCCGCTGCCAGCTGCCGCCCCGGTGGTGCATCTGTGCCGGCGTCGAGGCGGTGGACTGCCCGGTCAAGGTGGACGTGCTCATGCACCACATGGAAAACTGGCGGCCGAGCAGCACGGGCCATCTCATCCAGCGGGTGATCCCGACCGCGCACGTGCACCTGTACCGGCGCGAGCGTCCGCTCGAGCCGGCGACGATCCTTCAGCCCGGCAAGACCCTCTGGATCCTGCACCCGCTCGGCGAGCCGCTCCCGCTGGATCATCCGCCACCCGCGGACCTGCAGGTGCTGCTGCTCGACGGCACGTGGCGGCAGGCGGGCGAGATGATGCGCGGGGTTGAGTCGTGGGGGCGGCGGATCGCCCTGCCCATGACCGGCGCGAGCCGTTACTGGCTCCGTTCCCAGGCGGGGGAGGGGAAATTTTGCACGATGGAGGCGCTGTTGTTCCTGCTGGCGGCACTCGGCCTGACGCAGGTGCACGCGCGGCTGCGGCTCCAGTTCGAGCTCCACGTGTATGCGGGGCTTTGCTCGCGCGGCGCCAAGGCGAAGGCGGCGGAATACCTGGCGGAATCGCCCGTGCGCGCGGCGTTTCCCGAGCTGCTCGACGAGCTCGCCCGGCACCGTGCGCGGGACGCCGAGGCCTAGGCGAGGCGGCGAGTTTATTCAGCGGCAACGGGCTTGCCATGCATGGCGGCGTTGCCAATACCCGACACCGTATGGCCGAGCCGCACACCCCACCCGTCGTTGACTGGTACCGCACGCCGATCCCGACGGACGTCTTCAAACGGTTGCACCAGCGGAGCGACGCCAAGGCGTTCGTCTACACGCTCGGCTACCTCGCGGTTTACGCGACCACGGCCACGCTGGCCTTCCTGTCGTGGCGGCACCACGCGCCCTGGTACCTCACGGTGCTGCTCGTCTTCGCCCACGGCACGGTGGCGAGCTTCCTCACCAACGCCATGCACGAGCTCGGGCACGGCACGGTGTTCAAGACGAAGTTCTTCAACGAATTTTTCCTCCGCCTGATCTCGTTCCTCGGCTGGCTGCACCCGGACGTGTTCACCGCCAGCCACCAGCGGCACCACCGCTACACGCTGCACCCGCCCGACGATCAGGAAGTGGTGCTGCCGACGAAGCTGATGGTGAAGCATTTCCTCGAGCAGGCGGTGTTCAATCCGCGCGGGATGAAATGGATGTTCCTCTACACGCTGCGCCTGGCCTGCGGCCGGTTCACCGGCGCGTGGGAACTCGTGTGCTATCCGCCCGAGCAGCTGCAGACGCGCCGCCTCCCGATCCGCTGGGCGCGCGTCGTGCTCGCCGGCCACGTGCTGATCGCCGCGGTTTCGCTCTATTACGGGCTGTGGATCATCCCGGTGCTGACCTCGCTCACGCCGGCGTACGGCGGCTGGCTGTTTTTCCTCTGCAACAACACCCAGCACATCGGCCTGCAGGACAAGGTGCCGGATTTCCGCCTGTGCTGCCGCACCGTGCTGCTGAATCCCGTGACGGCGTTTCTGTTCTGGCAGATGAACTACCACATGGAGCACCACATGTTCGCCGCGGTGCCCTGCTACAACCTCAAGCAGCTCCACCAGGCCATCCGCTACGACGTGCCGCCTGCGCCCGACGGCCTGGTCGCAACCTGGCGCCACATCATCTCCGTCCTGCAGCGCCAGGCCCGCGAGCCGTCCTACCAGTACGTCGCCGAGCTGCCGTCGAACTCCGGCCCGCTGAAGCTGGTGAAGGCCTGAGGCCGGCCGGCGCAGCTGCCCGGACGCGACCGCGGAAATTTCGCGGGACGCGGCCCAGTTTCCTGTTTTCCCCATGAAATCCTACCGCCCCTTTGCCCGCGCAATTTCCGTCTGGCCGGCCCAACTCGCCGGCCGGATGAACACCTGGGTGAGCTTCCACGCCCGCGTGGAACTCTCCGGTTCGCGTGCCACGCTGCGCGTCGCCGCGGCCCAGGCCTATCGCGTGTGGGCGAACGGCGTGGTCATCGGCCGCGGCCCGGCGCGCACGGCGCACCGGCATGCCCGCGTGGATGAGTGGCCGGTGTCGGCCGACGCCACCGGACTGCTGCGTCTCGTCATCGAGGTGATGGAATACGGCGTGCCGACGTTCTGCTCGACGAATGAGCCCGCGTTTTGCTGCGCGGAAGTGGTGCAGGGCAGGAAAGTCGTGGCGTGGACCGCCCCGCGTGACGGCGGCTTCATGGCCGAGCAGCGCAAGGAGCGCGTGCAGAAGGTCGAGCGGTTCAGCTATCAGCGCGCCTTTGCCGAGGCCTACCGGTTTGGCGCCGCGGGGCTCACCTGGCGCGAGCCGGGTTACGCGCCGAAGCGCCCGTTGCCGCTGGCCCGGGTGAGCTTTGCCCGGACCTGGCTGGCCCGGGGCGTGGCGAATCCGGACCTGACCGTGATCCGCCCCCGGCCCGCCGCGGTGACCGGGCGGGCCCGGCCGTTTAGCGCGGCGGTGTTCGCCAAGGCCGAGAAGTGGCGGCACATCTTCGACGTCCCCAAGACTTCCCCCGGCTATACGATCCCGCAGCTGGACTGGCCGGTGTACACGCCGCTCGCCGGCACGACGTTCCAGTCCACGGGGACGGCCAAGCTGAAGTCAGGGGTGCCCCTCACGCTGCGTCCGCGCACGTGGGTGCGTGCGGACTTTGGCCGGGACTGCACGGGCTTTCCCGCGGTGCGCGCCAGCAGCCGGAAAGGCGCGCGCCTGCTGCTCGTGTTCGACGAGATCCTGGTGGACGGCCAGATCAAGTTCGACCGCTCGTCCTGTGAAAACGTGATCTGGTTCGACCTGGCGCCCGGCGCCACGGTGGATTTTGAGGCGTTCGAACCCTACACGTTCCAGCACCTGCAGGTCATCGCCTGGTCGGGCACGGTGGAGGTCTCGGACCTCCGCCTGCGCCATTACCAGAACGGCACGACGCTGCGCGACGGGCCCCGTTCGCTGACGCCCGCCGCGGCGCGGGTGCGCGGGGCGGCGCTGGCGAGCTTCCGGCAGAACGCCCTCGATATTTTCATGGACTGCCCCGGGCGGGAGCGCGCCGGGTGGCTCTGTGACAGCCTGTTCACCGCGCGCGCCGAGTGGCACCTGACGGGCGACAACAAGATCGAGCGGGCCTTCCTGGAAAACTACCTGGTGCCGGCCGCCTTCGCCGACCTGCCGAAGGGCATGGTGCCGATGTGCTACCCGGCGGAGGCGCTGCAAAAGCAGTTCATCCCGAACTGGGCGATGTTCCTGGTCATCCAGCTCGACGAGGCCCGGCGCGTCCGCCGGCTGCCCGCGGAGTGGCAGCCGCAGATCCGGCGCTGCGTGGAAGGCTTGCTGCGCTATTTCCGGAGGTTCGAGAACGAGCGCGGGCTCCTCGAAAAACTGGAAAGCTGGATCTTCGTCGAGTGGTCGAAGGCGAATGACTTCGTCAAGGAGGTCAATTTCCCGACGAACATGCTCTACGCGATGACGCTGCGCTCGGCCGCGCGCTTGTTGCGCGAGCCGAAGCTCGCCGCGCAGGCGGCGCGGATCGATGCGACGATCCGCGAGCTGTCCTGGCGCGACGGCGTGTTCCTCGACCATGCGGTCCGCGACCACCAGGGCCAGCTCGTCGTCCGCAACGACGCCACCGAGGTGTGCCAGTACTACGCCTTTTTCACGGGGCTCGCGTCGCCGCTCCGGGAGCAGGCGCTGTGGCAGCGGCTGGTGCGGGCCGACTACGGCACCCTCCATCCGGCCAACGTTTTCGTCGGGAAAATCATGCGCTTCCAGCTGCTGATTGAAAACGGCGAGTTCGCGGCCGCGCGCCGCGAGCTGATGAAGAGCTACCTGCCGATGGCGAAGACGACGGGCACGCTCTGGGAGCTCTTCCAGAAGACCGTGAGCTGCAACCACGGCTTCACGTCGTACGTGGCGGTGCTGGTCGACCAGCTCGCGGCGAAGCGGCGGTGAGCTGCTGGGGTAGGGCGGGTCGAAGGCCCGCCCTACTTTTCCGGGTGCCAGTCCGCGGCGGGCCAGTTGTAGATGAAGCGCGCGTCGGGGATGTTCCACGCCACCGTGCGCGCGTGCGGCCGCCGGACGCCCGGGATCGCGGCGAGCGGGTCGGCGAGTCCGCTGTAGGCGAATTCGACCGACACCTCGGCCGGCATGGGCAGCCGCCACGGGCGGGCGGCGGCACGGTTCACGATCGCGGCGGCGACATCGCGCCGGATGTTCGCGCGCACGTCAGCGACCGGGTAAAGTTCACAGGTCGCCCAGCCGGTGCCGCGCTTGGTGGCGGTGGCCGCCACCCACGGGAACAGCCGGTGGGCCTCGGTGCAGAGCGCCTCGTCGCCGGACACGTGCAGCAGCGGCACCCCGAACGCGCCCGTGAACAGCGCGAACTGGCTCAGCTCGCCATGTTCGTCGCCGTTGATCCGGAAGCGGCAGAGCTCCTTGGGAATCTGGGTGTGGTCCAGGAATCCGTTCACCGTGCCTGCCATCGCATGCTGGCCGACCATCATGACGCCGGCGACGGACTCATCCAGGCCGCCGAACCGGAGGGGCACCGCGGGCTCCAGCTTCCGCAGGGAGGCGCGCGGATCGAGCGGGACGCGGGTGAAGGCCGACTGGCGGTTGCGGCCGTGTCCATCCCACACCCTCACTTCGGTGGCGCCGGCGTCGAAGCAGCCGGCGATGGTGGCGTTGGTGTCGGCGGCGAGCTGCGCGAGCCCGTGGCGGTACTCCGGCGCGTGGTCATCCGGCGCGTAGCACTGCTCCCAGTCGCTGACGCCGGCGAGTCCCTCCATGTCGGTTACGAGGCAGATAATCACAGAATAATTACGCGGGTAATCTCCCCGGTGACCCCAGCATCACGAAACATGGCCGGCAGTAAAGGCCGGTGCGTGTCCAGTGTCTGTCGGCTCACCGGTCCTCAGTTGCAGTCAACCCGGCGGCCCTCGCGCCGCCAAAACCCCAAACAAACCCAAGGAGAAAGACCATGAAGAGAAACCTGATCGCCGCGCTGCTCGCGCTGGCCGGCGGCCTCGCCGCCACGACGCTCGCCGTCGCCGCCAAGTCCGATGAACCCAAGCCGCCGATGTACTCGGCCAAGTGCAAGTCGCCCTGCAGCTTCAGCGTGAAAAGCCACGACAAGACGGAGGTGGTCGCGCTCCTGCAGGAGCACGCCAAGGCCCATCACAGCGGGCTGGTGCTGAGCGACACGGAGGCCGAGGCGATGGTGAAGGTCACCGAGCCGAAGAAATAAACCCCCCGGCTGTTGGGTGCCACGCGAGCCCCGCCGTGAGGCGGGGCTTTTTATTTCAATCCGGAGCGAGGCTCAGCGCCAGTAGCCCTGGATGTACACGTAGCTCCCGCCGCGGTGTTCCCAGTGGGGCGCGTAATACGAATGATACCGGCGGTGCGGCGGACGCACCCAACGCCCTTCGATCCAGACATATTGGGCGCCGTCAAAGGCCCAATACCCGTTGATCCACACAAAGCCCGGGCCCGGTTGATAAACGACCACTTCCCGACGCGGGGGCGGGGCCGGCGGGGGCTGGACCATGACGACGTTGGTCGTGGCCTGCTCCGGCGACGTGTACAGTGTGCCGCGCTCGTGATCGAGGCTGTTGCCGATCGTGCCGCCAAGCAGGCCGCCGGCGGCGGCACCGATGAGCGCCCCGGAGGCACCGTTGTGGTTGCCGCTGTTGTTGCCGATGATGGCACCGGCGAGCGCGCCAAGGGCGGCGCCACCGACGACGCCCTGCTGGGTGTTGGGACCCGTGCCGACACAGCCGGTCAGGAGGCCGGTGAGGGCGAGGGCGGTTAGGAAGGTTTTGGCAGTATTCATGGTCGGATCCTTGGGACGGATAATTCGGGGAAAGTGTTCCATCGGAGTCAATGACGCCGGCCAGGCCGCGAGGTCTCATCCTCCGGCGTTTTTTTACCGGAAACCGCGGTGCGGCCGCGGGAGCCGCCTCACAGGGTCAGGAAGGAGAAGATGCCGAAGCCGATGAAGGCCACGATCACGATGACCATCCAGATGTTCACCTTGGTCGTCCGCTTGTGGACATTCACGATCGGGGCGCCGTCATTTTTGTCGAAGCTCATGGTGGGGGTCGGGGACCGGGCCGCCGCCGGCCTTATTTCCGGAAAATCTTCGCGACGATAAAAATGACCACGGCGCCGAAGAGTCCGCCGCCGAGGATAAGGTAGATGAGGGAATAACCGATGGCCGCCACGGGCGGCAGGGTGAGAAGGGTGATCATGTTCGGGAGTGGGTTGAGGTGGGGCGGGGCCAAGGTCCCGCGGTGGGTTGCAGCATGGTAGCGGCAAAACCGTTCGGGTTCCCGGCTTTCGCGGACGGGCCGGGTGTTTGCAGGCTCGCCAAGCCCCGGTCGGCCCCAAAGATGACGGCATGAGCAACCTGTCAGCCCGGAAGCCCGCCATCAGTTTCATCTTTGTGACCCTGGTCCTCTCGGTGGTGGGCTTTGGTTTGCTGATCCCGGTGCTCCCTTCGTTGGTCAAGGAGTTCCGGGGCGGTGATGTCTCCGCCGGCTCACACGCCTACGGCTGGATCATCAGCACGTACGCCCTGATGCAGTTTGTCGGCTCGCCGATCATGGGATCGCTGTCGGACCGCTTCGGCCGCCGGCGCATCATCCTGATCGCGACCGCCGGTTCAGCCATTGACTACGTGATCATGGCGAATGCCCCCAACCTCAGCTGGCTGTTTGTCGCCCGGATCATCGCCGGTTTCACCGCGGGCGTGCTTTCGACCGCCAATGCTTACATCGCCGACGTGACGCCGCCGGAGAAGCGGGCCCAGTCGTTCGGCATCCTGGGTGCGGCCTTCGGCATTGGTTTCGTGATCGGCCCTGTCCTCGGCGGCGTGCTCGGTCACATTGACCTCCGCCTGCCTTTTTGGGTCGCGGCCGGCTGTTCCGCGCTCAACTGGCTGTGGGGCTACTTCGTCCTGCCGGAATCGCTCAAACCGGAGAACCGCCGGGCCTTCCAATGGAGCCGCGCCAATCCCGTCGGGGCCCTGCTGGCCCTGCGGCACCTGCCCACCGTCCTCGCGCTCGCGGGCAGTTATTTCATCATGATGCTCGCGCAGACCATGCTGCAATCCACCTGGGCGCTCTACACGGACGCCCGCTATCACTGGGGCCCGCTGCAGGTCGGGATTTCCCTCATGGCCATCGGGGTGCTTTCGGGGCTCGTGCAGGCGACGCTCGTCAAGAAGATCGTGCCGCGCATCGGTGAAACCCGCGCGGTGGTCATCGGTTTGGTCATCTCGATCGTCACGCAGATCGCCTACGGCCTCGCGACGCAGGGCTGGATGATATATGCGATCCTCGGTTTCGGGGCGTTTGCCGGCATCAGCCAGCCCGCGCTTCAGGCCTACATCACGAAGCATGTGCCCGCGAATGAGCAGGGTGCGGTGCAAGGGGTGTACGGCGGCCTCGCGAGCCTTGCCGGCATTCCCGGCCCGCTGATCGGCACGTTCATCCTGGCGTGGGCCGTCGGGCCCCAAACTTTCCCGTGGCTCGCCGGTTCCTCTTTCTACATGGGGGCGCTTATCACCGGCCTCGCGCTCTACCTGGCCCTGCGCACTTTCCGGAAGGATGCGGGGACCACCACGGTGCCGGCGGCTGTGCCGTAGGCGCACGGGCGCACGAGGCGGGGCCCGCGGCAGGCCCCGGCATGGGCGGGGCGGAATCGGGTCCCCACCCAACCGCCCGGCTCAACGCCCGACGGCGCTCATCATGGGCGCGGGATAACGCAACCCGGCGGCGGCGTTTTTCGGGAAGCTGGAACCGATCAATGCGAGGTCGGCGGGGGTGAGGGTGACGTCGAGCGCGCCGAGGTTTTCGTCGAGGTAGGTGCGGCGCTTGGTGCCGGGAATCGGCACGATGTCGCCGCCCTGCGCGAGGACCCATGCGAGCGCGAGCTGGCCGGGCGTGCAGTGCTTGGCGGCGGCGAGCTGGCCGACGCGCGCGACGAGCTCGAGGTTGAGCTGGAAGTTGGTGCCCTGGAAACGCGGGGACTGGCGCCGGTAGTCATCCGCGGCGAAATCCTCAAAGCGCTTGATCTGGCCGGTGAGAAAACCGCGGCCGAGCGGGCTGTAGGCGACGAGGGCAATGCCCAGCTCGCGCAGGGTGGCCAGCACGCCGTCCTCCGGATCGCGCGTCCACAGGGAGTATTCCGATTGCAGCGCGGTGATGGGATGCACGGCGTGGGCGCGGCGGATCGTGTCGGGGCCGGCCTCGGAGAGACCGAGATGGCGGACCTTGCCGGCGCGGACGAGCTCCGCCATCACGCCCACGGTTTCCTCAATCGGTGTGGTGGGGTCCACGCGGTGCTGGTAGTAGAGGTCGATGGTTTCGACGCCGAGGCGCCGCAGACTGGCGTCGCAGGCGGCGCGCACGTAGTCGGGCTTCCCGTTGATGCCGCGGACGGTCGCGTCGGTGCGGCTGCGCACGATGCCGAACTTGGTGGCGAGAAACACCTGGTGGCGGCGGCCGGCGATGGCGCGGCCGACGAGTTCCTCATTGTCGCCGAAGCCGTACATGTCGGCGGTGTCGAGGAAGGTGAGCCCGCGGTCGAGGGCCCGGTGGATCGTGGCGGCGGACTCCGCGTCATCGCGCGCCCCGTAGAAATCCGACATGCCCATGCAGCCAAGGCCGAGGGCGGAGACGAGGGGGCCGTTTTTCCCGAGGGCGCGTGACTTCATGTGCGGACAGGGTAGGCGGCACGGGGGCAAAGTAAAATGCCGGGGTGGAAAATATCTTCCGGACTGGCGGCGGGCGCTGGGATGCGTACCGTGCGGCACCATGAAATTCACGACTTGGGCAGGGTGGGCGGCGGGATTGCTGGTGGGCGTGGCGGGTTTGGCGGCGGCCGACGTCGCGCCGGATCCCTACGTGCAGGAGATCCAGGCCTGGCAGGCGCAGCGCGCCGCGAACCTGACGAAGCCGAACGGCTGGCTGACGCTGATCGGGCTGCATTTCCTGGCGCCCGGGGAAAACACCGTGGGCTCGGCGGCGGACAATTCCGTGGTGCTGGCGAAGGGACCGGCGCACCTCGGGGCGTTCACGCTGGGGCCGAACGGGCTGGTGAAGGCGGCGTTCAATCCCGGCATCGAGGTGAAGGTGGATGACCAGCCGGTGCTCTCGGTGAACCTGCGGGACGACACGCATGGCCAGCCATCGCTGGTGACGGTGGGGACGGTCAGCCTGTTTGTGATCGAACGGGACGGGAAAAAGGCGCTGCGGGTGAAGGACAGCGAGGCGGACGCGCGGACGCATTTCCTCGGGCTCGACTTTTATCCGATCGATCCCTCGTGGCGGATCGAGGCGCAGTGGGTGCCGTTTGAAAAGCCGCGCGAAGTCCCGATCCGGAACATCCTGGGCCATGTGGCGCCGGCGATGATCCTCGGGAAGGCGGTCTTTACCCGGGACGGCCACACCTATGAGCTGCTGCCGATCCAGGAGGACCCGGATGCGCCGCTGTTTTTTATCATCTCCGACCGGACGAGCGGGGACACCACGTATGCCGCGGCGCGATTCCTGTACGCCGACCATCCCGGAGACGGCAAAGTCATCCTCGATTTCAACAAGGCGCAGAACCCGCCCTGTGCCTTCACCCCCTTCGCGACCTGCCCCTTGCCCCCCAAGGAAAACCAGCTCCCCATCGCCATCACCGCCGGCGAGAAGAACTACAAAGGCCACGGGGTCAGCCCCTAACCTTTGTGGTTGTACTTATGCTAGTGGCATGATGTTAGTGGTTTATGGCTCGAAAGCCCCGCATAGAGTTCGCCGGTGCAATTTACCACGTACTGAACCGGGGCAATTATAAGGCGGATCTGTTCGATTCCGCCGGGGCGGCGCAGGCGTTTATCGAGTGCCTGTTTCAAACCTGCGAGCGCATGGGCTGGCGGCTGCATGCGTTCTGCCTGATGCGGAATCACTATCACCTCGCGGTGGAGACGCCGCAGGGAAACCTGGTGACGGGCGTGCACTGGCTGCAGAGCACGTTTGGGAACCGCTTCAACCGTTTCCGCGGGGAGCATGGCCGCGCGTTTCAGGGGCGCTACCAGGCCATCCTCGTGGAACCCGGCCGGCACCTGGCGCAGCTGGTTGATTACATCCACCTCAATCCCGTGCGGGCCAAGGTCGTGACGCTGGACCAGCTCGCGCAATTCCGCTGGTCGAGTTACCGGTATTTCCTGCGGGACACAGCCGCCCGTCCGCCATTTCTCCTCTGTGAGGCTTGGTTGCAGGAGAAGGGCGGGCTCACCGACACGCCGCAAGGCTGGCGAACCTATCACGACCATCTCGCGTGGCTGATGGCGGACGAAGGCCGGCAGAAGGACGCGGCCTTTGAGCGCATGAGCCGCGGCTGGGTCTACGGCGGCGACGCCTTCCAGAAAAACCTGCTGGGCAAGTTCAAACGGATGCCCAATGCCCAGGATTGGGGCGGCACAGAGATCGGGGAAATCAACCGGATCGAATGGAAGAAGCTCCTCGACCGGGCCCTGCGCACCTTGGAGCGCGATCTGGCGATGGCCCATGCGGAGCCCAAGTCGGCGCCGTGGAAAATTGCGGTGGCCGCCTGGCTGAAGCAGCGCAGCAGCGTCAGCAACCGCTGGCTAACCAACCACCTGGGCATGGGGCCACCCGATGCAGTGAGTCGTTATGTCGGTGAGCTAAAGAAATCACAAAGGCCTGAAGCACAATTAGTAATCGACAGGCTGACCACAAGAGTTAGGGGCTGACCCCATATGGCTTGTGGTGCGCGGCGTGGGCGGCGTAGGCGGCGGTGTCGCTGAGCATGCTGTCGATCGTAGCGATGAGAGGTTCGGGGCGCACGAGGCCGGAGAACACGGCTTTGTCCCCGATGGCGTCGGTGATGATAAAGGCGGGGCGCTGGCTGATCTGGTGGGCGAAAAACTCCTGCGTGCTCGCCTGGACGCGTGCCAGCACCGCGGCGGATTCGGCCGCGGCCCGGAGTTTCTTCGGGTTGAGTCGGCCGGCCTTGGCTGCCACCGCGACTGCCACGGTCATGTCGCCGACCTTCTTGCCTTCGCGCACGGCGGCGTGGGCGATCGCCCGGCGAAGTTCGTCACCGGAAAAGCCAAAATCCCGCCCGGCCTCGGCGACGAGGTTCGGCGCGTGATACACGCCCTTGCGCGACGCCTCGAACCAGCCGGAGTTCAGCATGAACGGCGAGCCCATCACCGTCCCGCCGCTGCGGCGGTAAAACCAGTCGCACTGTTCGCGCGACACGGGGAAGTCACCCGGGTTCATCAGCGCGATTTTCCATTCGAACTCCGCGCGTCCCGCGTACCGCGCCTTGAGCGCGTCCCAGGTGGGTTCGACCCACGTGCACCACGATGAAAGGACCTCCAGGTAATAGGTGATTTTCATGCCTTCCAGCGCAACGCGCCGCCCGCGCGCCGTCGATGCAAATGCGGCGAAAGTCCCCGTTGCGGGTCCCCGCCGGCCGGACCCGCGGAAAAATTTCCCCGCCGTCCCGCCGGGAATTTCGCTTGTCACGCCGCGCTGCACCGGGACAGCGTGCGCCCAACACCCCCACATGGCCCAAGCTTACACCGAAGCCAGCATCAAGACCCTCTCGTCCCTCGAGCACATCCGCCTGCGTCCCGGCATGTACATCGGGCGCCTCGGCAACGGCACTCACGCCGAGGACGGCATCTACGTCCTGCTCAAGGAGACCATCGACAACTCCATCGACGAATTCGCGATGGGGCAGGGCAAGAAGATCGAGATCGAGCTGACCGAGCGCACCCTGCGCGTGCGCGACTACGGCCGCGGCATCCCGCTCGGCAAGCTCATCGACTGCGTCTCGATCATCAACACCGGCGCCAAGTACGACAGCCAGACCTTCCAGAAGTCCGTCGGCCTCAACGGCGTCGGCCAGAAGGCCGTCAACGCCCTCTCCTCCAGCTTCCGCGCGCAGTCCGTGCGCGAGGGCGACACCAAGGTGGTCGAGTTTGAGAAGGGCAAGCTGAAGAAGGACTACAAGGTCACCAAGAGCGACGAGCGCAACGGCACCCTCATCGAGTTCACGCCGGACGAGGCGCTCTTCGGCAAGGATTTCAAGTTCCGCGCGGAGTTCATCGAGGACATGCTCTGGAACTACGCCTTCCTCAACCGCGGGCTCACGCTCACGTTCAACGGCAAGGCGTTCAAGTCCGAGCACGGCCTGAAGGACCTGCTCGAGAAGGAGCTCAGCGGCGAGCCGCTCTACCCGGTGATCCACCTCGAGGGCGAGGACATCGAAATCGCCTTCACCCACGGCGCGCACTACGGCGAGGAGTATTTCTCCTTCGTCAACGGCCAGCACACCACGATGGGCGGCACGCACCTCGCGGCCTTCCGCGAGGCTCTCGTCGAGACCGTCCGCAATTTTTTCAAGAAGGACTACGACGCCGCCGACGTCCGCCAGTCCATCTTCGCCGCCATCTCCGTCCGCGTGCAGGAGCCGGTCTTCGAGTCGCAGACCAAGACCAAGCTTGGCTCCAGCGAGATCGCGCCGGGCGGCCTGACGATCAAGGAATTCATCGGCAAGTTCGTGCAGCAGTCGCTCGACGGCTACCTGCACAAGAACAAGGAGACCGCCGACCGCATCAAGTCGCGCATTGAGGAGAGCGAACTGGAGCGCAAGGAGCTCGCCGGCATCCGCAACCTTGCCCGCGACCGCGCGAAAAAGGCCTCCCTGCACAACCGCAAGCTCCGCGACTGCCGCCTGCACCTCGGCGACCGCAACGAGCGCGCCGAGGAGAGCACGCTGTTCATCGTCGAGGGCGACTCCGCCGCCGGTTCGCTCACCGCGACGCGCGACGTGCAGACGCAGGCCGTCTTCGCGCTGAAGGGCAAGCCGCTCAACACCTACGGCCTGTCGAAGAAGGTCATCTACGAGAACGAGGAATTCCACCTGCTCCAGTCCGCCCTCAACATCGAGGAGGGGCTCGACAGCCTGCGCTACAACAAGGTCGTCATCGCGACCGACGCCGACGTGGACGGCATGCACATCCGCCTGCTGCTGATCTCGTTCTTCCTGCAGTTTTTCCCCGACCTGATCCGCAACAACCACCTCTTCATCCTGGACACGCCGCTCTTCCGCGTGCGGAACAAGAAGAAGACGATGTACTGCTACTCCGAGGCGGAGAAGCAGGCCGCGGTGGCCGAGCTCGGCGCCACGCACGAGATCACGCGCTTCAAGGGCCTCGGCGAGATCTCCGCCGGCGAGTTCAAGGACTTCATCGGCGAGAACATCCGCCTCGACCCGGTGAACCTCCACCACCTCTACAGCAGCGACGAGCTGCTCTCGTTCTTCATGGGCAAGAACACCCCGGAGCGGCAGGACTTCATCATCGACAACCTCAAGGTCGAGAAGGACCTGATCGAGGCGTGATTATGATGAGCTCACGCCGAGACGCAGAGACGCAGAGAAATCTGGATGTTTATTCGGTTCAGATCGTTGCCGCTTTATTCCAGTGTCTGCCTCCATCTCCGCGTCTCTGCGCCTCTGCGTGAAACCAAATCCCCTTTTGTAAATGGCCAAGAAGAAATCCTCCAAGAAAAGCGACCAGGCGGAGCTCCCGCTCGATGCCGCGCCAGCGGCGGCGGCAGCGGCCAGTGACAAGGGACCAGTGACAAGTGACAAGAGTCCGGCGGCCGAGCCGTCCGGTTCCTCTCGCCCTTCGCCGATCGCCCCGAGCCCGACCGCCGGCGACCCGGCGGCCGATGCCCCCAAGCGCAAGAAGGGCCAGAAGGTCCAGGACGACCCGGCGCCCCTCGCGGCCGCCTACCGCAACTGGTTTCTCGACTACGCGAGCTACGTCATCCTCGACCGCGCCGTCCCGCACATTGACGACGGCCTGAAGCCCGTGCAGCGCCGCGTGCTGCACACGCTCTGGGACATGGACGACGGCCGTTTCCACAAGGTGGCCAACGTCGTCGGTGCGACGATGAAGCTCCACCCGCACGGCGACGCCTCCATCGGCGCCGCCCTCGTGGCCATCGGCCAGCGCGCGTGGCTCATCGAGCCGCAGGGCAACTACGGCAACGTGCTCACCGGTGACGATGCCGCCGCGCCCCGTTACATTGAGGCCCGCCTGACGAACTTCGCGAAGGACGTGCTCTTCAACCCGAAGACCACGACGTGGCAGCTGAGCTACGACGGCCGCAACAAGGAGCCGATCACGCTCCCGGCCAAGTTCCCGATCGTCCTCCTCGAGGGCGCGGACGGCATCGCCGTCGGCCTCTCGACCAAGATCCTCCCGCACAACTTCAACGACCTCTGCCGCGCGGCCATCAACCACCTGCAGGGAAAAACCTTCCGCATCCTCCCGGACTTTCCCACGGGCGGCACCGCCGACTTCGCGGAATACAACGACGGCGAGCGCGGCGGCAAGGTGAAGGTTCGCGCGAAGATCGAGGAGCGCTCCAAGTACCTCCTCGCCATCACCGAGCTGCCCTACGGCGTCACGACGGAGTCGCTGATCGAGTCGATTCTCGCGGCCAACGCGAAGGGCAAGATCAAGGTCAAGCACGTGGACGACAACACGGCCGACAAGGTCGAGATCCTCGTGCACCTGCCGCAGGGCGCGGAGCCCGACAAGGTCATCCAGCAGCTTTACGTTTTCACCAGCTGCCAGGTGCAGCTGAACCCCGCGGCGTGCGTCATCGTCCGCAACCCGAAGACCGGCGACGACAAGCCGCAGTTTGTCGGCGTCCGCGACATCCTCAAGACGAGCGCCGAGGCCACGAAGGAACTCCTCAAGCGTGAGCTGGAGATCAAGCTGGCCGAGTTGGAGCAGCAGTGGCACTGGGACTCGCTCGAGCGCATCTTCATCGAGGAGCGCATCTACCGGCTGATCGAGAAGTCGAAGACCTGGGACAGCGTGCTCGCCGAGATCCGCGGCGGCCTGAAGCCGTTCCTCAAGCAGCTCCGCCGCGAGGTGACGGACGACGACATCGTCCGGCTGACCGAAATCCGCATCAAGCGCATCTCCGCCTACAACCGCTTCCAGGCCGACGAAGCCATTGCGAAGATCGAGGAGGGGATCAAGGAGACGAAGGCCAACCTCAAGAAGCTCACCGAGTACGCGATCGCGTGGTTCGAGATGCTGCAGGAGAAGTACGGCAAGGGCATCAAGCGGAAGACCAGCTACGACGAGATCGAGCAGATTGACGCGTCGGCGGTCGTGTCGGCCAACCAGCGCCTGTACGTGAACCGCGAGGACGGCTTCATCGGCCTGAACTGGCGGCAGCACGAGTTCGTGACCGAGTGCACGATCCTGGACAGCGTGCTGACGATCATGGGCGACGCCTCGCTGAAGGTCACGAAGGTGGCCGACAAGACCTTCATGGGCCGTGACATCCGTTACGTCTCGGTCTGGCCGAAGGAAGGCGACACGAAGTTCTACACGATGATCTACCGGGACGGCCCGGAGGGGAAATCGTACGCCAAGAAGTTCCAGATCGGCGGCCTGAGCCGCGACAAGCTCTATCCCCTGGCGAAGAGCGAGGGATCCAAGCTCGTCTACCTCGACATCGCCGACAAGGAGAAGGACATGCCGAAGAGCGTGCACATCAGCCTCGACGGCCGCAGCGGCGCTCGCGTCCGCGAATTCGACTTCGACCTGACGCCTGTGCCGGTCAGCACGAGAACTTCGAAAGGTCTCACGGTGACGAAGTGGTCGATCAAGGAAGTGAAGCGGAACGACCTGGCGCTGAAGTAGGCGGCCTCACTTTAAGCGCTCCCAACGGCGGTGCCACAAACGCCACTCTTCCTCGCGTCGAATACATCACTCGATTGCTTGGTTCGGTTTTCATCAGATCAGTATGTAGGCGCTGATCCGAATTCGTTAGGCTGAATACCTATTATTGCTTTCAGTTTGCCCGACACTATCCAGGTTCCGTGGCTAACGCGGTATTCATCGCCAAGATTAATCCGGATTACGATGACGCCGTCGAGGAGCGTTACCACTTCCCGAAAATGTATCGGTCGCGGATTGAACAGACAGTTGGAGATTGGATTATCTACTACGAACCGCGAAGTGATGGTGGTCGTAAGGTGTATTTCGCGATGGCACGCGTACTCCGAGTTGAACCAGATCTTAAAAGATCTGGCCACTACTACGCCCGTATTAGCGATTATATCGAATTCCCGGCTCCTGTAGCTTTCCGAACAGAAGGGTCGTACTTGGAATCCTCTTTGCAGTTGCCTAACGGCTCCATCAACAGCGCAACAAACCGAACCGCAGTTAGAATATTACCACGAAATGAATTCGAGCATATCTGCCGGCTCGGAATGGCTCCGGCCTTGGAAGATACAAACATTAAGCCAGAAGAGGCTGTGGCAGAGACTCAGTCTGAATACTCTGGCCCTCGGCCATCAGTGCTGACTGCACGACCTCTGAGAGATGCGGCCTTCGCACGGATAGTGAGGAACGCATATGATAGAACCTGCGCAATGACAGGACTACATTTGGTAAATGGTGGCGGCCGCTGTGAGATTGAGGCCGCTCATATTCGTCCTGTGGAGGATGACGGCCCTGACTCGCCTCGTAACGGTCTAGCACTCTGCCGCACTGTTCATTGGCTATTTGATCGTGGTTTTCTATCGGTCGAAGACAACGGCTCTATCCTTCAGGCAGCCAAATTGGTGCCCGATCCTGTAAAGCGACTGCTCAATCCAGAAGGAAGTATCCGCCTACCGAGTATCCGTAATGCCGCTCCCCACAGTGTGTTCTTGAGGTGGCATCGAGAGAATAAGTTCAAAGGTTAGTAAAGCCGGGCACAGAAAAGCCACGCTGGTGGGGCGTGGCTTGAAGGGTTTGGCGGCCTGACTGACCGCTACCCGGACTTACTTCTTCGGCGCCTGGGCGGCGATGGCGGCGAGGCGCTTGTCCATCTCGTTCATGCGGTTCACGAGGTCCTGTTCGACCTTCTTGCGGTCGCTGCCGGAGACGATGCTGAGGCTGGCGGCGTCCTTGACGACGTTGGCGGGCAGCATGAGGAGGCGGGTGAGGATGCCTTCGTCCTTGAACGAGCTCAGGTAGAGCGCGGTCAGCTCGTGGGAGAGCTTGAGCGAGTCCTGCGCGACGGTCTGCGTGGCGACCAGGTTGTTCTGCAGCTGCTGGTTCTTCGCCAGTTCGCTGGTGAGGACGTTGCCGACCTGGTCGGAAATCTTCTGGCTGTAGGCGTTGATCGAGTCGCGGGTGAGGTGCTGGTCGTTGGCCATCTCGTCGAGGATGGGCTTGATCTTGTCCGCCATGCGGCCGGAAACCTTGTCCACCTGCTCGTTCTGCATCTTCTCGGCTTCCTCGGGGGTCTTTGGGAGGGGATTGTAGGGCTGGACCTTCTTGGCGACGGCCTCGGCGAGGGCGTTGATCTTGTCGGCGTTGAGCTTGTTGACCTCGTCGTCGGTCATGAACATGTCGGCCTGGCGCTTCGAAATGGCGTCCTTGAGCAGCTTGTTGGTGGCCTCGATCTGCCGGCGGTTTTCGTCGGCGGAGAGCTTCAGCGCCTCGTTCTGGTCCCGGAGGGGGGCCAGCTCGGCCTGCTCCCGGGCAGCCATGTCATTGACGGTCTTCTGGTGCAGCCAGAACGCGGCTCCCGTGATCAGGAGGGCGGTGAGAATGACGGTAGGGAGCTGTTCTTTGAGTTTTTGCCACATGGACGAGGAGGGGTTATGGGAGGTGAGTGTGAGCAGGACGGGTGGGAAATGCAATAATGCGTTGGGACGGGGCTTTGCGGTTGTTTTTCAGCTCTGGCGGGGCAGGTTGGCGCCGTGAGTCTCAACCGCACGGAACAGAGGATTTTTGACTATCTCCAGGGTCACGCCGAGGAGAGACAGTACTGGCAATCCAAGGTTCAAAGTATCGCCGCGGCCCTGGTGGACCCCCATGCGGCGGCGCACCGGCTCGAGGCGGAATTCTGGCATTATTACAAGGAGCGGAGCGCGGTGGTCCCGGCTTTCCGTGACGCGGTGGCCCGGGAGGGGCTGGGGCGGACGAGCATGAAGAACCTGGCGGAGCATGTGCTCCGGCTGTGGGTGGCGCCGCGGCCGAAGAAGCCCGCCTCCGCTTGAAGCTTCGGCGTGGCGAGCCCGCCCACCTGCGCCTGAGGCCTGGAGACGCGGCCGTAGTACTTGGTTCACCCCACGAAAATTTGGGATCGGGCGGGAACTTTCCCTGAAATTCCCCGTCCCAGCCTGCGCCTACTTCGTCCGCTTAGCAGACGAAGCGGGTAACTAAGAAAGTAATAGGCGGGCCGTGTAGGGGTACACGGCCCGCCTTCCTTTTTTCGGGCGCCGCAGGCGGCGCGCGATGTCACGGATGCGTGAAAATTTCCCAATTGCATAACTCTAACATCGACAACTGGCACGGTTGGTGCAGAGTTGCTCACAAGATATCCACATCCACACGATGGAAAAACTGAGCGGGGCGTTCGCCCCAACTTCGGGGATCAGGGTGGCGGCAAAAGTGAAGACCTTCGTGCTCGACACGAACGTCCTCCTCCACGACCCGCAATCGATTTATAAATTCGAGGACAACAACCTCGCCATTCCCGTGGAGGTGCTCGAGGAACTCGACGCCATCAAGGGCGAGCAGTCCACCGAGCGCGGCCGCAACGCCCGCCGCGTGCACCGCATCCTGCAGGAACTCCTGCCCGACTCGCGCTCGATGCACGAGGGCGTGAAGCTGGCCAACGGCGGCACGCTCTCGATCATCATCAATCCCTATCTCGTCGAGGGCGGCCGCTCCTCGCCGGCGATGGACCGGCTGCGCGCCATCCTGCCCGACCTCTCGAAGAAGGACAACCGCATCATCGCCGCGGCGCTCTTCGTGCAGGAACAGTTTCCGCCGCCGACCATCCTCGTCACCAAGGACGTCAACGTGCAGCTGAAGGCCCGCGCCGTCGGCTTGGAGTCGGAGGATTACCTCAACGACAAGGTTCCCGAGGTGGACGACGAGGCCAGCTATCACGAGCTCCCGGTCAACCTGTACGAGCTGCAGCGTTTCTGTTCCGAGGGGGAGTTTGACCTCGGCCCGGACGCGTCGAAGCCGCTGTACCTCAACGAATACGTCCTGCTCCGCTCCGACGAGGGCAAGACGATGCCCGCCCGCTACTATGGCGAGGGCATTGTGCGCCGGCTGAAGCTCCCCGATTTCGTCAAGGCCCCCGGCGGCATCTCGATCCGCCCCCGCAACCTCGAGCAACAGTTCTTCCTCGATGCGCTGCTGGATGATAGCATCCACATGCTGACCTGCTTCGGCAAGGCGGGCACGGGCAAGACGCTCCTCTCCATCGCCGCCGCGCTGCACCAGACGCATGACGACCAGTCGCGCTACGACGGCGTGTCCATTTCCCGCCCCGTGATCGCACTGGGCAAGGACATCGGTTTTCTCCCCGGCACGCTCGAGGAAAAGATGAAGCCCTGGCTGCAGCCCTACTATGATGCGCTGGAGGTGCTGATTCCCTCGAAGCCGCAGAAGGAGCCGCAGTTCGCCGCGAAGAAGGTTTCCAAGAAGAAGCACAAGAAGCACGACGAGCGCTTCCTGGCGATGAACGCCCCGCAGCCGCCGCACGTCAGCTCGGGCGGCAGCCACGGCTCCCTGCCGCTGGTGAAGCCCTACGAGCGTCTGCTCAAGAGCGGCTTGGTGGAGATCGAGGCGCTGGCGTTCATCCGCGGCCGCTCGATTGCCCGCCGCTTCTTCATCCTCGACGAGGCGCAGCAACTCACGCCCCACGAGGTGAAGACGGTGATCACGCGCATTTCCGAGGGTTCCAAGATCGTCCTGATCGGCGACCCGGCGCAGATCGACAATCCCTACGTGGACTCGCGCAGCAACGGCCTCGTCTACTGCCACAACCGCATGAAGGGCCAGGCCGTCGCCGCGCACGTGAAGCTCACCAAGGGCGAGCGTTCGAAGCTGGCGGAGCTGGCGGCGGATCTGCTCTGAACCGGGCGCCGCCGCCCCGATTGGTTCGCCCGCCATGATTTCACTTCTGCCCAGACTGGGCACGAGGCGTTGGACGGGAGCCTGTCTCTGGCTGTCACTGGCCTGCGCGCTGTCGGGCAATCCGGCGCCGGCGGAGGACCTGGGGATTCCGATCCGGCCCGGCGAGCCCGGGAAGACGCCCTTTTGGAATCATTCGGCGCGCCGGTTCATCTGGGCCCCGGCCTTCGAGTTCGCGGAGATTCCCGGCGCGCGGGAGTATCGGTTCACGGTGACCGAAGCGGGCCGCGATCAGGTGCTGACCTTCACCGCCGACAAACCCTGGCGGCCGCTGTCGCCCATCTGGCCGGCCCTGCCGCCGGGCAAGGCCGTGGTGAAAATCGAGGCGCTCACCAGTAGTGGAGCCGTACAGGTGGGCGAGCGCAGCTTTGTGAAAAGTCCGGCGTTTTCTGGGGTTACCGGGGAGCCGGCATATCCGTTTGCCGAGAGTGGTCTCCGCGGGCTCCGGGACCTGCTGCGCCAGCGGAAGGTTGCGTCCTGGCTCACGGAGGGCCAGCCGGACCGCTATTATCCCAAATGGATTTATCCCGGCCTGATGGCTTCGGCGACGGTCCAGGGCATGGCCACGCTGGCGCGCTACACCGAGGACAAGCACGAGCGGGCCGAGGCGCTGCTGGTGGCGCGTCGGGCGGCGGATTTCCTGATGTCACTGCGGGAACCCCCGGGCGCCCCGCTGGCCGGCTGGCCGCGCACGTATTGGGAAGGCGCGCAGAAGGACATCCAACCGGGATTTCAGGACCAGATCATGAGCACGAGTCCGGCGGAGGCGGCCCGCGCGTATCTGGACCTGTATGACCTGACCCGCGAACCGGCCGATCTCGGCTTCGCCACCGGGGTGGCGGACACGCTGGTGCGACTGCAGCGGCCGAACGGGACCTGGCCGCTCTGGCTCGAGCGCGCCACGGGCCGGCCGAAGGAGTCCGCCCTAGTCGTGCCGATTGCAGCGCTGCGGCTGTTCAACCGGCTGATCGCGCAGTATGGACGCACGGATTACACTGCAGCCCGCGACCGGGCGATGCGCTACTGCGAGCAGGGACCGCTGCAGACGATGCGCTGGGACGCCCAATTCGAGGACACCCGGCCCAAGGAAGCCTTTCGCAACCTGAGTCACCGCGAGCCCGTGCTGATGGCGACCCTGTTGTTCCAGCGGGGCGCGCCCGGCGACATTGCGCAGGCGGAGGAGTTGCTGCGCTTCGCGGAGGACGGGTTTGTCGTCTGGGAGGCGAGCGACGCCGTGACGCGGGAGCCGCTGTTCAAGCCGGGCAGCCGGTGGAGCGGGTTCGACCCGGACTTTGGGCTCGACTGGTTCCTGCCCGCGGCCGTCGAGCAGTATGCGTTTTTCACGCCGCTCAATTCCTCCAGTGCGGATCTGATCGAGGCGTGGCTCGCCGGCTACAAGGCCACGGGGCGGCGCGACTACCAGGCGAAGGCCGTGGCCCTCGCCACGACGCTGACGGTGGCGCAGCGCTACTTTGGGGGCGGCGAGATTCCGACCCACCTCCGCCAGGTCCAGCCGGAGCTCAACTGGCTGAATTGCTCGGTGGAAGCCGCCGACACGCTGCTCCGCCACGCGCCGGAATTGCAGGCGTATTTCCCGTCGCCCGACGCCAAGTGACCGGGGTCGGGGCAGAAAAAAGGCGCAGGCCGCGGGGCCTGCGCCGGAAAGATTCGGTTGAGGGCCGCCCGGCGGGCTTCAGGCCATCGAACGCTTGAGCAGGCTCGGCTGTGCGATACGCAGCGCGCGGTATTCCATCACCAGCACGAAGGCGGCGGTGAAAAACAGGTCGCTCGCGAGGGAGTTGCGGAAGAAGAACAGCGTCGGGGCGAATTGCGGATGGCCCACCGTCATTGCCTGCCACCAGCCGGCGGCGGACTTGGCGTAGCCGAGGTCGGACGCCCACGATTGGGTGTTGGTCACGAGGTAGAAAAACACCGCGCCGCCGAGCGTGCCGGCGAAGAGGTTGAGCCACGACTTGTGCTGCGCGACGACGCGGCCGAGCAGCAGCGCGGCGCCGAAGCACAGGGCGCGAACCACGGCACCCGCGACGTTCCAGTTGTAGCCGAACTGCGTGGCGTAGTAGTGGTCGAGGTAGAGATCCGACGCCACGAGGGCGAGAAAGGGGACGAGCCACAGACGGCGGTCGCGGAAATACACGCCGGCGCAGAAAGTCAGCGCCATCAGCGGGGCGAAATTGGCGAGGGAGGGTTCCCACGCGGCGACCACACGGTAGCCGGCGGCGAGGATGAGCATGAGGACGGCGAGGAACATGCGGGTGAAATTGGCGGGAAAACGCGGTGATTACAAGACTCCGGCAGGGTGGAAAGAGTGCGCGTATTTTGGCCGGCGGCTCACCGAACCCTGTCCGACCGCGGGGGTCGCCCGGCTTACGACTCCGCGGCGCGGGCCAGCAGCCAGAGCAGGTCGGACACCCGGTTGACGAACTGCAGCAGGACCGGGCGCACGCTGCGGCCCTGCGCGGGCAGGGCGACGAGGCGGCGCTCGGCGCGGCGGCCGGCGGTGCGGGCGAGATCGAGGGCGGCGGCGGGGAGATTGGCGCCGGGGGTGGCCCAGCCGTCGTACTTCATCGCCCGGGCTTCGAGGGCGGCGAGGGCGGCATCGAGGCGGGCCAGCTCGGGTTCGCCGATCTTCTGGAATTTCGATTCGGCGTACCGGGCGGCGTCGGACTCGGCGCAGGCGAGCTCGCCCATCAGGGCGACGAGGTCCTTCTGGATCAGCTCGAGCAGGGTCCGTTGGGCCGGGTCCGGCGTGGTGGCCTTGGCAAAGCCGATGGCGGCATTGAGTTCGTCGAAGGCGCCGACGGCCTCGATCTGCGGGTGATCCTTCGCGACGCGCTGGCCGTAGAGCAGGCTGGTGGTGCCGTCATCGCCGGTGCGCGTGGCAATTGAAGGGCCGGAGCTCATGGCTTCTTGGCGGCGGCGCGGGTTTCCTTGGCGAGGGCCTTGATGGCGTCCTCGACGGTCGCGCGGACCTTCTTCTCCATGCGGTCAATGAACAGCACGCCGTTCAGGTGGTCGGCCTCGTGCTGCACGCAGCGGGAGAGCAGGCCGTCGCAGCGCAGGGTGTGGGGCACGCCGTTTTCGTCCTGGTAGGTGACCGTGATGGCGTCGGGCCGCACGATGTCGCCGCGGATCTTGGGAAACGACAGGCAGCCCTCCTCGTAGACCAGTTCGTCGGTGCCGGCCATCGGGGTGATCTTGGGATTGGTCATGGCCATGGGCATGAAGAGGTCGAGCGGCGGCTTGGCGCCATCGAGCTCCCACTTGAAATCCGCGTCGGACGGGCGCAGATCCAGGACGCACAGCTGCAGGGCCTTGCCGACCTGCTGGGCGGCGAGGCCGATGCCCTCGGCGGCGTGCATGGACACGACCATCTGGTTGGCCAGTTTCAGGAGGGCGGCGTCGAAGACGGTGATTTTCTCACCCTTCTTACGCAAAACAGGGTCGTTATAGTGAACAATGGGGAGGGACATCGGTCGGTGTGCCGCAAGCGTGGATTGCTATCTGCGTCCCGCAAATAAATACTCCCGGTCCATGAGCGCAACGGCCCAATCAGCCCAACAGCGACTCACCGCGCCTTTGGTCGCGGTGGCGGGCCTGCTGCTGGTCTTTGCGGCCTGGTCGCTGCCGGCGAACCTGAAGTCGCTCAGCCCCGCCTTGCTGCGCGAAGCGGGTGCGGGCACGCCCTCGGTGGCGACGTTTGGCCGCCAATTGGTGGATTCCGAGAAGATCGGCCCCGCCACGCTGACCCTCGCGGCGGCGCGGGCGATCAACGATCCCGGCGCGGCCGCACTCGACACCGCACTGGGCAATCTGTCCGCCCATGCGCCGGAGCTGGTCGCCTGGGGCGGGTGGGATCCGTTTCTCGACCCGCTGTTCAACCTGCGCGAGAACAAGGGCCACGCGGAGAGCACCCCGGTGCTGACGTTCTTCATCACCGAGAAGGCCCGGGAAACGCTGCGGGCCTACCTGGAAAAAACGCGCTCACTGGGCGTGCAGTCGCTGCTCCGCACTCGCGAGCTGACGGCGACCGGGCGCTTTGTGCCGGCGAAGGAACCCGGCGGCCAGCCGCTCGACGCGGTCATCCTGCTCAGCGCGCTGCTCTACCAGGGCGAACATTTCTCCCCGTCCCTGCAGCGCGAACTCCGCGGACTCGCGGACACGGCGACGAGCCAGAAGGACCTGGGGGCGCTGGAGCCGTTCTACCTCGACCTGCTTTCGCTCGGGAAGCGCCTCGACTGGGCGCAGCTGGGCGAGCTCCTCCGCGGCACGGAGAATACGAAGACCGTCGGGGAGTTTGCGCATCTCGCCCGCGTCGCTCCCGACCAGCTGCCGGTGATCTACACGGCGGCGCTGTTTTCCGGCTCGGCCGACCAGGTGGCTTCTTATTCGATCCAATACGGCAAGCCCGGGCTTGAAGACCTGCGGCTCGCGCTGGCGAGCGGGCAGGGGGCGGTGCGCCAGTTGATGCTCCGGCAGGTGCCGGTGAACCACGGCGCGGGTTCCGGGCTCGGCATGGCGGCGTCGCTGGTGCTGTTTCACCCCCACGTGATGCTCGCGGTGAAGTACCTCGGCTACCTGCTCGGGGTGTTTTTCATCTTCCGGGGCCTCGACCGCTGGATCGTCACCCCTGGCTCCGACCCGGCCCTCGGCCTGCCCCACATGAAAAGCGGCGTGCTGGCGCTGCTGTTCGCGGCGCTGCTCGTCGTCGCGACCGAACCCTTCCTGCTCAAGGCCGCGCCGCTCTCCGAGTACCGGGTGCGGCTCGTTTTACCCGTCCTCATTTCCTCTTCCACACCGCCTGCCGTCCCCAAGATTCATCCCACTCCCACCATGGATTCATCCACCCTCATCTCGATCGGCTTTTTTGCCTGCCTGCAAATCGCCATGTATGTCATCTGCCTCCGCAAGATCGCCGAGGTCGCCCGCTCCCCGCTGCCCCCGCTCACCAAGCTCCGGCTGATGGAAAACGAGGAGAACCTCTTTGACGGCGGCCTCTACGTCGGCATCGGCGGCACCGCCACCGCGCTGGTGCTGCAGGTGCTGGGCGTCATCGAGCCCAACCTGCTCGCCGCCTATTCCTCCAACCTCTTCGGCATCACCTGCGTCGCGCTCGTGAAGATCCGCAGCGTGCGGCCCTACAAGCGCCAGCTCATCCTCGAGAGCCAGGTCCAGACGGGTGTGAAGATCGCGTCATGAACAAGACCCTGCTGCTCATCCTCTGCGATTTCCTCCTGCTGAACCTCCTCGCGCTCACGCGCTGGGAGAAGGCGGAGCCGGCGCGCGTCAAGCAGCCGCCCGTGCCGCAGCTGGCGGCGAACGCCGCCACGAAGGACCAGGACCTGGTCGAGGCGATGAAGCTCTCGCTCGCGGACGAGCGCACCACGCGCGAGCAGCTGACCCAGAAACTTTCCACCACCGAGACCACGCTCGCCCAGCGCGAGCAGAATGTCACCCAGCTCCAGGCCGACCAGACGAAGCTCGCGGCGACGCTGAGCGCCACGCAGCGCACCGCGGCAGACCTGTCCGCGAAGGTGGCCGCGGCCACCCAGGATGCGACGATGACCAAGGAGGAGCTCGCCCGCATCCAGCGCCAGCTGGAGGACAAGCGGGCCGAGGCCGAGCGCCAGCGGCAGGCGCTGGCCGCGCTCACGCAGGCGCAGGCCGAGGCGCGCTCGAAAATCGAGGGCCTTTCCGTGCAGGTGAAGGTCGCGGAGCAGGAAAAGCAGCTGCTGCGCGAGTCGGCCGAGGCCCTGAAGACGCAGGTGGAGGCGGAGCGGTCGGACCGGATCAAGGCGCAGGCGGCGACGACGCAGCTGGCGCAGGGCGTGGGCCAGCTCGCGGAGAAGTCCGGCGAGCTGACGAAGGAGATCCGCGACAACCGCCCGATCAACGTGAACGTGATGTTCAACGATTTTCTCGCCAACCGGGTGGCCGTGAAGTTCACCGCGGTGCGCGCGGGCGTACTCGGCCCGGCCACGCGGGAGAAGGAGTCGGGCACGGTGCTCGTCACCGACGGGGAGAAGATCTACGCGCTGCTGCACCTCGACGACACGCCGTTCCCGCTCAGCGAGAACAGCCTCGACTGGGAGAAGATCACGGCCGAGCTCACGAAGCCTCCCGCGTACCGCAGCCGCGTGCCGGCGCTGCAGTTCCTCTCGCTCGACCCGCGGGTGCTGGTGCTGCCGGTGGACCCGGCGCAGGCGGCCGCGCTGGGTGTGAAGGTTTACCCGATCGCGCTCGAGCCCTTCAAGTTTCCCGAGGCGGTGCTCGTGAACGGCGGGGGCAAGGGCTACGGCGAGGTCGGCTTCAAGCTGGATGCGTCGCAGCCGAGCTATGTGCGCGTGGACAACCGGCTGTTCAAGCGGCTGTTTGGCGACTTCGCGCCCTCGCGCGGCGACCTCGTGCTGAGCAAGACGGGCGAGCTGCTCGGCATCATGGTCAACAGCGACTTCTGCGCGCTCGTGACGAATTTCCTGCCGCAGAAAACGCTCCGGACCGGCGACGATGTGAAAGCCCAGCATTCCGCCACACTGCTGAACGACCTCGCCACCCGCGTGCGGCAGCTGCCGCTCAAGCTGCAGTGAGGGTGACCACGAAAAACACGAAAGACGCGAAAGTCTAAAAAATCCTCAGGTAGGTTCTGCTTTCGTGTCTTTCGTGTTTTTCGTGGTTAAAAGTCCGGCGGCTCAGTGCTTCGTCTCGGTCGGGCCGGTGGAGGCGGCGCTGAGGTCGCCCTGGCCGAGCTTGCGGCGGAAGAGGCTGACGGCGAGGCCGAGGCCGATGTAGGCCAGCTCGGGATCGTAGCGGGTGCCCTCGTCGCGGAGGAAGGCGTGGGCGCCGTTGAACTCGTGCCAGGTGAAGTTGGAATTCGCGGCGGCGAGCGCGGCCTGGACCTTGGCGCGGCCCTCGAGCGGCACGTGCGGATCCTGGCGGCCCCAGATCATGAGCAGCTCGCCCTTGATCTCGGGCGTGCGGGCGAGGGAGTCGGCGTTTTTGCCCGAGCCGAGTTCCCCATTGTGCAGGCCGGTCGCGTAGAAACACACGGCGGCGAGGACGCCGGGGTTTGCGGCGGCGCGGAAGGAGAGGTGTCCGCCGATGCAGATGCCCATGGTGCCGAGTTTGCCCGTGCAGTGCGGGTGCGAGGCCAGGAAGGCAAAGACGGCGCGCGCATCGGTGTCGTAGGCGGCGAGCGCCTTGACGAACTTGAGCTCATTGCCGCGGGTGGCGCCGGGCTGGTCGTAGGCGAGGACTTTGCCGGCGGGTTCGAACTCGTGGTAGATCTCCGGCACGGCGACGACAAAGCCATGGCCGGCGAGGAAGGCCGCGGTGCGGCGGATGGGGCCGGTGACCTGGAAAATCTCCGAGTAGAGGAGGATGCCGGGATATTTGCCGGGCGCGGCGGGGCGGAACACATAGGTCCGCATCGGTCCGGTGGGCGTGGTCAGGTCGGTGAATTCACTGTCTATGATTGTCATGGTGCGAAGAGCGTCGGAGGTTAGGTAACACCGCCGCATGAGCCCGCGCACGCCGAATCCGTCTTCGTCCCGCCGGGCCGGCACTGCGACGTGACAAGTATTTTGATGAAAAGCCTGCCAGCCAAACCCAACATTCTCTGGATCGTCACGACGCAGTGGCGGGCGTCGGCGACGGGGTATGCGGGGGACGTCAATGCGCGGACGCCGAACCTCGACGCGCTGGCGGCGGAGAGCGTGAACTACACGCAGGCGGTGACGCCGCATCCGTTCGGGCCGTTCGCGCGGGCGGCGCTGCTGACGGGCGTGCCCTCGCCGGAGAACGGGGTGCGGGATTATTTTGATCCGCTGCCGGCGACGGCGCGGACGGTGGCGCACGCGATGAAGGAGCGGGGTTATGCGACGGCGTTCTTCGGGAAGTGGCACCTCGGGAAACGTGATTCCTCGGCCCCGCTGGTCGGGGAGGGCCATGCCAAGACCCTGATTCCGCCGGCGGCGCGGGGCGGGTTTGATTTCTGGGAGGGATTCGAGGGCGGGTTCCTGCTCAACGATCCCTGGCTGCACGGGACGCGTTTGCCGCAGCCCACGCAGATGAAGGGCTACCAGAGCGACGTCGTGGTCGAGAACGCCCAGCAGTGGCTGCGCCTGGAGCGGACGCCATGGTTCTGCATGGTGAGCCTGGAGGCGCCGCATCCGCCGTATGCCGCGCCGGCAGCGGGCGTGGCGGTTCGCGACCCGTTGCGGCTGGTGCTACCGGCCAATGTGCCGCGCGGCGGGGAGTCGGAAGGCAAGGTGCGCCAGGAACTCGCGGGTTATTACGCCCACATCGAGGCGACGGACCGGGCGATTGGGCGCCTTTGGCGCCAAGTGACAAGTGACAAGGATCAAGTGACAAGCGACGGAGACGGGCGCGACACGATTGTGGTGTTTACCAGTGTGCACGGGGACATGCACGGGGCGCACGGGCTGTTCCGCAAAGGCTGGCCGCACGAGGAGAGTGTGCGCGTGCCGCTGCTGGTCCGGGCGCCGGGCGTGGCGGCGCGGAAGGAGGAGACGCCAGTGTCACTCGTGGAGGTGGGGGAGTGGACGAAGCAGTGGGCGGAATCCGGGGTAGGGCGGGTCTTTGATCCGCCTTCTCCCCGAAATGGCGGGTCGGAGACCCGCCCTACCTTGATTTCGATGCCTTCGGTGGTGGCGCTGCCGTACCAGTGCGACCGGATGTGGCGGGGCGTGCGGACGAAAACGCGGAAGCTGGTGCTTACCCAGGACGGCACGCCCTGGCTGTTCTTCGATTTGGAGCATGACCCGCTGGAAATGAAAAACCTCGCCGGGGATCCGGCGAGGTCGGGGGAGATCGAGAAGCTGAGGCGGATGGTTTAGACCACGAAATACACGAAAAACACGAAAGCCGATCTGTACTCAAAGGATCGAGGATCGGCTTTCGTGTTTTTCGTGTATTTCGTGGTTAATAATCCGGATACAGTGGCGGCTTACTTGTAGCGGACGCCGTGCTTCATCACGAGGTCCACGCGCTGGAGGAGGTCGATGTAGCGGAGGACGTCGCCCTTCACGGCGATGATGTCGGCGTACTTGCCCTCGCTCACGGTGCCGACGTCCTTGTCGACCTTCATCATCACGCTCGGCCAGTAGGTGGCGGCGCGGATGGTGTCCATGGACGACATGCCGAGCTTGTTCACCCAGATGTCGAGTTCCCGCCAGGTGGACTGGTTGTGGAATTTCATCGGGATGCCGCTGTCGGTGCCGATGAGGAGCACGACGCCGGTCTTGCGCAGCTGGGCGAACTTCGCGGCGCTGGTCTGGGCGCGGAGCGGGGTGATCTGGTAGTAGGCGAGCCAGCCGGGGTGCTTCAGCGAGGCCTTGATGTCGGCGACGATGTCGGCGGGGACGTCGAGCTGCCAGCCGGTGTCCTCGATGTGCATCGGGTTGTTGACCTGGTATTCGTAGTTGAAGAAGCCCTCGATGGTCGGGCACCAGAAAAGCGGCCCGAGCGACATCTTGGCGGTGCGCTCCTGGATCGCCGCGATGACATCGGCGGGATACTCGGGGGCGGCGGCGAGGCCGGTGTGCTCGAAGCGGTCCACGCCGGCCTTGAGGCCGATGCGGATTTCGTTGGGCCGGTGTGCATGGGCGACGACGGGGAGTTTGCGGGCGTGGGCCTCGTCCACGACGGCCTGGACCTCCTCCTCGGTCATCTGGTCCTGGTCGATGAGCTTGATCTCGTTCACACCGGCGTCGGCGAGCTGCTTGACCTTGGCGCGGGCGTCGGCGGCGCCGCTGATGCCCCAGCGGAAGGCCTCGGTGCCGGGATAGGGCGCGTGCTGCAGGAACGGGCCGGAGACGTAGAGCGTGGGGCCGGGAACTTCGCCGCGCGTGATGCGGTCGCGGATGCTCAGGCTGTCCTCGAGCGACGCGCCGAGGTCCACGGCGCTGGTGACGCCGGCCAGGAGCAGTTGGTGCGCGGCGGCGGGCATGACCTCGGAGGCGAGGCGCTTCGGGTAGGTCTTGTCCCAGTGCGTGTAGTCGGAGTGCCCGAGCAGCATGGTGTGCACGTGCGAGTCCCAGAGACCCGGCAGGACGGACATGCCGGTGGTGGAGATGATCTCATAGCCGGCGGGGACGGGCAGGGTGTCCTCGGTGCCGACGGCGGTGATGCGTTCGCCGTCAATGAGGATGACGCTGCGGTTGACGGGGGCGCCGCCCCAGCCGTCGATCAGGCGGCCGCCGACGAGGGCGGTTTTCTTCGGGGCCGGTGCGGCGGCGCAGAGCGCGAGCGGCAGGGCGAGGAGCAGGGCGAGAAACAGGCGGGCGGGGAGTTTCATGCGGGGTCCATGGTGTTGGGCGGGGAGGGAGGCGCAAGCCCGCGGGAGGGGAGGTCACCACGAAAGACCCGAAACACACGAAAGGAACTGAAGCTTGGATTGGTTACAGAGGACACGGAGACACACTCAGTGGCCGCGGGGCCCCCTGCGTGAACTCTGTGCTCCAGGCCTTACCCGATGAGGCGCTCGCCCGGGGGCGGGGCGGTGGGAGGGGTGAAGAGGCGGCGGATGACGGCCTCGATCTCGTGCATCGTCACGGGCTTGCTGATGTAGTCGTCCATGCCGGCGGCGAGGCAGAGTTCCCGGTCGCCCTGCATGGCGTTGGCGGTGAGGGCGACGATCTTGGGCTGGCGGCTGGCGGGCAGACGGTGGCGGATCTGACGGCTGGCCTCGAGCCCGTCCATTTCCGGCATCTGCAAGTCCATGAACACGACGTCGTAGTTCCGGGCCTTGACCGCGGCGATGGCCTCGAGGCCGTTGCTGACGGCGTCGGCGCCGTAGCCGAGCCGCTCGAGGAAGCGGACGGCGACCTTCTGGTTGACGGTGTTGTCCTCGGCGATGAGCAGGTCGAGGGGAAATTCCTGGGCGAGCTGCCGGTCGAACGGGGCCTTCGTGCCGCCGGAGAGGACCGGGGCGGTGGGCGGGCCGCCGAGCGTGGCGAAGGCGTGGAGGAGGGCGCCGGTCTTGAGCGGCTTGAAGACAAAGGTGAACCGCCGGCCGTCGGTGGGCCCGGCCGGGAGGACGGAGCCGAAGGGCAGCATGAACAAGCACGGCACCGTCGCCGGCAGCGCTTTCAGCAACGGCGCGGCCGCGGCTTCGTTGCCATCGAAGACCACAAGGCCCGGCGGCTGACCGAGGGTGCCGGCGAGTGCCGCGGCGGCGGCTGCGTCTGCGGCAAACACGCAGAAGGCGCCGACGGACTCGAGCAGGTTGCAGAGGCGCCGTTGGGTTGCGGGGTTTTCCTCGACGCAGAGGGCGGGGCCGGTGCGGAGGCTGCGGGCGAGGGGCGGAGGGGCGGCGGCGATGAGCTGGGTGTCCGCCTCGGTCAGGATGCTGAAGATGAACGCCGCGCCGTGGCCGACGGTGCTCTCGACGCGGATGTCGCCGCCCATCAGGACGCAGAGGCGCTGGCAGATGACGAGGCCGAGGCCGGTGCCGCCGTATTTGCGGGTGGTGGTGGAGTCGACCTGGCTGAACGCCTTGAACAGGCGCTCGACGCGGTCCGGCGGGATGCCGATGCCGGTGTCGCGGACGGTGAACTCCAGCCGGCAGCGCGCGGCGCCGGCGTAGGTGCCGTCGGGGGCGGGGGTGGAGCGGACCTCGATGGTGATGTGACCGCGCGGGGTGAACTTGACGGCGTTGTTGACGAGGTTGACGAGGATCTGGCGGACGCGCATGACATCGGCGAAGACCCACGGGGGCACGCCCGCCTCGATGTGGTAGCCGAGCTCGATTTTCTTCGCGGCCGCCTGGAGGGCGAAGAGGTCGAGGGTTTCCTCGAGGCAGCCGGCAAGTTCGAACGGCAGGTGCTCGAGGTCCATCTTACCGGACTCGATCTTGGAGAAGTCGAGGATGTCGTTGATGATGGTGAGCAGGGCCTCGCCGGAGAAGCGGATGGTGTTGACGTAGTCGCGCTGCTCGGGGTTGAGCTTCGAGTCCATCAGCAGGCTGGTCATGCCGATGACGCCGTTCATGGGTGTGCGGATCTCGTGCGACATGGAGGCGAGGAACTCGCTCTTGGCGCGCGAGGCGGCGTCGGCGTCGGCCTTGGCGAGCCGGAGCTGGGACACGGTTTCGACGCGGGCGGTGATGTCGGTCGCGATGGCGATGAACGTCTCGAGCTGGCCGGCCTCGTTGCGCACGGGCTGGATCTCGAGGTGCAGGTGGTATTTGCGGCCGGACTTGGAGTAGTTGACGACGTCGGTGCTGAGGGCGCGGCCGCGGGCCATGGCGGCGCGGATGAGGAGGACCTTGCGCGGGTGGGTATCGGGACCGACCATGAAATCGGCGGGGTTGCGGCCGACGACCTCCTCGAGCGAGTACTCCATCACGCGGGTGAAGCTCTCGTTGACCCACTCGATGGTGCCCTCGGGGGAGCCGATGAGGACGGGGTTGTCGGTCTTGGAGGCGACGAGGGAGAGCTTGCGCGCCTCGGCCTGGCTGGCGCGCAGGGCGAGCTCGGCCTCGCGGCGGGCGGTGATGTCCTGGACGGTGCCGATGATGCGCGAGGGCCGGTGGTCGGGCCCGGAGGCGACGGTCTTGGACCGGGTGTAGACCCAGCGCCATTCGCCGTCGTGGGCCCGGACGCGGTACTCGGGTTCGATGAAGCTGGCGGTGCCGTCGAGCTGGGCGGCGATGCGCTGGCGGTACGGCGGGAGGTCCTCCGGGTGGATGAGCGACTGCAGCGCCTCGATCGTCGCGGGCATCCGCTGGTGCTCATAGCCCAGCATGGCCCACAGGCCGGGGCTGTAGTAGACGTGGCCGGTGGCGACGGTCCACTCGAAGATGCCGATCAGGGTCGAGTCCAGCGCGAGGCGGAGGCGTTCGTCCGAAACCTGGAGGCGCTCCTCGATGCGCCGGCGCTCCTCGTTTTCGGCGAGCAGCTGGCGGTTGGAAACCTCGGCGGTGCGCTGGCGGGTGCGCGCGGTGCGGGCGAAGTGGACGCTGAGGCCCAGCAGCAAGGTGAGGCCGAGGCCGGCGGCGAGGGCGAGCTCGGGCAGGTAGTGCCGGTCATTCGCCAGCACATCGCCCCGGGGGGTGAAGCTCAGCCGGATGCGGCGGTTGAAGATCGGGTAGGTCTTCTCGAGGGCGAGGCCGGCCGGTGGATCCGCGGATCCCGGTTCGGAATCGTAGAGCAGCTCCGGACCGATGAGGACCGCGATGTGGTACTCCGCCGCGAGTTTGCGGTCGAGGATCAGGCTGGCGAAGAACGGACGGTAGAGAAATTCCGCGGCGACGAAGCCGGCCGGCGCGCCGGCGCGCGTGACCGGCGCGTAGATGACGAAGCCCGGGCCTTGCCCGGCGATGTCGGTGGTGCCCGACACGACCGGGCGGTGGGCGGCGGCCGCCTCCTCCAGGGCGGAGAGGCGGACCGCATCGCCGCGGTGGTCGTAGTTGAGTGCGCCCACGTTGTCCTGCCGCGGGTACACCCAACTGGTGCGAAGCCCCGGGGTCACCCAAGCCAGCGACACGCCGCCGAGTTGCCGGAGCTCGTCCATCTGCAGGTGGGCGTCGGTTTCGCGCACGACCGTGGAGTCCTCCGGCATCCCGCCCCAGTTGGTGGCGAGGCGGTCCACGAGTGATTTCTGGCGGTCGAGCTCGTAGTTGATGGTGGTCGCCAGCCCCTCCATCGAGGTCTGGGTCTTGATGCCGGTGTAAGCCTGCTCGCGGGTGCGCAGGCCCATCCAGAGGATGAGTGTGAGGGTGAAGCAGGCGACCATGGCGGGCATGGGGGCCCACGGCGGCGAGCGGCCCTCGATCCGGACGGCCTCGCGCCAGGCGAGCAGCAGGACGGCGGAACCGAGCAGCAGCAGGACAAGGCCGCTGAGCGGGGAGATGGCGGTGACACCGTTGCCGTTGTAGACGGACGGCAGGCTGGTGATGTAACCGAGCAGGGTGGAGAAACCCACGGCGCCGACGAGCGAGCCGACGATGGCGCCGGTGCTGGCGGACCCGCGACGGTGGCGGGACAAGCCGCGCCAGAGGAGGACCCCGGCGGCGAGCAGCAGGCCGGCGGCGACCCCGAGCGACATCCGGGCGGCCTGCGCGGGAAGCACCACAAGGTAGTCACTGGCGACCAACTCGTCGATTTTGAAGTCCGCGTGCAGCGCATATTCCCCGAGGGTGAGGGCGGAGAGCAGGGCAACCGGCAGCACGCAGCCCACCACGGTCCGGCGCCAGCCGAGTTCCCGGGCCAGCAGCGCGGCACCCATCAGGAAGGCGCAGAACGCGGCGTTGGGCGTGATCGGGGCGAAGCCCGGCAGCGGCTGAATCAGCACGTCCACATGCAGCCACCAGCCGGAGACGGCGGCGGCGCCGATCAGGGCCAGGCCCCCGGCGAGGCAAAGTGACGTGCGCTCAAGCCAGGAGCGCCGCGGCAGTTGGGGCATGATCGCCATGGAGGGGATACGCTGGTTAAGCGTTCAAGCCCCGGGCGTGTAACGAGTTTCGCGGGGTGGAATTGCTGACGGGTCCGCGCGGTCAGATGCTCAGCGCTTCGGCGTTGGCGGCGGGGTCGCGGGGGCCGGGGCGGCGGGCGGCGCGGGCTTGGCGAGGTTGCGCAGGAAGTTGGTCGGGCCGTTGACGAATGCCCACGACGGTTTTTCGAGCTGCCCGGTGAGTTTCACCTCGAGCACGGAGGAGAACGGCGAGAGCACGGCGCCGACCAGGGCCATCGGCAGGAAGGTGCTTTCCTGGAACGGATTCACGCGGGCGGTGAAATCGAGCTCGTGCTTGTCCAGGTTGTAACTGCCGTGGGCGTCGATCGCGGAATTCGCGCCGGTCATGTTGATCTGGGTGAAGTCCAGCTTGGGGCCGTCGACCTTGAAGCTGGCGAGCGCCGACGTAAAGCGGAGCGAGGTGAAGGACAGCAGCTCCGACAGCAACCCGAGCATGTTCACCTCGCCGAGGGTTTCGCCGGTCAGGCTGGCATTACCCGAGCCCTTGTAGCTGTACGGGTCGTCGTAGAGTCCCTCGGCCGAGACGGCGAGGTTGAGCTTCACGCTGGCCTTGTCCTTGACGAATTTCCCGGGCACCGGCGGCGGCTGGCCGTTCCGCTTGGCGGTGTACGCCTCCACCGTGCTGACGGCCTGGCCGAGGCTGGCGTTGCGCAGCACGTAGTCGAAGCCCAGCCGGCGCTTGGCGTCGGTGCCCCAGACCCGGGCCGAGCCGGTGCTGATGCCGCCGGCAAAACCGACCTCGACCCGGTCGAGGAGGACCTCGTCGTCGTGGACCTTGGCGTGGAACGACAGGTTGCTGAGGGGGAAATCATGGAAGGTGAAGGCCCCGACCGATGACGCCGTAATCGAGGCGAGCTGGTGGGCGCCGTCGGGGGAGGCCGCGCCATCGAAGTGCATGAGCAGGTTGACCGTGGGCGGGTTGGCGAACCAGTAAGGCGCGAGCACATCGGCCACCACGGGTCCGAAGATCCGGCCGGGGATGTCGATCGGGAGGGTGGCATCGAAGTTCAGGTCGAGGCTGATCATATCGAGCGTCGAGAACTCGACCTGGCGGGCGAACGTCCCCCGGGCCGAGCCGGAGCCCAGGGTGACAAAAACCTCCAGCCCGTCGAAAAAGTTGGGCCGGATGAACATCAGCGTGCGGGCGTGATCGAACTTCACCCCGTGGATGACCGGCGCGATGCTGTCGGCGTAAACGAAGACGGTGTTGCGGCGGCCGCCGTGCCAGTTGCCCTTGACGTCCACGTTGGCGTCGGGCGGCGCGACGGGGAACTCATAGTCCTTGAAGAAGCCCGGCCACCATTTCCCGAACCAGGGCCCGATGACGAGCGGGCGCAGCCGGCCCTCGAGCAGGAAGCGGTGCTCACCGGTGGCGAAGTCATTGAAGAAGCTGCCGGTGGCGTAGTTTTCCCCGAGCTGGGCGAAGGCGTGGCGGGCGACGAAATTGCGGCCGTCGAACTCGAACTCGGCGTGGCCGCCATCAATCGGCACGTGGTAGGTGTCGATGTGCCCGGTGCGGAACCGCCCAGAGGCCCGGGAGAATTTCCAGCCGGCGTCGAAGGTGGCATCCGCGCTCAGCACCAGCGGGGTGGCCAGCAGGACGAACGGCCGGAGGTCGCGGTGGATCGCCTCGCCCAGGGGTTTTTGCAGCGCCGGGGACAGCGCGCCGTCGAAGCGGACGGTGGCGGTGCCCGAAGCCAGGTCGGCCGAGCCGCGGACGGCGAGCGGCAGGCCGGCGGCCTCCGCGACCACGTCGCCGGACACCTGCGGCAACGGACCGGGTTTGAGCCGGCTGACGAGATTCGTGAGCGTGAAACCCTGCGCGGACAGCCGGCTGGCGCTGAGCAGCACCTCAATCGGATTGTAGGTGTAGACATCGGGCTTGAACGAACCCCGCAACCGGGCGCGCACATCCGTCACGGTCACCCCGCCGGGCAGCCGCAGGTCTTCCACCGTCAGGGTGAGCGGCGACATCACCGGGTCCTTGCCCTGCAGCGGAAAACGCGTGGTGAGGCGGAGCCCGCTCGCCGACAGGGCGACGGGTGACTCGAGTTTCAGGCTGCGGGCGAGCACCGTGACGGTGGCGAGGGCGCCGCGGGTGTTGGACGGGGTGAGCACCAGCTCGAGTTGCGGCTGGTCGAGCAAGGCGAGCCGCTCGGACACGCGGAGGAGCTGGCGGCAGAGCTCGGGGTAATGGCCGGAGAGGTAATCCGCGATTGGGAGTGGCTCGACCTTGGTGGCGGGCTGCGGGGTCAGGTGCACGGCGCCGCGGACGGAAACAGCGATGCCGGCGATCCGCGCCGTCAGGTGGTCGATGATCAGCTCGTTTTCGCCCAGCCGGAGGGTGGTATCGAGGTCGCGGACAATTTCCTCGGCCCGGCCGGTGGTCGAGAGCATCGCGGGGATGGCGAGGCTGACGCCCGTGAGGTGGAGGCTGCGCGGCTCGAAGTGGCCGGCGGCGAGGGCCCACGGGTCGATCTCGAAGAAGGCGGACGAGGTGTGGACGACGGGCTCGTGGAACGCGGGGAGGAACACGCGCAGGTCCTCGACGAGGATGCGGCCGGTGGGGTCAAAGTGGGCGGAGCCGAACTTCACCTGCACGTGGGAGGCGGCGAGGCGGGCCTCCAGTTCCCGCAGGACAAAGCCGGGCACGGCGAGTTCGTGGGCGGTGGCGATCCAGACCTCGAACGCCAGCAGCAGGCCGAGGGCGAGCCACAGGGTCCACAGGACGAGGCGCAGCACGCCGCGGCCGCAAAGCCGGGCGCCCTGCCCGCAGAGGTTGAACCAGGATTTCATCGCTGCCACCGGACCGGTCGCGGGATTATTTTCTGGGCTCCACCGCCGGCGCGGGGGCGGGCGTCTTGGCCGGAACCGGGGCGGGCACGGGGTCGGTCGCGGGGGGCGGACCGGGATCGCGCGGGGCCTCGGTGAGGGTCCAGAGGGCGTCGAGCAGCGGCTGTTCGATGGAAAACACGGCGTTGTACTCGTTGGCGGGCGAGCCCGCGAGCTGCTGGTCACCGCCGACGCGGCCGGTGAGGAAGAGCTTGGTCACGCTGGTCTGTTCGCCGGCGCCGCCGACGAGCGTGGCGGTGGCCTCGAGGCGGTAGCGCCAGGGGCGCTCCTCGCCGGCGACGGTCACCTTGTCGGCGAACTGGTCGAGGATGAACTCCTTCGCGCGGAGGGTGCGGAGCGAGGTGAGCACGGCCGAGATGGCCGCGGCGTTCTTGGTGTCGGTGGACGGATGACCGGTCTCATCGAGGGCGACGTCGAGCACGACCTGGTTGCCGTTGGCGAGGTCGGTGAGCTTGAGGGCGGTGAGGCGGGCGCCGGCGGGAAGTTCGCGCAGCAGGCGGTCGCGCCACGCGCGCGGGGCCACGGGCAGTTCCCGGAGGATGCCGGCATCCACGGCGTAGATGGACGAACCGGGGTTGGCCGCGGGACCGAGGCGGGCGTAGACATTGTGCTTCGCATCCGTGCCGAGCTGGAGGGAGAGCGGAGCCGCGCCGCCGCCAAGCGTGAGGAAGACCTCGCGCTCGGGACGGTTGAAGCCCCAGGACTCGAGGTCGGCGGCGGTGGGGGCGTCGCTCTTGAAGCCGACCTTGAAATCGGTGACGGCCAGGCGCGAGAGCTGGTCGAGCAGCCGCTGCACCGTGGCGCGGTCGGCGGGGAGCGTTTGCGGCCCGACCGTGGACTCGCCCCGGCGGACGATCTGCCAGGAGGAATTATCGGCCGACTGCGTGCCGGTCTCGAGGCGCTGCAGGATGAGCTCGGGCGAGTTGGGGGCGGTGAGCGTGATGGCGGTGACGGCGGGCACATCAAAGTCCAGGATGCGGGTTTCCCGCAGCGAAACCTGGGCGGTGCGCAGGGTGTCCATCAGCTCGGGCTGCGCGGCGCCCGGCAGGGCGGTGGGGATCCGGACGGTGAACAGCGCGCTGCGGCCCTCCAGCTGCGCATAGTACTCGTCCTGGCCGGTGGGGGATTCCGGATGGACGAGGCTGCCCAGGATGAGCGTCTCGCGGCGATTGTTGCCCTCGAGGGTGATGCGCAGCGACGGGCTGGCGGACGGCAGGAGGGCGGGCGGGTTGGCGGTGATGAAGGCGGTGACGCGGAGGTTGTTGAGGGCGTTGATGGCGAGCTCGGTGGCGGTCTTGCTGGCCCGGGCGATGATGGGGGTTTCGAACGACCAGCGGCTGCCGTCGCGACGGAGGCGGATGCGGAGGCTGGCGGGCGCGGCGGTCTGGAGGTTCAGCGAACGGGCCTCGAAGACGGGGATGGTGAAGAGCGCGTCGGCGCGGAGATCGTTGGCGGTGAGCCCGAGGCTGCGGGCGAGGCTCTGGCTGACGACGTGGATGCGCTCGCCGTCGGGCGAGAGCAGGTAGAGCCGGAGCCCGTCCTTGGTGAGATCACCGATCTGCAGGCGGGTCTGCTGCGGGTGGCCCGCGGGATCGCCGGACGTGATGGCGATGGTGAGGCGGGGCTGGTCGAGGCCATAGTCGGCGAGAGACTGGCCGTTCTTCGCCAGGTCACCGACGCTGAAGCTCGCCTCGTGCTTGAGGAACTGGAGCTCGGTGAGGATGCGACTGACGGCCGCGGGATTCGCGGGCCACTCGATCGGGGCGGTGACGAACCAGGTGTCGGCGCGCTTGGCGAGGGCGAGGGTGTGGCCGGGGCCGCCGCCGGTGATTTCCAGCGCGCGGATGTCGGCGGCCTCGGGCCCGAGGACGAGGGAGCGCTCCTCGATGTAGCGGGCCTTGATGAGCCAGGGGCGCTCGAACTGGAAGATGAAGAAGAAGAGCGCGACGTTCAGGAAAACGAGGACGAGGGTGACTTTGGTGCGCATGGTGAAGGGAAGCGGTCAGCGATCAGCGATCAGCTGTCAGCACGACGGAAGAGGTGAGGTAAAACCGGGGCATGGTTGAAAGAAGCTGGGCGCTGAAAGCTGATGGCTGGGAACTCATGGTCAGCGTCGCCGGGTCCAGTAGACGATGAGGCCGAGGATGAGGGCGGCGCCGGGCAGGAGGAACAGGAGGCTGCGGCGGAGGCGGGCGAGGTCGCCGGCGCTGAGGGACAGCGAGAAGCGGTCGATGGGCCGCACGGGGATGTTGAACTGCGTGTCGCGGTCCACGGTCCAGTTCACCGCGCCGAGGATGACGTTGAGGTTGGCGGCGCCGGCGAGGCGGTTGTTGGCAATAAGGTCGCCGGTGCCGAACACCACGAGCCGGCCGCCGCGCACGCTGAAGTCGAGGCCGGCGCGGGCGGAGACGCGCTCGGAGGCCATGGCGATGGCGAGGTGGTTGGGCGGTTCCAGGCCGGGGCGGTCGTTGCGGATGTCGTACCCGGCATCGTATTGGGGGGCGGTGCGCAGGCGGTAGCCGACCTCGCCCCAGGCGGTGGTGGAGGTGACGGCGAGGGTGGTGACGGTGAGGTCGTTGCCGAGCTTGCGGCCCGGGTCGGGGCGCAGGCTGCGCGCGGGGCCGATGCGCAGCGGGATCTGGCGGTCGAGCAGCGTCTGGGTGATGGGATGGGGCAGGAAGTAGCGCACGATCAGGTCGCCGTCCTCGGTCATGTTGTCGGCGCCGGTGTCATAGACGATGTCGTCATCCACGAGCAGGCCCCAGTCGAGCAGCAGGTTGCCGAGGCCGGACGGCATCGCGGGCTCGAGCAGGAGGATCATGCGGCCGGCGCCGGCCCCGAGGTACTGGCGGAGCTGTTCCTCCTCGGCGGGCGTGTAACGGCCCTGCGGGGCGACGGCGATGAGCAGGGCGGCGTCGGCGGGGATCTTGGTGCCGGTGGCGAGTTCAAGGCGGTCGACGTCGAAGTTCCGCGCGCGCAGCTCGTCGCGGAGCATGGACAGCCCGCGGACGGGATCGACGTCCTCGGGGTTGAGTTCGCCGTGGCCGGTGAGGAAGTAGATCTTTTTCTTGCCGGGGTTGGAGACGTCGAGGATGGCGGCGGTGAAGGCCTGTTCGCCGCGGAAGGCCTTTCGCACGCCGTTTTCCAGCCGGTAGACTTCACCGAGGGCGACGGCGCGGCGGCGGTCGCCGCACAGCAGCACGATGCTGTCGGGCTGGTCGATGCCCAGCTGGTCGGCCTCGCGGCGGTTCTGGTACACGTCGAGGTATTCCACGGTGACCTGCCGGTTGGGGTTGCCCTCGGTGGCGTAGGTGTACTCGCGCAGGAGGGAGCTGATGTCGCGGTAGGCCTGGGCGATGTCGGCGTTCTCGGAGTTCGGGGTGAGCGTCACCACGATCCGGACCGGGGTCGCGAGCGTGCGCAGGTAGGCGAGGGTCTCGGGCGAGAGGGAATAGCGGCGCTGCGAGGTGAGGTCGTAGCGCAAAGAGTGGTTGCGCGCGAGGTAGTTGAGCCCGCCGAAGAGCGTGATGAACAGCACGGCCTGCAGCACGAGGTTGAGCGTGCGGATCCAGCGGGCGGTGCGGAAGCTGTCGAAGGAAGGCATGCTCAGAAGTGACGAGTGACGGGTGACGAGTGACGAGTCGGGGAGGACTGATTCCCCATGACCGATGACCAAGGGTCCATGACCTCAGATGGATTTGCCCGGGTCTTCATGAATGCAGCAGCTTCGCCTCGACGCCGAGGATGCTGAAGATGAGGGCGAGGACGGTGCCGCTGAGGTAGAACAGCAGTTGGCGCGTATCGATGACACCGCGGGTGAAGTCATCGCGATGGGTCAGCACCTGCGCGTATTCCACGGCCTGCCGGGCGGGCTGCAGCGCCTCGCGGTGGAGGATGGACGAGCCGGCGAGGAAGCTCAGGCCGAAGATGAGCCCGAAGATCATGGTGAAGCACAGGATGCCGGCGACGGCCTGGTTTTTGGACAGCGAGCTGGCGAACACGCCGAGCGCGACGAAGAGCAGGCCGGAGACGGCGATGAAGAGGTAGCCGCCGAGAAGCGGGCCGGGATCCATGAAGCGCACGTCGCCGGAGAATTTCCGCAGGATGAGGAAGAACCCGGCGGTCGAGCCCCAGAGCGCGAGATAAAGCAGGTAGGCGGCGCCGTATTTACCCAGCACCACCTCGGTGGTCGTCACGGGCGTGGTCAGCAGCGTCTCGATCGTCCCGAGCCGGCGCTCCTCCGCGAGGCACTTCATCGTCAGCATCGGCACCATGAAGAGCACGGGCAGCCAGAACAGCTGGAAGAACACCTGGGCGGGCGACAGCTCCAGCGGCGCCTTGCTGTAGCTCTCGAGGATGGTGGTGAAGATGAAGCCCATGAACGACAGGAACAGCAGCGCGGCGAGGTAGGTGCTCGGGCTGACGAGCAGCATGCGGATCTCGTGGCTGAGGAGGGTGAAGAAATGCTTCATGTTATTTCTTGCGCAGGTCGCCGGACTTCACGTCCCAGCTGCGGCGGGTCGCGGCGAGGAACACATCCTCGAGCGTCGGGTTGGTGCGGCTGAGGGCGCGGAGGCGGTACGACTGCGAGCTGAGCGTGCGCAGCAGCGACTCGCCGAGCTCGCCGTCGTTCTCGGTGGAGAGCGTGAGCCGGCGGAAGCCCTCGCCATCCGGCTCGCCCTCGGCGGTGACCGTGAGCGTGGGATCAATCGTGGCGAGCAGGAGCGGCAGGGAGGCGGTGTCCCCCGCGACCACGAGCTGGTAGGTGGAGTGGCCGAGCACGTCGCGGCGCAGGTCGGCCGGCGTGCCCTGCGCGACGACGCGGCCCTGGTTGATGATAAGGACGCGGTCGCAGGTCATCTCGATCTCGGGCAGGATGTGCGAGGAGATGATGACGGTCATGCGGCCGCGCAGGCTGGCGATGAGGTCGCGGACGATGAGGATCTGGTGCGGGTCGAGGCCGATGGTGGGCTCGTCCATGATGATGACGGGCGGCTCGGCGAGGATGGCCTCGGCGATGCCGACGCGCTGGCGGTAACCCTTGGACAGCTGGCCGATGATCTTGTGGCGGACGCGCTTGAGGTCGCACAGCTCCAGCACCTCGTCGATGCGCGGGCCGAGCATGCGGCGCTTGATCTCCTTCAGCCGGCCGCGGAAATACAGGTACTCCGACACGCGCATGTCCTCGGGCAGCGGGTTGTTCTCCGGCATGTAGCCGATCTGCCGCTTGACCTCGTCGGGGCGCAAAGCGACCGACACGCCGCAGACGTTGACCTCGCCGGAGGTGGCCGGCTGGTAGCCGGTCAGGATGCGCATGGTGGTGGACTTGCCGGCACCGTTGGGGCCGAGGAAGCCGAGGATCTCGCCCCGCGCGACCTTGAAGTTGATGTCATTGACCGCCGTCACGCCGGCGTAGGCCTTCACCAGGTGGGAGACTTCAATGGCGGGCGTATCGGGCATTAAGGGAGAGGGTGAATCAGTGATGGACACGAATAAACACGAATGTTTCGGCGGGGGCGGGTGATTTCAGGCGCTTTTTTCGAGGGTGACCTCGCCGGCCTGGAAGCGCAGGGGCCGGCCGCCGGCGGTGGGGCGCACGAGCAGGGAGCCGGCGTCATCCACGCCGGCGGCGGTGCCTGCGTAGCGTTTATCCGCCTGCAGCACGGTGACGGGCTGGCCGCGGAGGACATCGTGGCGGTTCCACAGGTCGGCGAAGGTTTTCCGGTAGTCGCCGTCCACGAACTGCGTGTAGGCGAGCAGCACACGGCCGATGAGGGCGGCGGTGAAGCGGTTGGGGTCGAGCGGGGCGGCGGTCTGCTCGGCGAGGGAGGTGGCGCGGCGGGCGAGGTCGGCGGGCCACGCGCCGGCGGGGCTGTTGAGGTTCAGGCCGAGGCCGAAGACGAGGTCGCGGATCTGGTCGGCGTCAATGCGGGCCTCGGTGAGCATGCCGCCGGCCTTGCGGCCGTCGAAGAGGAGGTCGTTGGGCCACTTGATGCCGGGGGCGACCCCGCAGAAATTCGCGATGAGCTCGCAGACGCTGACGCCCATCCAGAGCGTGAACGTGGGCATGCCGGCGGGGGTGAGGGCGGGCCGGAAGGCGAAGCTGGCGTAGAGGTTGCCGTTGGCCTCGCTGTGCCAGGCGCGGCCGAGCCGGCCGCGGCCGCGCGTCTGCCGGCGCGCGAGGATGACAAACGGCGCGGTCCGGCCGGCGGCGAGCTGGCGCGCGGCCTCGTCGTTGGTGCTGTCCACCTCATCGAGCAGCGTGAGGGAAAAGTCCCGGGCGCGGCCCTTGAGGTGGGCGAGGATGAACTCGAGATGGAGCGCGGCCGGGCGCGCCGCGATGCGGTAGCCGCGGGCGCGGGCGGCCTCGAAGGCGAAGCCCTGGGCCCGGAGTTTTTCCATGTGCTGCCAGACGGCGACGCGGCTGAGGCCGAGCTTGGCGGCGAGCGCGGCGCCGGACATGAAACCGGGATCGCGGGCGAGCAGTTCCCGCAGGATGACGAGTTCGGTGCTGGGGGAAGGGGCGGGCGCGGCCACGGTTGAAACTAGAGAGCGTCCCCCCATAGTGGGCAAATGTCATTTGAGGAATTTATCGCCGGCGCCACGCCGCCCGCCGGGACCGGTCCCGCGCTGGCCGCGCTCTGGCACGACGCGCAGGGCGACTGGGCGAAGGCCCACGGACTTTCGCAGGAGGATGAGGGCGCGGCCGGCAGCTGGGTGCACGCCTACCTGCACCGCAAGGAAGGCGACCTCGCCAATGCACGCTACTGGTACGCCCGGGCCGGCCGGACGCCGCCGGCGAAGACGGTCACGCTCGATGCCGAGCGCGAGGCGATCGCGCGGGAGCTGTTGCAGGCGTAGGTTGCAATCCGGTTTGGCCTCTTCGTGGCCAAAAGATCCGGGCCGTCCGCCTATTTGCCGGCCGGGTTGTCGCTGTTCCACCCGAAGTCGGAGGGACGGTAGTTGGCCCGGTTGTTCTCCTTCAAAATGTAATCGGCGGCGGTGGAGTCACCGCTGGCCTTCGCGTCCTTGGCGTCCTTGTTGAGGTCGGCCATGTTCCTGAGCCGCTCCTGTTCCTCGTACATCAGCAGGCCGATGGGGCGGTTCAGGCCGCCGAAATTACCGATCCCGAGGCCGGGGTTACTCTTCATCCCGCGGTTGGTCAGGCCCGATTTGCTTTCCAGGTCGCGGTCGCGGAAGACGGGCGGCTTGGGCTCCTTCACCATGAATTTCTGCAGGCGGATGATCTTGTTCTTCGGCTTGTCGGTTTCCCGGAGGTCGGCCTGTTCCTCCTCGGGCTTGGGCTCGGGCAGCTTCGGCGGCGGATTGTACTTCGGCATCCCGCTGGCGAGCGTGGACGCCACCTCGTCCGACATGACGCGGTCGCGCTTGGGCGCAACCGGGGCGGGTGGGGCGGTATCCACAGCCGGGGCCGGGGTGGCCGTCTGGGCCCGGCCGGCGGACGCAAGAGCGAGGGCGAACAATGCCGTGATCAACCTGAGGGCGCGAAGGGTGGTGGGCATGGCTATCAGGTCACTTTGGCCGCGGGCGGGTTCCCTGCAACCCTCAGAAAGTGCAAAAATAGCGCCCGGCCGGAGCCGGTCTTATTTGCCGAAGGGCAGGCTCACACTGGCGCCGGCCGTGGGGGAATGGCCCGAGCTGGCCTGGGCCCAACTGTGGACGGTGCTGCACCCAGTGAGGGTCGCGAGCGTCAGCAGCACGGCGAGGGCGGGGGTGAAGCGCGAAACGGCCCGGAAGCGCACGCCGGGATGAGTCATCCGCGCACCTGGCCGGTTCCCTCGATCACAAACTTGTGCGTGCAGAGTTCGCGCAGGCCCATCGGGCCACGGGCGTGAAGCCGGTCGGTGCTGATGCCGATCTCGGCGCCGTAGCCAAACTCGAAGCCGTCGGTGAAACGTGTGCTGGCGTTCCAATACACCGTGGCGCTGTCCACCTCGGCGAGGAAGCGGCGCGCGGCGGCCGCGTCGGCCGTCACGATGGCGTCGCTGTGGTTGGAGCTGTCGCGGTTGATGGTCGCGATGGCGGCGTCGAGGGAATCGACGACGCGGACGGCGATGACGTAATCCAGGAACTCGGTGGTGAAGTCGGCGGCGGTTGCGGCGCTGTGGGGAAGTTTTTCGCGGGCGAGGATCGCGGCGCTGGTCGCGTCGCAGCGGAGGCTGACCTTTTGTGCGGCGAGGGCGCGGGCGACGGCGGGGAGGAATTTCCCGGCGACGCTGCGGTGCACCAGCAGCTGCTCGGCGGCGTTGCACGCGCTCGGGCGGGAAGCCTTGGCGTTGACCGTGATGGCCTCCGCCATCGCGAGTTCGGCGGCGGCGTCCACGTAAACAAAGCACACGCCGCGGTAGTGCTTGATGACGGGGATGGTGGAGTTTTCCGCGACGAACCGGATGAGGCTCTCGCCGCCGCGGGGGATGATACAGTGGATGAGCGAGTCGAGCTTGAGCAGCGTCAGCAGGGCGGCGCGGTCGGTGGTGGGGACGAGCTGGACGGCGTCGACCGTGAGGCCGGCGGCCTGGAGAGCCGCGCCGATGAGTGCGACCAGCGCGGTGTTCGTGTGAAAGCATTCCTTCCCGCCCCGCAGAATGCACGCGTTGCCGCTCTTCAGGCAGAGGACGGCACAGTCGATGGTGACGTTGGGGCGGGCCTCGTAGATGATGCCGATGACGCCGATCGGGACGCGCAGCTTGCGGATGCGCAGGCCGTTGGGCCGGGTAAAATCTTCGAGGATGTCACCGACCGGGTCGGGCAGGACGGCGACCTCGCGAACGGACTCGGCGAGGTGCTGCAGGCGGGCGGGAGTGAGGGTGAGCCGGTCACGGGCGGCGGGCGTGAGGGCGGCGGCCTCGGGGGAGGCGAGGTCCCGGGTGTTGGCCGCGAGGAGGGCGGGATGGGCGGCGTCGATCAGGTCGGCGAGCTGGCGCAGCGCGGCGTTTTTTGCGGCGGTCGGAGCGGTCGCAAGCCCGAGCGCTGCGGCGCGGGCGCGCGACGCGAGGGCGGTGACGAGCTGGACGAGATCGGCGGACATGGGACCTCAGAAGGGGTAAGTGACAAGGGGCAAGGGGCAAGTAACAAGATTGTCAGCGGCGCCGGAGCGCACGTCTGGTTTCGTGTCACTTGTCACTTGGTACAGGGCACTTGGTACTTCGCGTGCCGCACGGCGCGGGGTCGGCAGGTTTTTCCGTGATTTTAGCCGCCGGGCTACTACGGTGGCCCGCGTGACTACCCCCCGCCCCGCGCATCCCAGCACCTATCTCGCAGAATTTTGCCGGCTGGCCCGGGTGGACTGGCCCCAGAACCGCACGCTCAATGTCGTCTGCCACGGGCACAGCGTGCCGTCGGGGTATTTCCTGACACCGGAGATCAGCACGTTTGAATCCTATCCCCACCTCCTGCACGTCGCGCTGGCGCGGCGCTTTCCGCACGCCGTGATCAATGTGATCGTGACGGCGATTGGCGGCGAGACGGCGGAAAAAGGCGCGGCGCGGTTTGCCGCCGACGTGCTGACACACCGGCCGGATGTCATCACCCTGGACTACGCGCTGAATGACCGCGGGGACGGCCTGGAGCGCGCCCGGCGGGCCTGGACCGCGATGATCACGTCGGCCCAGGCGGCGAAAATCCCGGTGCTGCTGCTCACCCCGACGCCGGATGTGTCGGCTTCACTGACGGATCCCGCGGACCCGCTGGTGCAGCATGCGGCGCAGGTGAAGGCGCTCGCGGTGGAGCATGGCGCCGGGCTCGTGGACAGTTTCGCCGTGTTTCAGCAACAGGTGCAGGCGGGCGTGCCGCTCCCCACGCTGATGTCGTCGGGCAACCATCCCAATTTCGCCGGCCACCAGCTGGTCGCGGCGGAATTATTGAAGTGGTTTCCGTAACCACTCCAGCTCACGCGCGGGCGGGCGCTAGGCCTTGACCAGCGCCTCGGCGTGGGCGCGGATGTGCGGCCAGAAGGTATCCGGAATCGCGGCGCCGAGATGCTGGACGGTTTCGGCGCCGAGGATGGAGCCGATGGCGCCGGACGCGGCCAGGGAGGCGCCGCGCAGGTGGCCGTAGAGAAAACCCGCGGCCCAGGAAGCGCCCGCGCCGGTCGTGTCGACGACG
>CAIOAO010000099.1 GCA_903855985.1 uncultured Opitutia bacterium | reverse complement strand
TTGGGCCAGAGCTTGGAATTCAGCTTGGTGAAGGTCCCGCCCGCCACCATCTGCGCGCACAGCGCGTCATACTCCGCCTTCGAACCATCCACCCAGTGGAGGTTGGCGGGTTTGCATAGTGCGACCATCTTTTCCACCCAGCGCAGCAGGTGGGTGTTTTCGCTCAGGGGTTTGGCGAAGTTGCGTTTCTTCATGGGCCAAACCTACGCCGGGCCCTCCCCTGAGTAAACGGGAAAGCCCGCCCGCCACCGACCAATGAAGTCCCGCTTCCGCCCGCATAAGTTGCGACTCGCTTGCCCAAAACATCCCGCCTAAACAGCGCGCATGCCCCACCGCCTCGTCCCGGTTCTGCTCGCCCTCTGCCTCGCGCTGGCGCCGTTGCGGGCCGCCGAGAAAAAGGCCCCGGCCGCGCCGGTCCCGGACCCCGATGTCACCACCTACTACGTCTGCGTGCTGTCCAAGGGCCTGTACGCCGGCGTCGGGCTGAAGGAGGAGCGGATCAAGACGCAGGCCGCGCAGCACGCCTACATCGACCGCCTCGCGCGCGAGGGAAAACTCCTCGTGGCCGGGCCGTTCACCGACGCGAGTGACTGGCGGGGCCTGTATATTTTCAAGTGCGCCTCGCTCTCCGAGGCCCGCACCCTCGTTAACGCCGACCCGGAGGTCCTGGCCGGCCGGCTCAAGTTCGAGATTCACGCCTGGCTGACCGCCAAGGGCTCCATCCGCGACCCGGCGTTTCCCGCCGCGAAATAATCCTCCCGTGCGCAAGCTCAGCATCTTTGTCGGCACCACGATCGGCGGCTATGTCGGTTGGGCCCTCCCGGATTATTTCGGCTGGGGCTTCGGCTGGTGCTTCGTGATCAGCGGCGTCGGCAGCATCGTCGGCGTCTGGGCCGGCTGGAAGTTCGCGCTGAAGCTGGAGGAGTGACTCCCGATAGGGCGGGGTCTTCGACCCGCCCTTTCTGGCGGAATCGTTGCTCGCGGCGCCGCGGAGTTTTCTCGGCAAGGGCGGGTCAAAGACCCCGCCCTACTCCGCCCGCCTATTTCATCGGCTCGATGTGCACCGTCACGTCGCTGATCTTGAGGGTCGCCGACGCCAGCAGCGCATCCGTCACCGCATGCGCAATGGCATGGCCCGCCCGCACCGACAGGTCGCCGTCCACACGCACTTGGATGTCCACCAGGTAACTCAGCCCGCTCTTCCGCACGCGCAGCTTGTCGAGGGCGCTCACGCCCGGCACGGCCAGCGCGAGGGCGCGCACCTCGTTCTCAAATGTTTTCGGCGCCGCCATGTCCATCACGTCGCCCAGCGCCTTCATGAACATCCCGAAGCCGTTGAAGGCGATGATCGCGGACGCAAACAACGCCGCCCAGTCATCCGCCGTCTCCCAGCCGTGACCGGCCCAGAGCGCGATGCTGATGCCGACGAACGCCGCCGCCGAGGTCATCGCGTCCGACCAGTGGTGCAGCGCCTCGATGCTCAGCGCCGTGCTGCCGACGTTCTCACCGGCAATGCCCATCCGCCTCGAAAACCACGTCTTCACCACAATCACCCCGGCCAGCACCAGCAGGGTCCACCACGCGGGTCCCTGGTG
>CAIOAO010000098.1 GCA_903855985.1 uncultured Opitutia bacterium | reverse complement strand
TCTCGTTCACCAGCGGCGACGGCGGCAAGGGCGGTAGGCACGTCGAGTTCGGCTACGGCCTGGCAAAGGGCAAACGGGCGATCGTTGTCGGTCCCCGCGAGCACGTCTTTCACACCCTGCCCGGCGTCGAGGTCATCCTCACCGTCGTGCCGCTGACGGAAGTCGCCGGTTTTGCCGCCCAGCTCCACGTCTCGGGCGCGATGCCCGGCGACCAGCTCATCTGGGCCTTCAGCGGCGCGCGCCGAGAGGAAGGAGATCCGCGGTTGAACTGGGATCCCGTCATGCGGGGCAACCCTGACATCTGCCGCTCCGGCGATCCGCGCCGGCCGCTGCTGTTTCAGGGCCTCATGCCCGGGTTTTGCGCCGGCAATGTCGCCGCGATTGACGGTCCGTCTTTCCGTCTGGCGGCCACCGCGGATGCCACCTCGGTTGCCGTGGGCCGCGTCAGCCGGTCGGACGGAATGCGGGTCGGCGATTCCCTCTGGCTGGCCGACCCGGTGCACCTCGCCAAGTCCGCCCCGAGTGCCGCGCCGGTGATCGTCGGCACGACCAAGCTCGCCGTCCGGCAGGATGAACTGTTCTTCGCGGTCGAGTCCTGCCCCGCCGACGCCCCGACTGCCAGCCTCCGCAGCGCGGATCCGGCCCAGGCGTTTGCCGACGGCGTCACCCATCTGGGCGAGATCGAGCGCGTCCGGATCGCGAGTCCCAGCGCCCGGCTGAACGCCGCCGTCGCGGCGGTCTGCCACGCGGTGGACGCCAACTGCGAGCGCGACCCCTACATTTTCCGCCACGGCTGCATGGCCTTCAGCTGCCGGTTTGTCGGCTGGCGGGTGATCTGCGGCGCCACCGCCCTCGGCTGGCACGAGCGTGTGCTGGGCAACGCCGGCTACACGCTCGGGCTGCAGAAAAAATCCGACCCCGCCCGCACCCGGCCGTCGGCCAGCGTGGAACGGCTCCTCGTGCATGAGGGCACGGACTCGCGGTTCTACGGCAAAGGCTCACTCGACCGGGATTTCCCGATGTACGACGTGCAGACACAGTTCTTCGACCAGACCATCGCCGGCTGGCGCGCGTCGGCCGACCCGGAGATGGAACGGCTGCTGCGAACGGCGCTCGAGCTGCACCTGGAGTGGATGCAGGAGTGCTTCGATCCGGACGACGACGGCCTGTACGAGAGCTACATCAACACCCTCCCCACCGACACCGTCTGGTACAACGGCGGCGGCAGCGCCGAACAATCGGCCTACGCCTACACCGCGCATCGCGCCGCCGCCGACCTCGCCCGCCGCGCCGGTGACCTGGCCGCGGCGGAGCGCCATCAGGCGCGGATGGCGAAAATCCAGCGCGCCCTCCGCGACCTGCTCTGGGTGCAGGAGCGCGGGCATTTCGGCCTGTATCGCGAGCAGGGCGGACACGGCCGCGTGCACGCCGACGCCTGGACGTACAGTGTGTTCCTGCCCATTGACGCCGGCCTGACCTCGCCGCTGGAGGCGTTGCAATCGCTCTACTACACCGAGTGGGACCTCGAACGCATCCGCCTCCCCTACGGCGGCGTGCTCTGCCAGCTCTCCAACTGGGTGCCGTGGAAATGGTCGGTGCGCGACATGTTCGGCGGCGATCTTTTCGCCCTCGCCCTCGCCTATTTTCAAGCCGGCCTCGGCGACGCCGGCTACGAGCTCCTCGAGGGCGCGACCCTGGAGAGCACCTATGCGAGCGCGGTGCCGGGCGGTTTCAGCCACATCGGCGCGGCGACGGATTTCGGCGACAATGTCCACATGTTCGCGCGGACCGTGGTCGAGGGACTCTATGGTTACGTGCCGGACTACCCGAACGGCTGCGTGCGGATCCAACCGGCGTTCCCCTCGGTCTGGCCCGCCGCGTCGATCCAGACGCCGGACTTCGCGTTCAGCTACCTCCAGGGCAAGGACACGGACGTTTACGTGCTGGAGCTGACCAAACCCGCGGAGATCAGCTTCCGCCTGCCCGTGCGCGCCGAACGGATCCGGCGCGTCCTGTTCAATGGCCGGGAGCTGTCCGGCCGGACCGAGCCGGGCTTTGGCTGCACGCTGCTGACGCTCACGGTGCCCGCGGCCGAGAGCGTCGAGCTGACGATCGAGCTCGCCGGGCGCCTGCCCCAGGGCCAGCCGATCCACCTCACCGGCCGGGTCGGCGACAACCTGGCCTTGAAGGTGCCAAGGGGTCAGGTCGAGGAATGGCTCGACCTGCATCAGGTGCTCGAAGCCACCCAGCCGGATGCGTCCATCCTCCGCGGCCACATTGGCGCCAAGCCCGGCCACCATCTCGTGCTCGCCCGGTGCCGCTGCGGCGAACTCCCGCGCTGGGAGATTTTCAAGCTGCACATCACGGACCCCGTGGCGGGCATCGCCCGCCTCGCCCAAACCCCGCGCGTCCCCGCCCCGGGCGCCCTGTGGGACTGCCTCGACCTGGCCGGAAAGTACAACGGCGACATCCGCACGATCTTCCAGCAGCGCTACCTTTCTCCCCGCCCGGCCACCTGCTCCGTCCGGCTCGGCGTGGACGGTTATTCCGCCTGGACGTTCCCCTACTGGGGCCTGCCCCCGCCGAAGATCGAACTCAGCCACGTGACCCGGCTCACCGACGCCAAGAACCGTCTCGTCACCCCCCAGGGCGTCCCGTTCACGCGCTTCGCGGAGGACCGGAACATCGCCTTCACGTCGCTCTGGGACAACTGGCCCACGTCCGTGGAATTCCCGGTCCATCGGGTGGGCAAAACCGCGTGGCTGCTCGTCTGCGGCACTACCTTCCCGATGCAGACGCGCATCGCCAACGCGGTATTTCACTTCCGCTACGCCGACGGGCAGGTCGAGAAACTCGAACTCATGCCGCCGGAAAATTTCTGGATGCTCTGCCCGTGGGGCGGCGAGGACTACAGCTACGCCCACGATGCCTTCGCCCTGCCCGCGGAACCACCGCCGCAGGTCCAACTCGGCGCCAACTGCCGCGCCATGGTCCTGTCCTGGAAACTCCGTCCCGGCGTGATGCTGGAATCCGTCACCCTCGAAGCCCTGTCGCAGGACGTCGTCATCGGCCTGATGGGCCTGAGCCTGGAAACCGCCTGAGCGCCCTGCCTCCCATGTCCCCCGGAAACAAGCCCCGCCTCTGCCTGACGCTCCTGAACCACTGGAGCTACACCGGCATCGGCTGGAACCTCGGGCTGGAGTCCTGCGCGCAGTCCATCACCGACAGCCTCGATATGGCGGACTATTCGCCGAGCGTGAAGACGGGGATCAATCTCGACGCGCTCACCTACGAACTCGTCGCCGAGCACTATCCCCACCTCAACCGGCGGCTACAGCGTTACCTCGCGGCGGGCCAGGTGGAAATCATTGGCGGCACTTTCGGCCAGCCCATCGGCTCGATGGTGTCCGGCGAATCCAACCTGCGGCAGCTCGTCGTCGGCCAGCAGACCATCACCCGCGTGCTCGGCCGTCCCGTCGCCGTTTTTCTCGAGGAGGAGGAGATGAGCCACCCCCAGATTCCGCAGCTGCTCGCTCTCACCGGCTACCGCTACGGCAGCATGGCGCAATGCGACACGTGGGGCCGGCACGGCGCGCCGTCCATGGAGGAGCCCGTCATCTGGTGGGAAGGCGCAGATGGCACCCGCATGCTCGCGGTGCCGGCCAGCCCGCTGGTGTTCCATCCGCCGATGGTCACCCACGACATAGACTGGCTCTGGTCGGATGAGGGCCGCGCCACCGTGGGCCGCATGTCGGGCGCCCGGATTCCGCTGGCGCTGAAATGGACCGAGTTCGGCTGGGAAAAACTCACCGGCAAATCGATCAACAAGTTCGACCCAGAGCTATTCCGCGCGCTCTCCGCCCAGTTCGACGTCGAGTATCTCACCGTTGAGCAATACCTCGACCGCGAGTCGGCCCCCGGCCGCCCCGCCATCCCCGTGAAGCGTCCCGCCGTGGACGATTTCACGAAGCTGCTGCCATGGGGCATCGGCGGCGACCAACTGCGCCGCTTCGGCCGCGAGGTGGAGGCCACCCTGCTGGCCGCCGAGCGCTTCGAGGCGGTCGCGCACCTGCTGGATGCCGGCTTCGACGCCGCGGCGCCGCTGCACGAGGCGTGGCGGCAGTTCCTCGCCGCGCAAAGCCACGACGTTTCCCTCTGCGAATACACCCGGCACCAAGGCGCCACGCCGCCCGCCGACCCCGTGCTCGACACGCATTTCCAGACCTGGGGGTCCTACGGCTACCGCTTCATGGACGAGGCCGTGGCCGCGGGCCGGAAGGTCCTCGGGAGTGCCCTGCGCACCCTCGCGCAGTCCGTCGGCACCGCGCCCGCCGCCCAGCCCGGCGGCCTCGCCGCGGTGGTGTTCAATGCCTGTGGCTTTGACCGCGACGCCCTCGTTACGACGGGCGTGCTACAGCTGGAGGAATTGAAGGTCTCCGCGCTCCAGGTCCGCGACGCCGCCGGCCAGCCCGTGCCATCGCAACTCATCGCCGCCGAGCGCAACGCTGCCGGCCAGTTGGTCTGCGCCGAGCTCGCCTTCCCCGCCCGCGCCCTGCCGTCCGTGGGCTACGACACCTTTTTCCTTTCGCCGGCTGCCCCCGACGCCGCGACGCCCGCGACTGACCTGCGTGTTGATCGCGACGCGCTCGTCCTCGAGAACGCCCTCGTGCGCGTCAGCCTCGATCCCGTCAGCGGCGCCATCCGAAGCCTCGTCGATCGCGCCAGCGGCCAGGACCGGCTCGGCGGCGCGCGGCCTTTCCCGACGCTCACCGGCGAGGCCAACGGTTCCTCGCCCCTCGCGCGTCCGCCCAATACTCCAGTCGCGCCCTACAATAGCGCGCAGACGCAGGCGCAATTCACCTGGCTCGAGACGGGACCGCTGCGGGCCCGCGTGCGCGCCACGCACCCGGACACGCGCGGGCTGCGCTTCGAGATCACGGTCACGCTCACCGCTGGCTCCGCGGACGTGGACGTGGGCGTGCGCATGTTCGCCGACCTGCCGCCGAAGACCGGCGAGGCCAAGGTGAACGGCTGGCAATTCCCGCTCGAGATCCACGAGGGCTACTGGCTGGAGCTGGTCCCGGGCTTCCCCGTCGCCACGGTACTGCGCGACTATCCGTTCGGCGTCGAACCCAGCCGCAAATCCGCCTTCCACGCCCTCTCCTGGCTCGACCTCATGGCGGCGGACGGGTCCGGGCTGCTGGTGGTCCACGGCGGCACGCAATATTTCAAGCGCCGCGACGACGGCGGTTTCGCCAACCTGGTCGTGCGCGAATGGGAATCGCATTTCACCGGCGAGTTCGGCTGGCCCCGCACGTGCGCCTACCGCTACGTGCTGCGCCCGCACGGTGCCGGCCTCACGCACACCGGCCGGCAGCAGGCGCTCGCGGCCTTCGACCACAAGCCCCGTTGCATCACGCTGGAGCCGCGGCGCGGCACGCAGCCGCTGCGGCGCAGCTTCCTGTCCGTGGGGGGCGCGGCGCTGTCCGCCTTCCGCCGCCCGGCGTCCACGGACGCCTGCGAACTCCGGCTGGTCGAGTGCGAAGGCCAGCCCGCGCAGGCCCGCGTGGCCACCACCCTGCCGTGGTCCTCCCGCCAGCCGACCGACGCGATGGGCCGGGCCACGGATAAATCCGCCCCTGTCCCGCTCTCCGGCGACATCGCGCTGCGTCCCTGGGCCATCCAGCAATTCACCCTTCTCCAATGAAAACCACCTCAGCCATCGCCGCCCCGGCCCAAGACCGGGCCTTTCTGCTTGGCCTCTACCAGCGCATCGTCCTCATCCGCGAGTTCGAGGAGCGGGTGAAGTTCCTCTTCCTCGAGGGCACCATGCCCGGCACCATCCACCAGTGCCAGGGCCAGGAAGCCACCGCCGTCGGCGTGTGCGCCGCCCTGCAGGCCGGCGACTACATCACGTCCACGTTCCGCGGCCACGGCCACGCCCTGGCCAAGGGCCTGAGCGTGCAGGAGCTCCTCGACGAGCTGTTCGGCGCCACCACCGGCTGCTGCAAGGGCAAGGGTGGTTCCATGCACATGGGCAACATGGACAAGGGCATGGTCCCCGGCATTGCCATCGTCGCAGGCGGCATTCCCCTCGCCGCCGGCATGGCCCTCGCGTTCAAGCTGCAAAAGAAGCCGCAAGTCGTCGCCTGCTTCTTCGGCGACGGCGCCGTCGCCGAAGGCGCGTTTCACGAGGGCGTCAACATGGCCGCCATCTGGAACCTGCCCGTCGTGCTCGTCTGCGAAAACAACCTCTACGGCGCGTCCACCCACATCGGTAAGGTCATGAAGAACCCGAAGATCTCCGACCGCGCCGCCTCGTACGGCTTCCGCGGCGAGACCGTGGACGGCAACGACGTGCTCGCCGTCCTCGCCGCCGCCCAGCGCGCCGTCGAGGAATGCCGCGCGGGCAAGGGGCCGGTCCTGCTCGAGCTGCTCACCTACCGCCGCACCGGCCACTCGCGGCGCGATGCCTGCCATTACCAGCCGAAGGACGAGCGCGAGGCGTGGTTCGCCCGCGACCCCATCACCCGCTTCGCCGAGGTGCTGCTCGCCCGGCCCGATGTGCAGCAAGCCGACCTCGATGCCATCAAGGCGAAGATCGAGGCCGAAATCCAAGCCGCCGTCGTCAACGCCCAGCAGGCACCCCAGCCCACCCTCGCGAACCTCACCGAGGACGTCTTCGCCTGATTTACCCCCATGAAAACCCCGGAAATCACCCCGCTGTCCGACGCCACCAAGCGCACCGCCGCCGCGCAATATGCGCGGGATGGATTTTATATCGCGCCCGCCGTCATCCCGTCCGAGCTGTTGGCCCGGGTGCGGAAGCGCATCGATGCGGTTTACGCCGGGGAATACGAAACCGGCATCCCGCCCTGCGGCAGCCCCAAGGGCTCGTCGGAGCCGCCGCAGAAGCTGGTGAAAATTGACAACGCCCACCGCTCCGATCGGACAATCTTCGAACTCGTGACCCATCCCGCCATCGGCGAGTGGGCCGCCGCGCTCACCGGCGCAAAAATGGTTCAGGTCTTTGCCTGCCAAATGCTGATCAAGCCCCCCGGGCGCCAGGGCGGCGTCAATGTCGGCTGGCACCAGGACCAGGAATACTGGGACCACGCCCTCACCGGCGAGCTGTTCACCGCGTGGGTGGCCATCAGTGATGTCACCGCGGAGTCCGGCCCCATGCGCTTCGTGCCCGGCTCGCAGCACTGGGGCCTGCTCAAGGCCGGCGATTTCTTCAGCGACAAGCTCGACGAGATCAAGGCGCGCTTCCAGGGGAAGAGCGGCGGCGGCAAGTGGGAGGAAGTCGCCGCGGTGCTGCCCCCGGGCGGCGTCAGCTTCCACCACCGGCTCACCGTCCACGGCAGTGGCGAGAACCACGCCGCCAGCCCGCGCGTGAGTTTCGCCATCCATTTCCGCACCGAGAAGTCCGCGCTGCAGGAAAACGTGAAATGGCAGGACGTGGGTTATCTCAACGACTTCGCCGACCCCGTCGGCAGCCCCGTCAGCTACCGCGCTTAACTTTTTAAAATCCATGAAACGACAAGGCATTGCAGAGGCACTCCGGGACGGCATCGCCGAGGAAATGACACGCGACTCCAGCGTGTTTTGCATCGGCGAGGACATCGGCGTGCCCGGTGGCTGGGGCGGGGCGTTCACCGTCACCCTCGGCCTGTCCGAGAAATTCCCCGGCCGCATCATCGACACGCCCATCGCCGAGCTCGGCTTCACCGGCATGGCCGTGGGCGCCGCGATGATGGGCATGCGGCCCATCGCCGACATGCAGTACGGCGACTTCCTCTTCCTCGCCAGCGACCAGTTGATCAACAACGCCGCCAAGATGCGGTATATGTCCGGCGGCACGATCAAGGTGCCCATGGTTATGCGCGCCCCCATCGGCGCCACCGGCCGCGGTTCACAGCACGCCCAGAGCATGGAGCGCTACTTCACCGGCGTACCCGGCCTCAAGGTCGTCGCCGTCTCCACCGCCTACGACGCCAAGGGCATCCTCAAGGCCGCCGTGCGTGACGACAACCCCGTCATGATCTTCGAACACAAGCTGCTCTACGGCTCCAAGGGCGCCCGCGCCGAACCCGGCGCCGTGGACGCCACCAGCGACATTCCCGAGGAGGATTACGTGGTCCCGCTCGATCGCGCCGTGGTCCGCCGCGAGGGTCAGCACGTCACCATCCTGGGCTGGCTCCTGATGGCCCACTTCGCCGCCCAGGCCGCGGAGCAACTCGCCAAGGAGGGCATCGAGGCCGAGGTCATTGATGTGCGCAGCCTGTCGCCGATCGACTACGACACCATCGGCGCCTCCATCCGGAAGACCGGCCGCGTCATCATTGTCGAGGAAGGCCCCAAGACGGGCGGCGTCAGCGCCGAGATCGCTGCCGGCATCATGGAACACTGCGGCGAGAGCCTGCAGGCCCCCGTCGTGCGCGTCGCCTCCCCCGATGTCCCCGTGCCCTTCAGCCCCATCCTCGAGAACGCCTACCGCCCCGACGTCGCCCGGATTGTTGCCGCGGCGCGCAACCTGACCCAAGGCTGATTGTCCTGGAGGGAATCTCCATTTCCTCCGTTACCTCTGGTAAAAAGTCACCCCACCCCATGAGCATCCTCTCCGATTACAACCGCGACGGCTACGTCGTGGTCCGCAACGTCCTGGACGCCGACCTGATCAAGGAGGCCAGCAACCACGTCGAGTGGTTGATGAAGAAGAACCCCGGCCGCCGCCCCGAGCAGCTGTGGCAGGACCTGATCCCGAACGACCCGTTCTGGGTGCGCCTCATCAGCGACCGCCGGCTGCTGGACGTCGCGCAGGAATTCATCGGCCCCGACATCGCGCTGTTTGCCTCCCACTACCTCTGCAAGCCCGCCGGTAACGGCCTGCCCGTGCTCTGGCACCAGGACGGCAGCTACTGGCCGCTCGACCCGATGAACGTCACCACCATCTGGCTCGCCGTGGACGATTCCACGCCCGAGAACGGCTGCATGCGCGTCATCCCCGGCACGCAGCACCTCAAGCTGCAGCAGCTGAAGGAGCGGAAGGACGTCACCAACGTCCTCAGCTCCGAAATCGACAGCTCGTTCGTGGACGAGTCCAAGGCCGTGGACATCATCCTCAAGGCCGGCGACCTCTCCGTGCACCACCCGAACGTCATCCACGGCTCCAACGCCAACACCTCGCCCAAGCGCCGCTGCGGCCTGACCATCCGGTACATCCCCACCACGACCCGGATCACGGTTCCCTGGGGCTGCGATTTTCTGCTGCGCGGCGCCGCGGTTCCCGGCATCAATGACTACAAACCTTTCCCCAAATACGTCGGTGGCGACAGCCAGATGGCCTTTCGCGACTGCGCGCAGTGGAGATAACCTTCCGATTTCAATTCCAACCCCCAAGCAGGAGTCACCATGATCACGAAAGCAGAACTGAAACGCCGCCAACAGGAGGCCCACGGCTTTTTCCAGAAAGCCAAGCTCGTCATCACCCCCGCCGAGCAGGAGAAGATCGAGGTCGCGGACTTCGGCCTGAGCGAATTCGAAAAGACCGGCCTCGGCGTCCTCGTCTACGTCAACACCCTGCGCTGCTGCGCCAAGGAGCTCGCCATGTGGCCGCGCCAGACCTGCCCGGAACACCGCCATCCCAACGTGAACGGCCAGCCCGGCAAGGAGGAGACGTTCCGCTGCCGCTGGGGCAAGGTGTTCCTCTACGTCGCTGGTCCCGCGAACGCGGGACGGCCCCACTGCAAGCCACCCGCGGGCCGCGAGTCCACCTACACGGTCTGGCACGAGGTCGTGCTGAATCCCGGCGACCAGTACACCATCACGCCGAACGTCCCCCACTGGTTCCAGGCCGGCGACGAGGGCGCGGTGGTGTCGGAGTTCTCCACCCACAGCACCGACGAGAACGACATCTTCACCGACCAGTCCATCGGCCGGGAGACCAAGGTGATCGAGGGCCAGTCATGAACAGCCGCTGGAACGACGCCGAGGCGGCCCAATATCCCGGCGACCTCGGCCAGCGCGTGTACAGCTCGCGCCTGCTCGGACGCGATTCCGCCCTCGTCCTCCACGGTGGCGGCAACACGTCCGTCAAATCGCGCGAGAAAAACATCTTCGGCGAGGAGGAGGACATCCTCTACGTCAAGGGCAGCGGCTGGGACCTCGAGACGATCGAGGCCGCGGGGTTTTCGCCCTGTCGGCTGAACCACCTGCTGAAACTGGCCAAGCTCCCCGAGTTGTCCGACCTGCAGATGGCCAACGAGCTCAAGGGCTGCCTGACGAACTCCGCCGCGCCCATGCCGTCGGTCGAGGCGATCCTGCACGCCATCCTCCCCGGCAAGTTCGTGGACCACACCCACGCCGACGCCCTGATCGCGATCACCAACACGGCCGGCGGCCTGAACCGCGTTCAGGAGGTCTTCGGCGACCGCGTCGTGTTCATTCCCTACGTGATGCCCGGCTTCAAGCTGGCCCGCCTCTGTGCCGAGCTGTTTCCGCAAAAGGCCACGGGGAAGACCATCGGCCTCGTGCTGATGAACCACGGCCTCTTCACCTTCGGCGACACGGCCAAGGTCGCCTACGAGCGCATGATTGAGCTCGTCACCCTCGCCGAGGCCTATCTGGCAAAGAACAAAGCCTGGGAGCTGAAGTCGCCCGCTCCGGCTTCCCCGCCCCGCCCCGCCCGCCTCGAAATCGCCGCGCTGCGGAAGGAAATTTCCGCCGCCATGGGTGGCCCCGCCATTCTCGCCGTGCAGGGCACCGCCGCCGGCCATGCGTTCGCCCGCCGCCCTGACGTGGCCACGATCTCCCAGCAGGGTCCGGCCACCCCGGACCACGTCATCCGGACCAAGCGAATCCCCATGCTGGGCCGAGACGTCGCGGCGTTTCGCGCCGCCTACCAGGCTTACTTCGACGCCTGCGCCGCCCAGGCTGGCCGCAAACTCGTCATGCTCGATCCGGCGCCCCGTGTGCTGCTCGATGCCGATCTGGGCCTCTGCACGATGGGCCGCACCGCCAAGGAAGCCGCCATCGCGGCCGATATCTACCATCACACGATCGACATCATCTCACGTGCCACCGCGCTCGGCGGCTGGCAGGCGCTGCCGGCGCTGGAGATCTTTGATGTCGAATACTGGGACCTCGAGCAGGCCAAGCTCCGGGCCGCCGGCAAGGCCCCCGCGTTCGCCGGCGAGGTCGCCCTCGTCACCGGCGCGGCCTCGGGCATCGGCAAGGCCTGCGTGGACTCGCTCCTGAAACGCGGCGCCGCCGTCGTCGGCCTCGACGTGAATCCCGCCATCACGAAACTCTACTCCCGCCCTGACTTTCACGGCATCGTCTGCGATCTGACCCAGGAGGCCAGCCTCGCCACGGCCGTCGAGGAGGCGGTCCGCAAGTTCGGCGGACTCGACATGTTGATCCTGAACGCCGGGATTTTTCCGCCCGGCGCGCCGATCGCGGACATGAAGTCGGACCTCTGGCACAAGGTGATGTCCGTCAACCTCGACGCCAATTTCCTGCTGCTCCGCGAGTGCCATCCCCTGCTCAAGCTCGCGCCCAATGGCGGCCGCGTCGTCGTCATCGGCTCCAAGAACGTCCCCGCCCCCGGCCCCGGTGCGTCCGCCTATTCGGCATCCAAGGCCGCCGTCAACCAGCTCGTCCGCGTCGCCGCCCTCGAGTGGGGCAAGGACCGCATCCGCCTCAACTCACTGCACCCGAACATGGTCTTCGACACCGCGCTCTGGACCCCGGAGATCCTCGCCTCCCGCGCGAAGCACTACGGGCTGAGCGTCGAGGAATACAAAACCAACAACGTGCTGAAGACCGAGGTCTCCAGCCGCGACGTCGCCGAGCTCGCCGCCGAGATGTGCGGCCCGCTCTTCGCCAAGACCACCGCCGCCCAAGTCCCCGTTGACGGCGGTAACGACCGCGTGATCTGAATCATAACCCAATCAAACCCTCCCCGCGGATTGCGCGGATGAACGCGGATAAATCCTCCGTCATCCGCGTCTATCCGCGCAATCCGCGGAAAAGTATTCTGACTTAGCCCTTGCCCCCATGGCCTCCCCGAAAAAGCGCCCCGTCCATTACACGCTCAGCACCCATTGGGACCGCGAATGGCGCGAGCCCTTCCAGGGCATCCGCTATGCCCTCGTGACCCTCATGGACCGCGTCATCGCGGGACTCGAGGACGGCCGCCTCCAGGGACCCTTCCAGACGGACGGCCAGTCCATCCTGATTGACGACTACCTCGAGATCCGCCCCGACCGCCGCGCCCAGGTCGAGCGCCTCGCGCGCGAGGGCAAGCTCGTGGTCGGCCCGTGGTATTCGATGCCCGACGAGTTCACCGTCTCGGGCGAAGCCCTCATCCGCAACCTGCTCGTCGGCCGCCAGGGCGCGCGCGCCGTCGGCGGCGAACCGTCGCGGGCGGGCTATGTGCCCGACATGTTTGGCCACACCAGCCAGCTCCCGCAGATCTTCGCCGGGTTCGGCATCCCGGTCGGCTACGTCTGGCGCGGCATCAACCTGCAGCAGCGGAACTTCATCTGGCGCGGCGCCGACGGCACCGAAATGCCCTGCCACAAGTTCGGCAATGTCGGCTACGGCACGTTCGCCCACGCGGTGAACCGCGGCCACGAGTACAACGGGCCCGTCGAGGACCGTCCGGAGGAACACGCCAAGCGCGCCAAGGAATACCTGGACAAGGAGGCCGCCGCCACCGCCGTGGACTCCATCCTCCTCCACGATTCCTGCGACCACCAGGAGTGGAACCCGCAGCGCTACGCCCTCCTTTTCGCGCAGCTGGCCCGGAGCCCGAAGTACAAATTGGTCCACACCAGCCTCGACGCCTACCTGATCGAGCTGCTGGCCCAGAAGGACAAAATCACCACGGTGCTTGAGGGGGAACTCCGCGCCGCCGGGCGGGAGCACCCCGTGCCCGCGGTCGAGGGCTACTGCAACCAGTGGGTCATCCCCGGCGTGCTCTCCAGCCGCGTCCGCCTCAAGCAGGCCAACCACCACTGCCAGACGCTGCTCTGCGCCTGGGCCGAGCCGTTCACCGCCTACGCCCACGCCGCCCTCGGCGCCGACTTCGCGCCGGGCTTCCTCGAACACTCCTGGAAGCTGCTCATGCAGAACCACGCCCATGACTCCATTGACGGCTGCAGCCCGGACCAGGTGCACCAGGACATGGCGTACCGCTTCGACCAGGTCCGCATGATTGCCGAGAAACTCACCGTCGACGCCACCAGCCGCATCGCGGCGAGTGTGCGCGGCAAGGTCGCGGACAACCAACTGCGCGTCACCCTCTTCAATCCCCTCCCCCGGGATTTCGCCGGCGTCACCGAGGTCACCCTTGAGATCCCGACCTCCTGGCCGGCCTTCAACGAATTCTTCGGCTTCGAGCCCAAGACCGGCTTCATCATCCACGACGCCAATGGCCGCGAGGTGCCCTACCAGCGGCTCGGCCAGACCCTCAACCGCCTCCGCCAGCGCATCCGCCCGACCAAGTTCCCTGAGGCGGTCATGAGCCACCATATCCCGGTCGCCCTCCAGGTCGCCATCCCGGCGCAGGGCTACACCACGCTCACCGTCAGCGCCGTCGCCGCCGGCCGGCCGACGCGTTACCCCGAGGTACCCGCCCTCGCCACGAGCGAACGCTCCATGGCCAACGAGCACCTCGACGTCGCCATCGAGGACAACGGCACGCTCACCCTGACCGACCGGCACACCGGCCGCGTCTATTCGCGACTCCTCACCTTCGAGGACCGGGCCGACATTGGTGACGGCTGGTATCACGGCGTCGCCGTCAACGACCAGATCTTCGCCTCCACCGCTTGCCGTGCCGAGGTGGCCCTCGTGCACAACGGCCCCCTGCTGACCACTTTCCGTGTGCGCACCACGATGAACGTCCCCCGGGAGTTCGTCGCCGGCGACACCATGGCGCGGTCCACCCAGTTCGTCCCCCTGATCCTCGACAGCTTGGTCAGCCTCCGGCCCGGCCAGGAGTTCGTCGAGGTGCAGACCACCGTGGACAACCCGGCCGACGACCATCGCGTCCGCGTGCTGTTCCCCAGCGGCGCCAAGGCGGAGACCTTCCTCACCGACACCGCCTTCGACGTCGTGGAGCGCCCGATTGCCCTCCCGCAGGACAACCACGAGTACCGCGAGCTCAACGTCGAGACGCAGCCCCAGCAGAGCTGGACCGCGGTCCACGACGCCAAGTCCGGCCTCGCCGTCATCGCCGACGGCCTGCTAGAGACCGCGGTCCGCGACACCGCCGAGCGCCCCATCGCCCTGACGCTCTTCCGCGGCACCCGCCGCACGGTCTTCACTAACGGCGAGCCCGACGGCCAGATGCGCGGCCTGATGACGTTCCGCTACCTCGTGAAGCCCCTCGCGGGAAAACCCAACCTCACCCAGCTTTGCGAGCTGGGCCAGCGGCTCTCGGCCGGCGTGCGCGCCGTCCAACTGCGTCGGGAAGACGTGGATATTTATCGGACCACCCCGGCACTGCCGCCGACCGCCGGTTTCCTCCGCCTGGAAGGACCCGCCGTCGTCACCAGCACGCGCCAAGTGGGTGAGTCACTCGAACTGCGGATGTTCAACCCGGACACGAAGCCCATCAGCGCGATGATCCATCTCGGCGCCAAAACGGGAAAAGCCCAGCCGGCCGCCACCGCCCAGCGCGTGGATTTCGAAGGCAACCTGGTCGGTCAGCTCGCCGTCGCCGACGGCAAGATCAAGATCACGCTCAAGCCAAAGCAGATCTTCACCGTGCGGCTGGGCTGACGCCCCGGCCCTACGCGAACCGACCCTCGCGCAACACCAGCTGGCGCCCGCACTTGGCGGCGTGGTCGGCGTTGTGCGTCACGAGCACCAGCGTCGTGCCGGTCTCGCGGCACAGGCCGAGCAGCAGTTCGATCACCGCGCTGCCGGTGTGCTCGTCGAGATTGCCCGTCGGCTCGTCGGCCAAAATCAGTCGCGGAGCATTCATCAGCGCCCGGGCCACGGCCACGCGCTGGCGTTCACCGCCGGACAGTTGCGTCGGCAGGTGGTCCATGCGCTCGGCCAACCCCACGCGCTTCAGCAGCTCTTTTGCGCGGTCCCGCTCGGCCGAACCGATGTGGCCCACGATCCGCCGCGCCATCAGCACGTTCTGCAGGGCATCGAGCTCGGGAATGAGGTAAAACGACTGGAAGACGATCCCGAGGAACGCCGCGCGGCGCTTCGCCCCGGTATCGGGTGAGCCTTCCCAGGTGAGTGTGCCGGCGTCGGGTGCATCGAGGCCCGCGAGCAGGTGCAGCAGCGTGGACTTGCCCGAGCCCGACTCGCCGCGGATGGAAATGCTTTCCCCGGCGGCCACGTCCAGGTTGACGCCGCGCAGCACCTCGATGCGGCGGTCGCCGCTCAAGAAGGTCTTTACGATCCCGCTGGCGTTGAGAATCGAGTTACTCACTGCGCAGGGCCTCCACCGGTTTGAGCCGCGCCGCCATCACCGCGGGAATGATTCCGGCCAGCGTCGAGAGTACGAGCGCCGACACCACGATGAGCGCCAGGTCGCGGTTTTCCAGATGCTCCGGCAGTTCGCTGAACTGGTAAAACCGCGCCAGCAGCTCCTGGCCACCCGTCAGGTGCGTGATCGCCCGCACAAGGTCATTGCGGAAATGCAGCACGGTGAAACCCAGGGCGAGCCCGAGGCCCGTGCCCACCACGCCCACGCCGACACCCTGCAGGCAGAAACAGAGTGCAATCTGCCGCCGGCTGGCGCCGAGCGCCCCGAGCAGGCCGATCTCGCGGGTCTTTTTCAGGACGAGCACCAGCAGCAGGCTCATCGTCAGGAAGGCGGCCACCAACACCACGAACAGCAGCACGAACATCATCATGTTCTTCTCCAACTGCAGGACCCAGAGGAAGTCCGCAAAGCTGTCCCGCCACGAAAACGCCCGCACCTCGTCCGGCAGGATCGCGTTCACCCGCGCGGCCACCTCTTCCTCCCGCGCACCGGGTGCGACGCGGAGGTTGATGCCGTGCACGTCGCGGCCAAGGCCGTAGAGGTCCTGCGCCATCCGCAGCGTGCAATAGAGGGTGGAGCTGTCGAGTTGCTGGTGCCCGATCTCGAGGATGCCCACGACGCGCGCCGTGCGCGGGAGGATGACCTCGCCGTCCTTCTTCGCCAGCATCAGCGGCGTGTAAATGTCCACCATCGCGCCGAGGCGCACGCCGAGCGCGTCCGCCAGCCCGCCGCTCAGGATGACCGAGTCATCGTCGAGGGCCTCCAGCGAACCGATCCGGACGAATTTCCCCAGCGACACCACCCGGTCGATGCTGGCGAGATCAAGGCCGCGCATCTGCGGGAAAGCCGGCTTGTTCTGGTACTGCACCATCAGCATGCCCGCCGCGTACGGCGTGGCGCCGGCGACGCCGGGCACCGCCGCGACCTTTTTCACCACGCCCGGGTAGTCGCTGATCAGCCCCCGGGACTTGATCTGGATCTCGCCCTCCGTGTCCGTGATCATCGCGCGGATCTGGTAGCCGAAGCCGCCCATCACCCCGAGGACCACGATCAGCAGGGCCACGCCGAGCGAAACGCTCACCACCGAGATCGCCGTGAAGAACGGAAACCGCCGTCCCGTCGGGAACAGCTGCTTGATCGCGAGGTAGAGGTACCAGGGCATGGGGCGGAAAAGATGAAACCGTCGAAACTTGGGAAAGATGAAACGGGGCCGGGTTTCTAGATTTCTTCTTTCGGACGTTTCAGGGTTTGTCCGCGGATCGCAGCTGGGGAAACAGGATCACGTCCCGGATGCTCTCGGCGCCGGTGAGCAGGATGCAGAGGCGGTCAATGCCCACGCCCATGCCGCCGGCCGGCGGCATGCCGTGCTCGAGGGCGAGCAGGAAGTCCTGGTCGATGTTCTGCTTCTCCTCGCCGGCCTGCGCCTCGAACATCGCACGCTGCACGTCCGGGTCGTTCTGCTCGGAGTACGCGGGCGCCACCTCCATGCCGCCGATGCAGAGCTCGAACACGTCGAGCGTCGTCGGGTCGTCGGGGGTGAGCTTCGCCAGCGGGCAGAGTTCCTTCGGCAGGTGCGTCACGAAAGTCGGCTGGATCAGGTTCGGCTCGATCTTCTTGGAGAAGATCTCGTTCGTGATCTCAAACTCCTCCCACCCCGGATGGATGGAGAGACCGAGCTTCTCGGCGCCGGCGGTCTTGTCCGCCTTCGAGCGCTCGAACCAGCCCGCGTCGCCGGTCGTTTCGCGGATGAGGTCCTTGTACTTCACCTCGCGCCACGGCCCGCCAAAGTTGATCACCTGCCCGCTCGGGGCGTGCTTGATCTCGCTCGTGCCGAGCACGTCAAGGCAAAGCGTCGTCAGCAGGTCCTTGATCAGGACCATCATGCCGCGGTAGTCGCTGTAGGCCTGGTAAACCTCGAGCATGGTGAACTCGGGGTTGTGCTTCCGCGAAACGCCCTCGTTGCGGAAGATGCGGCCGATCTCGAACACGCGGTCGTAACCGCCGACGAGCAGGCGCTTGAGCCGGAGCTCCGTCGCGATGCGCAGGAAAAAATCGGCGTTGAGGGCGTTGTGGTGCGTCACGAACGGCCGCGCCGCCGCGCCGCCCGCCGTGCTCTCGAGGATCGGCGTCTCCACCTCAATGAACTTCTGGTCCTCGAGGAAGCGCCGGATGTGCGAGACGATGCGCGAGCGCAGCATCAGCCGCTTCCGCGACTCCTCGTTGACGATCAAATCGAGGTAGCGCTGGCGGTAAACCTGCTCCGGATCGCTCAGCCCGTGCCACTTCTCGGGCAGCGGGCGCAGCGCCTTGCTGACGAGGGTATAGGTGTCCACCCGCACCGTGATCTCGCCGGTCTTCGTCTTAAAGAGCGTGCCCTTCGCCCCGACGATGTCGCCGAGGTCGAGCTTCTTGAACGCCGCGTAGGCGTCGTCGCCGATCACGTCCTTCTTCACGTACAGCTGGATCTGGCCCTGCTGGTCGAGAATCTTGACGAACTGGCTCTTGCCCATGTCGCGCATGGTCACGAGCCGGCCGGCGACGGCCACCGTCACCGCGTTGTCCTGGCCCTCGACGTAGGTCTTGATCGCCTCACCCGAGAAATGCGTGGTCGCGAAGCTGGCGCGGAACGGATCGGTCCCCGCCGCGCGCATTTCGACCAGCTTCTGCCGCCGCACGGCATGCTGGTCATGGGAGATATCGGAGTGGGTGTCGCTCATGGAACCCGATGAAATAGCCATGCGGGAAGGCGTGGCGCAAATGGATTTTGCACCGCCACCTCCGCCTTGCGCGCCCCGGCGCAATGGGCCACCCTGCCCTGCCGTGACCACCCTGCTTGTCTCGATCATCGTCAGCGCCTGCCTCGGCGCCCTGGTGGGGCTGATCCGGCAATGGAGCGACCAGACCGCCACTCCGGAGGGCAACGTGGATTTCGGCGGCGTGCGCACGTACGCCCTGTGGGCCATGCTGGGGTGCAGCAGCGCGTTCCTCAACGAGTCGCTGGCGCCCCTGCTGCTCACGGTGACGTTCCTGCTGGTCGGCGCGCACCAGGTGGTCGCCATGGCCAAGACGCCGTCGGAGACCCGCCCCGGCGGCACGACCTTTGCCTCGGCCCTCCTGACCGTGCTGGTCGGCGCCCTCGTGTACTGGAAACAAACCCAGGCCGCCGTGCTGATTGCCGCTACCACGGTCGTCCTGCTGGGCGTGAAACAGCCGCTGCATGCCTGGACCAAGCGGTTCACCGCCGATGATGTCCGCGCCACGCTGCAGTTCGTGGCCATCACCGGCGTCATCCTGCCGCTCGTGCCGAACCGTAACTTCGGTCCGTATGGCGCCTTCAACCCGTACACCACCTGGCTGCTGGTCGTGCTGATCTCGGGGCTGGGTTTTCTGGGCTACATCGCGGTACGCCTGCTCGGCACCCGGGCCGGGCTGCTCATCACGAGTTTCTTCGGCGGACTCGCCTCCAGCACCGCCACCACCCTCGCCTTCAGCCGGCGCAGCAAGGATGACCCCGTTTTTTCCGAGCACTACTCGCTGGCGGTCGTGGTGTCCTGCAGCGTGATGCTGGCCCGGGTGGCCGTGACCGTCGGCGTGCTCAACCTCGAGCTCGCCTTCACCCTCGTCGCCCCGTTTGCGCTGATGGCCCTGCCGGGCGTGATCTACGGCGCGTGGCTCTGGTTCCGCCGCCAGCCGGGCAAGGGCGAGGTCACCACGCCCCAGATTGGAAACCCGCTCAGCCTCAAGCTGGCCATCAAGTTTGCCCTGCTGTACGCGGCCATCGGCTTCCTGGTCAAGGCGCTCACCAGCCTGAACCTGCTGCACTCCAGCCTCCTGCCGCTGAGCTTCATCTCCGGCCTCACGGACATGGACGCGATTTCCCTCTCCGTCACGGGCAACCACACCAGCGGCGCCGTCCCGCTCCATCTCGCCACGCAGGCCATCGTCATCGCCGCCGTGGCCAACTCGCTCCTCAAGGCCGGCTTCGCCATCAGCCTCGGTTCGCCCGTGCTGCGGAAGCAGGTCTCCGTCGTCCTCGGCCTCACCGCCGCCGCGGGAGCCGTGGCATGCTGGTGGCTGTGAGTACCGCTTAGCGCGTCAGCCGGTAGATCAGCAGCGCCGAGCGCTTCACCAGCTCGGGCGCGCGCGCGATCGAAGCCGTCTCGTGCGTCGTGTGCTCGCCGGCCCCGCCCAACCCGAGTCCGTCCAGCCCCGGCAAGGGCGGGGAGACAAACGCAATATCTCCGGCACCGCGGGCGCGCGGGTCGAACGCGGTGATTTCCGCATAGCCGAGGTCGCGGCTAACCTGGTCGAGCTGCGCGAGCAGCGCGTAGTTCTGCGGCGTCGCGTCCATCGGCGGATACATGTCGTCGAGAAACGTAAGCACGGCGGACGTGCGGGGCAGAGACTTGGCCACCACCGCCTGCATCCGGGCGCGGGCCTCGGCGAATTGCGCCGCACTCAGGCAGCGGAGGTCGCCACGCACGAGCGTCCGTTGCGCGATGATGTTCGCCTTGCCCGCCACCGTGCCGCCCGTGCGCGTCAGCTCGGCCTCGGCACCGCCGGCGATCAGCGCCGGATTGATGGTCACGCCGTCCAGCTGGCGCAGCTGCTCATAAAATCCCTGCAGGATGCGGGCGGTCTCGAACACCGACCCGCTGCCGACCGCAGCCGAGAAAATGCCCCCGGAATGTCCCGTGGCGCCCTGCACCTCGAGCGTCCACCCGGCGTAACCCCGGCGGGCCACCGTGCCCGTGTTGCCGATCGCCGATTCAAACGCGAGGGCCAGGTCGCTGTGCTTCGCGGCGTTAAGCAACTCCCGCCGGCAAAGTTGCTGGGATTGCCCACCGCTTCCTCATCGCCGTCCATGACGACCGTGATCTGCGTGTCGGCCAACAGCCCGGCCCGGTGCAAGGCACGCAGTGCGTGGAGCATGACAATGTCGCCACCCTTCATGTCCGCCACGCCCGCGCCGGCAACCTCGTCGCCGGCCCGCGTGAAATTCGCACCCGGATAAACCGTGTCGAGGTGGCCAATGAGCAGGACGCGCTGGCCCTTGGTCCCGCGATGTTCGGCGACGAGGTGACCCGCGCGGCCGGTCGAAGCCGGCAACGGCACGAAGCGGCTCTCAAAACCCAGCTCCGTCAGCTGCTGCGCGAAGAGCTCCCCCAGCTGCCGGACGCCCGCCAGGTTCTCCGTCGCGCTGTCAATCTGCACCGCCTGCCCGAGCGCCGACCCAAAGTCATCTTTCCCTGCCTCCACCGCGGCGATGAGCCGCTGCTCCTCGGCCGTGAGCGGAGTCGTCGGAGTGGACGCGGCCCGGCCGGGTCCAGACCCCGCCACGAGGGCGGCCAGGACCAGCAGCGGGCGGAGGATCAGGCGGGGAAAAGTCATGGCAGTACCTGAGTGAAACCCGGCCGGCCCGGCGATGACAATTCCTTCCACCTTCCCCCAATCCGGCGGGGCGGATCAGGGTGCGCGCCTAGAGGCCAAATTCCCGCAACCCGGATTGATCCGTGAACTGGGTGATGGTCGGCTCCGCTGCCGACCAGTCGAGCACGCCGAGCAGCAGGCGGTAATAGCGCAGGCCGAAATAGGCGACGAGCCAGCGGTTCCCGCGGCGGGCGACGACTTCCATGCCAGTGATATCGGCGCGCAGGACCTGCGGCTTCACGTCCGGCCAACGGAGCGGGTTGTCCGACTCGACGTAGCTCCACGCGTGGTGCCCGCCGAAGAACAGCTGCCAGCGACCGTCGTCGCTTTTTTGCACGTTGCACGACTCACACTGGTTCCAGCCGGAGAAGGCGTAGGCGATGCCCTCGTCTTTCCAAGTCAGCAGGTCGCGCGACGAGGCCCGGGCCACGCAGCCGCGTCCGTCCTTCGTGACCGCCGTGTAATACATCTGCCACCCGCCCTCGTGCGCGATCACGTGCGCATCGCGGCACGCCGCCCCGCCGGTGGTCGGACAAAAAGCCCAGCCATACTCCTCTGGCCGGATCACCGGTCGGTCGCCCACCCGCTGCCAGTGCTGGAGATCCGTCGAAGTCGCCACGCCGATGCGCTGCGTGTTGTCCGTCGCCACACCCGTGTAGAACATCCAGTGTTTGCCGCCGTGCGAAATGACATACGGCGCGAACACGTGCCCGTGGTCCCATCCGCCCGGGTTGATGAAGAAGCACGGCTCGTGCGTCTCCCAGGTGACAAAATCCTTCGTACTCGCGTGGCCGAACCAGATCTCATTGCCCGGCAGGCAGCAGCTGACGCCCGGGGTGCCCGCGATGTGATAAAGGTGCCAGATGCCGCCCGCCTCGTGCAGGCAGAAATCCTTCAGGTAAAACCCCAGCGGCGCGTAACCCACCTTCAGCCAGTCCTCCTGGTGCGCCCGCTGCCGCGCGATCGCATCAAGGTAGCACTGGTAGTCGGGCTTGGAGGTCATTTTTTAACCGCGAATGGACGCGAATTAACGCGAATCCAATCCGCAGCATTTGTGATCGTACTTTCTGATTCCGAATTCGCGTCTATTCGCGTCCATTCGCAGTTAAATCTCACCGCTGCCAGCGTTCGTTGAGCGTGGGGAACTTCGGGAAGGCCACGTGCGGCTCGTTCTGGTACCAGAACGCCGTCGACGCGACGTCCTCCGTCAGCGGCTGGTAGATGTGACCCGGCCACCAGCCGAGCGTCTGCACCGTAACCTTCAGGTCCTTGGCGAAGCCGATGCTGTCAAAGATGTGCCAGCGGTAGAGGCTGAAGTAGCGCGGGCCGTCCGCGCTGCCCGTGTGTGCGAGCGGCATCCCGTAGAACGGCGCGTTGAACGCCTGCTCGACTTGGTCCTTCTGCGGGTGCTTGAAGAAGCCCCATGCGCCGCCGAAGTAATCCTCGGTGCCGTTGTCGCAGATCGTCGGAAACTCCTTGTCGCCATCCAGGTAGAACTTCACCTCGCCCTCCCCCCACCAGCCGCGCGAGAGCGCCGTCCAGGCGAGATAGGTACCGACGTAGAGCCCCTTGCCCTTCACACCGTCGAGGATCGTGTGCTCGGGATGCTCGCGGGTGGTCAGGCTGCGGCGCCATTGCGCGTGGAAATACGCGGCGCCGGCCGGGATCGGGTGGAGTTTGTAGAGCACCTTGAACGCCACGATGCGCACGTCCTTCTTGTCGTCGTTCGTCAGCGTGATGCGCGCGTGCTTGCGGAACGGCATCTGCCAGTAGCAGCCGCAGCCGCGGTGCGGGGCGACGACCACGGGCATCGAGGTCACCTGGTGCGGCTGCGTGTCGAAACCCATGGCGAAGAAATCCCCCATCGGCGCCTCAACCGACGGCGTTTTCTCGTTGTCCCAGTACATGCGCAGCACGAGCGTGCGGAATTCCTCGGCGCTCGCGGTGATCCAGAACTGGTTGATGCAGCCCGGCCCCTTGATGTCCGCCAGCGTGGCGGTCTCGCCGGCCTTGAGGCTGATGAACGGCCGCACCTTCCAGCCGCGGCCGAGGTGCTGGGCCGCGCCGCTGTGCGCGAGAAACGGATCGTCGGGGTTCGGATCCCATTTGGCGCCGCCGCCCTTTTCGCCGGTGGGATTCTCGGCGTTGATCATGCGCGTCACCGCGCCGGTCTGGAACGGCAGTTGTCCCAGCGGGTTGTTCATCAATTGGGGTGTCATGGGAAAATCAGCGGGAGAAAACCGCCTGCAGCGTTCGCGTGCGCGCCACGGCCTCGGGCAGATACGTAATTCCGTCGATCGGCGTGAGCAACACCGACGTGCGCCGGCACTGGTAGCGTCCGCTGCCCAGGTAGGCCAGGTCCGTCGTCGCCGGCATCGGAATGGCGGTGGCCGTCTCCGCGCCGAGCAGCAGCGGGCCGTGCATGAAGTGCCGCGCCTCGGGGAAGTTCGTGGGATACTTCGCGGACTCGCACACCAGCGTGATTGCAAACTCGACCGCCACCACGTCGTCGGTGGCCAGGGCCGTCTCCACCACGACAAAGCCCTTCTCGAGTTTCGTCGGGAGCGCCGTGTCGCCCTTTTTCACGACGAACGATTTCGCGTCGACGCCCGGCGGCACAAGAAAATGCAGCCGCCAGGGTGCGCCGGCGGTGGCCTGCTTGACCTGGTAGTTGATCTTGCCGCCGTAGGGATACTCGCCGGTGGCGTTGAGGACGAGCACACCGCCCGGCGCGCGCACCGTCACCGCGCCCTCGAAATAGAACGGGAACCAGACGCCGCGTGGCGCCGCCGGATCGGTGAACGCCGCGTAGCGCGCCGCGCAGGACAGCCCCTCGGCCCCGCGCATCGAGCAGCACCACGGCGCCTCGAACCACTTGAAGGCGTGGACAAAGCGGTCGCCGTTCGAACCCGTGCAGAAATCGCAGCCGAAACCGCCGTTGGGCCGCTGGTGGTGGCAGATCGCGTTGTGGTAAATCCGGTGCGCTTCCTCGAGGTAGAACGGCTCGCGCGTCACCTGCCAGAGCTGCACGCCGAGCATGAACGAGTCGATGATGGCGCAGCTTTCCGTCCAGTCCGGCCGGCCGAACCAGTTGAAATTCGCGTGGTGCTCCGTGCGCGCCTGGTCGAGGTAGAGCTGGAAACGCTCCCGTACGATCTGCAGGTACTCCGGCCGCGCATCCACCTCCATGTGCCAGCGCAGGATGCCGCGCAGCGCCGTGAGCGTCGCATGGGTCTGCGCGCTCAGCGCGATGATATCCAGCTGCGCATACCGCGCGATCATCGTCTCGATCAGCATCCGCAACTCCTGCGTGGGGTCCACGAGGTAAGCCTGGGTGAGGCCGTCGAGCGTGAAGAAGAGCGTGCCGATGTCCGTCGAGAGCCCGAGCCACACGCCGTCGTGCGCCACGGTGAGGCCGGAAACCGGGCCGCCCATCAGCTTGTCGAGGAGATGGTCGGGATACGCGCCGTAGAGCGGACGCGTCGGCAGCATCAGGTGGTTGATGATGCCGCGGATCGCCGCGAGGGCGCGGGGATCCTTTTTCCAGAGGTAATATTCGCACAGGCCGCGCAGCATGGCGTTGTGGCCGCCGACCTGGTTTTCGTCCGCCCGACCCGCGGGATGCACCAAGCCGATGTAACCGCGCTCGTTGCAGGCTTCCGGCCAGCGGCGGACGGTTTCCTCGGTACGCGGCGACTCGCGGTCGAGCGCCTGCGCATCAAGCGTGAGGCCGAGCAGCGTGCGCCCCAGCCAGTCGCCCGGCGCCTCGCGGGCCGTGAAGGCGGTGATGGCGGCCTCGAAGGAAAATTCGGCGTCATGCAGGCGGCCGAAATTGAGCTCGAGGCGGCGGCGCAGGTCACCGGCAGGCGCGCTGTCAGCCAGTGCCGTCGGTTGCAGGAGGGACGAGGAAAGCGGCATGGGGAAGCCTGGGGAAGGCCCGGTCAAACAGCCGCAGCGAGGGGCAGCGCGCAAGCTCACAACGGTTGATATTTCAGCCACCCGACGCCACCGGGCAAATCTTGCGCCGCAGCGCGGTCCGCGCACGGTGTGGTCTCATGCCCGCCGCCTCCACTGCCGTCCCCGCCTCCGCAACCCTCGACTGGGGTCGCACGCGGTATCATGCAGCGCGTGGGATGCAGGATGCGCTGGTGGCGCAGCGCATCGCGGGCGAGATCGGCGACACGCTCGTGTTCACGGAGCACGAACCGGTCTTTACGCTCGGGCTGCGCCGGGAGTCGGAACAGAATCTTGTCTGGGATGAGGCCCAGCTCGCCCAACAGGGCGTCGAGGTCGTCAAAACGAACCGCGGCGGCGACATCACCTATCACGGACCCGGCCAGATTGTCGGCTACCCGATCGTGTCGCTGGCCGCGCGCCAGGACCTGCACGCCTACCTCCGTTTTCTCGAGCAGGTGCTGATCAACAGCGTCGGCTCGCTCGGCCTCGCCGCGGCCCGCCGCGAGGGCAAGACCGGCATCTGGCTCGGCCCGCGCAAGATCGCCGCCATCGGCGTCGCCGTGCGCCGCTGGGTGGCCTACCACGGCTTCGCGCTCAACGTGTCACCCGACCTCGCGCACTTCACCGGCATCGTGCCGTGCGGCATCAGCGCGGCCGACGGTACCGTCACGTCGTTGCAGGCCGAACTGGGCCGGAGCGTCGAACTGGCCGAGGTCAAGACCGTGCTGGGGCGCGAGTTCTGGCGGCTCTGGCCGGAATTCCTGCAAAACCGGTTCTGAGTGGAGCCGCGGCGAGGGCGCCGCGTCCCCATTAAGCAAGCCGCTTCAGCGGTAAGTGTCCACCGCGAGCCAGAATACGGCCTTCTCGCGCGTCCAGCCGTTCTTGGTCGCCCAAGCCTGGTCGGCCGCGCTGATCAGCCAGAGAAAACGGTCGGCCTTGGAAAAGCGAATCACGGGCACCAGACCGGGCGCCGACTTCAGGGAAACGTAACCCACGGCCCCTTCGGTCACATACCCCGCCTTGAGTCGCGCTTTCACTTCTTCCGGCGTAACCGCCAGCATGCGGAGGACGCCACCCGTGGGGAGCGGCAGGATCATGCGATGCAACAGACCGGTGTCCGCGCCACTCTCGGTCTGGATCACCCCCGAGCCGCTGACCTTCCAGTTGCCGCGGATGAGGTTGTTTTTCTCCGCCACATCCGTCGAAAAAATGGTTTCAGCCGGGGAAACGGGATTCAAAACCACCCAGGCCTGCACATCCGACGCGGAAGCGAGGGCCGGCAGGGCGGCCAGGAGGAGCAGGAACTTGAAGCCGGAGAAGGACGACAAACGGGGGACAATTGAGTTCATCAGGTCCCGAGTAGGCCGGGTGCGCATAAAAAAGACACGCTAAAAAAACCGTGCCCCGCTGGACAATCCGTGTTTATGATTACCGCTTACCTGATGGATACCACGCGCAAACCCTCCTGGCTCCGCGCCAAGCTGCCCGCCGGACCCGGCTACTCCGCCACGCGCCAGCTGGTGGACAACAACCAGCTCCACACCGTGTGCCAGAGCGCGCAGTGCCCCAACCTCGGCGAATGCTGGTCGCGCGGCACCGCCACCGTGATGATCCTCGGCAACATCTGCACGCGCTCGTGCAACTTCTGCGCGATCCAGACCGGCCGCCCCACCGAGCTCGACCTGGGCGAGCCCGCCCGCGTGGCCGACGCCGTGGCGAAGATGAATCTCAAGCACTGCGTCATCACCAGCGTCGCCCGCGACGAGTTGAAGGACGGCGGCGCCGGCGTGTGGGCCGCGACCATCCGCGCCATCCGCCACCGCAACCCCCATACCGCCATCGAGGTGCTCGTGCCGGACTTCAAGGGCCAGATGGAGCTCGTGGACGTCGTCCTCGACGCCAAGCCCGACATCTACAACCACAACCTCGAAACCGTCGAGCGTCTGCAGAAGCCCGTGCGCGTGCAGGCCCGCTACGACCGCTCGCGCTCTGTCCTCCGCCACGCCAAGGGCCGGGGCTTTGTGACCAAGACCGGCATCATGCTCGGCCTCGGCGAGGAGCAGTCGGAGGTGGAGCAGACGCTGCGCGACATCGCCGCCGACAAGACCGACATCCTCACCATCGGCCAGTACCTGCAGCCCACTCCGCAGCACCTGCCCATCTCCCGCTGGGTCGAACCGGCGGAGTTCATCCACTGGAAAAACTTCGGCCTTTCGATCGGCCTCGGCGTCGTCGAGAGCGGTGCGCTCGTGCGCTCCAGCTACCATGCCGACGAGCAGTCGCAGAAATACACCGGCGTCGAGCACCTCAACACCGCCAACGCCCTGGCCGGCAACTGACCCCCCGCCCATGAAGTCCCGCAAAGAGATCGTTGAAAACTGGCTGCCCCGCTACACGGGCGTGCCGCTGAAGGATTTTGGCGAGTACATCCTCCTGACGAATTTCCAGCGCTACGTGAAGCTGTTCGCCCAGTGGCACCGCGTGCCCGTGCTCGGCAAGGACAAGCCCATGTCCAGCGCCACCGCCGGCGACATCACCATCATCAACTTCGGCATGGGCAGCGCGCTCGCCGCCACGGTGATGGACCTGCTCAGCGCGACCCACCCGAAGGCCGTGCTGTTCCTCGGCAAATGCGGCGGCGTGAAGCACCGCGCCGAACTCGGCGACTTCATCCTCCCCATCGCCGCCATCCGCGGCGAGGGCACGAGCTCCGACTATTTTCCTCCCGAGGTCCCCGCCCTGCCGTCGTTCGCGCTGCAGAAGGCCATCTCCACCACCGTCCGCGACCACGCCCGGGACTACTGGACGGGCACGGTCTACACGACCAACCGCCGGGTCTGGGAGCACGACGAGAACTTCAAGAAATACCTGAAGAAGATCCGCGTCCTCGCCATCGACATGGAAACCGCGACGATCTTCATGACGGGTTTCTACAACGAGATCCCGACCGGCGCATTGCTCCTCGTATCGGACCAGCCGATGACGCCCGACGGCGTGAAAACCGCCCAGAGTGACGAGCAGGTGGACGAATCCCACGTCAATGGCCACCTCCGCATCGGCATCGACGCCCTGAAGCAGCTGATCAACAAGGGCCTCACGGTAAAGCACCTGCGGTTTTAAGCCGGTCTGTTTCCACAGGAGGTAACGGGGAAAACAGAGTCCCCGTTCCGACCCGTGCTCCGTTCCCTCCGTTGCCTCCGGCAAAATTGATTTGGGCTCACCCCCGCACCGTCGGGTGCGCCTGCACGCGGTAGCGGCGGGGGCTCACGCCAAAGCGTTTCCGGAAGAGCGCGTAAAAGTGCGACAGGTTGTTCAGCCCGCAATCCAGCGCGATTTCAACAATGGGCCGCGCGGTCTCGCTGAGCTGCCGGGCGCTGAATTCCATGCGCGCGGCGTTCACCAACATCGTCGGGGTCTGCCCGTAATAGCGCACCGCCGCCCGCGCCACGTGGGACGGGCTGCGGCCCGCCAGCCGCGCCAGCGACACGGTCCCGCCGGCAAACTGCTCCGGTCCCGCCAGCGCACTCCGCGCCTGCTCCAGCCACTCCGGCACGGGTTTCGTCCCGTGCACCGGCCCGTGCAGGAGCTGCGGCAATTCCATCAGGAATCCATCCAGCACCACCCGCGGCCGGCCGGCCGTCGTCGCCAGCCGCAGCGCCCAGCGCTCCAGCGCCCCCTGCGCCCGCGCGTCGAGCGGCCAGCCCCGGTCCGCCGGCGACCGTTCATACAAATCCGGCTCCCGGGCAAAATAACGGCGCCGCACCTCCGCCCAACTGCGGGTCGGGAACGCCAGGTTGAGGATGCCCAGCGGAGCCGCATCCGACCCCGTCACATGGTGCCGGTCCTTGGGCTGGATCAGAAACAGCCGGCCGGCCGAGAGCGGCTCGGTCCGGCCGTTGAGCAGGTGTTCGCCGCGCCCGCGCGTCACCCAGAACAGCTCGTGGAAATCATGGTCGTGGTACCGCGCCGCATTCCCGGCCGTGAGTTCCGTCTGCGCAAAGTGGTACGCCTCGCCCGGGCGGACGAAATCAGCCAGGTGGAAGTGCAGGCAGGGCCGGGGCATCAGGTCAATATAACACCAGATAGTGCGCTTTTATGGCAAGACTTCCCCGTCGAAGGGTGATATAACACAAGCATGGTTGCACCCACCTCCTCCACTCCCGCCCACCACCGCCTCACCCCCGCGCAGGTCGCCCGCTACAACGCCGAGGGTTACCACATCTTCCGCGAGCAGCTTTTCTCCCCGGCCAAGTTCGACGGCCTGAAGACCACGTTCGAGGACATCCTCAACGGCCTCGAGACCGGCGTGCGGCCGGAGTCGATGGACGTGCCGCACTTCCAGCATCCCGAGCTGTTCAAGTGGCTCCTCGCCGACGAGGTGCTCGACCTGGTCGAGCCGATCCTCGGCCCGGACATCGCCCTGTTCTCCAGCCATTTCATCTGCAAGCCCCGCGGCAACGGCCAGCGCGTGCCGTGGCATGAGGACTCCCACTACTGGAAGACCATGATCACGCCCATGGAGGTGGTCACCGTCTGGCTCGCCATCGACCCGTCCACCACGGTGAACGGCTGCATGAACGTGATCCCGCGGACGCACAACACGGGCAAGCTGGGCTTCTCCGACTACGACGACCTCACGCCCGGCACCGCCGTGTTCAACGACGAGATCAAGGCCGCCCAGCGCGATCCGAGCAAGGCCGTCGCCATCGAGCTCGAGGCAGGCCAGTGCAGCCTCCACGACGGCCGCATCATCCATGGCAGCGCGCCCAACACGAGTAGCATCCGCCGCTGCGGCTACACCATGCGCTACATCAGCGCCGGCGTGAAACTCAACTCGGACATGGTGGGCAAGTTCCACAACATTTACCTCGCCCGCGGCCAGGATCGCGCCGGCAACACCTACGGCGACCCGAAAAAGGCCTATCCCGAGCTCGCCCGCTTCCGCGCGAAGCACGGCAAGAATGGGCACTGAGCGAGAGCCAGGATAGGTTGGCCGCAAAGAGGCACCAAAGTCGCAGGACGGGTGCCTCTTTTTTGCGCCCCCTGCGCCGCTTTGCGGCCAGGCGGATCGACCTTGGCGTCCTTTGCGAGCTTCGCGGTTGATCGCCGAAAGCTGCGCCGCATGCTTCCGGCCATGTCGTTCTCCACCCTCTCCCGCCGCGCCCGGCGCGTGCGCGAACTTTACGCCGAGCTGGAAACGAAGCGCGGCGGCCGGCCGTGGACGCGCGCGGAACTCGCCCAGGGCTTCGTCGGCGACGTCGGCGACCTCATGAAACTGCTCATGGCGAAGGATGGGCGGCGCCCCGCCGCGCAGCTGGACGCGAAGCTCGCCCACGAATTCGGCGACTGCCTGTGGTGCCTGCTGGTGCTGGCCGAGGCCAGCGGCGTGGACCTCGAGGCCGCGTTTCTCGGCACGATGGACGAACTGGAGCGGCGGTTGCAGCCGCGGCGCGTCAGGGCGCGACGTCGAACCAGAACGGCACGAACACCTCGCGCCCGCCGAGGTTGAGCTGCGACCAGATCACGTAGTTCCCCGCGGCGGGGATCATGATCTTGAAATTCAGGACCGGCTTCACCGCATCCGGCGGCGTGAGCGGGTTCACTTCGTTCGGGTGCAGGTGCGCAAACCCGCTGCGCGCCTCGTCGAACGCGACCAGGTGCGCAAACGCCCCCATGACCGGTTCCATCGGCACCGGTTTACCGTCCGCCCGGGTAACGACGAGCTTCAGGTCCACCGGCACCTTCGCCCGCACCGGCTGAACGCCGGGCACGAGCACGAACCGGTAGCCGTCGCGCTCCACCACCCAGGATTCCTCATGCTTCATCACCAGCGTGAAGCTCGCCGGCAGACCCGATTTCCCGATCTGCACATCCGTCGAGGCGTACAATCCGCGGGCCGTGACGACCGGCGTGAAATCGGCGAACACCCGGTATTTCCCCTCGCGCCGCGGCGTGAAGGCAAAGTTCCACTCCCCCGCCCGGGCACCGGGCTCCGGGTGCACGTGCTGGTAGTCATTGAGCCAGGGATCGATGATCAGCAGGTGCAGCGGCCTCGTGTGCGTCACGATCAGATCCTCGGGCGCGATGGGTTTTCCACTCGCGGTTTTCAGTGTCAGCGTGAAATGCGCCTCCGTGCCCGGCACGAGCGGGGCGCCGCCCACGGGCGTGAGGGTCAGCGCCACGGGCGATTGCATCTCGACCACCGGGATGAACTGCGGATTCAGCGGGTCGCAGAACTCGATGGAGTTCTTGGCGTCCGCCGCACGGAAATCCATGTGGCTGAGGTTCGTGCCTGTCGGGAGCCAGCGGAAAAACAGGAAGAGCGCGAGCGCCGCCACCGTGATGAGCACGAGCTGGCGCCGCGACCGGCGGTCCAGCGGCTGGGCGGTCGCGCTCATGGCTTGCGCATCTTGGCCACGAAATCCTGCGGCTCCCACGCGCTGCCGTCGGCGCGGTGGATAATGCGGCCGTTTTCATCGATCAGCAGCGTGCTGAGTGTGTGCTTCAGCAGGGCGCCGTCGAATTCCGCGATGACGCCGAACTGCGTGAGCAGGTCCTTGATCGCGTTTTCCGGGCCGGTGAGGAACGAGAAGTTGGTCGTGTCGATCCCGCGCGTGGCGGCGTACTCCTTCAGCACGGCGGGGGTGTCGTAGGCCGGGTCGAGCGTGATCGAGACAAACTCGATGGTGGGCACGCCGGCCTCCCGCGCGAGTTTCTGCGTGCCCATCATCTTCATCGTCGAGGCCGGGCACATCGTGGCCACCGGGCAGCGGGAGAAAATGAAGTTCAGCATGACCTGCTTGCCGCGGAACCGTGCGCTCTGCACCACCCGGCCTTCCTGGTCGTAGAGCGCGAAATCGGGCATCTTCTCACCCACCTCGCGGTAGGCGGACTGGCCGCGGATGAGCGTGTCCTGCCGCAGCGCGGCCGCCTGCGCGGCGATGGCGGCGGCGGCGGGCTTGTCGTCCGGCCAGATGTTCTCGAGCCGCCAGTTGCCCTTTTTCACAGGGACGAGTTCGCCCCGGATGCGCTCGCCGGGCTTGGCCGCCGCGAGGTCGGCGGCGGAAACCGTGAACTCCATCGTCATCGCCGGCATGAAGTCCTTGATCTCGTCATGCTGGACCACGAGCACCTTGTTGGCGGCGTCCACCCGGATGACCTCGCCGGTAAGCGGATAGCGTTTTTCCACAGGGGCCGCGGCCGTTGCCGTGGCCGGCTTGCCTCCGTCCGACCGGCTGCAGCCGGCCGCGCCCAGGAGCGCGAGGACCCCGGCGGCCAGGAGGGCATAAGATTTCATGACACTACGGATTCGCCGCGGGATATATTTGTCAAAGGGTTTGCGGACAAAGGCAGAGGCCCTTCTGCTGGCGAGTCACTCTGCCGATGGACAGCTATACCATAACACGAACTCTCGTATTCGCCGCTGGCGTCACTCTTGTCGCGTATGTGGTTTACCGGCTGCTGCCCACCCCGCGGCGCACTCCAGCCTTTAAGCCTTGGTTGGCCGCTTTTGCAGCCTTTGGCAGCGCGTGGGTTTTCCTACTTGTTACGCTGGGGGCGTTTACGACCAGCATCGGCGCGGGCATGGCGTTTTCCGACTGGCCGCTCTCCAACGGCTCGCTCAACCCGCACGGCTGGATGATCAATCTCGCCATGTTCGCCGAGCATTCGCACCGCCTCAGCGCGGGGGTGATGAGCACGGTGACAATCATGCTCGCGGTCTGGCTCTGGCGGACCGAGGAGCGCGCCTGGCTGCGGAAACTCGCGTATTTTGCGGTCGGGCTGGTGCTGGCGCAGGCCGTCGTGGGCGGGCTGCGGGTGCTGTACGACAGTCATCAGGTCGAGCTGGTGGACACGAGCCTGGGCCGGCTCTTCGCCATGCTGCACGCCTGCTTGGCGCAACTCTTTGCCTGCACGCTCATCGCCATCGCCGCCGCCTGCTCGAAGCGCTGGATCCAGGGGAACGGCAGTTCGGCTGACGCCCACACCCGCCGGCTCGGCCGGCTCTGCGTGGCCCTGCTGTTTGCGCAGCTCGCGATCGCGGCCGTGATGCGGCACAGCTTCGCCGGCCTCGCGATCCCGACCTTTCCCGCGTCCAATTTCGACGGCGGCCTGCTGCCCGCGACGTGGAATTTCCGCGTCGGCATCCATTTCGCCCACCGGGTGATGGCCGCGGTGCTTTGCGTGGTCCTGCCCTGGTATGCCTTTACCCTGCGCGCCGACCGGGGCGCCTCGACCGGACTGCGGCTCGGCGCCATCGCGCTGCTGGTGCTGCTGACGCTGCAAATCACCCTCGGGGCCCAGATTATCTGGACCTACCGCGCCGCGGCCATGACGACCGGTCACGTGCTCGTCGGCGCGCTCACGCTCGCCACGACGTTCTGGCTGACCTGGCTCGCGCACCGCGACGCCATCGAGACCAAGGCCGCCGCATGAGCCCGGTCCCCGAAGCACTGCCGCCCAAATTCGGCGACTACGTTGAACTGACGAAACCGCGGCTGAGCCTGCTCTCCGTGTTCACGGTGCTGGTCGGCTACATGGCGGCCCACGGTGAGCGCGGCGTCCGGCTGGCGTGGCTGGTGGCCGGCACGATCCTCGCCGCCGGCGGCGTGGCGGCGCTGAACCAGTGGATGGAGCGCGACACCGACGCGCTCATGAAGCGCACGGCCGACCGGCCCATTCCCACGGGCAAGGTGCCGGACGGCTCGGCCTTCGTGCTGGGCACGCTGATGTGCATCGCCTCGCTCTTCCTGCTGTTCGCGCTGGTCAATCCGCTGTCCTCGCTGTTCACGCTGCTCACGATCATTTCCTATCTCTGGTGGTACACGCCCGCAAAGCGCTGGTCGCGCTGGGCGACGGAAATCGGCGCGCTCGCGGGCGCCTTTCCCCCGCTCATCGGCTGGTCCGCCGGCGAAGGCCGGGTGACCACGCTGGGCTGGATCCTGTTCGGAGTGCTGTTTTTCTGGCAAATCCCCCACTTCATGGCCGTGGCGTGGACCTACCGGCGCGACTACGCCACGGTGCATTTCCCCATGCTGCCTGTGCGCGATGAATCCGGCCGCTGGGTCGCCGCCTGGTCGCTCCTGGCCACCCTCGCGCTCGTCACCGTAAGCGTGCTCCCCACCGTGTATGGCCTGGCGAGCCGGTATTACCTCGGCGCCGCCGCCGTCTGCGGCGCGTGGTTTCTCTGGCGCGCAGTGCTGTTCCTCCGCGCGCAGGGTCGCGACCAGGCCGCCCGGAAACTGTTTCTCGCCTCCATCACCTATCTGCCGCTGGTGCTCATCGCACTCGTGGCCGACCGGCTTATTTTTTCGCCATGAGTATCCGCGACATCCCCGCCCTCAATGCCACGCTGAATGGACTCGCCACCGTGCTGATCACGGCCGGCTTCATCCTGATCAAGACCGGCCGCAAGGAGGCGCACCGCAAGGTCATGACGACCGCGATGGTGGTTTCCGCGCTGTTTCTTGTCGGCTACGTAACCCACAAGATCTTGATCCGAGGCGTACATACGCCCTTCGGCGGCGAAGGCCTGATCCGCACGGTGTACTACGTCATGCTCGTCTCGCACATCCTCCTCGCCATCAGCATCGCCTACCTGGTGCCCCGGACCTTCCTGTTTGCGCTCCAGGGCAACTACGAGCGTCACAAGGCCTGGGCGAAATGGACGTTTCCCATCTGGTATTACGTCTCCGTGACGGGCGTGCTGGTGTATTTCTCGCTCTACCAGTGGTGGCCGGCGGCGAAATAAGGCCACAAAAAAGCCGGGCGCTGCGCCCGGCTTGTGAGTGAGGCGGCGTGAGCCGCGGGCTTATTTGACCGTCAGCACGCCCTTCATGCCGACTTGGAAGTGGGCCGGGAAGCTGCAGAGGAACGGATAATCGCCGGGCGCGGTCGGAACGGTGAACGTGATTTCACCGGACTTGCGGGGCCCGAGGAGCGGGATCTGCGCCAGCACCTGGCCGGACAGCTCGGCCGGGAAGTAATCCGTGGCCTTCGCCAGCGCGGCGGCCTTGTCAAAGGCCTCCACATCGGTGCCCGTCTTCAGGAGGATCCAGTTGTGGCCCATGACTTCCTTGGGCTGCGTGCCGATGTTGGTCAGCACGATGGTGATCTGCTCACCGGGCTTGGCCTCGATGGCGCTGAGGCTGTACTTCATGTTGTCGCCGGCCGTGATTTCCACGGTGCGCGGACCCGCGGGGGCGGCCGCCGTGGCGGTGGACGAGGTGTCCTTCTGGCCGCAGCCGGAAGTGACAAGGGCAATGAGCGCCGAGGCGCAGAGGAGGCGGAGGTTCAGGTTCATGGCGCCGGGACTATCAGCCAGCTGGCTCCGCGTTGCAACCGCCAAGCGAGTAAATGGCGGGGCTTATGCTCACACCACCGAATTTAATGGCTGAAAGGGCCCCCGCGGCCGCTTTTCCGGGCATGTCATAACTCCAAGGAATATGGCTTGAAATGCCGGAACGTTCGCGAACTCTCTCTGCCCTGGCGTCCACCGCCAGACACCTTATTTTTTTCCACGACTGAACCCATGCGTTTGACCTCCCTCCTCACCACCCTCGCCCGTCGGGGTCGTATTCTCCTCGCGCTCGGTGGCCTGGCCCTGCTCACCGGGTGCAACCTGGATTTCTGGACCATGAAGGGTCACCAGTCGACCATCGCGGTCGACGGCCCCGTGGCCAAGTCCCAGCTCGGCGTGTTCCTTGTCACCTGCTGGGTGACCCTCGTCATCTTCATCATCGTCGGCAGCGTGCTGGCCTACGCGACGTACAAGTTCCGCGCCCGCAGTGAGGCGGACGAGCAGGCCGTCCCGCCCGAACAGGGCCACGGCAACCCGCTGATCGAGCTCGGCCTCATCGGCGCCTCGGTGCTTGCCCTCGTCATCATCGCCGTCCCCACCCTCAAATCCATCACCTACACCGCGGACGTGCCCGCCGAGGAAAAGGCCAACGCCTACGAGGTGAACGCCTACGGCTACCAGTGGTGGTTCAAGTTCGAGTATCCCGCCGAGCAGATCACCGGCGCCGGCCAGCTCGTGTCCGCCAACGAACTCGTCATTCCCGCCGGCCGGCCCGTCCACATCAACCTGCGCGGCATGGACGTCATCCACAGCTTCTGGGTGCCCAAGCTCGCCGGCAAAGTGGACATGATCCCCAACCGCGGCAATTTCCTGTGGCTGAAGGCTGATGCGCCCGGTTACTTCTGGGGCCAGTGCGCCGAGTACTGCGGCGACTCCCACGCCGTCATGCGCTTCCGCGTGATCGCCCTCGGGCCGAAGGATTTCAACAACTGGCTCAATGCCCAGACCGCCCCCGCCCGCGAGGCCGCCAAGGTTGCGGCCACCGACCAGCCCAAGGCGCAGTTCGCCGCCTACCGCACCGACTGGAAGCGCAACGAGCAGGGCTGGAGCCCCCAATTTGAACTGAACCCGTTCGAGTCCTGGAAAGCCCACCAGGAGCCCGACGCCAAGCATGAGGATGCCGCGCTGATCGCCAAGGGCCGCGCGCTCTTCCAGTCCAAGACCTGTTTCTCCTGCCACGTCATCCGCGGCCACATGGTCGGCGGCAGCGGGGCCTACCCCGACCTGACCCACGTCGGCGCCCGCACGACGATCGCGGCCGGCCTGCTGGAAAACACCCCGGAGCAGCTCGCCCGCTGGATCTCACATCCCGACGTGGTGAAGCCCGGCAACAAGATGTACGTCAACGGCTACCTCGCGAACAACATCAAGCTCACGCCGGACGACGTCTCCGCGCTCGTGGCCTATCTCAGCAGCCTTAAATAATCCCTCTCATGGAAGCCACGGCCAAATCCCACTTCACCGGCAAAGAGGAGCACGCTCCTGCCAAGCCCTCGTTCGCCTTCTGGCGCCCCACGGCCAAGACCGGCCTCATGAGCTGGCTGACCACCGTCGACCACAAGAAGATCGGCTTCCTGTACGGCTCATTCGCCCTGTTCTTCTTCCTCGTGGGCGGCTGCGAGGCCCTGCTCATCCGCCTGCAGCTCATCGTGCCCAACAACACGCTGCTGACCGCGCCGCAGTACAACACGATGTTCACGATGCACGGCACGACGATGATCTTCCTCGCCGTCATGCCCCTGGGCGCCGCGTTCTTCAACTTCATCATGCCGCTGCAGATCGGCGCACGGGACGTCGCCTTCCCCCGGCTGAACGCCTTCTCGCTGTGGACCTTCGTCGCCGGCGCAATCATCCTCAACGTCGGCTGGTTCCTCCCCGACGGCCCGCCGGACGCCAGCTGGGTCGGCTACGCGCCCCTCACGTCCAAGCTCTACAACCCCACCCACGCGACCGACTTCTGGATCCTCGGCCTGCAGCTGCTCGGCGTCGCGTCCATCGCCGCCGCGCTGAACTTCATCGTCACCATCATCAACCTGCGCGCCCCCGGCATGACGATGATGCGCCTGCCGGTGTTCACGTGGATGACGCTGATCACGTCCTTCCTCATCATCCTCTCCTTCCCCGCGATCACCATCGCGCTGGTCGAGGTGATGTTTGACCGCCAGTTCGGCACGAACTTCTTCGAGGTGTCCAACGGCGGCATGCCCATCCTGTGGCAGCACCTGTTCTGGATCTTCGGCCACCCCGAGGTGTACATCCTGATCCTGCCCGCCATGGGCATCGTCTCGGAGATCCTCCCGACCTTCGCCCGCAAGCCCCTCTTCGGCTACCCGATCGTCGTCTTCTCGGGCGCCTCGATCGGCTTCCTCGGCTTCACCGTCTGGAGCCACCACATGTTCACCACCGGCATGGGCACGGTCGCCACCGCGGCCTTCTCCCTCGCCACCATGACCATCGCGGTGCCCACCGGCGTGAAGATCTTCAACTGGATCGGCACCCTCTGGGGCGGCCACCTGAAGATGCGCACGCCCATGATGTTCGCCCTCGGCTTCATCTGGATGTTCATGATCGGCGGCTTCTCCGGCGTGATGCACTCCGCCGCCCCCGCCGACGCCCAGCAGCAGGACAGCTACTTTGTCGTCGCCCACTTCCACTACGTGCTCATCGGCGGCTCGATCTTCGCGCTGCTCGGCGGCATCCACTACTGGTTCCCCCTGATGTTCGGCCGCCGCGTCAGCGAGTTCTGGGGCAAGCTCTCCTTCTGGGTCATCTTCGTCGGCTTCAACGTCACGTTCTTCCCGATGCACTTCCTCGGCCTGAACGGCATGCCCCGCCGCACGTTCACCTACGACGGCAACATGGGCTGGAACGTCGGCAACATGATCGCGACCATCGGCGCCCTCATCCTCGGCACCGGCATCGCAATCTACTTCGCGGTGGTCATCTACACCTACCTCAAGGGCGAGAAGGCCGGCCGCGACACCTGGGACGCCCGCACCCTCGAGTGGTCGGTGCCCACGAATCCCCCGCCGGAATACAACTTTGCGGTCATCCCGACGGTGCATGCCCGCGATGCCTTCTGGTACGAGAAGCACCACCAGGCGGAGATCGCGCAGGAGAAGGCCGCCCATCACCAGGCCGAGGCGGCCCACGGCGGCATCCACATGCCGTTCCAGTCCATCTACCCGCTGGTGGCCAGCATCGGCGCCCTCATCGGCGCGTTCGGGGCCATCTACCACAACCTCATCGTCGCCCTGATCGGCGGTACCTTCCTCTTCATCGGCGTCTACCTCTGGTCGCTCGAGGGCGCCGAGGGTTACCACCTCCATCCTGACGAGGAAGGCCACGACGCCGACCCCGCCGCGAAGCACTGACCGATTCTCCCTTTCTCCATGACCAGCCACGCTGCCACCGGTGCCATTGACCACCACCACGATCACACGACGTCGACCGGCATTCCGAACAAGAAGCTCCTCATGTGGGCGTTCCTGGCCTCGGATTGCATGTTCTTCGGCACGCTGATTTCCACGCACCTCATCTACCGGCTGCACCCGCCCCCGGGGAACCCGGTGCCGCGGCAGATCTTCGACATCCCGCTGACGTCCTTCTCGACGTTCATCCTCCTGATGTCGTCGCTGATGATGGCCCTCGCGGTGAACGCCATCCAGAAGGGCAACCTCAAGAGCATGCGCTTCTCGCTGCTCGCGACGATTGTCTGCGGCGCCATCTTCCTCGGCTGCCAGGTGTTTGAGTTCAATAATTTCGTGTTCGAGAAGCACATGACGATCACGAACAGCATCCTGGGCACGACCTTCTTCACGCTCACCGGCACCCACGGCACGCACGTCGCCATCGGCGTGCTCTGGCTGGGGCTGATGTACGTCCGCTCCTTCAAGCCCGCCACCGGCGGCCAGCCTTGGACCACCACCCTCCTGCACGTGGTCGCCCTGGTGGCGGCCGTGCTGCTGTCGATGAAGATTGTCCTCTCGGTCGTCTGGGCCCTCGAGGCCCACGGCCTGAGCGGCGCCACCCTCGGCGGCGTCGTCGGCGCGCAATGGCTCGCCATCGTCGGCGCCGTGATCGCCATCGGCGCCGAGCGCTGGTTCGCCCGCCCCGCCGGCCCGGTCCAGTTTGACCAGACCAACGCCATCGATGTCGAGTCCATGGGCCTCTACTGGCACTTCGTTGACATCGTCTGGATCGTGATCTTTACCGCCGTCTACCTGCTCGAATACCTCTGACCATGAGCGACTCCGCCCACTCCCCCGCCACCGCCGGCCACGTCGCCGAGGAAAGCAAGTTCGCCGCCTACGTGCAGATCGCGATGCTCCTCGCGGTCATCACCGGCGTCGAGATCGCCGTCATCGGCCTGCCCTTCGCGGCCTGGCTGCTCATCACCGTCCTCGTGGTCCTCTCCATCGTGAAGTTCATGTTCGTTATCTTCTACTTCATGCACCTGCGGTGGGACAAAGTCTTCTGCACGATCCTGTTCTTCATCGGGCTGATCATCGCCGGGGCCACGATGTGGGCGCTGCTCAAGCTGTTCGGGGCCGAGGCCAGCGTGCCGCTCACCGTCGCCGCCAACACGGTGACTGACCTGTCGCGTCTCGTCTGACGCCGCCACGATCGACCTCGCAACTTTCCACGGCGGCCCTCGGGCCGCCTTTTTTATCCCATGATTGACTGGCGCCACTGGCACAACGAACCCCTGCTCGTCGGCGGGATCGTGTTCCTGGGCTGGCTCTGGGCCGTGCTGGCCGGCCCGCTGCGCGCGCGGCTTGCCCCCGGGCAGCCCTTTCCCCGCCGGGAGGCATGGTATTTCTATGCCGCGCTGGTCCTGTTCTACCTCGCGGTCGGCTCGCCGCTCGACCAGGTCGGCGAACGCTTCCTGTTTAGCGCGCACATGTTCCAGCACCTGATCATCATGTACCCGGCGCCGGTGCTGCTGCTGTGCGGCCTGCCGTGGTGGATGGTGGATGCCGGCCTGGACCGCCCGGCTCTCCGGCGGCCGCTCCGGCTGCTGTTCTCGCCGATCAGCTGCGGCGCGCTGGCCACCCTTGTCATCGGCCTCTGGCACGCTCCGTGGCTCTATGAATGGGCGCTGCAGGACAAGCTCATCCACGTGCTCGAGCACCTGATGTTCTTTGGCGTGTCGGTACTCTTCTGGTGGCCCATCATGAGCCCGTCGCGGGCGTATCCGCCGCTCAGCTATGCCGGGCGGATGATGTTCATTTTCTGCATCGAGATCGCGATGACGCCCCTCTTTGCCTACGTCTCGTTCTCTTCCAACATCCTCTACCCGACCTACGAATATGCCCCGCGGCTGCCCTGGGCTGGCCTCTCGGCCGTCGAGGACCAGACGTTGGCCGGCGTGATGATGAAGCTCACCGGCGTCGCCGTCTCGCTCATCGCCTTCGGGTACAGTTTCTACCGTTGGTCGGAGTTGAACCGGGACAATAAATAACCGGCCGACAGCTGGGCTGCCGGCCGGTCGGAATTCCCTTACGAACTCAGGCCTTGGCCGCGGGCGGAAGGAGATCCTCGAGGGTGTCGCTCTCCGGGCTGACGTCCGCGAACAGCCAGGTCGAGAGGTAGCGTTCGCTGCTCGACGGGATGATCACGACGATCTGCTTGCCCTTGTTCTCGGGCCGCTTGGCCAGTTGGAGCGCCGCCCAGACGGCCGCGCCGGAGGAAATGCCGATCGGGATGCCGTCCTGCTGGTTGACCTGCTTCGAGATCGGGCCGGAATCGGCCTCCTTCACGCGGATGACCTCGTCGTAAACCTTCGTGTTGAGGACCGCGGGTACGAAGCCGGCACCGATGCCCTGCAGCTTGTGCGGGCCGGGCTGGCCGCCGGAAAGGATGGGCGACGCGTCCGGCTCGACGGCGACGATCTTGATCGCGGCCTTCTTGGCCTTCAGCACCTCGCCGACGCCCGTGATGGTGCCGCCGGTGCCGATGCCGGCCACGACGATGTCCACCTTGCCGTCGGTATCGCGCCAGATTTCCTCGGCCGTGGTGCGGCGGTGGACTGCGGGATTGGCCGGGTTGGCGAACTGCTGGAGGATGACGCTGTTGGGGATCCTGGACTGGAGTTCCTCGGCCTTGGCGATGGCCCCCTTCATGCCCTTCGGTCCCTCGGTGAGCACGAGGCGGGCGCCGAGGATCTTGAGGAGCTTGCGGCGCTCGGTGCTCATCGTCTCGGGCATCGTGAGGATGAGCTTGAGGCCCTTGGCCGCGGCGACGAACGCCAGCGCGATGCCGGTGTTGCCGCTGGTCGGCTCGATCAACGTGGTCTGGGCGTTGATTTTTCCGGACTTCAGCGCGTCATCGATCATGGCGAGACCGATGCGGTCCTTCACGCTCGAGAGCGGGTTGAAGAATTCCAGCTTGAGCAGGATTTCCGCCTGCGCGCCGTGGGCGGCCGCGGTGCGGTTGAGGCGGACGAGCGGCGTGTTACCGATGGTCTCGGTGATGTCGTTATGGATTTTGGCCATGGTGGTCTTTGGGGGTTGAATTGATGAACGTTGAGAAAAAAGGAACGGGAAAAGCAAATCCAGGCATTGTCTTACGGTCTATTTCGCGGTGCCCCAGCGCCGGTGGAGAAATTTTTCCCACGGGGAAAACAGGATTTTGTCCGCCAGCAGGCCGATGACTATGATGATAAACATGATGCCGATGACCTGCTCCATGGCATTGAGCTCGCGACCGTAGTGGAGCAAATTGCCGAGGCCGAAGCCGCTGAGAATCGTCACGTAGATCTCGGCCGCCATGAGTGAGCGCCAGGCAAAGGCCCAGCCCTGCTTCATGCCACTGACGATGTACGGCAGCGAAGCCGGCAACATGACCCGGAACCAGAGTTGGAGACCTGACGAACCCATCGTGCGGGCCGCGCGGGCGTAGATGGGCGGCACGTTGCGCACCCCATTGTCCGTCGCGATGATCATGGACCAGAGTGTGCCCATCACGACGACAAAGAACATGGCGGTCTCGCTTTGGCCGAACCAGAGCAGCGCCAGCGGCACCCAGCATACGCTCGGCAGAGTCTGCAGGCCCAGCGCGACCAGGCCCAAGGTGTCCTTCATGATGCGAAAGCGGGCCGTCAGCAGCCCCAGCGGCAGGCCCAGCGCGATGCCAAAACCGTAGCCCAGGAGAAGCCGGCGCATTGTAACCAGGGTCGCATCCCAGAGCGTGCCATCGACCGCGGCCTCATACAGATATCGGCCCACACTGACGGGTGACGGCACCAGCACGGGGGACCAGATTTTGGCCCGAAACAGCGCCTCCCAAGCCACGAGAGCCAGGACGAAGAACAAAAGTGCGCGCAGGAGATGCTTCATATGGCGTATTCATCGGACGGCCGCACGTCGCCCTTGAGCGCAGCCGTGATCTCGATCGCGTAGCGCGCGAGCTCGATGCTGTTGATGTCGCGCCGGCGCGGCAGCGTGATCGTGAACTGCTCCTTGATCCGCCCGGGGTGCGGCGAGAACAGCGCGACACGGTCGCCGAGGCACACCGCCTCGCGGACATTGTGCGTCACAAACACGATCGTTTTCCGGTGCTGCTGCCAGATATCCTGCAGGTCGCCGTAAAGCTGCTGGCGCGTGAGCGCGTCGAGGGCCGCGAAGGGCTCGTCCATCAGCAGCACGCGCGGATTGGGTGCGAGCGCGCGGGCCAGCGCCACCCGCTGCTTCATGCCGCCGGACAATTCATGGACGTAGGACTTGGTGAATTTTTCCAACCCCACGAGCTTGAGGTAAAACTGCGCCACCTCGGTGCGCTCCGCCCTGCTGAGCCCGGGTTTCAGCTTCAACCCGAACAGCACGTTGTCCAGGACGTCCAGCCACGGGAAGAGGGCCGCCTCCTGAAACAATACCATGCGGTCGCGGCCAGGCCCAGTGATGGGAGCCCCCGCGGTGAACAACCGGCCGTCATCCGCGAACTCAAGACCCGCGATGATGTTGAGCAGGGTCGATTTACCGCAGCCGCTCGGCCCCACCAGGCAGATGAACTCCCCTTCCCCCACCTCCAGCGAGACATCGTCCAGCGCATGCACCTCGCGCCCACCCGAGCGGTAGCGCTTGCTGATGCGCTGCACGGACAGCTTCGAGGGGGTCTCGCTCTGGAGTTCGGTCGAAAGGGTCATGGTTGGCCGGAAAACAATCGGTCCAGCGGGAGGGCATCCCGCAGGAACCCGGCATTTTGGGCGTCGGCCACCAGAAGCTCAAACTGCTTCTGTGTCACTTGGTCGGAAAATTTCAGCCGCCGCCAGGCGCTGGTCACGATGGCATTGGACATTTCCCGCTTCATCTCGGCACTGAGACCGGCCCGGACCCGCGCCCGCGCCTCCTCCGGATGGGTGTTGAGCCAGGCCGTGAGTTCCGCGTGGGCCGCCTTAAACTTGGCCACCAGGGCCGGGTGCGCCTTCAGGAACTTCACGCTGGTGACCAGCACGGTCGTGACCGCGTCATTCTGCTCGAGAAAAATCTTCCCGCCGGCCTCCAATTCTAGGCGCGATACCCACGGCTCCACGGTCCAAACCGCATCGAGGCGGTCCGACTGGAACAGGGCGAGCTGGTCGGGATTCGCCGTCGGCAGCACCAGCACGTCGCCTCCGGTCTGGGTGACCTTGAAGCCCTGCTTTTTCAGCCAGGCGCGGGCGGCGACATCCTGGGTGTTGCCCAACTGCGGCGTAGCGAGGCGGCGGCCCTTGAACTGACCGGGGGCCGCAATACGTCCGTCCCCCGCAACCACCAGCGCCGCGCCTCCGAGCGCGGAACCGGCCAGGACGCGGATTTCATCCCCGCCGGAGCGGATGTAGGCGTTGAGGGCGGGATTCGGACCGACATACGTCAGGTCGATCGAACCGGCAAAAATCGCCTCCATGGCACTCGGGCCGGCATTGAAGGGGAACCAGTGGATGGTCACGTCGGGCCCGAGCCGCTGCTCGAACCAGCCGTGTTTCTCCCGGGTGGAATTGCTGCCAATCACGCCTTGGGCGTGGGTGATATTGGGGAAATAGCCGACCCGCAGCGTGATTTTTTCCGCGCGCACGGCGCTGGCACCAAAGGCGGTGAGGAGGAGCAGATAAAAAAGTTTCATGATGGTTGCCGGGTAGATATTTAGAAAGAGACCTGAAAGCGGCTGATAAGGACCTGTTCGTCCTGCCGCAGGATTGGGGTAGTCGATGTCGCCGGCGCGGCGGAATTGAAGCCGAAGTTCGTCTGGTAATAGTCGAACTTGAACGCGACGGCTTTGCTCAGGTACCAGTTCAGGCCGAGGCCGACGGAGGAGGCCTCGTTGGCGTTGCTCGCGGCCGAGGCGTAGAGCGGGAACGCCGCGTCATCGACCTTCAGGTTGGCGTAGCGCGCGGTGACCTCGAAGGCGCCCCACGTGCCCGCGGCGAAGTCGAAGTTCGTCTTGGGTGCGACGCCGGTGTAGGACGAATCCTCGCCAGTCAGCACATACCCGGCGGCGACCTGCCAGGCCTTGTTCCGCAACTCGGTCTTCAAGCCGGTAGCGTTCGGACGAACCTCGACCGCAGAAATTACATACTCAGCGATCACCCCGAATGAGCCGATGCGATAATCAGCCTGCGGCGAAACGCGCCAGGTCTGGCCGTCGGCAATGGTGGTGGAGTTGAAGGCAAAAAACGTCTGCTGTCCGTCCGTCTTGTAGCCTGAGGTACGGCCAGCGGTCGTCTTCTCGCGACCCGCACTGGCGGAGAGCCCGAAAGACAGGCCCTGCACTGCGGAGCCGGCGTCATTCTTGAACGGCGATGCCACCAGGCGCGCCACGATATCCTTCTCGTTGTCGAAGTCCGTGTTGTTGGTGCTGCCACCGTCGCCAACGCCGCCAAAGACACCGACCGTGTAATTGAGCGTGCCGTTGGACACCTCGCCAGAGGCCTGCACTCCGAGGTCGCGGTTGGGGACCAGGTTGGTGACGATTGAGCGCTCGTTGAAGAAGGTCCACGAGTCGGACTGCAGGAGCTCGAGGCCGACCGGCGACTTGAATTTGCCGAACTTGACCGTCAGGGCCTTGGAAACAGCGACACTCAGGTTGGCGTCGAGGATGCTGACGCTGCTGCCGCCGAACTCCGGCACGAACTGGAAGGAGTAGATCTTGGCGAACGTGCCTTCGGTGATGAGGCGCGCCCGGCGCAGGACGTAGGCGTTGTTCACCACCCCGCCGCCGTCGCCGAAAAAGAGGCGCGAATCGAGCTGGGCGAGACCGCGGATCTTCAGGACGTTGGCATTGTCGGCCGACGCGAGCGTGACGCCCTTGTCGGTGACGGCGACCTTGTCGTCCTGAATCTCTTGTTTTCTTTCGAGCACGAGTAATTTGTGTTCAAGCGCGCTGATTTGTTCGCGCAGTTCCTGGAGCTCGGAATTGTCGACCGGGGCGGCAGACAAGACGGTGGAAAGCGCCAGGACGGCCAGCAGCGCGGACGCGGGACGGGATGAGAATTTCACGGGATGCAATGATGAGCTGTGGGTGCATGGTAACCTCCCGTGGACGGGTCAGTACGGTGCGCGTGGATGGATTGGTTGTATACGGCCGCCGGTGGTGCCGGAAGGCCGGGAAAATTATTCCGCGTCGGCCCGCAGTGACCCCGGAAGGCCGAGCCGGGTCTTTTCGGTGCGCTCGATCTGCGTGACGCGGCCTTCATGGACGGTGAGCTGCACGACGCCGTAACGCAGGCCCTCAACCTTTTCGCGCACCAGGGCGGGCCAGTCGGGCAACGGAACGGACGCGGAAGGTGCGTCGAGCGAGATGGGGTTGGGCATGACGGAAAGTGCTTGCGTGAGTATCAGATGGCGTAGTCGCCGAGCAGCTGGTGGAGCACACCCTCGGTTTCATCGAGGCGGGCCGAACCGTGGCGGCGGGCGAGTTTCTGGGCATGGCGGGCGGGCAGTCGGGGCGGCGTCGGCGCGACGTCGGCCTCGGGCGTAAACGGCAGCGGGACATTGTCGCGGCGCAGCTTGCGCAGCGTGACCTCAACAACGTCGGCGAGCGTGTAGCGGTCGAGGATCCCGGCGATGGCGTTGCGCACGTCGAGCATCAGCATGCGCAGGCCGCAGTGGGCCTCGTCGGGGCAGGTGCATTTTTCGTACGCCGTCTGGCTGACGCAGCCGATCGGGGCGAGCGGGCCGTCAATCAGGCGGACGACCTGGCCGATCGTGATCGCCTTGGCGGGCTTCGCGAGGCGGTAGCCGCCGAACTTGCCGCGAACGCTCGTGACCAGCTTGGCGTCCTTCAACGCCGACATGATCTGTTCAAGAAACTTGACCGGGAGCTGCTCGGTGTCGGCGAGCTCCGAGACCTGGACCAGGGAACGTCCCACCTCGGCGGCGATGCCGAGATTGATGAGGGAGCGGAGGGCGTATTCGCCTTTTTTGGAGAGCTTCATTTGCTGACTGCTTTAATCTACATTGATTTGATAGGGATTAAGGCAAGAGGAAATTTTCGGCTCGTTTGTCCTAATTCCTAAACCACTCGGGCTAAATGATTAGCCGGAGTCCGTCGTAGGCCAGAAATACTCCAGCGGGCAGCTTACCTTCCCATTCCGTGTGCTCCACGGAGTGGGTCATGTGGGTAAGATAGCTGACCGGGCTGCCGATCTCCGCGGCGGCGGCACACGCCTCCTCGATGTTCATGTGGGTGGGATGCGGGTCCGGGCGCAGGCCATCGAGGCACACGGCGGCGGCTCCCCGCGCCAGCGTCACGGCCTCGGGGGGCACGCTCTTGCAGTCGGAATAGTAGGCGAATTTTTTGCCCGACGATTTTTCCTCGAACACGAGGCCCAGTGTGCTGATCGGCCCGTGCGGGAGCAGCGTCGCATGGATCCGCCCCTGGGGAAATTCGAGCACCGGCGGCATGTCCGCCAGCTGGAACGCCGGGTAGCCCTTCGACACCGGCCGGTCCCCGATCGCGTAGGGAAACATCGCCGCGACGCGGGCCTTCCCCTCCCCCGTCGAATAAACCGTGACCGCCTTCGCGCCGTGATCACAGAACCGGCGCAGGTCATCCATGCCCGCGAGGTGGTCGGCATGCCCGTGCGTCAGGATGAACACATCGAGGTGGCTGATCTTTTCCCGCACGCACTGCAGCCGGAACTCCGGCGAGGCGTCCACCTGGACATGCAGCCCGTCCATCACCACGTGAATGGAAGTCCGCATCCGGTTATTCCGCGGATCGGTTGAGGTACAGACGGCGCAGTCGCAGCCGATCATCGGCACGCCCTGCGATGTCCCCGTACCAAGAAAAATAACCTCCATGGTGGGGATCACGGAAACACGGAAGCGCCGCCAGCGAAAGCAAAACGTGGGCGCAAAAAAGGCGTCCCGCTTGCGCGGGACGCCTTGTGATTTATTGGAAGGGAACAGCGGGACTTAGTAATCCATGCCGCCCATGCCGCCGCCGCCACCGCCGCCGGGGGCCGGAGCTTCCTTCTTGTCCGGGATCTCGGTGATGATGGCCTCGGTCGTGAGGAGCAGGCCGGCGATCGAGGCCGCGTTCTGCAGCGCGGTGCGCGTGACCTTCGTGGGGTCGACGACACCGGCCTTGACGAGGTCCTCGTATTCGCCCGTGGCGACGTTGTAGCCGTAGGCACCCTTGCCCGCGAGCACGTTGCCAACGATCACCGCGCCCTCGACGCCCGCATTGAAGCAGAGCTGGCGGAGCGGATGTTCGATGGCCCGGCGCACGATCTGGGCACCAATGGCCTCGTCACCCTCGAGCTTGAGCCCGTCGATGACCTTCGCGGTGCGGAGCAGCGCGACGCCACCGCCGGCGACGATCCCCTCTTCCACGGCCGCACGGGTCGCATGGAGGGCGTCTTCGACGCGGGCCTTCTTTTCCTTCATCTCGACCTCGGTGGAGGCGCCGACGTTGATGACGGCGATGCCACCGGCGAGCTTGGCGAGACGCTCCTGGAGCTTCTCGCGGTCGTAGTCGGAGGTCGTCTCGTCGATCTGGCGGCGGATGAGCTTCACCCGGCCCTGGATGTCGGACGATTTGCCGCCACCCTCGACGATGGTGGTGTTCTCCTTGTCGACGACGATGCGCTTGGCGCGGCCGAGGTCGGCAATGGTGACGTTCTCGAGCTTGATGCCGAGGTCCTCGCTGAGGAGGCGGCCGCCGGTGAGGACGGCGATGTCCTCAAGGATGGCCTTGCGGCGGTCACCGAAGCCGGGCGCCTTGACGGCGGCGACGTTCAGCGTGCCACGGATCTTGTTCACCACGAGCGCGGCGAGGGCCTCGCCCTCGACTTCCTCGGCGATGATCAGGAGGGGCTTGCCGGTCTTGGCGGTGGCCTGGAGAATCGGGAGGAACTCCTGGAGGTTGGAGATCTTCTTCTCGTGGATCAGGATGTACGCGTCCTCAAGGATGGCTTCCTGGCTCTCCGCGTTGGTCGCGAAGTAGGCCGAGAGGTAACCCTTGTCGAACTGCATGCCCTCGACGACGTCGAGGGTGGTCTCGATGGACTTGGCCTCTTCGACGGTGATGGTGCCGTCCTTGCCGACCTTGTCCATGGCGTCGGCGATGATCTCG
>CAIOAO010000097.1 GCA_903855985.1 uncultured Opitutia bacterium | reverse complement strand
CTCCATGCCGGTGGTGCGCAGGTTCATCCGGCGGTAGGCGTCGGCGGAAAAGCCGCGCAGCCCGCAGTGGAAATCACGGAGTTCGGTCGAGAAAAACAGACGGCCGATGAAGGACAGCACCGGGTTGCCGATATACCGGTTTTTCCAGGGCATGGCGCCGGGCTGGATGCCGCCGAGGAACCGGTTGCCCATGACGAGATCGTAGCCGGCGCGGAGTTTTTCGAGGAAACGGGGCAGGTGGGAGAAATCGTAGCTGCCGTCGGCGTCGCCCATCACGAGGAAGCGGCCTCGGGCCGCGGCGAAGCCGCCGCGGAGGGCGTTGCCGTAGCCTTTTTCGGTGACGGGCACGACGCGGGCGCCCAGCGAAGTGGCGAGGGCCTGCGAGCCGTCGGTGCTGCCGTTGTCGGCGATCACAATTTCGCCGGCGATCCCGGCCGCCGCCATGGCCGCCGTCGCCTCGCGAATACAGCCGGGGAGCGAGCGTGCCTCATTCAGGCAGGGCATCACCAGCGTGAGCTCCGGGGTGGTGGGGGCGTCGGGCATTGGGTCAAAGCTCAAACGGGGGCTGGCAGCGCGGCAACCAGCAAAACGGCTCAGGCCCGCCGCGGGCGGGAAGTGAGGGCCGTCCCGACGCAGAGGAGCAGGGTGACAAGCGCGATCACGCGGAGTGAAGCCTGGCCGAAGCGTGTGGGTTCGGACGAACGGTCATGGCGGAACGTCGCGGCGCGTTCCGGGCCCTGGGCGGCCTGCGGAAGCGCGGCGGCGACCCAGCCCTCGGCGTCGTTGCGCCCGTCGTAAAATACCAGGCGCGCCGAGCGGCCGGCATAGTGGCGCACATCGGCGGCCCAGAAATCGATTTCGTTGAAGTGGGGATTGGGTCCGGGACAGGCGAGCTCGGTGAGGGTCGCACCGGACGCATCCTCGATGCGCAGGTGGAGCCCGTTGCCTTCGCTGGCGGGAAAGCCGGCGAACGGAATGATGAGCCAGGGCGAAGTGATCGGGAACGCGGAGCTCTGCGCTTCGCCGATGAAACCCGGCCCGTCAATATGCGTCCCGTAAAACAGATTGCGAAAATCCCCCGGGACAAGGTTTGCGCCGCCGGTGAGGTTGTCCGGGGGAAAGGTGGTTTTGGTGGTGATGTGAAACGTCAGCTCCGCGACCGTGCCCGACGGGGCCAGCAGGGCCAGCCAGCGCTTTTCAGCGCTGAATTCCAACGGCTTGGGCCAGAGGAAAACGAGTCCGCCGGCTGTGACCGCAATCAGGCCCAGAAGCGGCCAGCGCCAAGGGTCGAAGGCCAGCGTGAGTGCCGGTACGGTCGCCGCCGGAGCGGGCCACGTCAGCCAGGCGGCGAGTAACAGGAGGATGAGACCCGCGGCGGCGAATGCGGCCCACAGCGTGCGCACCCGGGCGTCGACGGCGCTGATGAAATCGCCGCGGACGCGTGTGGCGTTCGGCCGCAGGCTGACCGGCAGCAAGTCCGCCAAGCCGGGCTGATCGAGGACTTCGGCAACCCGGGCTGGGTTGGGGTAAAGCACACTGCGGACCTCCGGGGCGGAGAGATGTGCGAGATCCCGGTCGGCGAGGTACTGCCGCACAGCGTCGCGGCGAAGGCGGGACCACTCGGCGCTGTATTGGTGGAAATATTCCGTATGGGCGCGGGTGCTGATGTAGTGCAGGCCCGGGGCGAGCGTCGCGAGCCAGGCGATTGCCAAACCAGCAGCGCCCCACGTCCGCCACGAGTAGGCGGCCGACCCCAGCCGCCACAGGGCGATGGCGTTGGCGGCGACGCCGAGGGCGAGCAGGTCGCCATAGCGGGAGGTGAAACCGAGGTAGCTGCCGCCGCGGGCAAAGGCGAAGGCGGCGGCCTGGGCCACGGCCCATACTGCGAGGGCGACGACGACCCGGTCGAAATTTTCGGCCCGCGCCGCGCGCCGCAACTGCAGGGCCAGCAGGAACGCCGGCAGGCAGAGCACGGCGGCAGCGCCCGGCCACGCGGCGGGCCAGCCGAGCTGGAGCAGCCCGGCGGCGAGAAACTCCCGCGGTGTGTGCGCCGTCAGTGATTGCGTTGCGAGGGGCGACTGGAGGCCGCGCGCGTAGAGCATGAGGCCGAGACCTCCCGCGGCGATCGCGGCGGCGGCGAGCCAGCGCCGCCGGTCGGGGGCGCCGGTCCAGAGGGCGGTCGCCAGGACGGCGGCGGGCGCCGCCCACATGCTGCCGTAGGTGAAAAGCGCCGCGACACCCGCCGCCTGCGCGAGCCACCAGCCCGCGGAACCGGGAGCGTGTTCGAACGAGCCGCGGATATGCAGGAAGACGAAAAGCAGGGCCAGCGGCGTGTGGACTTGGAAGCCCCACGTGCTGTTTTCCCAGCTGAACGGCAGACCGGCGAGGAGGATGATCAGCAGCGTGAGCCCGGCGGCCGGCCAGAGGGCGAGACGGCGCTGCAGCCAACCGGCGAAGACACCGGCGAACAGGCCGTGCAGCGCGGCGTTGAACGTGGCCTGCAACTGCGGATCCCAGCGGCCGAGCCAGGCGGCCTGCAACCACGCGAGCAGCCGCGTCCAGACGGGCACATGCTCATTGTGCGGGGCCAGGAAGTCCGTCCACGCCAGCTTGCCCTGCAGCCAGGGCACGAGGATGACGCGGGCTTCGGCGTCCCATTGGTCGAGGGCCGGGGTGGGGCCGGAGTGGAGGTGGACCTCACGGAGCCGGGCGGCAAAGACCACCCCGGCCACGCCGAGCACCCAAAGCCAGCGGCCCGCTGCTGCGCCCTGCTCGGTAGATGCGGCCGGGGCCCGGTTCATCGTGGATGCGGTCAGGAACCCGGGGCTGGCTACTTGATCTCGATGTCGGTCCAGCAGGTCCAGTCCCAGGAGAAGTCATTGTACGGGCCGGGCTTGATCTGCAGGTAGATGCGGCCGCCGGTGAGACCCTTGAGGTCGGCCGTGAACGACTGCAGGCCGCGATCGGCCGCGATTTCCACGG
>CAIOAO010000096.1 GCA_903855985.1 uncultured Opitutia bacterium | reverse complement strand
GCTGCTGGAGGATGTTTTCCTTATCCCTCATGCGGACGTGGATCATGATGTCGCTGGGCTGCTCGCGGGGATTGGCCTGGAAGCGCACGCCCATCCAGCCGTGGGCCTCGTTGTTGCCCTTGAAATTCTTGGTGGCGACGGTGTCGGCAAACGCGAAAAACGCGGTGCGCTCGCCGCGCGAGCCGTCGAGCCGCTCGACGAGCAGCCCGTACTCGTGGTCGAGCATGTGGACGAGGCGGTCGCTGGAGACGTAGCGCGGGGCCTTGCCGTAGATGGCGTCGCTGAAGGCCATGTCGTAGGCCGACATGCTCTTGGCGATGGTGCCGGACGCGCCGCCGGCCTGGAAGAAATGGCGGGCGACCTCCTGGCCGGCGCCGATCTCGGCGAACGTGCCGTACTTGGTGCCGTCGAGATTGATCGTGAGCGCCTTGCGGTTGGTCGTCAGCAGGTCCTTGGGTTCGCTCATGGGAAAGAACAATGGAGGGTTCTACGGGTCATCGCAAACCGTACTTGAGCAGTTTTCGTGACAACCGGGTGATTTTTAGCGGGACGACTTGCCGCTCGGCCCGGGTTTGGGACCGCTCGACGCGTTTCGACTGGAGGAAGGGGAAAAAGCGCGTAGCTTGGCCCGACACATGAAGAATTTCTTTACCTCGATGCTGGGCGCGCTGGTTGCGCTGATCATTTTCACCGGCGGCGGGCTGCTGCTCTTCATCGGCTTCATCGGCGCGATTGCGGCGATGAGCGGTGAAAACAAGCCGGTCGCGATGGAACGCGGCTCGTACCTGGTCTTCAACCTCGACGCCAACATCACCGACGCGCCACCGCGGGTGGATTTCAGCGCCCTCACGAACGACAACCGGCTGGAGACGCTGCAGCTGCGCAGCGTGACGCGCGCGCTGCGGGCGGCGGCGAAGGACGACCGCATTGCCGGCCTGCTGATGACGGGTTCGCTCTCGTCCGGCGGCTACGGCAACGGCTATGCGGCGCTGAAGGAAGTGCGCAACGCGCTCGAGGATTTCAAGGCGGCCGGCAAGCCGGTGAAGGCCTACCTGACCTTTGCGGACAAGAAGGACTACTACCTGGCCTCGGTGGCCAACGACCTGGTGCTGGACCCGTACGGGATGATCCTGCTGCCGGGGCTTGCGAGCGAACCGATGTTTTATGCCGGGGCGTTCGAGAAATTCGGCATCGGCATCCAGGTCACGCGCGTGGGCAAATACAAATCCTACGTCGAGCCCTTCACCCGCAAGAACATGAGTCCGGAAAACCGCGAGGAAGTCCAGAAGCTGCTCGACGACGTCTGGGGCAGCCTCGTGGCGGATATCGCGCAGAGCCGCGGCCTCACGCCGGCGGCGCTGCAGGCGACGGTGGACGCCGAGGGACTGGTCCGCGCCGAGGCCGCGAAGACGGCCAAGCTCGTGGACCGGATTGCCTACCGCGACGAGGTGATTGACGAACTCAAGGCCAAGACCGGCCGCAAGGGTGCGAAGGAAGCTTTCAAGCAGATCAGTCTCGCCGCTTACGCGAAGATCGCGCCGGACCGGATGGACACCAGCAAGCACGGGGTGACGCCGACGCGCGGCCAGAACATCGCGCTGGTTTACGCCGAGGGCGCGATCGTGGACGGCGAGGGGGACGTCGGGGAGATCGGCGGCACCAAGTTTGCGCGCGAACTCCGGCAGCTGCGCCAGAACGACAGCATCAAGGCGATCGTCCTGCGCGTGAACAGCCCGGGTGGCAGCGCCACGGCCTCGGAGGCCATCCAGCGCGAAATCCGCCTGGCCCGGAAGGTGAAGCCCGTGATCGTCTCGATGGGCAGCTATGCCGCGTCGGGCGGCTACTGGATTTCGGCCTACGGCGACCGCATCTTTGCCGAGCCGACGACCATCACCGGGTCCATCGGCGTGTTTGGCATCCAGTTCGACGTGCAGAAGCTCGCGAACAACCTCGGCTTCACCTTTGACAGCGTGAAGACGGGCAAATTCGCCGACGCGCTGACGATTTCCCGGCCGAAGACGGACGAAGAGCTCGCGGTGTTCCAGCGCATGGTGGACTGGATCTACGGCGAGTTCGTCGGCAAGGTCGCCGACGCCCGCCACCTGAAGCTCGATTTCGTGAAGGAGATTGCGCAGGGCCGCGTCTGGTCCGGCACCGAGGCGAAGAAGCTCGGGCTGGTGGACGAGATTGGCGGGCTGGATGCCGCCGTGAAGTACGCCGCGGAGAAGGCCGGGCTCGGCACGAACTACCGGCTCGTGGAATATCCGCGCAAGAAGGAGTTCGGCGAGGCGATCGCGGAGATGATCGAACGGTTCAACCCGCAGAATGCGCACGCGCAAAGCACGGGCATCGTCGCCGAGATCACGAAGCGCCTCGAGGCCGAGCTGGGCGTGCTGAAGACCTTCAACGACCCGCAGGGCGTGTATGCGCGCCTGCCCATGGAACTCGCGATTCACTGAGCCCACGCGCATGACCCACACACTGATTCGCGATTGTCCGGCCACAGCGATTCCCGCGGGGAGCGCGGTGACGCTGCCGGCGGGGACGGAAGTATTCGTCACCCAGACCCTGGGCGGCAACATCACGGTCCGGACGGACCACGGCCTGCTGCGCATTGCGGCGGAAAACGCCGGCGCCATCGGCGGTTATTCGCCGCAGGAGGAAGCCGCGGCGGTGGCGGCCGGTGAGTTCAGCGAACCGGCCGTCTGGGCGGCGCTGAAGACCTGCTTCGACCCGGAAATCCCGGTGAACATCGTGGACCTGGGTCTGGTGTATGACCTCGCGGTGGAAAAGACGGCCGGCGGCCACACGATCGAGGTGAAGATGACTTTGACGGCGCCCGGCTGCGGCATGGGGCCGACGATTGCGGAGGATGCGCGGCAGAAGATCGCGGCGCTGCCGACCGTGGAGTCGGCGAAGGTGCACATCGTCTGGGACCCGATTTGGACGCCGGAGATGATTTCGCCGGAAGGCCGCAAGGTTTTAGGTCTCGAATGATTGTGACGGGGCGAGATCGCTGAACTCCGCGCAAGCCCGGCAAATCTTTCCGCGGATGGCCCGGATTGCGCGGATGAATTCCGGGCATCCGCGGTCATCGGCGTAATCCGCGGGCTGTATTCCCGGGATCAAGGGGAGTTCCGCGGCTCCCGCTACGCCAGGTACGGAATCGTCAGCGGGCCCTCGGGGAGGATGGCGATGGGGGCGTCGCGGCCGATCCGGGCAAGTTCGGCGTCGAGGGCGGCGCGGATGTCATGAACGGGTGTCAGGTGGGCGCGGTGCACGTCGGCATCGGAGAGTTCGCTGAAGAGGGCGACCCGGGCCTTGACGAGAATCATGGCGAGATGCTGCGCCTGCCACTGGTCCAGGACGGAAAAACCGGGCGTCAGGATGCGGTCGAGCATTTCCTGGGCGGACTTGGATTCCTCGATGAGCTTGCGGAAGTTGCCGTGGGCGGGGAAGCCATCGTTGCAGCGGGCGGCGGTGAGGATGAGCCCGCCGGGGGTGACGATGCGGGAGGCGGCGGCCATGCCCTTGACGGTCTGGTAGAGGCTCTGGTCGAGCGGGAAACCGCTGTTGGTCGTCACGACGATCGGAAAGGGATGCGGGCAGGCGGCCATGGCGGTGGCCTTGACGAAGGCGCAGCCGGCGCGGTGGGCCGCGAGGGTTTCGCCGCAAAAGAAGCGCGTGATCTGGCGGCGGGTGTTGAGGGTGACGTTGAGGCAGAAATCCACCGGGAGGAGTGAACCCCCGGCGCGGACGTGGCGCTGCGTGGGGTTGTCCTCGAGTTCTCCCCAGGTGCTGCGCGGGTCGCCGATGACACTGGCCCCGTGGTAGTGCATGATGGCGTCGAGCGAAGCGATGCCCGGGAAGACGGCTTTGTAGCCGCCCGAGAAGCCGGCCATAAAGTGCGGCTCGATGAAGCCGAGGAGAATGCGGCGGTCGGCGGCAACGTAGTCCTTGGCGAAGCGCACCTCGTAGCCCAAGGCGGAGCGGCCGGCGGAAGCCACGGTGGAGTCGTCGGTGGAACTGTGGTTCACGACCCGGTAGTTGCGCGCGACGGCGGGGCTGAGCATGGCATCGAGCTCGGCGGGGGTGTTGGGCCGATGCGAACCGGTGCCGACAATGATCGTGAAGTTTTCGCGCGGGACATGCGCGAGCTCCGCGAAGAGCCAGGGCAGCAGGCGATCGCTGGGCAGCGGGCGCGTGCCGTCGGGAATGACGACCGCGACCTTGTCGGTGGCGGCGACCGAGTCGCGCAACGGCGGGCAGCCGATCGGGGCCCGGGCCGCCGCGGTGAAGGCGGCCTGCTCATCGGGGAGGCCCTCGAGAAACTTGGGCGCGAGAATGGTCGCGTTAAGGCCGGTGAGATCGAGCTCGAGGCCCGTCGTGCCGTAATCGAGATGCACCTTCATGCGGTAATCGTTTCGAGCGAACAGCCATCCGTCAGCACTGAAGGCGTCTCACAATTTGGCCTGGCGATCACCCCCGGATAGGGTTCCGGGGCGAATTCGCGGGTTGGCTCGGCCAGCAAGTGCCGGTCGCAGACCTCGAAAAGGGCGGCCTCGGACTCGGTGCGGCGCATGTCGTGGAGGAAGGCGCCGGTGGCGTCCACGCTCTGGCCGACGAAGTTGAGGTACTTCTTCATCTTGTTCACGTGCAGCCGGTCGGGCAGGCCGGGCAATGTGGTGGCGCGGTAGAGGCGCTCAATGTACTCGCGGACGTCGGCGAGGGTCACGCGCATGACGGGCCGGCCTTCAAACTGCTCGCGGCACTGGCGGAAGATCCACGGGTTGCGGATGGCGTGGCGGCCGATCATGACGCCGGCCGCCTTGGTTTCGCCGAGGATCGCGGCGGCGCGGGGGGCGGAGAGGACGTTGCCGTTGGCGAGGACGGGGCAGCGCACGCGCGTGACGGCGCGGGCTATGGCGTCATAGTGCACCTCGCTGCGGTACATTTCCTTCACGGTGCGGCCGTGAATGGTGAGGAGATCAACGCGGTGTGCGTTCACGAGCTCGAGGATGCGATCGAAGTTGACGGTGTCATCGAAGCCGATGCGCATCTTGACGGTGAAGAGCCCGGGGACGGCGGCGCGGAGGGCGCCGAGGATCTCGTCAATCTTCGCCGGCTCGCGCAGGAGGCCGCCGCCGACGTTTTTCTTGTACACCTTGGGGGCGGGGCAGCCGAGGTTGAGGTCAATGCCGGCGACCGGGTGCCGCAGCAGTTCGGTGGCGGTGCGGGTCAGGTGCGTGAGGTCCTCGCCGATGAGCTGGGCGAAGACGGGCCGGCCGGTGGCGTTCTCGTCAATGGAGCGGAGGATGTGCTTCTCCGGGTGGGACTGGGCATGGACGCGGAAGAACTCGGTGAAAAAATAGTCGGGCGCGCCGTAGTGCGAGATGACCGACATGAACGCGAGGTCGGTCACGTCCTGCATCGGCGCGAGGGCGGTGAGCGGGCAGCCGGGTTGCTGGCCGGCGGGAAGGCGGGAGGCGGGTTCCACCGGATCAGGCCTCATCCCCGGTGGATTCCTCGCCGGCTTCCTCCGCCTTCTTGCGGCGCATCTGCTCGAGGATCTCCGTGTAATCGTCGGCCTCGTCGAAGACGGCGCGGGCCACGAACAGCGGGCGCTTTTGCTGGAGGGCGAGGACGATCGAGTCGCTCGGCCGCGCGTCGAGCTCGACGATCTTCTTCCCCAGCTCGTTTTCCATCCGGAGAATGATGCGGGCGAAGAACGTGCCCTCGCGGGCGTCGTTGATGACGATGTGGTCGAGCTTGGTGTCGAGCCCGAGCATGATGCTGCCGATCAGGTCATGCGTGAGCGGGCGCTCCTTTTTCACGCCGTCGAGGGTCATCTGGATGGCGTTGCCCACGGAGTGGTCGACGTAGATCACGAAGGTCTTGGACCCGTCGCCGAGGAACACGGCGCAGCCGTTGGCGGTGGGCATCACGCCTTTCACGGTTACGGAGACGACTTCCGGTTTCATGCCGGGAACATGGGGAGCCGGGGGGCAAAGCGCAAGCGGCTCCGCCTTCGCGCGAGGCTTCGGCGTGACCAGGGCGCCGAGGTCAGGTTTTACGCCTGCAGTTTTCCCGGATGCCGGGTGAAAAGCCTGAGCTAGATCACTCAAACCCCAGCAGATTGATGCCCCAGGTCTTGGCCTGGGCGAGCACGGCGGGCCGGTCGAGGAGGATGACGCGGCCGGCCTCGAGGGCGGCGGATGCGATGCCGGCCTCGCGCATGGTCTCGAGGGTGCGCGTGCCGAAGCACGGGACGTCGAAGCGGTAGTCCTGGCGGGCCTTGACGGTTTTGACGAAGAGGGTGTGGTCGGTCTTGAGGGTGCCGGCGCGGCGGAGCATCTCGTCGGTGCCCTCGAAGGCCTCGACGGCGAGGACGGTGCCCTTGCGGACGACGCAACCCTGGCCGATGTCGAGGCGGGCGCATTCGCGGGCGATGTGGATGCCGTGGTCAAGGTAGTCCTGCTCGATGGGAAAATTGCGCCCGGTCATGCTGCCGGGAGTGGCGAGATGGGCGTCGAGGAACGAACGGGCGTCGAGCAAGGTGACGCCGAGGTCGGTGATTTCCTGCGCAATGGCGCCGAAGATGGTCTCGGCGTTGCGGCGCTTGAGGGAGAGCAGGATCTTCGTGGCCTTGAGGTCGGGATGGAGGCCCTTGAACAGGCGCTTCGGGGTGATCTGGCCGGCCATGATCGCGTAACCGGCGTCATAGTCCTTGAGGGCGTTGAGCATCTTGCCGAGCTGGCCGACGAGAAGCGTGCGGCGGTCGGACTCGGGGAAGGAGGCGATGAGCTCGGGGCGGGTTTCCTCGTCGAAGGCGACGAGCCGCAGCGGGATGCCGGCCGCGCGGACGGCCTGGGCGACGAGAACCGGGTACATGCCCTGGCCGGCGATGAGCGCCACGGGGCGCTTGGGATCGAAGCCGGGGGGGAGAAACGCGGAGAGGGGCACGGAAGAGTTGAAAGTTGAAAGCGGCGGAAGTTGAAAGGCGAAAGCTTCTGGCCGTGGGAGGGTGCGTCGGGGAGGTTAGACCGGACCGGGCGGCTTTCAACCGGGCACTTTCAGCCTGCAACCCGCTGTCGCGGCGTCAGCTCTGCGTCCCGTAGTATTTCTTGTAGCTCCGGTAGTAGCGGTAATTCGAATAGTACTCGATGCGGCGCGGGGAGAGGCCGTTGAGCACGACGCCGAGCACCTCGTTCTTGCCGTTGCGCAGGGCCTTCATGTACAGGCGGACGTGCTTCTTGGAAGCGCGGTTGAAGCGGCAGACGTAGATGACCTCGTCGGTGCGCTCGGCGATCAGGAGACTGTCGGTGACGGCGCCGAGCGGGGGCGAGTCCACGATCACGAGGTCGTAGTACTTCTTCAGTTTCTCGAGCAGCTGGCCGAACACGGGGTTCTCGAGCAGCTCGGTGGGGCTCTTGGCGCGGCCGCCGGAGCAGAGGAGGGAGAGGTTGTCGGCGAGCTTGATGATGCCGAGGGAGGGGTCGGTCGGGAGGTCGCCGTCGAGTTTGGCCCCGCCCTCGAACCAGGTGATGAGGCCGTGGACGTTCTCCTGCTTGAAGTTCCGGTGCAGCATGGGCCGGCGCAGGTCGCAGTCGATCAGCAGCGTCCGCTTGCCGTGGCGGGCGAAGCTGCCGGCGAGGTTGCACGAGATGAGGGTCTTGCCCTCGCCGGGGATCGTGCTGGTGATGAGAATGGACTTGGGGAAATCGAGCTTGGAGTGGATCTTGACCGAGCTGTAGACGCTGAGGAACGCCTCGGCGCCCGGGGTCTGCTGCCCCTTGAGCAGGAGGGAATATTTGTCGTCGTCGGTGACGGCGGAGAGGTCGGGGATGATGCCGAGCAGGTTGGCGCCGATGTAGGACTCGATATCCCACGCGCTCTTGATGCGGTCATCGAGGAAGCTCAGCCCGAAGCCGACGACGAAGAACACGAGGAAGCCCACGCCCACGCAGGTCCGGATGATGCGGGCCAGGTCGGGCTCGTACGGACCGCCGGGCACGACGGCGGCGTCGAGCGGGTGCAGCGGGATCTTCTCGAGGTTGCGGGTGGTGGTCGTCTCGTTGAGGCGGTTGAGGATCTGGACGTAGTTGGACTTGGCGACGTTGGCCTGATTCTCGAGGGAGTTGTATTCCACGCTGAGG
>CAIOAO010000095.1 GCA_903855985.1 uncultured Opitutia bacterium | reverse complement strand
TGCGGCCCAACCCCACCCGCCGACTTGCCAAACGCATATCTTCCCGCCAGATGACCGAATCTACCGCCCTTTCCCCTGACTGCCACGGAGAGCCCTCTACCCGTCCGGGCGGAGTTGGAAAATAGCCCACCCGCCCACCATGATGCTCACGACCAAGCATAAGATGAAGATTGCGCGCATCGCGCAGGTCATGGTCATGGGTGCACGCCGGTTGGTCGGTCTCGGGGCGGTCACCCGCGTCAGCCGCCAGCGGGTCCGGTGGGACCTAGACTTGCGGGAGGGAATTGATTTCTCGATCTGGCTGCTGGGCTCATTCGAGCCCGGCACGGTTCACACCTATCGCAAGTTGATCCATGCCGGGGACATTGTCCTGGATATCGGGGCCAACATCGGAGCCCATACGCTACACCTGGCGGGCTGCGTCGGATCAGAGGGCAAAGTCGTGGCGTTTGAGCCGACGGACTTTGCCTTTTCCAAACTGGTGCGGAACGTCCGGTTGAACCCCGCCCTGGCCGAGCGCATTCAATGCCGGCAGGATATGCTGGTGGATTGCGACACTCGGATGACCCCGACCGTCCCGCTCTATTCCAGCTGGCCGTTGAAGCAGGATGAAGACCGGCACAATCTCCACTGCGGCCAACTGATGACGACCTCCGGGGCGAGAGCCCGGACCCTGGATTCGGCCATTGCCGAGCTTGGCCTGCCGCGGATCGACTGCATCAAGCTCGATATTGACGGATTTGAGTGCGGGATGCTCCGGGGCGCCCGCGAGGTCCTGACCCGCTGGCATCCGTCGATCATCATGGAATTGGCCCCGTATGTCCTGGCCGAACAGGGCGCGAGCCTAGACGAGCTGGTCAAGCTGCTCGAAGGTTACGGCTATCGGCTCCACAGCGCATCCAACGGCCAACCGCTGGCGATGAATGCGGCCCAGCTCATGCAGCTGATCCCACACGGCGCGAGCCTGAATGTCCTGGCCCGCGCTCCCTTGGAGCAGGCAGGCGCTCAGCACCAACCCAATGCCACCAGTCAGGATTTCCGGAGGGCGGCCGGATGAGCACTGAAGCCACGCGTTTCTCGGGCCGGTTGCCGGCCCTGGCCTGCGCTCTCGTCATTGTCGTCTTTAGTCTGATGATCGATTTGAAGGGGGTGCACAACGACGAGGGGATCCGGCTGGCCATCATGAATGGCGGCCAGCAATTCATGCCCGAAATCGCCGGTACCAACGCCAGCTGGCACCAGGTGCTGGCGTACAGCGCGCCGTACGCCTACCAGCCGGTTTATTTTCTGCTGCAGAATTCGCTCATGCGGGTGGCCCAGACCCACAATGTGATCTTTCTGAGGCTCGTGAACGTGTTCTTCCTCTGGGTTTCGCTGCAAGGATTGCTTGCGCTGTCGAAAACCTGGCGGCTGGTTCCGCGGCTGTTTCTCATCGGCCTGTTTTCGTGCAACGCCTATTTGTTCATGCACGTCCTGCAACTCCGCGAATACATCCTCGGGGTAACGTTCTATATCTGGTCAACTTGGTTCGTCCTGCACTTGGAAGCACGCAAACTTGAAAGGGGAATGGCCGACGCAGGATGGTTCGCCGCCTATGGGGTATTGTTGACGTTGGGTTTCTACTCCCAGTCTTGGGTGGTCTTCCCGGCCATCGGCCAGTTTATCTTCCTCGTCGTGCGGCCCGGTCGGGCCCGGGGGCGCTGCTACGTACTGCTTGCGCTTAGCTACGCGATCGTGCTGTCCCTGACCTGGCCTTACCTGCTCTCTCATCACCAAAAGGTGGATGTCGGCCGGTGGGGATTTCAGGGGACCTCGTTAGCCGCCCAGCTTTCGAAT
>CAIOAO010000094.1 GCA_903855985.1 uncultured Opitutia bacterium | reverse complement strand
TTTCGCGCGGGGGGCGGGGCCGGAAGGCCTTCATCCGGGCGGCGTACTCGGCGTCGGGGATCAGGAGGCTGATGGTGTTCTTGACGGCATCGATCTCGATGATGTCGCCATGCTTCACGATGCCGATGGGGCCGCCCTTGGCGGCCTCGGGGGCGATGTGGCCGACGTCGAAGCCGTGGCTGCCGCCGGAGAAGCGGCCGTCCGTGATGAGGGCGACATCCTTGATCAGGCCGCGGCCGGCGCAGGCGCTGGTGGGCGAGAGCATTTCGCGCATGCCGGGGCCGCCAACAGGGCCCTCGTTGCGGATGACGACCACGTCGCCCTTCACTACGTCGCCGCGGAGGATGGACTTGAGGGCGTCTTCCTCGCCCTCGTAAACCTTGGCGGTGCCCTTGAAATAGAGGCCTTCCTTGCCGGTGATCTTGCCGACGGCACCCTCGGGGGCGAGGTTGCCGTGGAGGACGCGGAGATGGGTTTCCTTTTTGATCGGCTGGTCCCAGGGGCGGATGATGTCCTGCTCGGCGGGATAGGCGCCGTAGGGCTTCACGTTCTTGAGTGACTCGGCCATGGTCTCGCCGGAGACGGTGAGGCACTCGCCGTGGAGCAGGCCGCGGTCGAGCAGCAGCTTCATCATCGGGCGGATGCCGCCGATGCGGATGAGGTGGCTCATACCGTACTTGCCGAACGGCTTCACGTCGGCGAGCAGGGGGATTTTTTCGCCGATGACCTTGAAGTCCTGCAGCGTCAGCGGGACCTCGGCGGAGTGGGCGATGGCGAGCAGATGGAGGATGAGGTTGGTCGAGCCGCCAAGGGCGAGGCAGACCATGATGGCATTCTCGAAGGCGTGGCGCGTGAGGATGTCGCGGGGTTTGATGCCCGTTTTGAGCATGGCCATGACGGCGGCGCCGGCGCGGACGCAGTCTTCGCGTTTCTCCGGGCCGATGGCGAGTTGGGCGCTGCTGTTGGGCAGGCTCATGCCGAGGGCCTCGATCGCGGTGGCCAGGGTATTGGCGGTGTACATGCCACCGCAGGACCCAGGACCCGGAATGGCCGACATTTCGACGTCCCGCAGCTCGGCGTCGGTGAGTTCGCCCTTGGCGTGTTTGCCGACGGCCTCGAAGACGGAGACGACGTCGAGGGGCTTCTTGTGGTCGCAGTCGCCGGGGGTGAAGCCCGGGAGGATGGTGCCACCGTAGACGAAGACGGCGGGGCGGTTGAGCCGGGCGATGGCGATCATGGCGCCGGGCATGTTCTTGTCGCAGCCACCGATGGCGACGAGGCCGTCAAAGCCCTCGGCGGCAACGGCAGTCTCGATGGAGTCGGCGATGACCTCGCGGGAGACCAGGCTGTAGCGCATGCCCAGCGTGCCCATGCTGATGCCGTCGGTGACGGTGATGGTGTTGAAATAGACCGGCTTGCCGCCGGCGGCGGCGATGCCCTTGCGGGCGTGCTCGCTGAGTTCGCCCAGGTGGACATTGCAGGGCGTCATGTCGCTGGGAGCGGAGGCGACGGCGATCTGGGGCTTCTTGAAGTCCTCATCGGTAAAGCCGACGGCCCGCAGCATGGAGCGGGCGGGCGCGCGGTCGGCGCCGTCGACAACGATGGAGGAGAATGTGCGGGAGGGATCGGGTGAGGAACTCATGAGCTGAAGGCAGGGAACCAAAGCGGGCGGTTGCGGGCAAGCCGGGTTTTGGGAAAGACGGTGTCACGCGGAGGCGCAGAGACGCGCAGAATTTATTCTCGACCTCCGCGCCTCCGCGCCTCGGCGTGACATCCGGTCTTCCGTCCTGCGTTTCGGGATTGCTTCGCCTCCGTCGCGCCGCATTCACTCATCCCGACTTTACCGCATGGCCTTCAATCTGAAAAAGGTGCTCAAAGCACTGCTCCTCTCCTCCAGCCAGCCGCTCGCGATCAAGGACATCCAGGCGGTGTTCACGCGCTTTCACGAGCAGGGCTCGCTGCCGCTGACCGACGGTGAGGCGCCGGTCACCGGGCCCGATGGGGCGACTGTGACTGACGGTGCGACGCCGGTGGCATCCGTCACGACGACGGACGTAACGGAGGCCGCAGAGGTGATCGCGGAGGCGCCGGAGGATCCGGAACTTTACCAGGATGTGCCCTCACTCATCACGGCGACCCAGATCCGGGAGGCGACGGATGTGATCGCCGAGGAACTGCGGGCGGCGGACGACGGTTTGCTGCTGATCGAGGGCTCGAACGGCTTCCGGATTGTGACGCATCCGCGTTTTGCCCGCTGGGTGCGTATCCTGCGCGCCGAGCCGCCGCCGTTGAAGCTGAGCCAGTCGTCGGTTGAGACCATGGCGATCGTTGCCTACCGGCAGCCGGTGACCCGCGCGGAGATCGAGACGATCCGCGGTGTTTCGGCCGAGGCGGGCGTCAACAAGCTCCTGGAGCGCGAGCTGATCTACGTGGTGGGCCGGGCGGACCTGCCGGGCCGGCCGATCCAATACGGGACGACGGACAAGTTTCTGGAGTTTGTCGGGGTGAAGTCACTCGATGAGCTCCCCGCGTCGGACGTGCTGTCCTCGCGCCAGATTGACGAATGGCTGAGCAACGCGATGAACCCCGCCAAGCTCAGTGACACGGACATGGGTCTGTCCGACGAGCAACTGCCGCTGGAAAACGCCGCGGCACCGTCCGGGGACACCCCGGCACAGGCCTGACATGGACCTCGGACCCATTCGCGACCAGATTGACAAGCTCGACCGCCAGCTGGTCGAGGTGCTGAACGCGCGCCTGAAACTGGCGGGTGAGATCGGCAAGGTGAAGCGCAGCCAAGGCGGGCAGATTTATGTGGCGGAGCGCGAGGAGGCGGTGCTGCAGAAAGTCACCGGCCAGAACCAGGGCCCGATCAAGAACGAGGCGCTGCGGGCGATTTACCGCGAGATCATGTCGGCGGCCATTGCGCTGGAGAAGCCGCTGCTGATCGCCTATCTCGGGCCCGAGGCGACCAACACGCACCTCGCTGCGATGAAAAAGTTCGGCGCGAGCGTGGATTACCACGCGATGGCGACGATCGGGGATATTTTCACGGCGGTGGAGAAGGGGGAGGCGGACTACGCCGTCATCCCGATCGAGAATTCGACCGAGGGCTCGGTGCGCGACGCGCTCGACCAGTTCGTCGAGTCGGACCTGAAGATCGTGGCGCAGATTTACCTCGAGATCACGCACGCGCTGATCTCGACGTCGCCGCTGGAGAAGATCGAGCGTGTCTACTCGAAGGACCAAGCGCTGGCCCAGTGCCGGAACTGGCTGCAGCGGCACCTGCCGCATGCCCAGTTGATTGACGCGCCCAGTACGTCCCGGGCGGTGCAGATCGCCAAGGACGAGCCCGGTTCCGCCGCGGTGGCGAGCGAGCTGGCGGCGACGACGCACGGAGTGCCGATCGTCGTGAAGAACATCCAGGACAAGGCGGACAACACCACGCGGTTCTTCGTGCTCGGCAAGAAAGCCTCGGGGGCGGTCGGCAGCGGCAAGGACATCACGAGTTTCGCGATCTCGCTGGGCGACGCGGCGGCCTCCCATTCGGGCTCGCTGCTGCGGATGCTAATGCCGCTGGCGGAGCGGGGCATCAATCTCTCCAAGATCGAGTCGCGCCCGAGCAAGAAGCGCCCGTGGGACTACTATTTCTTCATCGATGTGTCCGGTCACTACGACGACCCGAAGATGAAGGAAGCCCTGGCCGAACTGCAGAAATTCTGCCCGTTCGTGAAGTGGCTGGGCAGTTACCCGGCCGCGAGCTGAGGTACGGCCTGCGTTCTGTTGCGAACAGGTCAGAGGCGCGGCGAGGGCGCCGCATCCCCGATCGGTCCCATGCGGGCACGGGACGGGCCCGCCCACCTACTTCTTGGGCGGCGTGACCGGCGCCGGCGCGGCGGGCTTGGCCGGGGCGGGCTTCTGACCGCCCGGATAAACCATGGTCGGGGTCGGGCCGGACTTGTCGGGGACGAACAGCACGGGGCGGTCGCGGTAGCCGACGAAATAGATCACGCCGCAAATGAGGGCCATGACGATCAGGGCGATTGCGGCGTACATGATGCAACCGCGGCGCGTGTCACCATGCACGTTATCCGGGTCGACCTGAAAGTCGGCGAGCTCGGGGATGGGCAGGCCGGCGGCGGGACCGGCGGCCGGGGGCACAGCCGGAGTGGTGGCGGTGGAGGCGACCGGCGGGCGGGTGCCGGAGCGCATGGCGAAGGGCGGCAGGGTCAGCCGGGTGACGGTCATGGCGGCGATCTCGTGATCGAGCCAGGTCAGGTGCTGCTGAACGAGGGCGCGTTGTTTGCGGAGTTCTTCGAGACGGTCGGCCATGGTGGTGGGGGGTGCGCTGGTCCGCTAAAGCCGGCAGAAGGCCGGACATGAAAAACGCAGCCCGGTTTGGGCTGCGTTTGGAAGCTAAAAATGTGCGGTGGGCCCGAGTTTAGCTCGTGACAATCGCGACCTTGCGGTGGGCCTTGTCGTACTTGACGGTGCCATCCTTGAGCGCGAAGAGCGTCCAATCGCGGCCGATGCCGATGTTTTTGCCGGCGTGCAGCTTGCTGCCGCGCTGACGGACGATGATGGTGCCCGCGAGGACGGTCTCGCCGCCAAAGCGTTTGATGCCGAGCATCTTTGGCTGGCTGTCGCGACCGTTGCTGGATGTTCCCTGACCTTTCTTGTGCGCCATGACGGGTAGTGGTTAAAAATTAAGCGTTGATGGATTCGATCTTGATGACGGAGAGCTCCTGGCGGTGGCCGCGTTTGCGCTCCATGCCCTTGCGCTTCTTCTTCTTGAAAACGATGACCTTGTCGCCGCGCTTGTTCTCGAGGATCTTGGCCGAGACGGTGGCGCCGGCGAGCGTGGGGGTGCCGACCTTGAAATCCGCGCCCTCGCCGGTGGCGAGAACGTCCTTAATCTCAACGGTGGCACCGGCTTCCGTGTTTGGGTAACGGTTGACGATGAGAATGTCGCCCTCGGTGACAGTGAACTGCTGTCCTTGGGTTTTGATAGTGGCTTTCATAAAAATAAACCGCGGATAAAGCGGTTTTGCCACCGGCAACGCAAGGATTAATTTATCCGGAAGCGCCCGAAATAGGGCTATTTGGACGGCGGGGCCTTGGCGGGGGTGGTTGGAGCCTCCGGCGGCTGCTCCGGCTTCAGGATATAGAGCGATTTGACGTCCCGGACCAGGTAGCCCCCCACGGCGAATTTTTTACGGTCCTCCTCCGCGGCTAGCCGGGCAGCCTCGGCCTCCAAGGCCTCCTGGCGCTTGAGGGCCGCAAGGCGCGCGGCGGCCCGGTCGGCGATCTGGCGCTTTTCCAAGTCGAGGTCCTGCAATTTCTTCAGGGCGGCCAGCCGGGCAGCCTCGGCCTCGGCGGCGGCGCGCGCGCGCTCGGCGGCGAGGCGGGCGGCGTCGGCGCCGGCACCGTTTTTGCCGGCCAGCAAGGCGGCGAGCCGGGCCTGCTCGGCCTCGGCAGCGGCGAGGGCGGCCTGGGCCTCGGCTTGTTCCGCGCGGATCTTTTCCAGCCGCGCCATTTCTTCCTGGGCGCGCAGCTCGGACATCCGGCGGGCCTCGAGGATGGCGGCCATCCGGCGGGCTTGCTCGGTCTGGCGCTGGCGGGCCAGCTCGAGCTCGGCCTCGGCGCGCTGTTGCGCGAGATCATGCTCGGCGGACAGCCGGTAGGTCCGGTAGCCAAAAAACAGGGCGGCGGCGGCGACGAGGGCGAGGAGCGTGATGATTAGGTTACGGTTCATGAGGGAATGGGCATCGACCACACACGGATGAAAATGTTCAATTTCCCGGTGGAAACAAACTAGCCGGACCAACCCCCCGGCGGCAAGCCCGCTCAAGGCAGGGGAAAATCAGCCACCCCGGCATGCGCGGCGTTGGCCGCAGCGTAGGGCAGGGCCCGGGTCACAGCCTCGGCGAGGGTCGCGCGGCGGCGGAAGAGCGAGTCAAGGACACAGG
>CAIOAO010000093.1 GCA_903855985.1 uncultured Opitutia bacterium | reverse complement strand
GTGGATCGTGTTGGTGTAGCAGAGGACCTGGTCGTTGTAGGTGTCGTTGTACTGGAGCACCAACTCGAGGTGGATCTCGGCGGGTTTGTCGTCGAGCGACAGGCGGGTCTCCTTGACGATGCGGATGGGCTTCGGGTGGAGGGGGGTCTTGCCCTGGTTGATCTGCTTCACGAACTCCTCGACGCCGTCCTTGTAGAAATAGCGCTCGGGCTTGGCCTCGGCGGGGCGCTCGTCGGTGAAGATGATCTCGAGGCCGGAGTTGAGGAAGGCGAGCTCGCGCAGCCGCTGGCTGATGCGCGACGAGACGAAGACGGTGGTCTCCTTGAAGATCTCCGCGTCGGGCTTGAAGGTGATGTACGTGCCGGTGGCGCGGGCCTTGCCGATGACCTCGAGCTTCTGGACGGTCTTGCCGCGCTCGAACTTCATGTGGTGGACCTGGCCGCCGCGGGAGACCTCGACCTCGAACCACTCGGAGACGGCGTTGACGCACTTGGCGCCGACGCCATGGGTGCCGCCGGAGAACTTGTAGCCGCCCTGGCCGTATTTGCCGCCGGAGTGGAGGGTGGTGAGCACGAGCTCCACGCCGGGGAGGCCGCTGTCCTTGTTCAGGTCAACCGGGATGCCGCGGCCGTCGTCACGGATGCTGATGGAGCCGTCGACGTGGATATTGACGAGGATCTTGTTGCAGAAGCCCGCGAGGTGCTCGTCGACGGAGTTGTCCAGGACCTCGGAAACGCAGTGGTGGAGCGCGCGTTCATCCGTGCCGCCGATGTACATGCCGGGCTTTTTCCGGACGGCTTCCAGGCCCTTCAGCGAGCTGAGTTTGTCCGCGCCATAAGCGTCGGCACCGGCTTGATTCTTGGCGTTGTTTTCTGCGTCGGAGGCTTCGGACATGAGTGAAAAAGTGGGTGAAAAATGAAAGGAAAAAAGTCTCGTGAAACCGCATCGGTGGCAAAGGTTATTTTAGGAAAAAACGGCCCCGGAAACCCGGTTCTTTTGGCCTATACGCGAGGGTTTCGTTTGACCGGGGTGGGGGTACCGGCAAAGTGGCCGGTCATGCTGGCTCCCGTGCTCGAAAAACTGCTGATTTTACAAGATCGCGACGCCAAACGCCTCGGTTTGGAGGCCCAGTTGAAGGCCGTGCCCCGGGACATTGCCGCCGTGGAGGGCAAGATTGCCGGGGAAAAAGCCGCCATTGAGACCGCCCGCATGGAGCTCCGGGAGCTGGAATCCCACAAGAAGATCATCGAGACCGAGATCGGCTCGGCGGAGGGCAAGCTCGCCAAGTACCGCACCCAGCAGTCGTTGGTGCGCAAGAACGAGGAATTTAAGGCCTTGGGCCACGAAATCGAGACCACCCAGGGCGCCATTGGCGAATGGGAGGGCAAGGAACTCGAGGTGATGTACAAGATCGACGAGGCGAAGAAGAAGTTCGCCGCCGCCGAGGCCGTGCTGAAGGCCAACATCGCCGGGCACGAGGCCCGCATCCGCACGCTGCAGGAGCGGGAGGCCAGCCTGGGGGCCGAGCTCAAGGGCGCGCAGGCGGAGGTCATGACCGCGCGCAGCCCGCTGGCCGAGCCGGAGCTGAAGCTTTACGACCGCATTGCGACCAAGGGCCTGCCCGCGTGCGTGCCGATCCGCGGCGGCAAATGCGGCGGTTGCCACCTGAAGGTCTCCAGCGAAGTCGAGTCCGCCGCGCGGGGCAAAACCAGCGACGGCAAACTCGCGACTTGCGACCAGTGCGGGCGCTTGGTTTATTGGGAATCTTAGCTTTGGGGCCTGGTCGTTGCTCCGAGTTCTTTGATCCCAAGGCGCGGGTAACGCCGCGCCCGATAAATTCGGAGAGGAAAGTCCGGACACCACAGGGCAGGATGCTGCGCCAGCTGCAAGGCGCGCGCAGGCGCCGGGTTTCAAAGCCCGGTGACGGACAGTGTCACAGAGAATATACCGCCCGGTTCGACTCGCCGCAAGGTGAGCTCGGTCAGGGTAAGGGTGAAAAGGTGGGGTAAGAGCCCACCGCGCCAACGGCGACGTTGGCGGCACGAAAAACCCCGTCTGGTGCAAGGCAAAATAGGCGACTGGGCGGCCCGTCCTCTAGTCGCGGGTATGCCGCATCCGTCTTCGTCCCGCGCAAGCGGGACTCCGACGCGACAGGCCCGCCGCAAGGCGGACTTGAGAGAAATAACGACCGAAGCGCCGCAAGGCGTGGAACAGAATCCGGCTTACCGGCCCCAAAGCTAATATTTTTTATCGCGGCCTTAACCGCGTCGTCACTTCGGCGCCGCCGGGGCGTAACAATCGTCACTTACGCTGCCGGGGTGAACCTGACCTTTCCCCGTCTCCGTCGTTTTTTCCAACTCACCGCCGCTGTCCCAGCCGCGGTTTTTTTGTCGCTGCCCGCGGCCCGGGCCGCCGACGAAATGAGCCCGGCCGGCGAGCCGGTGCTGCGCCTGCAGGAATTTGAAGTCGCCGCGCCCCGGGGTTCCGCCCTCACGGCCGCGCCGACCGACAGCAAGCTGAGCGCCCGTGTGCCGACGTCCATCCTGTCGCTGCAGTACATTGCCAACAACGTGGTCCCGACCGCCGACTATGCGACGATCGCGAACATCGCACCGAGCGTGGCCAACGTGGAGACGAACGGCCCCGGTCTCAGCGAGGCCAAGCACACGACGATCCGCGGCATCGATGACGGTGGCTACAACGTCACCTTCGACGGGATTCCCTTCGGCGACTACAATTCCTACTCCCACCACACCACCAGTTACTTTCCGGCCAAGCTGATCGGCCAGGTGGTGGTGGAGCGCGGTCCCGGCTCGGCCAGCAACATTGGCCTCGCAACCTTCGGCGGCACCATGGCCCTTTCCTCCAAGGATCCCCGCACGGAAATGTCGTTCGTGCCGACCCTGAGTTTCGGCAGCTGGAACACCCAGCTCTACCACTTCGAGGTCAACTCGGGCCTGCAGCCGTCGCTCACCGGGGCGTCCGCCATTGCGAGCTACCAGCGCATGAGCACGGACGGTTATCGGACGAACTCCGACATGAAGCGCGACACCTACTACGTCAAATACCTGCAGCCCATCGGCAAGAACACCACGGTCACCGTGCTGAGCAGTGTGAACAAGATCGGCTTCGGCAACCCCGGCACCGTCACCCAGCAGCAGATCGACACGTTCGGTCGCAATTTCGGCCTGAAGGACAACAACGCCGCCAACCACCTCGACCTGCTCAACCGGGCCTACAACTATCAGGACAAGACGGCCGACTTCGAATACCTCGGCGTCGACAGCCAGCTGAGCGACGGATGGAAGCTGGAGAACAAGGTTTACACCTACTCCTACGACAACGTCAGCCACGAGAAACCGAAGGTCGGTTCGGGCGCGGCGGCGGGCCAGATGCTCGGCTCCGTCAAGGGCAACGAATACCGCACCTACGGCGACACCTTTGCGCTGAGCCATGACGATGCCGTCGGCACCTTCAAGACGGGCCTGTGGTACGACACGACGACGAACCACCGCTACACCTATGGCGTCAATTACGACACCACGGGTGCCGACGCCATCGACCTGACCTCCACGGCCCTCTACAAAGCGGCGGCGCCCGGCGGCAACCCCGCCACGCTGCCCGGGGCGGCCGGCTACGATTACAAGTACCTGCTCGTGGACAAGGACACCTCGTTCCAGGCCTTCGCCGAATACCTGTGGAAGATCACGCCGCAATTCGATGTGGACGCCGGCGTGAGCTACCAGCGGTTCGCCCGGGATTTCAACGCCACGGTCAACCAGACGTCGGGCCGGCAGGCGCTGGTCGCGACCCGCAGCGACTCCAAGGCCCTGCCGTCGGTCTCGGCCCACTATAATATCACGAAGGACTGGTCGGCCTACGCGCAATGGGCCCAGGGCATGATGGCCTTGTCCGAGGGCAACTCCTTCTACGTCGACAACGCCAATCTCGGGGCGATCAACATTTCCCCGCAGCTCTCGACCAACTACCAGGTCGGCACCGTGTTCCAGCAGGAACGGTTCAACGCGGACGTCGACGCCTACTATGTCGACTTCAAGAACTACGCCTACAGCGGCCCGGCCGACGCCTCGGGTGACCCGACCTATTACGGCGTGGCCCGCGGAGCATATTATCAAGGCGTCGAAGCCGAGGCCACCTACTTCCTGGGCCAGGGCTTCAGTGCTTATGCCAACGGCTCCATCAACCACGCGGTGTTCAAGGGCTCGAAGCTGGATGTCCCCACGGTCCCCAAGAATACCGCGGCCCTCGGCTTCGTGTATGATGGCAACGGGTTCTTCGGTTCCTTCACCGAGAAGTACGTCGGCAGCTGGGTGGTGTACAACACCATCACCAATCCCGACCTGCCCGGTGCCGGCGCCTCCCGCGCGGAGAACAGCCAGAGCTACTGGATCGGCGACCTGTCCCTGGGCTACGGCCAGAAATTCAGCTCGGGCTTCTTCCGCAGCTTCAAGGTCCGCCTGCAGGTGAGCAATGTGTTCAACCAGAAGGTACAGGTGCTCGATGGCATCGATGCCAGCGTCGCCAATGCCTACACGAAGGACGTCTTCAACGTCCTGCCGGACCGGAACTACTTCCTCACCCTGGCCTTGGAATTCTAACCGCGGCTAATCCTCCCCATGCGCCCGATTCTATTCCTCCTCGCCCTCGTCAGCGCGGTGCCGCTCCGGGCGGCACCGGCTTCCGCCCCGGTCTCGTATCTCGCGGACAGCCACACCGACGTCCTCACGCTGCTGGCCCCGCCCCCGACGGCAGGCTCGGCGGAGGACAAGGCGGATCTTGAGGCGGCGTACGCCGTCGCCTCCACCGCCACGCCGGCGCAAGTCGCGCAGGCGAAGGACGAGGTGAAGTTGACGCCCTTCCACTTCGCCCCGGTCATCGGCCCGTGGTTCCAGGCCGGGAAGTTCCCGCAACTGGAAGCGCTGTTCAAGGAGATCGAGAAGGAGTCGAAGGCGGTGACGTCCAAGGGTAAAAAACACTGGGAGCGGACGCGGCCCTACATCGTGGACCCCGTGCGTTTCCCGCACGCGGTCGAACATGAAAAGGCGACGGACTACAGCTACCCGAGCGGCCATTCCACGCGCGGCACGGTGTACTCCCAGATCCTGGCCGAGCTTTTTCCCGAAAAACGCGCCGCCCTCATCGCCAAGGGTCGCGAGACCGGCTGGCTGCGCGTGCAGGGCGGGGTGCATTACCCGACCGATATCTACGCCGGCCGCGTGCTGGGCCAGGCGCTGGCGCGCGATTTCCTCGCGAGCCCGGCGTTCCAGGCCGACCTGGCGGCCGTCAAGGCCGAGCTGGCGGCGGCTGGTCCGCGTTGAACGCGGGCCGGCGGCCATCGGTGGTCGCTGGAAAAACCGGGGGGACCGGCGCAGTTGTCTTGCCGCGGTCCGCCCGCTGCTAAAGTAACTTTCGGATGCTGCGCCGTTTTCGCCAAATTCTCTCCGCCTGGGTGGCCTGCACCCTGGTGCTGCGGGCCGCACCCGCCCCGGAACAACCGGCGGCGGCACCCGCAGAAACCCGCGTCACCGGCACCCTGCTCACGCCGGAGACCCGGCAGCCGGTGGAATTTGCCGCGGTCACGCTCAAGCGTGCGGATGACACGGTCGCGGGCAGCACCCTCACGGACCAGCGGGGACGCTTCACTTTGGAAAAGATTCCGGCCGGCGACTACGCCGTGACCTATGGGCGGGTGGGGGGAGTGTTCCGGACGACCGCGACGTTCCAGATCAATGCGGCCCGGGCCCAAATTGATCTGGGGCGGCTGGAATTGGCCGATGAACCACTGCAGTTGAAAAAATTCGAGGTCACGGCGAAACAGGCTGCGCAGCTCAACGCGATCGACCGCAAGGTCTACAACGTGGGCCAGGAAATCCACAGTTTGACGGGCACGGCCAGCGACCTCCTGCAAAACGTCCCTTCCGTGGATGTGGACATTGAGGGCAACGTCAGCCTGCGCGGCTCCGACAACGTCCTGATCCTGATCAACGGCCGCACGTCGAGCCTCATGGGGCAGAGCCGGGCCGAGGTGCTGCAGCAGATGCCGGCCGACTCGATCGAGAAAATCGAGGTCATCACCAACCCGTCGGCCAAGTACAAGCCCGACGGCACCGCGGGCATCATCAACCTCGTCCTGAAGCGCAAGCACGACGAGGGCCTGTCCGGCACGGTGAGTTTCAACGCGGGCAACAGCCAGCGCTACAACTCGAGCCTCTCCGTCAACTACCGCCCCGGCCCCTTCAACGTGTTCCTCAGCTATAGCGTTCGCCAGGACGACCGCCGACGCACCGCGTCGGACATCCGGACCATCACCGACCCCGTCACGGGCGTGGTCACCCACGCCGACAAACGGACGGTGGAGCTTTCGCGCCCCATCACGCACCTCGTCCGCCTCGGCGTTGATTACGCCCCCGATGCGGCCAACCAGTTCGGAGTCACGGGCAGCTTCAACGACCGGACCTTCACGCGGCGCGCGACCGACCGCAACGTGGTCAGCGATGCCGGCGGGGTGGTGGCCAGCGACTACGACCGGGTGCGCTATGATCCCGAGTTCGAACGCAGCACGGAGGCCGCGGGCACGTACCAGCACAATTTTGCGGACGCGGGCCATGAATTGAAGCTCGAGCTCAAGAGCTCGGACACGAAGGAGGGCGAGCCCGACCACTACACGAACACGTACCGCACCCCGGTCCAGGCACCGACATTCGACAACGTCCTGATCTCGAACCTTGAGCGCAGCCACGAGGCCAGCGTCGACTACACACAGCCGCTGGGCGGCGAGGCCAAGTTTGAGTCGGGCTATGACCTGACCCGGGAAAGCCGCGACTCGGATTTCTACAACGAGTACCTCGACCCGGGGTCGGGCGCGTGGGTCGAGGACCTGACCAAGTCGAACCGCTTTATCCTCGACCGCACGATCCATGCTTTCTACGCGACCTATGCGCATACCTTTGGGTCCGTGGGGGTGCAGGCGGGCGTGCGGCCGGAGATCACCACGACCGAGTCCCGGCTGGTTACCACCGGCCTGACTATTCCCAACGACTACGCGCGTATCTACCCGAGCCTGCACCTGACCTACCGCTTAGCCGAGGCCCACGAGTGGCAGCTGAATTACAGCCACCGCATCCACCGGCCCGAGACCGAGGACCTTAATCCGTTCCCGGAATACCTCGATCCCTTCACGTTGCGCGCGGGCAACCCCCACCTGCGGCCTGAGGACATCCACTCGGTCGAGACCGGTTACAGTTACCACCAGGGCGACACGAGTTTCACCGCCACGGGCTACTACCGCTACACCTACCACGGGTTCACGAGCCTCACCACCAGCCTGGGCAACGGTATCCTCCTCACCACCCGGGAAAACCTCGCCGTGAACCGGGCGAGCGGCCTGGAACTGACGGCCAACGCCGAGCTGGGCGGGCACGTGACGCTGAATTTCAGCAGCAACACCTTCTTCAACACGATTGACGCCTCCAACCTCGGCTACAGCTCGAGCCGGTCCGATGTGTCCTGGTTCGGCAAGGTGGGCCTGACGTGGCGTGTCACCCCGGCCACCCAGCTGCAGTTCAACACAAAATACGCCTCCGCTATCCTGATGCCGCAGGGCGAGCGCCGGCCAATGTTCCTCGCCAACATCGGGCTCCGGCATGACCTCTGGCAGAAGAAGGCGGCGCTGGTGCTGACGGTTTCGGACCTGTTCAACTCCCTGAAAGGCGAAAACATCGTCGACACTCCGCTGCTCCATGAGGTCATCGTCCAGCGGCGCAGCTCCCGGATCATTTACCTGGGCATCACCTACAACTTCGGGCAACCGGGCAAGAAGTCCAAGGATGACCCCCTGAAGTTCGATAACTCGCTGTAAGCCCGGGCGGGTCGGTGTTGCCGGATCGTCACCTGCGGGTCGCGGAATTGCCACCAAAAGGCTCCAAACTGCGGGCCAGTTGAGTTCGCGGACGGGTTTTCGGGGGCTTTGTGTTGTGGGCCGGCCGGGGCCCGCCGGGGACTCAATTTCGGGGTTTTCCCGGCGTACCAGGGGTGGTGCGCCGGGAATTGCCCTTGACTCTCCCGCGCGCGTTTGGGTTTCTGTCCGGCTCAAAACTCACTCTATCCATGGCCAACACCAAATCTGCCATCAAAGCCGCGCGTAAATCCGCCCGCTTCACCGTCCGCAACCAAGGCGTCAAGACCCGCCTCAAGACGCTGCACAAGAAGCTCGACGCCGCCATCAAGGCCGGCGAGGCCGCCGCCACCAAGGCCGCCGCCGCCGAGTATGCGTCCGCCATGGACCGCGCCGTGAAGTCCGGCGTCGTTCACAAGAACGCCGCCTCCCGCGCCAAGTCGCGCGCCGCGAAGTTCGTTTACGCCAAGTAAGCCCGCGCGTCCCGCGCCCCTTTCAACCCCGCGCGCCCCTGGCCGCGGGGTTTTTGTTTTTGCCACGGCCGCGGTGGCGTTCATCCGTTCTTGATCGTGGCTTCCGCCCCGCCCCGCCTCGCCCTGCACCTTGCCCGCCACGCCGACACCGCGTGGCACGAGGTCATCCGTCCCTGGCTCGAGGCGGGCCAGGGCCGGCTGGAGCGGGCGCATGTCATCGTGCCGACGCGCGGCCAGGCGCAGGCGCTCAAGCAGCGCTGCCTGGTGGAGGGCCTCGCGCTGCTCGGCGTGGAATTTCTCACCCCCGGCCTGGCGCGGAAAAAGTGGGTCACCCTCGTGGACGACGCCAAGCCCACCATCGGCCGCGAGCTGCTGCTGCTGGGCCTGCGCCTGCTGGTGGCCCGCCGGCTGGACGGGTTGGCGCCCGCCGACGCGGAATGGGGCTTCTGGCAAAGCCTGCAAAGCGACGCAGAACGCGCGCTCGATGACTTCGACGAGCTGCTCAAGGCGGGATTTCGCGCAGAAGATTTTCCGCTGCCCCAGCTGCGCGGGGTCTTTGTCGAGCTCACCGCCTGGGTGGAGTCGCGGGGCTTCGCGCTGGCGGCCTGCGTGGCGGAGCGCGCGGGGCTGACGCCGGTGCCGGACGCGGAGCGCCACATCGGCGGCCGGGTGCTGGTGTGCGGGCTCGGGCCGGAGATGTGGGGCGAATTTTTCAACGTGGCCGCGTTTGTGCGGCGCTGTGACGAGACCACGGTGGTGCTGGCCGAGCCGGCGTTTCGCGGGCGCGCCGAGCTGGACGAGAAATGGGTCCAGCTGTGGTCGGATTTGCTCGGCGTGGAAGCCCAGCCGATCGACGCGCCGGGGCCCGCGGCCAGCGGCGAGGCGGTGGCGAACCTGTGGGGCCGCGATGCCCGCGAATCCGGCCCCGTGCGGGTGCTGGTGGGCCGCACCCGCGGCGACGAGATGCGGCGGGTGGCGCAGGAAATCGCGGCGCGGCTGGCGGCCGGCGCGGAGAACATCGGCGTCGTTTTTCCCCAGGCGGATCCGGCGCACCTGATGCTGGCGGGCCTGCTGGCGGGGAAAGGTGTGACGTTTGTCGACCTGCTGGAGACCGCGGGCCCGCCGCCGCTGGAGGTGCAGGCGCAGCGGGCGCTGCTGGAATTTTATGAGCGCGGGGCGCGGATCGAGGAACTCCTCGCGCTCTGGCCGCTGCTGCGCGCGACGGGCGCGGTGACGATCTCGCCGGCCGCCGCGCGGCGCGCGGCGGAGCGGAGCTTCGACGCCCGCCAGGCGCACAGTGTGGCGGCTCACCTGGCCGACTGGACCGAGAGCGCGCCGGAACTGGCGCGCGTGGCCGGGCTGGTGCTGCCCGCGTGGCCGGCGGAAATCACGCTCGCCGGGGCGCTGGCCAAATTTCGCGCGGCCTGCGCCGCGCTGGACCTCGACGAACCCGAGGGACTGGGTCCGCTGGAAAAGCTGGCCGGACCCGAGACGGCGGCACTGCCGCGGGCGGTGGTGCTGGCGGCGCTGGAGTCGTTCCTGCCCGCGAAGGCGCCGGTGGCGGCCGCGCCGGGCCGCGGGAATTTCGCCCGCGTGACGCTGGGAACCTGGCGGCGGATGGAAGGCGTGGCGTGGTCACACGTGATCTTCGTGGAGAGCAACGCCGGCATCTGGCCGCCGCCGCGCCGGCCCAGCTGGTGGCTGACGGACGAGCAGCGGACCGAACTCAACGCGAAGGGGCGGTTCACGCTCGGGCTCTTCACGAGCGAGGACCGCGCGGCGCTGGAGCGCGCGGGCGCGCAGGGCCTCGCGCGCGACACGCAACACGAGGTGATTTTTTCCGCGGCCCATTTCTCGGCCGCCGAGCCGGAGTTGAAACTCGGACCCAACGCCTGGCTGGAGCGCGTGATCTGGGCGCAAGGGCTGGTCCTCGGGCCGGGCGGACTCGAGGGGGCGTTCGACCGGCTGGCGGTCGAGGTGCCGGCGGAACCGGCGGCGGCGGACGTCGCGGCGTGGCACGAGGTGTGGCAGGGGCGGCGCGATGCGACGCGTCCCTTTGACGAGCATTTCTTCGCCGGCGACCCGAAGCGGGTGACGCCGAAAAAACTCCCGGCGAAGGCGATCGAGAACGGGGTGCAGGACCCGGCCGTGCTTTGGTTCGAGGGCGTGCTGGAAGTGCGGCGGGTCGCGTGGGAACCATTTGGCCGGACGCGCCGCAAGGTGATCGGCCAGCAGGCGCACCTGCTGCTCGCGGCGGCGTTGCGCAGCACCGAGGTTGCCAAGGGATTCGGGCTGATGCCGCCGGCGGAGGAAGCGCGCGAACGGCTCGGGGCCGCGCTGGCGGAACGGCGCCGGCAATGGCCGGCGGACCGGTATTGGGATTCGTTTCATGCGGAGCTGGCGCAGATCTGCGGTGCGCTGCTGGAGAAAGTCCTCGCACTTGAGGCGGGTCCCTACGTGGCGACGGAAGCCTGGCTGCCGGCCCCGGCGGAGGTTGCGCGCGGGGACTGGCGGCTGCCGGTGGTGGGGCGGATGGATCTCGTGCGGCTGGATCGCCCGGAGTGGCGCGGCGCGCAGGTGGACATCGTGGATTTCAAGACCGGCGGGGATCTGAGCCTCTCGGCCGAGCGGATGGCGCGCAGCGGCGCTTCGCTGCAATTGGGCGTGTATCTCGCCGGGGCGCGCTCGCTGGGGGCGAAGTCAGGCCGGGTGTGGATGATCAAGCCCGACGCGACCGCGATGATGGATTTTGGCGAGCTGGACGTGGCGCTGGCCAAGTTGGACTGGCTCGCGGCGGCGATGACCCGGGGCGTCTACGGCGCGTTGACGAAGGACCGGTCGGACTACGCGCCACCGGGCTATGCCTGGCCGCTGGCCTGCACGCCGGTGCGGCATGCGGTGCTGGCGGCGAAGTTTGCGGCCACCTTTGGCGGGGCGGCGGCGGAGGTGGACGATGAGTGAGTCACCGCTGATCGACCGGGAGGCGCGCGAGCGGTTTCGCGACGAGTGGGACGCGAACTTCGCGGTCAGCGCGAATGCGGGCTCCGGGAAGACCACGGCGATTTCCGAGCGGCTGGCGGCGATGGCGCTCGCGCCGCCGGGCGCCGAACGGCTGCGGAAGACCGCGGTGGTCACCTACACGCGCAAGGCCGCGGCGCAGATCGAGCAGCGGGCGCGGCAGGTGCTGCTGCGGCGGATCACCGAGGCGGGCAGCCGGGACCTGTCGTCGCTCGACCACCTCGAGCGCGCGTTCTTCGGGACGATCCACAGCTTCTGTCTCAAGCTCGCGCAGACCTACGGTCAGACGGTGGGCATCAACCTGAACCCGACGGTCGTGGCGGACGACGACGAGGCGTTGTGGGAGGAGTTTCTCGAGCAGGACAGCATGCAATTCACGGCGCTGGCGCCCGCGCAGATCGACGCGTTCCTGCGCCACGCGCCGCTGGACGCGATCTTCGACCTGGCGCGGGAATTGCCGCGGGCGACGGCGGAAGAGTTCATGTCGCAGGCCGTTCCGGCGGCTCCGCCGGAACCGGAGGCGATCGCGTTGCGGGAAATCCTCGACGCGACCAGCCGGGGCAGGGGCGCGGAGGCGCTGCAGCGCAACCAGGCGGTGGCCCGCGAGTGGCTCGAGCATTTCAAGACGGGCCGGGCCTACCTGCCGCTGCCCAAGCCGGAAGGATCGGCGGCGGGGATCAAGGAGCTCTACTCGCGCTACTTCGCGCCGGTGAAAACATGGCTGGCGCAGGCGGGCGCGGTGCTGGCAGCGGAGCTTTCGGCGCGCTACCGGGCGTGGCGTTTCACGCGCGGGGTGCAGACCTATGTGGACCAGGTCGACGCGGCGATGGCGGTGCTGGACGACGACGCGTTGCTGGAGCGCGTGCGGGCCGAGGGCTGGCGAATCATCCTCGACGAGGCGCAGGACACCGACCCGCAGCAGTTCGCGGTGCTGGTGGAATTGACGCGGCCGGCGGGCGCCCCGCGCGGCACGTGGCCGATGGCGCAAGGCCGGGGCGTGGGGCCGCGACCGGGACATTTCTGCATGGTGGGCGACGGCCAGCAGGCGATCTACAGCACGCGGGCGGACATCGGAAAGTTCTCGCGGCACGTCGAGGCGTTCCGGCGCGGCGACGGCGGTGAACTGCTGCAATTCCAGGTGACGTTTCGCGCGCCGCACGGCGTGATCCAGTTTCTCAACTCGACGCTGCCCGCGGCGTTCGGCCCGGCGCGCGACGCGAATTTCGGCCTGCCACCCGCGGAAGGGGCGCCCGCGCCCTTCCTGCAGATGCCCTACGTGCCGCTGGAGGCGGGCCCGGCGAACGAAACGGGCTTGGTGGCGCGGTTGGCGCTCACGCTGCCGGCGCGCTCCCCCGAGGGCGTGGAGGCGTGGCTCACGGAGGAGGCGCGGCAAGTTGCGGAATGGTTGCACCGGCACGGGCCGGCGGCGGTGGGGGCGCGGCAGTGGGGCGACATCGCGATCCTGGCGCCGCGGAACGAATGGCTGTCCACGGCGCGCAAGGCGCTGGAGCGGGCGGGGCTGCAGGTGGCGCTGCACACCCGGCGCAATCGCAGCGGCGATCACCCGGTTTACGCGTGGCTCGCAGGATTGCTGGCGGTGTGCGCCGATCCGGAAAACACGTTCGAGTGGGTGGGCGTGTTGCGGGAAATCTTCGGCGTGAGCGACGCGCTGGTTGCGTCCGAGTTGCGCGCGCAAGGCCGGCTCGCGTGGGATGAACCCGCGGTGCATGCGGCGCCGCTGGCCGAGGCGTTGGGCAAGGTCCGGCCCTTCGTACTGCGCATGAATGATGAAGGCCGCGCGCTGGAGACCTTTGCGCGCGAGCTGGCGGGCGCGGCGGCCTTGGCGGAACGGGCGCGGGCGCTGGATCCGAGTGGCGGGATGGGCAACGAACTCGACCGGCTGCTCGCGCAGGCGGCCGAACTTGGACTGCAGGGGGCGAGCCCGCGCGCGTGGCTGGCGGAATTGCTCGCGCAACTGGAGGAGGGGCGGCCGGCCGGCAAACCGACGGACGACGCGATCAACCTGTTGACGTCGCATTCGGCCAAAGGCCTGGAATGGCCGGTGGTCATCGTGCTGGGCCTGTGGCGCGGGATCGGCAAGCCGCCCGAGAGCGGCCTGAAGTTGCTGCACGATGCGCAGGGGGCGCAGGTGTTTTTCGACCCGGCGAGCCTGCCGGCAGCGACGAAGGAATCGCGGGAGCGGGAACGCGTGCGCGAGCTCATCCGGCTGCTGTATGTGACGCTCACGCGTCCGCGGCGGGCTTTGGTTTTGCCCTGGGTCGAAGGGTTTGGCGGCGCGCAGCGCGACCCGACCTTTGGGATCCTGTGGGGTGCGAACCTCGGCGCGCTGGCGGAGCTGACGGGCGAACCGCAGGTCGAAGTCGAAGCATTGCGGCCGGCGGAACCGGGGCCCATTCCCGGGGCGCCGCGGCGGGACGGAATGGCTGCGGCGCCATTGCCGGCGCGGTTGCTCCCGCACCAGTTGGCGCAGGCCCCTGACGCGGTGCGGGAAGCGCGGCATGAAACAGGATTGGACGCACCCGCGGAATGGAGCGGCGACGATCCGATTCCCTACGGCTTGTGGTGGCACGAGACGATGGAGTTTCTGCCCTGGCGCGGTGACGAGGCGGCGGTGACGGCCCATGGCGAGGCGGCGTTGCGCGCGGCCGAGGCGCAGGGATTTGGTGCGCGCGCGGCGGAGGAATGGGCGCGGTTGCGGGCGAGTGAGGCCTGGCCGGTGCTGCGGGCGGCGCGTTGGACGCGGCAGGCGGAAATCGGGATTTTCGCGCCCCTGGGGAAGGAAGCTTGGATCGACGGCGTGATTGACCTCGTGCTGCACGATGCCGCGGCGGGCGAGATTTGGGTGCTGGACTGGAAAACGAACCGGCGCCGGACGGGCGAAACGGACGGGGCCTTGCTGGCGCGGCTGGTGGCGGAATACACCCCGCAACTTTCGGCCTACGGGGAATGCCTGGCGGGCTTTTTCCCGGGCTGCCGGGTCCGGCGGCTGGTTTTCTCCAGCGTTGCCGGGGCCTGGAGTGACACCGGTGGGGAGAAATTCTAGCTTTACAGGGCGCGCTGTGCCTCGCACGGTGCGCGCTTAATTCTCTTACACCATGGGTAATCTTAAAAAGAAACGCCGGCTGAAAATGTCGAAGCACAAGCGCCGGAAACGCCTCAAGGCGAACCGTCATAAAAAGCGCACGTGGCAGAAGTAAATTGGGGCCGGCGCTGAGGCGCTGGGCCCGATTGACCGCAAACCCGCCGTTAATCGCGGCGGGTTTTTCATTTTCCGGGCCGAAACGATGCCGTTTACCCGGCCTGACTGGAATCCATCGCGCGCTTGTGGACCGCTGGTTATCTCATCGGCGGCCAAAAGGCGTCGATCAGACCTGGTTTTATTTCATTAAATATTGTTGTGTAGTTATTTAAGAATTTATTGGGCTCTGCGAACAGCTTTTAAGCCTGAGTTTTGGGGAGAATCGGCGTTTTTTTGCGGCCCACCGGCGCCAGGGCGTCATTTTGGTCTCCCAAGGCTGGATTACACCCGAAACGGCGACCGCAATGAGCTGTAATCGTGGTTTTACCCGTTGGCCCGGAGCAAAAGCGCCCCTTCAAAAAGCCTTCATGAAGAAAAGGTAAATGGCTGTCTGCCAGCGGGTGGGGGAGGGAAATAGGCTTGTAATGGAGGGTTTTTCTGCCGATTTTTCGCGCTCGGTTTGCACTATGCTACACAGCCTGGTTGCGATTCGAATTACCCTTCTTCAATAGCCAACCACCTAGAGTGTTAACCCCACTGTCCCTGACCCTGTCCTAACGGCGCGATCTAAGTCCGCATGTTTTTTTCCACCAAGACAAAAGGCTATTTCGTCGAGTAATCCGACCACACGATGCTGCTGGCGCGCACCTCCGCGCCCGTCGCCCCGATGGTGATTGAGGAGCTCCGCATGTGCCCGGTGGGAGATGCCGATGCCATTGCGGAGGCGATCCATGCCGTCCAGCCCAAGCCCGGTCCCAGTGGTTACATGAATGCCTGCTGCGGGGTCTACCCGGCCAAGCGCCTCGTCCGCCGGGCCACGATTGAGCTGAAACGCACCAAGGAACCGACCTATTTCCCGGAGTTGCTCACCACCCAGTTCCGCATCGAGCCGGACAAGTACACCATCCACCTCATCAATGCGGCGGACGGCACGGATTACGACGTGGCCAAGGCGACGCAAAAGGACGTGCTTTTCTGCGGTTTGCCCTCGGAAGACATCGTCACGGTCCAGGATGCGCTGCTGGCCACGGGCATCTACCCGGATGCGCTGGAACTCGGCACGGTTTCGACCCTGGGCGCCCTGGTGGATTACTTCGCCTTCACCAAGTCCAAGACCCCGACGCTCGTCCTCGAGATCGGCACCGACATCACCCACTCCTTCATCGTCTCCTCCACCGGGGTGGAAGCCTCCCGCCCGATCCCGCAGGGCCTGGATGCGATGGTCCCGATTGTGCAGAAGGAACTCGGCCTCAAGGACGAGGAGTCCGCCAAGAAGCTGTTTTATTCGAACACCTTTGATTTCACCGGCATGGGTCCGCTGCTCGTCAAGAAGCTGCTGAAGGAACTGCAATCCTCCATCGGCTTTTACGAGGTGCAGACCGGCCAGTCCGTCGGCCAGGTGATCTGCACCATGCTGCCGGCGAAACTCACCTGGCTCGATGGGGCCATTTCCTCCGCCCTTGGCGTCTCCAGCACGAAGCTGGATCTCGTCGCCTGGCTGCAATCCCGCCAGGTCACCCTGCCGGAAGGCGTCGCGCCGGATGGCGTCGACCTCCGCTGGCTGGGCCTGCTCAGCCTGATGGCCAACCAATCTCCCGCCACCACTTCCGCCGATGCCGTCGTTTCTGAAAAAAAAGCCTGAGGCCAGTGCCGCCTCGGAGATGCCCCCCTGGCATCCGAACCTGCGCAATTTTGCGCGGTTGCCGGATACCAAGGTGGTGCGCACGGCGTTTTTCATCAATGGCGCGTCCGTCTTCATCGCGCTGGGCCTCCTGCTCTGGTTTTCCTACCAGGAATACGAGCTGCACAATCTCGACCGGCAGATCGCCGACTGGGACCGGCAGATCAGCCGGGACAAGAAGGACAGCGACCAGTTTATCGCGCTCTACTCAAAGTTCGTGGGCGAACAGTCGAAGGTCAACGAGGTGGATGCGTTCCTGCGGTCGCGGCCGGCCGTTTCCCGCCTCCTGCTGCGGCTGGGTGAAACCCTGCCCAAGGACATTGCCCTTGATGCCTACGAGCAGCAGATGTCCGGCGTGACCATCCGCGGCACCGTGCGCGGTTCGCCGGATGAGGCCAGCGGTTACGCCTCGGCGTACCTCGACCAGCTGCGGGCGGACAAGGTCCTGGCCGAGATCTTCGACGAATTTTCATTTTCCGGCCCAGGCGTGAGCCGCAATCCCGCGAACGGCCGGCTTTCCCTCCAGCTGTTCCTCCACTTCAAAAATGCGCCGAAAGGAGCGAAACGCTAATGGCCGCCGAACCCGTTATTGCCACCCTCAAGGCGAACCCGATCAGCGTGGCCTGTGGCGCGCTGGCGTTGACGCTGGCCGTGGGGATTTACCTGCGCAGCAGCCGCGTGCCGGAAAGCGAAGCGCTGCTGGAGCAAAGGGTGACCCAGGGCGAACGCATTGACGCCAACCTCAAGAATGGCGTGCAACTCGCCGACCAATTTGCGGCGATTTCCGCCGCGCGGAAGGAGATCGATGCCCGGCTAATCCACCCGGACGAACTCGCGAAGAACCTGCAGTTTTTCTACAAACTGGAGGCGGACACCGGCACCAAGCTGGTGGACCTCCGGCAAAACGTCGTGGCCCCCGGCAAGGGCGCGAAGGGCAAGACGGCCTACACGGGCTTCGGGTATGGGTTGGCCGTCCGGGGCGATTACACCCGGCTCCTCGACTTCCTGCGCCGGCTCGAAAGCGGCCAGCGCTTCTGCCGGGTCATGTCGGCCACCATGATGGGCGTCAGCAATGGCGTCGAAGGCAGCCGCGGCAACGAACTGACCCTCAACCTCGGTCTCGAACTCCTGGGCCAGCCATGAACCTTTCGCGTTATCTTCCCCTGGTGCTGCTGGCGCTGGCTTTCGGGCCGGCGACTGTCGCGGCCGGTGCTGCGCCGAAGCGGAAGCCCCCCGAGTCCGACCTGGCCCCGATCGAGGCCCGGCGTGCGGCGGTGGAACTTGCGTCCAACCTGGCCAAGGTGGACACGCCCGAGACCCTCGCGGCCAATGCGGTGGCCCACCCCTTCAACCCGCCGGGCTTTGGCCTGAGTTCCCGTCCCACCGCCGACACCACGGCCCCGGGGCCGGTCAAGGCCTATGGCGATCGTGAAATCCTGACGGCCCTTGCCGCCAAGGTTCTGCCCAAGGGCACGTTGAGCATGGGCTCCGAGAGCCTGCTCATCTTCGGCAAAAAAAATCTCCGCCCGGGCGACCGGCTCACCGTCAGTTACGAGGGCCAGGACTACAACCTCGAGCTCGTGAGCTTCGACCGCACCAACTTTACGCTTCGCCTCAACAAAGAGGAAATCACCCGACCCATCAAACCTGGAAAAAACCCATGAGAACACGCCCGCTCCTACTGTCTGCGCTGTTTGTTGCCGCGGTGCTTGCGACCGCGCGGAGTCAGACCACCCCTGCTCCCACCACCCCGGTTGCCCCGGCCACCACGACGACCACCACGACCACCACGGCGCCCGCTCCTGCGGAAACTCCGGCTGCCGTGGCTCCGGCCCCCGCGCCCGTCGCCGCCCCGGCTCCCGCTGCCGACCAGGCGGTCATCAAGGACACCGAGCCGGTCCATGCCTCGATCACGGCCAAGCCGAATGCCGCCGCCGGCAAGGACACGCTGTCCGTCGACTTCCCGGACGAGGATATCCGCAACGTCCTGCGCAACGTCGCCGACCTGTTCGAGCTCAACCTCGTCATGCCGGACACGCTGCAGGGCAAGACTTCGATCAAGCTGCGTGACGTCACCTGGCGCCAGATCTTCGAGGTCGTCCTCAAGCAGGTGGGCTACACCTTCGTTGAGAAGGACAATATCGTGAAGATCGTCGGCATCGCCGAGCTCCAGGGTGAACCCTTCGGCACGAAGACCTTCACGTTTGAAAACGTGGCGGCCGGCAAGATCAAGCCGCTGGTCGACCCGATGCTCACCCCCAAGCGGGATGGCGACCCGGCCAAGGGCATCCAGCCCCAGCCGGCCGGCACCATCGTGGTCAACGACCTCGCGAACGAGCTGATCGTCACCGACCAGTCCACCGTCATCGCCCGCATTGGCGACATGATCAAGCGGCTCGATTCCGAGCCCAAGCAGGTGGTCATCGAAACCAAGTTCGTGGAAATCTCGAAGGACGACACCAAGAACCGCGAAGTGCAGCTCGGCTACAAGAGCAACGACGGCCGGACCGACATCCGCACCGGCGTCGGCCTGGGCCAGGGCAGCAACACCGCCACGCCGTTCACGATCAACTCGGGCACGCTCCTCGGCGGTTCGCCGACCGCGGTGTTCAATTCGAACGAGTTCAGCGCCCTGGTGAACATCCTCAACGCGGCGACGAATGTCCGCCTCGTGACCAACCCCACCATCGTGGCCATCAACGGCAGCAAGTCCGACATCAAGATCGGCCGCGACCTGCAGCTGGTCACGATCACGACCACCACCTCGGGCAGCACGCCCGTCACCACGGCGACCGCGGGCGACATCAAGTTCGTCGGCATCAGCATCGAGGTCACCCCGCAGATCACCGGCAGCAAGCTGATCGCGCTGAAGGTGAAGCCGGAAAAGAGCAGCGTCTTTGCGGCGCGCACGATCTCGGGCAACACGTTCTACGACATCGACCGCCGCGTGGGTGAGCTCAACATCATCCTGCGGGACGGCCAGACGGCGGCGATCGGCGGCCTGATTGATACCCAGACCCGCAAGATCAAGAGCCAGGTTCCGTTGCTCGGCGACATCCCGATCCTCGGCAACCTCTTCAAGACCACCAACGACTCGGTGGACGTCACCAACCTCATCATCTTCATCACCGCCACGGTCCTCGAGCCGAGCAAGATGAAGTACGACACCGTGGTCTCCAAGGACCAGATCAACGATCTGGGCCTGACCACCCGCGACATCATCGGGAAGAGCTTCGTGAAGCCCGACGATGAACAGGCCCTGTTCGAGCGCGTCGGCATCGTGCGTCAGAACAAGCAGGATGCGGAGATCCTGAACCAGCTGAAGCGGGACACGGACGGCAAAAAGAAGTCCGAATAACATTCCAGGAGTTGGGCGGGCCGCCTGGGCGGCCGGTTCAAATGGGGCCGCCGATCTGCACCAGATCGGCGGCTTCTTTTTTGGGCCCTGACTCCCTCCGCGCGGCATGGGCTTGCGCGGCCCGGAATCCCACCTAGCCTGCCTTCCCTATGAGCGCACCCAGCACCGCCGGCCCCGCGACCCCCGTGGGCCACGCTTTTTCCAGCGTGTTTGCGCTCCTCGGCCCGCACATGGCCGAGCTGGACCGGTTCCTGCACGGCCAGCTCGCGGCCTTTGAGCCGGAGATCCGCACGATGGTGGATTACTGCATCGACACCTCGGGCAAGCGCATCCGCCCGGCCCTCGTTTTCCTCAGCGGCTGGCGCGGCCCCCAGGCGATTTCACCGGAACTCGTGCGCGTCGCCGCCGTCGTCGAACTCGTCCACCTCGCGACCCTTGTACACGACGACATCATGGATGGCGCCGAGGTGCGGCGCAGCCGGCGCACCGCCGCCCGGGAATACGGCGCGACCGCCGCCGTGCTGCTGGGCGACGCGCTGTTCGCCCACGCCCTCAACCTCGCCACCCAGTTTCCCACCACGGAGATCTGCTCCGCCGTGTCCGAGTCCACGCGCCGGGTCTGCGCCGGCGAGATCGTGCAGACGCTGCGCCGCGGCTCGACCAACGTCACCCGCGCGGATTACCAGCGGATCATCGACCTGAAAACCGCGGAGCTCTTCCGTGTCTCCTGCCTGCTGGGCGCGAAGCTCGCCGGCTTTGCCCCGGGTTATGTTGACGCGGTGAGCCGCTTTGGCCGGCACCTCGGCATTGCCTACCAGATTTACGACGACCTCGCGGATTTCTTCGGCGAGGAGAAGCGCATCGGCAAGACCCTCGGCACCGACCTGGCGAGCGGCAAGCTGACGCTGCCACTGCTGTTTCTGATGGAGCGGCTGCCCGCGGCTGAGCGGGAAGAGCTGACAGGGGAAATCCTCGGGCAGAAGCCGGTCCAGCCAGCCCTGCGGTTGCGGCAGATGGGCGAGCTGGGAATTTTTGGCGACGTGGCATCGGCGGTGAAGGCCGAGGTGGACGCCGCGACCGCCGCATTGCAGGAATGGCCGGATGAGGCCCCGACGGTGCTCCTGCTGGGCCTCTGCGAGGTGCTGCGCGGCCAGGTGGCGGCCCTGCGGCCGGCCGCGGCCTGAGGGGGAAACAAGATTCCGTTTGCGCCAGCCGGCATTCGCGGCTTTCCTCCCCCTGTCATGGATGCGGTCAAGAGCCTCGGCAAATCCCTCGTGGCGTCACCCGAACGCCAGCTGGAGGCTGATTCCGACCTGGCGATCGTCCGCCGCGTCCAGGAAGGCGATGTCGCCGCCTTTGACCAGCTCGTGCTGAAGTACCGGGGCCGCGTCTACGGGGTGGTCTATAACATGACTTCCAACCGCGAGGATGCCTCCGACCTGACCCAGGACGCCTTCATCAAGTCCTTCCAGTCCATCAATCGCTTCCAAGGCCAGTCCTCCTTCTTTACCTGGCTGTACCGGATTGCGGTCAATTCCACCCTGACCCATCTGCGCAAAAACCGCCTGCGGACGTTCTTCAGCTTCGAAAAGATCAACGAAGACGACAAGGTATCCGCAGAAGTCATTGCTGCCCTGACAGATAACACTGGGGCGGATCAGGAAACCTTCGCCCGTGAACTTCAGGAAAAATTGAACGAGGCGATGCAAAAATTGTCTATCAGGCATCGGACCGTGATCACCCTATTTGAAATTGATGGCCTTGGTCATCAGGAAATTGCCGAAATCATGAACTGCTCAGTGGGCACCGTGCGCTCGCGTCTGCATTACGCGAAGCAACTGCTTCAGTCCGAGCTGCAGCCCTATATCCGTCGATGAACGATACCCCCCGCAAGACCACGGTCACCTTGGAAGATTTGCTGCGCGTGAAGCGGGCGGAACAGCCGCCCGCGGAGTTTTGGGCCGATTTCGAGCGCGGGATGCGCTCCAAGCAACTTGCTGCCATTGTTGAGCCCCGCCCTTGGTGGGCGCCGTTCATCCGGGTGGGGGCGCGGATTTCGCGTTACCAACTGCCCGTTGGTGCGACCGCCATCCTGGCCATCACGCTTTTCACCCTTCGTGAGTATCAGCCGGTGAATTCGAACCCGGTGTTTGAGCCCGCGGTCACCGAGCTGGCGAACCACGTCGCGCCGATGCCGGTGATGAGCAAGCCGGATGCGGCTTTGGTCATGGCCCCGGTCGCGACCAGCCCCGTCTTGGTGGCGGCTGAACCGGTCCCGGCGGCCCAAGCCCAGGGCTCGCGCACGGCGCAACCCGCCCCGTCCACCGCAACCGCGGTTGGAGCGGTCTCGCATGTGTCGATGGTCAATGCCGAGCTTTCCTCCGCTCGTTACATGGCCGACAAGATGGCCGACAATCTCGCCGCGTCCCAGGCTTCCGATTCGAACCTGGACCAGATGCTCGGGCACTCCCTGCGCACCACGGATAACGTCCCCGCCCGCAGCGAACCCCTGGCCCAGATCAGCGTGCCGGGTGAATCCCGCCTTTACCGCCTGCTGGGCGGCAGCGTCCAGACCGTGTCGGTCAGCTCGGGTGATTCCGCCCTGCGGCTCAATGAGCAGGCGGCCCGGCATCTCACGGAGCGCCGCATCTCCGAGTCCGACGTCATCAGCCGCCTCGCGGTCGGGGGCAACCGGCTGACGGTAAAATTCTGATTTCCCTTCCGCGCTGCCCGCGGTCAGGTCCGGCCCGCCTTTCCGGCGGGCCTTTTCGTTTTTGTCTTTCGGCGATCCGCGCGTAGCGTGTCCCCATGAGAATCGAACGTGATTCGATGGGCGAACTGCCCGTCCCGGACGATGCGCTCTACGGCGCCTCCACCCAGCGGGCCGTGCTTAATTTCCCGATCAGCGGCCGGCCGCTGCCCGCGGCATTCATTCGGGCGCTGGGCTTGGTCAAGCTCGCCTGCGCCCGGGCCAACGCCGAACTGGGCAAGCTTCCGGCGGAGAAAAGCCGCCTGATCGAGCAGGCCGCGCGCGAAATCGCCGACGGCAAACTCACCGCCCAGTTTCCCGTCGACGTGTTCCAGACGGGGTCCGGCACCTCAACCAACACGAACGCCAACGAGGTCATCGCCAACCGCTGCAGCCAGCTCGCCGGCCAGCCGGTCGGCTCGAAGCGGCCGGTGCATCCGAACGACGACGTCAACCTGGGCCAGTCGTCGAATGACATCATCCCGACGACGCTGCATGTGAGCGTGGCCCTCGCCCTGCATCAGGAGCTGGTGCCTGCGCTCGATTTGCTTGCCGCGGCGCTGGAGCGCAAGTCCACCGAGTTTTCCGGCGTGGTAAAGATCGGCCGCACGCACCTGATGGACGCGACGCCGCTCACGCTCGGCCAGGAGTTCTCCGGCTATGCCGCCCAGGCCCGCAAATCCGCCGCCCGGGCGCGCCGCGCGGCAACCGTGTTGGGCGAACTGGCCGTCGGCGGTACCGCGGTGGGTACCGGACTTAACACGCATCCGGCTTTCGCCGGCCACGTCTGCCGCATCCTCAATGCCGAGACCGGCCTTACCTTTCGCGAGGCGGACAACCATTTCGAGGCCCAGGGAGCGCGCGACGACTGCGTCGAGGTGGCCGGGCTGCTGGCGACGATCGCGGCGAGCCTGACCAAGATCGCCAGCGACATCCGCCTGCTCGGGTCGGGTCCGCGCGCCGGTTTCGGCGAACTGCGCCTGCCGGCCACGCAGCCGGGCTCGTCCATCATGCCCGGCAAGGTCAACCCGGTGATGAGCGAGATGCTCATCCAGGTCTGTCTCTACACGCAGGGCCTCGCGTCGACCGTCGTGGCCGCCGGGCGGGACGGCCAGTTCGAGCTCAACGTCACGCTGCCGCTGCTCGCGTTTTGCCTCCATGAATCCGTGCACTGTCTCGCCCACGGCACGCGCGTCTTTGCCGAGCGCTGTGTCGCCGGCCTTGAGGCCGACGCGGCCCGCTGCCGCGAGCTGGTGGACCGGTCGCTCATGCTGGTGACCGCGTTGAATCCCCACATTGGCTACGACCAGGCCGCGGCGGTGGCGAAGGAAGCACTGGCCACGGGCAAATCGCTCCGCGAAATCGTGCTCGCGAAAAAACTGCTGGACGCCGCCACGCTCGACCGCGCGCTGGATCCGGCGGCGATGACCAAGGGCGGCGAGAGCGCGCTGGGCGAGTAGGGGCGCAGGCTGGCCGCACCCGGCCGCGGCTCAGTGCTTGGCCGGCAGGCAGGCGCCGCAGCCGTTCACGAAGAAGTCGTTGCCCTTGTCATCCACGAGGATGAAGGCCGGGAAATCCTGCACCTCGATCTTCCACACGGCCTCCATGCCGAGTTCGGGATACTCGAGGACCTCGACCTTCCGGATGTTTTCCTTGGCCAGGATGGCGGCGGGTCCGCCGATGCTGCCGAGGTAAAAACCGCCATGCTGCTGGCAGGCCTTGGTCACCTGCGGGCCGCGGTTGCCCTTCGCGAGCATGATCATCGAGCCGCCGAGGGCCTGGAAACCGTCCACATAGCTGTCCATGCGGCCGGCGGTGGTGGGGCCGAACGAGCCGGACGCATAACCCTTCGGGGTTTTCGCCGGGCCGGCGTAATAGACCGGGTGGTCCTTGAAGTATTGCGGGAGTCCCTGGCCGGCATCGACGCGCTCCTGCAGCTTGGCGTGGGCGATGTCGCGGGCGACGATCATCGGGCCGCTCAGCGAGAGGCGGGTGGTCACCGGGTATTTCGAGAGCTCGGCGCGGATGTCCGCCATCGGGCGGTTGAGGTCGATCTGGACGATGTTCCCTTCCGCCAGCGTGCGCTGGCCGACGGGGATGAAGCGGCCGGGATTGACCTCGAGCTTTTCGAGGAAAATGCCGTCGCGCGTGATCTTCGCCTTGATATTGCGGTCGGCGGAGCAGGAGACGCCGAGCCCGACGGGGCAGCTGGCGCCGTGGCGGGGGAGGCGGACCACGCGCACATCGAGGGCGAAATACTTCCCGCCAAACTGCGCGCCGATGCCGCTCTGCTGGGCGAGCCCGAGGATTTTCTGCTCCAGCTCGAGGTCGCGGAACGCCCGGCCGTGTTCGTTGCCGGAGGTGGGGAGGCTGTCGAGGTACTTGGTCGAGGCGATCTTGACCGTCTTCAGGCAGGTCTCCGCGCTCGTGCCGCCGATGACAAACACGAGGTGATACGGCGGGCAGGCGGCGGTGCCGAGATAGGCGAGCTTGTCGGTGACGAATTTCTCGAGGTTCTTCGGGTTCAGGAGCGCCTTGGTTTCCTGGAACAGGAAGGTCTTGTTCGCCGACCCGCCGCCCTTGGCCACGAAGAGGAATTCGTACTTTTCCCCCTCGGTGGCGTAGAGGTCGATCTGGGCGGGGAGGTTGGTGCCGGTGTTGGTCTCACGCCACATGTCGAGCGGCGCGGTCTGGGAGTAACGGAGGTTTTCCTTCGTGTAGCACTCGTAGATGCCGCGGGACAGGGCCTCGGCGTCATTGCCGCCGGTCCAGACCTGGCCGCCCTTTTTCCCGATGACGATCGCGGTGCCGGTGTCCTGGCAGAACGGCAGGATGCCCTCGGCGGAAATCTCGGCGTTCTTGAGCAGGGTGAGCGCCACGTAGCGGTCGTTGGCCGAAGCCGCGGGGTCCTCGAGGATCGCGGCGACCTGCGCGAGGTGTTTCGGGCGCAGCAGAAACGAGCAGTCGTGGAACGCGTGCTGCGCCACATAGGCGAGGGCCTCCGGCTCGACCTTCAGGATTTCCCGGCCCTCAAAGGTGGCGGTACTGACGCCCTCCTTCGACAGCAGCCGGTACTCGGTCTCATCGGGGCCGAGCGGAAAGGGATCCTGGTAAACGAAGGGCGGGACGGGCATGGCCGGAAAATTGCCCGGTTTTGGACGCAAGTAAAGCGGCCGCAGGGCTACTTGCCCGCCATCGCGCGGACGGTATCGCGGAAGCGGGGGAGGTCGGCGACGGTGACGACGGCACCGGGTTCGCGGCCCCAGCCGCCCGCGCCGGGCCAGGTGCCGCGGACGAGGAAGTTTTCCTGCGCGGCCTGCATGCCGGCGACATCCACGTAATCCTTCTGCTCCTTCGCGTCGCGCACGGCGGTGACCAGGGCGGGCGGAAAGGAGGCGATGCGGCCGCTGGACACATACGCGAGGTCGTTCAACGCCACGAACGGCCGCGTGTCGGTGAGCAGCGTGGCCGGCCGCGCGCTTTCGCCGCGCAGGTAGCGGTAGTAATCGAGGTGGTTCTCGGCGAGGCCGTCGAAATCGCTGAGCGTGATGCGTTCCGTGCGCCCGTCGTGCCACTTGATCTCGGCGTGCTGGCCGACGATGTAGCGCAGCGTGGCTTTCTCGCACAGGATGGTCTCGGCGTGGGTGCTGGCCCCGGTGCAGGCGTGGGAGAGGGCGAAGCGCAGGTTCACGCCGGTGGTCGTGTCGGCCTCCACAAAAAACGTGTCCGCCCCCTCGATGGCGTGGGCCCGGTAGAGCTCGGCGCGGACGGCGGCGGGCTGGGCCCAGCTGTAGAGCTCGGGGCCGCCGGCCCAGAACAGCAGGTTGTGGACAAAGTGGGCGTTGGCGTTGCCGAAGCAGGAGTCGAGCACGACGCGGTCGTCCATCATGAGCCGGCCGGCCCAGCTGTTGCGGCGGAAGTAGTCGGCCGGCCGCGGCCAGAGGGCGACGAGCGTGGCGCCGCGCACGGCCCCGAACTCGCCGGCGAGGATGCGCTCCTTCAGCGCCAGGCGCGGCTTCTCGATGATGAAGTTGAAGCCCACGAACGACGATTTGCGCGCCGAGCGGTCGCGGACGATCATTTCCTCCAGCTCGAGGTAGTCGAGGGTGGGCGGCTTCTCGAGGTAGACGGGCAGGCCGAGCTCGACACCGGCGCGGTGCATCTCGGCGTGCAGCTGGATGGGCGTGGGCACGACCAGCAGGTCGAGCTGGCTGCCGCAGGCGGCCAGCATCGTGCGGTAGTCCGGGAAAACGCTCACGCCGCGGGCGTTGAACTTCCAATCCTGCTGCTGCTGGGCGAACTGGGCGGCCGCGGGATCGCAAGTGCAGATCAGGCGGGCCTGCCCGCGCTCCTCGAGCTTGGCCACGGTGTTGTGGTGCCAGCCGGCGAAACCGCCCATCCCGACAATGCCGATGCGGATGGGGGTCGTCACACGATTTTCAATTTGGGCAGATCCTGGCCGTCGACGAGCCCGACGGGCTGGCCGCGGGCGTTCACGACGATGATATCGTCAATCTTGTGGAGGGTGAAAAGGCGGAGCGCGTCCACGCCGAGCGCGTCTTCGCGCACGGTCTTGGGGGAGCGGGTCATGAACGTGGCCACGGGCTGGCGCAGGAAATCCGGCCCCGTGAGGGCGCTCCGGCGGAAGTCGCCGTCGGTGAGGATGCCGGTGAGCTTGCCGGACTTGGCCTGGACCAGGGCGATGCTGCCGGACTTCGCCTTGGTCATGGCCAGGATGGCTTCCTGCAGCGTGACGGTGTCCGGCGCGATCGGGAGCCGGTCCGCCGTGCGCATGATGTCGCGCACCTTGAGCAGGAGCGCACCGATGTTGCCGGCGGGGTGGTATTTCGCGAAGTCGTCCCGGGTCAGGCCGCGGGCCTCAAGCAGCACCATGGCCAGCGCATCCCCGAGGGCGAGGGCGGCGGTGGTGCTGGAGGTGGGCGCGAGCTCGAGCGGGCAGGCCTCGCGCGGCACCCGGTAGAGCAGGAGATGGTCGGCGTTTTGGGCGAGGTCGGAGTCGGCATGGCTGGTGAACGCCACGATGCCCACGCCCATGCGCTTCAGCAGCGGCAGGAGGCGGAGGACCTCCTCGGTCTGGCCGCTGTTGCTCAGGATAAGGGCCAGATCCCCCTCGGCACACAGCCCGAGGTCGCCGTGCAGGGCCTGGGTGGGGTCGAGAAAGCACGAGGTCACGCCGGTGCTGTTGAAGGTGGCGGCGAGCTTCTGGGCGATGTGGGCCGATTTGCCGACGCCGCTGAAAATGAGCTTCCGGCCCGCGGCGCTGACGGCCTCCACCGCCCGGGCGGTGGTCACAAACGATTCATCCAGCCCCTTGGCCGTCGCGGTCAGTGCGGCGGTCTCCAGCCGGATGCAGGCGCGGGCGCGGGCGAGGGCAGATTTGGATTGCAGGGCCATTTAGGGTTTGAGTCGCAGGGCGAGAGTGCGGAATTTACGGTGAACCTTTTCCCGTTCAATCCCATTCCCTGCCTGAGATGAGAAACCGCCTGAACATTCCCGCCCTCCTGGCCGTGCTGGCCATGCTGCTGGCCGCGGGATGCGACCGCGGCGAAAGCTTCACGCTCTCCTCCGAGACCGACGAGCCCTTCTACCGCGCAGGGCAGCAGCTCTCGAAGCAGGGCCGCAACCAGGAGGCGCTCAACGCCTATCTCAAGGTCATCGCCAAGCGCGACGACACCGCACCCGAGTCGCACCTCGAGGTCGGCCTCATCCTGCTGCGGCACGTCAAGGACCCGATCGCGGCGATCTATCATTTCCGCAAATACCTCGAGCTGCAGCCCAACTCACGTCAGGCCGTCTACGTCCGCGGCCTGATTGACACCTCGAAGCGCGAGTTCGCGCGCACGCTGCCGGCGACGCCGCTGGAGAGCCAGGCCGACCAGCTGGAGAAGCAGGACCAGATCGACCGGCTGCTGCGGGAGAACGACCAGCTCAAGGCCGAGCTGACCGCGTTGCGCGGCGGCGTGTCGGCCCCGCCGGTCCGCAGCCGCGCCGCCGTGGAGAACGACAGCTCGGGCGCGCCGATGATCACCCTGCAAACGACCCCGGCCGAGTCCACGCCGCCCGCCCCGGCGGCCGCCGACGAGTCACCCGTCACCTACGCCCCCGTGCCTTCCGTGCCGGTGGAGGAGGAGCCGGTGGTGCAGGCGTCGCCGGCGATCACCAAGCCCACGCGGCCCGCGGCGAAACCCACCTCGACTTCCGGCCGCCCAGCCACCGGCAATTCGGGCCGCTCACACACCGTGGCCAAGGGCGATACCCTGTTCAGCCTGGCGCAAAAATATTACGGCAGCCGGTCCAAGTGGCGGGACATCTACGCGGCCAACCGCGACGTGATGCCGAATGAGACCGCGCTCAAGCCCGGCATGCAGCTGAAGATTCCCTGAGCCGTGCCGCGCACCTCGAAACGCACCGCGATCTTCACCGAGTCGCTGATCCGCGAGATGTCGCGGGTCGCGGCGCAGCACGGCGCGATCAACCTCGCACAGGGCTTTCCCGACTGGGATCCGCCCGCGGAGCTGATGCAGGCGGGCAAGGACGCGATGGACGCCGGGCGGCACCAGTACGCCGTCACCTGGGGCTCGGCCGAGTTGCGCACCGCGCTGGGCGCGAAACTGACCCGTTTTATGGGCGTGCCGGTGGATGCGGGCAGCGAACTCGTTGTCACCTGCGGCGCCACCGAGGCGATGATGGTCGCGATGATGACCGTGTGTGACCCGGGCGACAAAGTCGGGCTCTTCACGCCGTTTTACGAAAACTACTCGGCGGACGCGATTCTCACGGGTGCAGTGCCGGTGCACGTGCCCTTGCATCCGCCGGAATACAAGTTTGACCCGGCCGAGCTGCGGCGGGCGTTTGCCAGCGGGCTGAAGGCGTTTGTGCTCTGCAACCCGTCGAATCCCTGTGGCCGGGTGTTCGCCCGCGCGGAGCTGCTGCAGATCGCCGCGCTGGCGGAGGAGTTCGACGTGTTCGTGCTGACCGACGAGGTCTACGAGCACATCGTCTACGCGCCGCACCGGCACACGTATTTCGCCACGCTGCCGGGCATGGCTTCGCGCACGCTGATGTGTTCGTCGCTCTCGAAGACCTTTTCCATCACCGGCTGGCGGCTCGGCTACGTGCACGCGGCGCCGTCCATCATCGCCCAGGCGCGCAAGGTCCATGATTTCCTGACGGTTGGCGCCGCGGCGCCGCTGCAGCATGCGGTGGTCACGGCACTGAATTTTCCCGCGAGCTACTACGACGAGCTCGCGGCGAAGTATGCGGCATCGCGCGACATCCTGCTCGGCTATCTCGACCAAACCGGGCTGAGCTACACACGGCCCGAGGGCGCCTACTTCGTGATGGTGGACATCTCGGCGTTTGGCTTCGCGGACGACGTGAAGTTTGCACACTGGATGGCGAAGGAGATCGGCGTCGCGCCGGTGCCGGGCTCGAGCTTTTTTGCGCCGGGTGAAAACCGCTACATGCGGCTGAACTTTGCGAAGAAACCCGCCACGCTGCACGCCGCCGGTGAGCGGCTGCTGAAGCTCAAGCGCGGGTGATCAGGAGAGGCTCGCGCGCAACGCGCGGGCCTCGGCGACGAGTTCGCGGGCGGCGGTTACGGCATCGCCGCTGGTCACTTCCGCGGATGCGATCGTGGCGGCGGCAGGGTGGTGGCCGTGGTCATCGGGGTCGCCCAAGCCCGCCTGGCGGAACTGGCGCAGACGCTCGAGGATGAGGTCGCGGATCTCGGTCGCGTTGTTGACGCTGTGGAAAATCCCGGTGTGGAGCGACTCGCCCACCTGTCCTTGCGCGTGGTCACCGGCGCCGCCGGCTGATTGCACATGGACGTCGGCGAGGCCGAGGAGCCGCTGGAGCGGGCCCTGCTTGACCTCGACCTGCTGCAGGTTGGCGAAGCTCATCGTTGATTCCTGCAGCCGCCAGATGCCGGTGCGGATGCGCAGGCTGCGGTCGGTGACGATGTACCAGTGCATTTCGAAATCGAGCCGCACGGCGGCAAACGTCACGGGCAGCTGGACAAGGAACAGCAGGATGCCGCCGAACTCGAAGAATTCGATCAGGGGAATGACCCACCAAGGAGTGCGGGCGGCGATGCGTTGCAGATCCTTGCGCGCGTCGCGCTTGGGCTTGGCGGCCTTCCGGGTGGGCGTCCCCGGGGCGGCGCCGGCCGGGGCGGGGGTGGCGGCGGGTGGCGGAACGGGGGCGACGACGGCGGCCGGGGCGGCCGCCTGGGCGGTCCGGAAGGCGTCGATCTCGCCTTTGAACCAGGTGAGAAACGTGAGGGAGACCACGATGCCGATCAGCGCGCCGACCTGGCCGAAGCCCCAGCGGACCAGGCGCAGGTTGTAGTAGTTGCGGGCGGCGCGAAACACCCGGACGGAGCCCGGCGCGCCGAACGGCGGCGCGGGGTCGTGGGGCACGCGCAGGAAGTGCAGCACCCGCTGGCGGATCCAATCAAACATGGCCGGAGTCCTTCGGGTTACCGGCGCGGGTCGACAGCGCAAGGCGGGTTTCGCGCAGCTCGCGGGCGACCTCGCGCAACGCGGCGGCGAGTTCGGCGTCCTGCGCGGGGGTGGCCGCGGGGGCGCCGGCGGGTTTGTGCGCTGGATCCTTCACGCCGCGCATCTTGGAATAGAGGAAGTCGCGCACGGCCTCGAACTCCTGCAGGCCCTCGAGGGTCATCTCCGCCCCGGCGCTGCCGCTGGCGGTCTGGATGAGCACGCGGGCGAGTCCGAGCCAGCGTTCGACGAGATTTGAGCGCAGGTGGATGTCCTGGATGCGCGCATAGTTGATGATGATCTGGCGGCGGAAGAGGATGCCCCAGCTCATGGAGATGCCCTCGTCGGTGAACTTGTACCGCATCGAGTGATAGCGAAACCAGCAGTAGGGCAGCAGGATGGGCAGGGCCGGCGGGACCGCCAGGCTGCTGATCCAGTAATACGTCCAGAGGCTGCGGTGCGGCCGCTCGATGGCGTGGATCGCGGCTTCGGTGGGCGGGGGGTTCACGGGGCCTGATATGCCGAGCGCGCCCCAGGCGTGCAAGTCCGCGGAGGGGCGGAATGTTTTAAGGGGAAGCCAGGAAACCAGGAATCAGAGGTGGTCTTCCTCCTGGCTTCATGGCCTCCCCCTTAAAAACGGTCTTTGCGCTGTGGTTCGTGCCTGCTCTGCTCGCCGCATCGCATGGCACCTTCCGCTCCCGCTCCGACCTTCCGCGAGGCGCTGCGCTTCTGGATGAAGCTGGGCTGCATCAGCTTTGGCGGACCGGCGGGACAGATTGCGGTGATGCACCGGGAGCTGGTGGAGCGGAAACGCTGGATCGATGAACCGCGTTTTTTGCACGCGCTGAACTTCTGCATGCTCCTGCCCGGACCGGAGGCGACGCAGCTGGCGACGTATTGCGGCTGGCTGCTGCACGGGATCCGCGGCGGCCTGGTGGCGGGCATACTGTTTGTGCTGCCGGGGGCGCTGACGCTCTGGGTGCTGAGCTGGATTTATGTGACCTACGGCGCGGTGCCGGTGGTGGTGGCGGTGTTTCACGGACTGAAGGCGACGGTGCTCGCGATTGTGGTGGCGGCGGTGATTCGCGTCGGGCGCAAGGCGCTGAAGAGCCCGGTGGCGTGGCTTTTGGCAGCGCTGGCGTTTGGCGGGCTGTTTTTCCTGCGGCTGCCGTTTCCGCTGATTGTGTTTGGCGCGCTGGCGGTGGGATTTGTCGGCGGGAAACTCGCCCCGCAGGCGTTTGGCGTGAACCTCAAGGCGGATCCGGTGCTGCCCGGTCCGGCGGTTTCGGCGGGGCAGACGCTGCGGCTGGCGGTGATCGGGGGCGCGCTGTGGTTCGCGCCGGTGCTTCTGGCCTCGGCGATGGCAGGCGGGAGCTTGTATGCGCAGCTCGGCGGATTTTTCAGCAAGGCGGCGGTGGTCACGTTCGGCGGGGCGTATGCTGTGCTGCCGTATGTCGGGCAGCAGGCGGTGGAGCATTATCACTGGATCACGCCGGGGCAGATGCTGGACGGGCTGGCGTTTGCGGAGACGACACCGGGTCCGCTCATCATGGTCCTGCAGTTTGTGGGCTTTCTAGCCGGATGGCGTCAGCCGGGCGCGCTCGCGCCGCTGGGTGCGGCGACACTGGGGGCCGCGATGACGACCTGGGTGACGTTTGTGCCGACGTATCTTTTCATCCTGATCGGCGCGCCCTACGTGGAACGCATCCGCGGTGATGTCCGGCTGAATGCCGCGCTGGCCGCCGTGACCGCGGCCGTAGTGGGCGTGATCCTGAACCTCGCGGTCTGGTTCGCGCTGCAGGTGGTTTTCCCGGCGCACGCGGCGGTGGACTGGTTTGCGCTGGCGGTCGGAGTCGCCGCGCTGGTGGCGCTGGAGCGGTTCAAAGCCGGGATCGTGCCCGTGGTGCTGGCGGGCGGCGCGCTGGGGCTGATCTGGAGCTTTGTGCGATGAAAAACGTCCCGCCCGGTTTGCAGACGATTCGCGGGGTGATGGGCGTCTGCCACCTGCTCGTGGACGGGGAGGGTGACGCGGTGCTGCTCGACACCGGGCTGGTCGGCGAACCGGCGCAAATCCGCTGGCGGCTGCGTCAGCGCGGACTCGGCCCGGAGAACGTGAAGGCGATCTTGCTGACGCACGGTCATGTGGACCATGCCGGCAATGTGGCATGGGCAAAGGCGTGGACCGGTGCGCCGGTCTATGCGCACCCGGCGGAGCAAGCCCACGTGGACGGCACATACCCCTACACGGGTATCAACCGCTGGTGCGGCCGGCTGGAGCGGGTGGCGCGGGCGGCCTTCCGGGTGGGCCAGCCGGCACCGATCGACGTGGCGCTGGCGGACGGCGACGAGCTGCCGTTCTGGGGCGGACTGCGGGTGGTACACCTGCCGGGGCACACGGTGGGCCACTGCGGCTTCTACAGCGTACGCCACGACCTGCTGTTCAGCGGGGATCTGTTCGCGAGTTACTTCTTCAACACCCACATCCCCCCGGCGATCCTGAACAGCCGCCCCGAACTCATCCCCGCGAGCCTCGAGAAAGCCCGCCAGCTCAACCCCCGGCTGATGGTGCCACAGCACTACGACGTGCTGGACGGCCTGCTGCACCGGCGGCGGTTTGACCGGATGCTGGCGCGAATGGCGCGGCGGCGGCAGAAGGTCTGGCCGGTGTGAGGGTGGGTGCGGTTATTCTGAACCAAAGTTGTTCAGATCCAGACGCTTTGGTGTCTGGTTGCGCGCTCTTTCTCCGTCGATAAGGCGGACAAGATTCCGTTGTCCGAACCACCACGCTCCGCCGATCAATACCACGATGCCGATGTTCGAAAGCCATAGCCAAACCCAATCGAACTTTGTGAAGTCAACGTAGGGACGCCAGTTGATCGGATTAATGAGAAGTGCATACATCGCTGCAGCTAGTGCACAAAGGAAGCTTATCATTCGGACGCAAAACGCGCGCAGAGATATGTTAGAATTTTTCCTCTCTTCAGACATTGTGAGGCGGCTTTCCCTTTGACTGAGGACTAAATACGGGGCCGACGACTCAGAGACGTCGCCGCCCGCCTTAGCCCCGGAAGAACTTAAGCGTCCGGCGCATCGAGGCGACGAGGACGTCGATTTCCTCGGCGGTGTTGTAGACGTAGAAGCTCGCGCGCGTGGTGCTGGTCAGGCCGAGCTTGCGCATCAGGGGCTGGTTGCAGTGGTGGCCGCCGCGGAGGGCGAGGCCGTCTTCGTCGGCGAATGTCACGACGTCGTGCGCGTGCACGTCGGGGAAAGCGAAGCTGACGAGTCCGCCGCGGTCACCCTTCGGGCCGAGGACGCGGATGTCGGGCAGGGCGGAAAGTTTGTCGTACGCGATCCGGGCGAGGCCGTCGTCGTGCTCGCGGATCTTGGCGCGGTCGAGGCCATCGAGATAATCGCAGGCGACGCCGAGGCCGATGGCGCCGGCGATGTTGGGCGTGCCGGCCTCGAAGCGCTCGGGGGCGGGTTTCCAGGTGGCGCCCTGGTAGGTGACGTTCACGACCATGCCGCCGCCGGTTTCGTCGGGGGCGAGCTTGTCGAGCAGCGCGCGGCGGCCGTAGAGCACGCCGATGCCGGTAGGGCCGCACATCTTGTGGCCGGAGAAGGCGAGGAAGTCGCAGCCGAGGGCCTGCACGTCGAGCGGGGCGTGGCCGATGGACTGGGCGGCATCAATCACCGTGACCGCGCCGACGGCCCGCGCGCGGCGGCAGAGTTCGGCGACGGGGTTGATCGTGCCGAGCGTGTTGGAAATGTGGGTGAAGGCGAAGAGCTTCACCTGCGGGGTGAGCAGGGTGTCGAGTGACGCAAGGTCGAGTCCGCCCTCGGCGTTGGTCCCGAGCACCGGCACATACTTCAGCGTGGCGCCGCTGGCCTTGGCGGCCTGCTGCCACGGCACGAGGTTGGAGTGGTGCTCCATCTCGGTGGTGAGGACGACGTCGCCGGGCTTGAGGTGGGCGTGGGCCCAGCTGCGGGCGACGATATTGATGCTCTCGGTCGTGCCGCGGGTGAAAATGATCTCGGAGGAATCGGCGGCGTTGAGAAACTTCGCGATCCGGGCGCGGGCGCCCTCGTAGGCGTCGGTGGCGCGCATGGACAGTGCGTGGAGGCCGCGGTGGACGTTGCTGTTGTCGCGCTCGTAGTACTTGACCAGCGCGTCGATGACGGCGCGCGGTTTCTGCGACGTGGCGCCGTTGTCGAGGTAGACGAGCGGCTTGCCGTTCACCTGCTGGTGCAGGATGGGAAAATCAGCGCGGACGTCTTTCCAGGTCGGCATGGCGCGGCGGTCAGTCGTTGTGACTCTCGGTGGTCACCGTGGTCGGGTCGCTCTTGAGGGCGTTGAGGGCGGCGTGCCAGCCGAGGGTGGCGCACTTGATGCGGGCGGGGAAGGTGTGCACGCCGGCGAAGGCGCCGATGTCGCTCATCTCGTCGGGGGCGTTGCCCGTGGTGACGATCTCGTGGAACTGTTCGTAGAGCGCCTGCGCCTCGGCGGCGGTCTTGCCCTTGAGCTGGGTGGTCATGAGCGACGCGCTGGCCTGGGAGATGGCGCAGCCGGAGCCGTCGAAGGAGAGGTCCTTGATGCGGTCGCCCTCGAGCTGGAGGTACACGCTGCACTGGTCGCCGCAGGACGGGTTGTCGCCGTGGGCGACGCGGTTGGCGGTCGGCAGGCGGCCGCGGTTCCGGGGGCGGCGGTTGTGGTCGAGGATGACCTGCTGGTAGAGTTCGGTGAGGTCGGCGGACATGGCGGAGACCCATATTGGTTATCGCTTATGGCCGATTGGCAACTGCGACCTGCGGCACCTCCGATCGGGTAACCACGAAATACACGAAACACACGAAAGGGGATCCTTACCCCCGGACCTTGGTCTGGGTTTCGTGTATTTGGTGTGTTTCGTGGTCAAAAATGCCTTTGCCTGAGCTGCGGGTGGCGCGTATCGACGCTGGCGTGTCATTGGCGAGCTTGCTCGGGCAGGACCTGGTCGTGGCGTTGGGGAAACTCGACGCGGGGCGGGTGCTGGGGCCGTGGGGGGGGGCGCGGCCAACGGACTTGCGGCGCAAGATGCGGTTTGCGCCGGTGCTCTACGACGAGGACCACGCGCACGGGCACGCGGAACTTTGCCTGCTGCTCGAGGGACGTTGCCGGTTCAGTTTCGAGC